>JARVJU010000001.1 GCA_029775965.1 Nitrososphaeria archaeon | reverse complement strand
CCTTTACATTTACCTTTCTAACTTTATAATCTGTATAAGAAACAGAATTCGATATGCCTTTTGATATTATATGGTTTGTAAACCACTTTGCCTCAAGAAAGATCCTTTGAAGTATGCCTAATCTTTGTTTTGATATTTTGCTCTTATCAAGTTTTATTTCATATACTTTTGCGATCTGACCTTTACGCCTTGCTCTTGTTTCCCTGCCTTTTTCTCGTATTCTAATGTTCTTTGCTATTTGTAGCGTATTATACTACATTCAACATGTCTATAAAAATTTTATTCGCTTATATCCCCTTGCCAAGTCAAGGGGACTTCCCGCTCGCTGAGTTAAGCTTCTTGTTCAATCATGCTTTCCTCTGCACTCAACCCCACCCATCTTACCCTGTAACCCAGCAGTTGCAACAGGTCATATGGATACATCACCCCGTTAGACTCAATTATGCTAAGAGCATCTGAAAGTTTTTGCACTCCTTTCAGTTCGTCAGCAATCTTCTTCAGCTTTGACTGCGATAATAGAGAATCGCCAACCTTCACATAACCTTGGAGCTGTGCTTTCTGCATATACCTTCTCAGAGACTCTAACGATACGGAGAGCTTATTCGCAATATCGTTAAAGCTGATAATTTCGCCCTCTACATCTAGCTTTGCCTGTTCAAGAAGTCTTACTTCTTTATCCTCCATCTCGTCTTGAATTTTCTTCAGCCTGCTAATCAGTTCTTTTACGGGGACCTTCCCCTTATAGTAAATTATGTCGTACGGAAGCTCTTCAAGCTTTGAACATGCCAGATTCTCATCTACTGCGAGAATAATGCTTGAATCAGCAAGTGCTTTCAGTTTCCTGATTTTATTATCTATGTATTCCTTTGTCCAGAATCCGACTATTTCAAAGTATATCTTTCTTCCTCCCTTTTCAAAACTGAAATCTGGTATGAATACGTTAGGGGCTACGATAAGGGGTTCAGGTTCTCTCCTCATCACCCATCCAGTGTTAAAACTTGAAAACTCATCTGCGAACCTTTCTTCTACAGTGCTATCGTAGCCTTCGCTGTATTCTAGCTCCGGAAATGAAATAGAATCACCTGAGCTGATGCTGAATTTTAGGATCCTGTTTTTGTTCCTCCAAAGAATGTCAGAGTTTATATGCCAGTAACCTGAACTCAGTATATCTGGCAATAACTTTGCAATCGAAGTGCCATACTTTTCCGTCATCCTGAATATTGATAAAGGCCCGTCGACAGAGATGACAAATGAGCTATCTACCTTTTGTATAGAGTACATCAGACCGTTTCTTTTTATAGATGCAAATACTTTCTTCCAATTCTGTGATATGGAGAATTCCATACGTATGCACTTAAACAAAAGAGTCTGAGTCAGCGATAGGTTGTAATTGCTGATCAGCTCTTCAGGCTTAATGGGCTGGAAAGAATCCAGAACAAGCTCATCATCTATATCTGCGAATAAAGAGCGCTCAACCTCTTCTGGTTCTGCATTAAGTGCCTTTGCAGCTATAGCTATAGCCTCTTCTCTTCTATTAAATCCAAGTTTACTCGCTTCCTGGAATACAGCAGCCCTTGCAATCTCGGGCTGCAGATTTGCATTAATCTTAAAGACAGACCTTCTTTCAAGGAGAATAGATAATCCTCTTACAAGCTTGTAGTCGAATAATTCCTCTTCTAACTCCTGCAGTCTTTTGTTCAGGTGCAACTTCTTCTTTCCTATGGATTCTGAAAATATGGCTATGATATTGCCTGCAAGCTTGATATATTCATCCCCATGATCGAGATAAGCTGGTCTTATTTCTCCTCTACGAAATCTTACTCTGAGAAGCTCTGATGGAAGCAATTGCTACTACGCCTCTGCTACCTTTCTCTTCCTCCTCCAGCTTGTACCTGTTTCTGATGTTTCTCTTGAAACTATTTCTATCAGTTTTGCTTTCTGCTTGCCCTGACTCTTTCTGAGAAGTCTGCCAAGCCTCTGTATGAACTCTCTCGAGCTACCTGTACCGCTAACAATTATGCCCAGAGATGCATCCGGCACATCTATACCTTCATCAAGGACCTTAGAAGTCACAATAGCCCTATATCTTCCCTCCCGAAAGCTTTTCAGTACGTTATACCTTTCTTCCTTCGCAGTTGTGTGAGTTATAAAAGGAATAAGAAATCTTTTTGATATTCTGTAAACAAGCTCGTTGTGCTGCGTAAATATCAGTATCTTTTCGTTAGGGTTGGAAAGGAGTATCTCTTCAAGAGCATCAAGTTTTGCTTCCGAGTTGTAGGCAATTGAAACAGCCTTATTCCTTGCCTTGAGCGCCCTTCTTCCTGCTTCATCTCTTGCACTCATCATTATGAATCTGCTATAATCGGATGGATTCCTGAATCTCAGACCGCTCTTTATTATATAGTCTTTAAATATTGAGTAATTCCTTTCATACTCATTTCTTTCTTCTTCTGTTAGCTCGACTGTTATTCTCTGAAGTTCGTAATCAGAAAGGTATCTTCCTGCAAGCTCTTTCGGCTTCACACTGTAAACCACACCACCAACGAGCCTGAGGAGCTCCAGGTGCAACATATCCTCTCTTTCTAACGTAGCTGTCAGCCCTATCCTGTATCGAGCTGTGAAGGTTTCGGCTATAATTCTGAAGCTCTCTGCTGCAAGATGATGGACTTCATCAAATACAATGAAATTAAATCTGTTGCCCAGCTCATTAAACCTGAGATAAGCTGAATCATACGTCGCAACTGTTATACCTTTTACAGAACTTTCCCCTCCGCCATAGATTCCAACATCTTCACCAAATGTCTCCTGTATTCTATGCCTCCATTGTTCCAGAAGGTCTAGCGTTGGAACTATCACTATAGTAGGTTCATTAACTATTTCTATCAGCTTCAATGCTATAACAGTCTTGCCAGAGCCTGTAGGTAAAACAAGCATCCCCCTTTTACCTGCATTTATCCAGTTTCTGATCGCTTCATGCTGGTAGCCTCTGAGATTCATTTTAGCTGTAATGTGAGGCATCGGAGGCAGTGATTGAACTCTATCTATAAACGGCAGGTTGCTCTCCCTGAGATACCTTAAAATTTCACTGTAATAGATAGCCTTTGCCCTGTATGCATTGATTCTTTCGTCCCACTCAGAATAAGGTACTCTCACATCCCCTTTTATCACTATGCTTCCCATCTGGAAGGTAAGAAGAGCTTCCTGCAAATCTAAAAGGGCTCATTTGTAGAGCTATATTTGTCTTTAACAATTTATTTTGCCAAGAGCTAAGGATGGCTTCAGGCGCATATTTTTCATATTTTCAAACTTTAACTCCTCAATTGATTAGAAAAAGAAAAAACTGCTGATTATAATGCTCTGATGGGAATGGAGTTAAATGGAGATGTAGAGTTTGTACCGGTCCAGGAACCATGGAATACGTATCTGCTGGAAGATGGTACTAAACTGAAAATAAGGCTTATAGTGTTGAGAATAATAGCAGTAGGAGCTGACAGCTCAGGCAATCCAAAGTTTACCTTCGGAAATCAGGTGTTAGCTGTGGCAAGAGCTCCAACACAGCTAAAGGGGGTTCACGACCCTAAGAGAGATTATTCACATTCTTCTATAGCTAAGTCAGTAGTATTGGATAACATACCGTTTAAAGCTGAAGGTGAATCATGGAATGTGTATGACCTGCCTGATGGGTCTCAGATAAGAGCAAAGGTATCTCTCATAAAGGTAGCTAGGACTGACCTGTACGAGGAGCAGGGAGATCCCGTGTATCTTACAAGCACAAGAATTGAGGTTGAGTACTCTTCGCCCCAGAGTTAGCCTACTATCTGAGCAATCTCCTTTGCAAGTTGCTTTTCAACGTGTGTTGTCCAGAGCATTTCTGGAACATCTACTGCAAGAAATAGGGTTGAAAGAAGCAAAGCCTCGGCAACAGCAACAGCTATGTTCTGCACCCACTTCCCTATACCTATATGCACAGTAAAATCGTTCGGCTGACCGGCGATTACTATGGTGAATGCCCGGTCTGCAGTAATTATATCCCTGAGCACGCCTGCCTTTTGAGCCTGAATGATTATACCAAGAGGAGCATTGGTAGACTGCACCTTGTAACCTTCAACCTGCAGCTGCTGAACAATTTGCTGCGCAAGAAGATTAAGATCCTTGTTCTTATTCTGAAAATGCATAACCTTTTCCGATACCAATTTATTTCGACTGGTGCCAGTATCAAACCATAATTAAACCTTGCTACTGTTATTATGCTAGAGGTTGAGCAGGGCAGGCATTACTCACCAAATAATTATTGCCGTATGGAGCATAGTAACCTGTACCGGGCCAGCTCAGCTCAACATAGACCTGCTGCCCGCAGCCAAGAGATGTCTGCAGCAGAATGTTGAATGCACCGTTTGCTCCTGTAGTTGAGTATGAAGAACCACACGATGAAAGGTTGGTGGAACATGTCATGTATACAGTTGCATTTGCTATAGGAGCCTGATCTGCAAGTGAAACAAGTTCACCTTCTGCCTGCAGGTAAGTCTTTCCTTTCTTGTAAACCATCCTTGTTGTAACGTTCTCAAACAGACTTCCAGCCTTTCCAGTTCCAAGTTTTGTTGTCTTGATGGATAAATTGCTACTCTCTGCTCTGCTGAAAAAGCTATGGTATCCTGCAAAGTAAACGGGAAGCGCTACACCTGCCAGCAGTATGAATAGAATAACAGCTACTAGCTGCAGCCTGTTCATACCATCTACAAGCTTTGCAATGGGATTTAAACTATGCTCAGGTTCAGCTTGCCTGCTTACCTTCTAATGCCAGCAGCACATAGCTTAGAAAATGTGGCTCAGGTAGAGCTCCCTCGAATGAGACACTATCATTAATTACTATCTTAGGAACGGCCATCACCTCATATTTATTAGCTAGGTGGGGAAACTCGATTGACTCTATCATATCAGCCTTGACAGCAGGGTTCTCCATAGCAAACTGATGAGCTAACCTCACAGCCCTGGGGCAGTATGGACATGTAGGTGTCACGAAGACTTGGATATGCACAGGCTGATTGATGCTCTTTATCTTTTCTCTTGTAGCTTGGCTGATTCGAGTACTCTTCTTCGAAGTATCTATGATGTCATCAAGAAGACTTGTAAACTCATAGCCAGAGGGAATTCCGAAGTATCTGACATTATAGGTTGCATCTGATGTTACTATTAACGCAGGTATTTTATCTACACCTGTTTGATATGCTTTATCTGCATGCTTAAGAAGGTCATAAGTTTCAACCTTTATCTTATCAGATAATGATGCAAGCTCCTCTGCAATCTCCCTTGTTTCTTTGCAGTATTCACATTCGAATTCCTGTGTAAAGACAATAAGCTTTACAGGGTCCTTCATACTCTTGCTCAATAGATCCTGAACGTACCTTCTGTCATCTTCTTCTAGGAGAGGCATAGAGAAATCAGCTTTTGAGGGGGTTTAAGTATTTGTCTAAAAATCTTGAAATGTGGTTATCTACATTCTGTTTATTTATTGTTGTATTTAATACATTCTGGCACAATGGGTGATCTTAATAATGCGACTGCGACAGGTTATCTTCTTGGCCTAGGAGCAGCTGTGACATATGGAACAATCACAACGTTTGGAAAATTCTCCACAAATAGCGCAGATCCCTTGCTAGTTACTTCATTGGCCTATATTATAGGAGGACTGATCCTCTTTACTTACCGCCCCAGCTCTTTCATTGAAAGAAAGAATATGCCCTTGCTAATACTGACTTCTCTTCTTGGAGGTGCTATAGCCCCAGCCCTTTTTATTAAAGGACTTGCCATAACTACAGCCTCAGATGCAGCTCTGCTAGGAAATGCAGAAGTCCTGTTTACTGCACTGATAGCTGTAATAGCCTTCAGAGAGAGGATGAGCAAGAAACAGTATCTAGCTGGTCTGCTTGTAGTGGCAGGCATACTTATAGTATCAACAAACCTTGAGCTTGCAGGAAGGACTTTCCTTGCACATTTTGAAGGAAATGTTATGGTTATAGCAGGCACAGCTGTATGGGGACTGGACAACAATGTAAGTAAGATTGCAAGCATAAGGATGGACCCTACTGTGTTAAGTAGATACAAGAATCTTGTGGGTGGAGCAGTTTTATTGTTTGTGAGGGAGTTTATACATCCGGTTCACCTCTCTGGCGAATCAATACCATACATAATTCTGCTAGGGATAGTCTCTGTTGGGTTTTCCACACTTTTTCTTATGCATTCTCTCAGAAGAATAGGAGCAATAAGAGCTGTCCTTGTCTTTTCTGCAGCTTCCGTATTCGGCTTAATCTTCGCTTTGCTCTTTTTAGGTGAAACTATCTCTGTTATTCAGCTTGTTGGGTCTGCTCTGATCTTCTCTGGGCTTTACCTAGTTCAGAAGAATGAAAGAGTAGAAAATTTGCATTCTTAGTTAGTTTTCTCTTCAGTATAATTTGTGTTCTCTGGAGCAGCTCTGTTCTTACACATGCGTTGTTGAAATCTGATCCTTCTATCAGAGCTTGCAATAAGCTGCGTTCATCAATGCGATAGTTTGCATCGTTCGCCTGAGAGCTTTAGAGACCAGGCTTATAGAGCATAGGTATCTGGAAGATACTTCAGAAAACAAACATGTATCTGACAAAAGGATAAAATAAATCACATATGTATGTATCTTTCACCTTTGATAATAGACTTCCATGTCCATCCGTGGACAAGAGAATTTGCCTCGAGAAATAATTATTTTGCTAGTATTTTAAGACTTAACGGCCTCACTGTAAAAGACCTGCCTCCTGATACTGAAGAACTTGCACATAGAATCAGCAGCTCTGGAGTTCAGAAGGCAGTTTTCTTGGCTCAGTACGCCGATCATAGATTGAACCCTGGTTTGAAAAATTTTTTCTTTACCAGCAGAGATGTAGCAAAAATAGCTGACAGGCACAGCTTTGTGATACCTTTTGGTAGTATAAACCCTAACGATGGCCTTGATGCTCTTGTAAACCTAAAAAAAGATATAGCTGAATTGGGTCTAAAAGGAGTATGCATATTTACCTCTGCAACTTCTGTTTATCCTTCTAACAAGATTATGTATCTGCTGTATGATCTTTGCATAGAAAATTCTATCCCGGTAATCTTCCATCCCGCAGCTCTTGACATTCTTCATTGCAGCATAAAATACGACGACCCTGTGCATCTAGACGAGATAGCAAAAGATTTTCCGGAGCTAAAGATAATAATTGGCCATGCAGGGTGGCCATGGACAGAAACTGCAGTTGCAGTTGCCATGCGTAATGATAATGTGTACATAGATATTCAACCTTTAGAAAAGGACAAGCAACATGCAGCCTTAGTGCACTTTATTAAACGAACACATGGAAAAAGAGTATTGTTCGGGTCCAATTATCCCTTGCTAGCTGACTATAAACCCAAGCATATCGAGAGTTACTTCAAGAAAGAGTTCGGGAGTGCAGTAGCAGAAGATATTCTACACAACAATGCAGAGGAGCTTCTTAGCAAATGAGCTCAGAGTAACTTCAATCGTGCCTTAAAGCCAGCTGATAGATAACAAATAAGGTTTGCAGCTACTATCTCGGATTTTGATGTTGGATCTAGCGGGGGAGATGTCTCCACTATATCCACACAAAAGATCTTCTTCCTTGAAGCAAGATAAAAGGAGATATCATAAAGCTCCAAGGCAGTAAGCCCAGCAGGGCTTGGTGCGCTTACACCTGAGACGTAAGACAGGTCGACCGAATCCATGTCTATGCTAAGGTATACAGCATTAGAGTCATGCGATGCTATATCATAGGCTCTCTTGGCTAATGTTGTAGCTCCATAACCTTTCACATCCTGCTCTGTGAAAATTGTAATACCCTTCTTTCTGGCCTCTCTGGCATATTCTACAGAATTCAGAAAGCCATGCAATCCAATGTACACAACCCTAGAAGGAGAGAGTCTATAACCAAGGTTCTTCATTGCCAGGTTATATGAAGAGCCGCTCGTCGGTTTACCGTTTATCTCATCCCTCAGATCAAAATGACTGTCAAGCACAATAAGCCCTATGTTTCCAAAAATCTCAGAATATGACTGTATAAGAGGAAGCGAAAGACTGTTATCTCCACCCAGGACTAAAAGAAGAGAGTCTTTCTTTATTAATTGTATTATTTCTTTTCTTATCTGCTCATGTGCGCTGAAAACTTCATCCGGAAGTACTATATCTCCTAGATCAGCTATGTGCAGATCTGTCAAATCCAATCCAAGCTGAGCATCATAATTAGAGTTAAACCTCAGTGCATTTCTAATCGCAGCAGGAGCCTGGGCAGAACCTTTCCTGCCAAGAATAGCTCCATCATAGGGTATGCCAACAAGGTTTATGGATCCTTGCAGTGTTTTTTCTGCTGCTGTTATAAGAGAGATGAATCTCTTATCTTTTATATCATTATAACTTGGCTCAGGGTAAGAGACTGGTCTTCTCACTTCACTTTAAAGTATGCTGGGGCAGGATAAATGTTTAACTATTTATAGCAAGCAGTAAGAGATGTAACATCAGAGCAGGTCATTTGTATGAGAGTTGTTCTTAACGGTAATTCTCTTACAATCGATGACGCAGCAAAGGTCTCTGAAAGAAAGGCAGAAGTTGAAATTTCTCAACATGCATTGAATAGGATGCAAGATTTTCGACATAAGCTGGAAAATATGCTTGAGCAGAAAGAAGCGATATACGGTGTGAACACGGGATTTGGACTGTTGGGGAAAAAATCTATCCCAAAAAATAAGATAAGACAACTTCAAGTTAACCTGCTTAGAAGCCATGCAGCAGGCGTTGGAGAGCCATTTTCGAAGGATATAGTCAGAATAGCGATGTTGGCCAAGCTAAACAGTCTGCTCAATGGCAATAGCTGCGTCAGGCCTGATGTTGCAGTTCTTATTGCTAATATGCTTAACAGCGATGTAATCCCTTACGTGCCTATGCTGGGGTCATTGAGTTCCTCAGGCGACCTGACTCCGTCAGCTCATATGGCTCTTGCTCTGCTTGGAGAAGGAAAAGCTTACTATGATGGAAAGTTGATACAATCTGGAATAGCCTTATCCAAAGTTGGGCTGAAACCATTAAGCCTTGAAGCAAAAGAAGGGTTAGCTCTGATAAACGGCACATGTTTTGCAGTTGCACTGGGTGTAAAGAATATTGTCTCAGTCAGGAGACTTCTCGATGCTGCGAATTCTGTAACTTCATTGACAGCTCAAGCTGTAGGCGCCTCGGTGCAGTCCTTTGATGATAGCCTTATGCGCCTGAGGAAGCTCAAGGGTCAAACTTCTGTTGCAGCAGAGATACTAAAGCAAATAGAATCAAGCAGCATGATAAGAAAAGATGCAATGCCACAAGACCCATACTCTGTAAGGTGCGTTCCACAGGTTCATGGCGCTGTGTATGAAGCACTGGAATTTGCTTCAGAAATTGTTACAGGAGAGCTGAACTCTGTCACTGATAATCCTGTGATGATAGAAGGAAAGGGGATACTGCATGGAGGGAACTTCCATGCACAGCCTGTAGCTATGGTGTTAGACCTATTATCCCTTGCAACATCATACTTGGGGACAATTTCCCTTGCAAGAACACACCTTCTTATGCACAGAAGTGAGGAGATGCATAAGTTCTATGCTGAAAATCCTGGCCTTGAATCAGGTCTGATGCTTGCAGAGTATACAGCAACTGCACTACAGAACATTAACTCCAGCTTAGTGTATCCCTCCTCATCATTCCCTGCAAATGTTTCCGAAGGAATCGAAGATCATGCAAGCTTTGGAGTAAATGCAGGTCTAAGATGCCTCAATGTTGCGGAAAACGTTTCAAAGATAATCTCTATAGAGATGATAGTAGCTAGCAATGCTTTATACAGAAAGGGCGAAGGTGGTGTCTCACAGCAAGGAAAAAGGTTGCTTGAAATAATAAGAAGAATAAGTCCAGTGGTACATGAGGATAGATCCATAAGCGAAGATGTAGAGAGGCTTTCCGAAGATGTCCTGAGGGGTGCTCTGACCTGATATTTTCTTACTTGACCAAATTTGAAAAGCTAACTGAATTTCTGTCCTCATAAATTTTTTCTCCAGATTTGAACACAGAACTTACGTAGCTACCTCCTATTTTGTATGCTATTTCCCTGTAGTTTGTGAAGTCCCATACTATCATATCAGCTTTACAGTCAGGCATGATTCTGCCTATATCATTTCTTCCTAGCGCTTTTGCAGAACCAACTGTGAAAGAGGCTAGCGCCATGGCTGGGGTCATTCGCATCATATTACATGCAAGAGCGATAACAAATTGAGGAGATTCAACCCAGGAATTAGGACTGATGTCTGTGCCGAGTGCTACCATGCATCCTGCTGCCTGAATCTTACTTAGATCTGGTGGTTTTATGTTGCTGTAAAAAGCAGTCGCAGGCAGAAGGACAGCGACAACATCATTTCTTGCCATCTCTTTTAAACCCTCGTAGCTGCTGTACTCCAGATGGTCTGCAGATACGCATTTCATCTCTGCAGCGAGCAAAGCCCCGTTTGAATCACTGAATTCATCAGCGTGCACCTTCAGCCTTAGTCCATAGCCACGGCAGGCTGCTAAGTAGCTCTTACATTGATCATAATTGAAGATTCCTGACTCGCAAAAGCAATCTGCAAAGACTGGTTTATATTCTGATTGCATTATGGCTGGAAGCATATTCTTTACAACAAAACTGAGATAGTCTGACGAGCTTTCGTATTCGGGCGGGGTAGCATGCAGGCCAAGGAAAGTGGGTATAATCTCTATACTGCTCTTTTTAGCTATTTCATAAGCTACTTTCAAAAGCTTTATCTCTGACGCTATATCTTGGCCATATCCTGTTTTAAGCTCCATAGTTGTAACACCATTTCTTATCAGATGCTCTATTCTTGTCACAGTTTGCTTGTAGAGCTGAGACTCTGAACTTTCCCTTGTTTCCTTTATGGTTCTTCTTATGCCTCCTCCAGATTGAAGTATGCTGATGTAGCTTTCACCTTTCAGTTTTCTATCAAGCTCATCTTCTCTGCTGCCTGAAAAGAGTGCATGATTATGACAATCAACAAAGCCTGGTGTAACAAGCCTGCCTTTAACATCTATCTCTTTTGCTTTTACAGAGAGAGACCTGTATTGCCGCATACTACCCACCCAGCTAACTCTTCCTGATTCCACTATGACTGCAGCATCATGCAGCAAAGCAAGAGAGCTTTCGTCCCACGTCTTAGCTTTATCTGCTGCAGCCATGGTTACTAACTCTCCTATATTGGTCAGAGCATAGGAGTTGGTATTCATACGACTATTCTAGTATTTTCTAACTTATATATTTGGAAGTGCTTAGCAAAGGTATGCTGAAGAGAATTGTCAGAGCGCCTCGGGGTAAGGAGATCACATGCAAGGGCTGGCAGCAGGAGGCAGCTATGAGGATGCTCATGAACAATTTAGACCCTGAAGTAGCAAAGGACCCTGATAACTTGATAGTCTATGGTGGGACAGGCAGGGCAGCAAGAAGCTGGGAAGCTTTTGATGCGATAGTAAAGGCTCTGAAGGAGCTGGAAAATGATGAGACACTCATAGTGCAATCTGGAAAGCCTGTAGGAATATTTCATACCAGCATTTCATCTCCCAGAGTTCTTATCTCTAATGCAATGATTGTTCCCAAGTGGGCCGACTGGGACTACTTTCGGAGTCTGGAGGAAAGGGGGCTTACTATGTTCGGACAGATGACAGCAGGCAGCTGGATATATATCGGGACGCAGGGTATATTGCAGGGGACATATGAAACACTTGCTGCAATAGCGAACAGACACTTCGGAGGTACCTTGAAGGGAAGAATATTCTTATCATCTGGACTCGGAGAGATGGGTGGTGCACAGCCACTAGCTGTAACGATGAATGAGGGTGTAGCCATAGTAGTAGAAGTTGATAAGAAAGCGATAACGAGAAGGATAGACAAAGAATACTGCGACCTGTTTACTGATGATATAGATGAAGCAATCAATCTAGCAAAGGATGCTGCTTCCGAAGGCAGAGCACTTTCTATAGCTCTTTTGGGCAATAGCGCCGAAGTGCTCCCGGAGCTTGAGAAGAAGGACTTCTTTCCAGACATTGTTACAGACCAGACCTCTGCTCATGACCCATTAAACGGATACATACCGAGAGGACTGAGTCTAGAGGAGGCCGCGGAATTAAGAAAGAATGATAGAGAAAAATACATCGGCCTGGCGAAGAGGTCAATAGCTGATCATGTGAGGTCGATGCTCAGATTCAAGAGCAAAGGCTCCGTTGTTTTCGAGTATGGTAATAACATAAGAAAGGTTGCGATGGATGCTGGTGTTTCAAATGCCTTTGACATCCCTGGCTTCGTGGCAGAGTACATCAGGCCTCTTTTCTGTGAAGGGAGGGGACCATTCAGATGGGTTGCACTTTCAGGAGATGCTGAGGATATTTACAAGACGGATGAGGTGATAAAGAGAGAATTTGCCTCAAACATATCGCTGGTCAGATGGATAGAGAAAGCTCATGAAAAGGTGAGATTTCAAGGCCTGCCTGCAAGGGTCTGCTGGCTGGGGTATGGTGAAAGGGCGAAGTTTGGAAGAATAATAAACGACATGGTAGCTAAGGGAGAGATATCAGCTCCTGTAGTAATAGGCAGGGACCACCTTGATTCAGGCTCTGTTGCATCACCATACAGAGAGACTGAAGGGATGAAGGATGGTAGCGATGCAATAGCAGATTGGCCGATTCTAAATGCATTGCTCAATGCTGTATCAGGAGCATCCTGGGTAGCTGTGCATCATGGAGGAGGTGTGGGGATAGGCTATTCGATTCACGCTGGGCTAGTAGTGGTAGCAGATGGTACAGAGGAAGGTGAAAGGAGAGTTGTAACTGCATTGACTAATGATCCAGGCCTTGGTATTGCAAGACATGCAGATGCTGGTTATGATGAAGCAATAAGAAATGCAAAGGAGAAAGGAGTAAAGATACCAGGAATTACTTGGTGACGGTACATTTTTGAGCCTTACTGCATGAAAGTAAAAGAATAAATAGTAGATCTAACAGACGCAGAGGGCAAAGGAGTTGGATAGGGGAGTGATTGGAGGGGAATACGTTTGGACAGGTGATGCAGTTTACCTCTCCTGCCAACTGTATTTACTGCTCTGACCAGTTTTTTCTCCTGAGCAGAGGTGATTTCATTGAATAGATTATCGGAGATTGTAGTTGTCAAAGTGGGAGGATCGGTTCTTAACGGAGAAGATGATGTAAAAAAGGTTGTTGATCTAACGGATAAACTGAGGAAGGAGGGTAAGGGAGTTGTTCTTGTAGTTTCTGCAATGAAGGGGGTCACAGACAGCCTTCTGTCTTCAGCATTGAAGATAAATCCTGACATTTCGCATGAAAAACTTGATGAGATATTATCTGTTGGAGAAGTAACCAGCGCAAGACTTCTAGGTGCTGCGTTAGAAAGAAACTCTTTTCAAGCTGTTGTGATAGAGCCACAGTCAGAACTATGGCCTATAATCACTGATTCAAAACACCTTGATGCAAACCCATTGATTGAGAAAACCAGAGAAAGGGTAAGAAGCCTCATACTTCCTTTGATAGAAGATGGCAAAATACCTGTAATCTGTGGCTTTCTGGGTAAAACGCAAGACGGTAAGATAACCACACTTGGCAGAGGGGGGAGCGATACAACAGCTGTATTAGTTGGAAATTGCATAGGTGCTTCAGAGGTACTGTTGGTTAAAGATGTAAGCGGTGTCTTTTCGAGTGACCCGGATTTGGTTGAAAATTCAAAATTTATTGAAGTTCTTGATGGTGATGAAGCAGGATTACTTGCAAAGGGGGGAGCCAAATTCCTGCATCAGAAGGCGCTGAGATACCAGAAGGAAGGTATGAACATAAGGATAACAGCTCTTGATTCTCCCAGCTCTGGCACTCTGATACGTGGAAAAGAGCCTCAGCTCTCTGTAGAGCGTTATGATCAGCCCATTAGTATGCTTACTCTCGTAGGTGTTAATACAGAAGATATGGAAGTTTTGACTCGGGTGGCTGAAGCAGTAACGGAATCTGGTTCTGGCATCCTTGCCATCCTGCTTGAGAAGAAATCTGCTCTTATCTATGTAACTGATGGCAGGGCAGGGTTGAACAGGATTCATGACAGGCTGATAGGTGAAAGACTTGCTAAAGCGATAAGCAGTTTTGATGGGCTTGCTATGGTTGTAGTCAAGGGGGATGCTCTTGAGAGCAGACCTGGGATAATAGAAAAGATAACCAGGCCTCTAGCCAGCAAAGAGATTAATATATACGGTATGGTTACAATATCCTCATCAATACGCATCTTCGTTTCATCGGACAAGGTGCAAGAAGTGGTTTCAGCTGCAAAAGAAGCAATAGAGGAGCAAGTGAAATGAAGGAAGTTGGCGTTGGTATCATAGGGGCAACGGGTGCTGTTGGACAGAGATACATATCCATGCTAAGCAGACATCCGTATTTTAGAATACGCAAGCTGATGGGTGGCAAATCAGCCGGAAAAAGGTATTCTGATTCTACGTCTTGGATTATCGAAGGAGATATACCTGAAGAGGTTGCAGACGAAAGGATAGCAGAAGCAAAGCCGGAGTCAGCAAAAGAATGCGAGTTGATCTTTTCTGCTGTACCTTCAGAGGTAGCCAAAGAGATAGAGCCAAAGTTTGCTTCCAGTGGTTTTTTTGTGGTAAGCGAGGCAAGTGCTCATAGAATGCATGATGATGTACCTCTCATGATACCTGAGGTTAATTCTGAACACCTAGCTCTGCTTAAGATACAGAGAGAGAAAAGAAGATGGAAGGGAGGGCTCGTAACAACTCCGAACTGCACTACCACAGGTCTTGCGATGGTGCTTAAACCTCTCCACGATGTGTTTCAGATAAGTAAGGTGGTAGCAACTACCATGCAGGCAGTTTCGGGGGCTGGATATCAGGGTGTCCCTTCCATGGCCATTATAGAGAATGTTATACCTTTTATCAAGGGCGAAGAGGAGAAGGTTGTCAGAGAGACAAAAAAGATACTGGGTAAAATGAATTATGATTCTATTTTGCAAGAAGATATCAAGATTTCTGTATCCTGCAACAGAGTCTCAACACTTGATGGACACCTTGAAACTGTATATCTAGAGACCAAAGATAGCATAAGTGTTGAAGGGGCAAAAAATGCCCTGAGAAGCTTCAGCGGTCTTCCTCAAAGAGATAAATTCCCTACAGCACCTAAAAGACCGATAATAGTCAGGGAAGAAGCTGATAGACCACAGCCAAGGCTGGATAGATTATCTGGAACGGTGCCTGGTATGAGTGTAGTGGTGGGCAGAGTAAGAAAAGAAGAAGGCAATGCCCTACAACTTACCCTCCTTGCGCATAATACCATAAGAGGTGCTGCAGGAAATGCGATTCTTACTGCTGAGCTGATCGCAGAGACAGGTTATCTGGAGTGAAATGATTTGGTCTCAGGTAAAAGATTCAGAATATCAAGACTTCTGAAAAATGGAAGAATGCTATGCGTACCAATGGATCATGGAATAACAGTAGGTCCAGTAAAAGGGATTGATAATATTGAGCAGACCATTACGTCAGTGTCTAGGGCAGGAGCCACTGCTGTGCTTTTGCATAAAGGTATCATCAAGTCTATCAGCGATATACCACAGTGTGGAATTATAATGCATATGTCAGCTAGCACAAACCTGGGACCATCCCCAAACAGAAAAGTACTGATTACTACTGTGGAAGAAGCGATAAGGCTAGGGGTAGACGCAGTTTCTGTTCATATAAACATAGGGTGCAAAGAAGAGCCTGAAATGCTGGAGCAGTTGGGCCATGTGGCAGATGCATGCGACTCATATCAATTGCCTCTTATAGCCATGATGTATGTCAGGGGAGAGAAGATTGCTGATCCAGCAGACCCTGATGCCATAATACACGCGGCAAGAATAGGGGCAGAAGCAGGAGCTGATATAGTGAAGACAGTTTATACTGGTGATAGAGAGAGCTTCAGAAGGCTTGTGCTATCATGTCCTGTCCCTGTTGTGCTTGCAGGCGGGCCCAAAATTAACGATGATGTTGCAGTTCTATCGCTTGCCTGGGATGCAATACAGGCAGGTGCAATGGGTGTCACCTTTGGGAGGAATATCTTTCAGCATGAAGAACCTGATAGAATAGTTAGAGCCTTGCATAGAGTAGTCATAGAAGGTATGGAGCCAAACAAAGCGCTGGTGATCTAGCAGACGTTGGACAGCAAAGAGATTGTAGTAGATATAAGGAATGTGGAGATACAAGCTAAGAGATTGTTTGATCATGGAGCCACTGCAATGCTTATAGATCAGTCGCATAAGACAGATAAAGAACTTACAGGGTTTAGAACAATCAGCATCTCTTCTTCTGACACCGATAAAGATTCAGGTGATGCAATATGGATCGACATAAAAGAAGCTAAAGATGTACAGAGGGCTATAGAAGCAGGGAAACTGAAAAAATACATCATAGTTAGATGCAATAACTGGAAGATTATACCCCTTGAGAACCTCATAGCTGGGCTGCATAATACAGATGCTAAACTTTTAGCTTCTGTAGATAATTTGGATGAGGCAAAACTTGCCTTTGAAGTACTGGAAAGAGGTGTCGATGGGATAGTTGTCCCACCTTCTCTCATCGACAAAATGGACATGCGAAATCTGACAAAGGGCGAAAGACTGGAGCTTGTTTCCGCGGAGATAGATAGCGTTTCTGATATAGGGCTAGGGGAAAGGGTTTGTGTTGATACGACCTCAATACTAAAAGATACTGAGGGTATGCTAGTAGGAAGCAAGTCTGATTTCTTTTACTTTGTACATTCAGAGACGCTTCAGTCGCCATATATTGCTCCAAGGCCGTTCAGGGTGAATGCAGGTGCAGTTCACAGCTATACTCTTACTGGGGAAGATAAAACATCGTACCTGTGTGAGTTAAGAGCAGGATCTCATGTAAAGATAGTCTCACTTGATGGCTCCTCAAGAGAAGTGGTAGTAGGAAGGGCCAAGATAGAAAGAAGACCTCTCATTCTGATAAATGCTAGTGTATCTGGAAAAAATGGTGGCATTGTACTGCAGAAGGCGGAGACTGTAAGACTTATCGATGATAAAAGAAAACCGATTCCTGTGACAGAGCTCAAACCAAAGGATAGAGTGTTAGTTCATATCTCTAGCAAGACAGGACGTCATTTTGGTACCAGCATAGATGAATTCATAGAAGAGTTGTGACATGACAAAGATATGCACAACAATAATTGCTAGCTCTACTGAAAGAATGATGAAACTTGCTGAAGAAGCTGTATCGTTAGGAAGCGAGCTGCTTGAATTTAGGCTTGATTCCATGAAGGAGATTAAAGACCTAGAAAAATTAAAGAGTTTTACAGATAGATGCATATTTACATTTAGACGCAAAGAAGAAGGCGGCTTTTATCAGATTGATGATTTGCTCAGACTGAAGCATCTGCAGAAAGCATGTAAACTGTACCCTGCCTACGTAGATATAGAAATGGAAACCATAGCCAAATTTCCCAAGATGGCAAAGGAAATAGCTCGAAGTGCTGATAACCTTATAGTTTCTTATCATGACCTGAATTTTACCCCATCATTCACAAGGATAAAGGCAAAATATGAGCAGATGAGCAGAACAGGGGATTTAGTAAAGCTGGTTTACAGGGCAAAGAGCTTTAAAGATAATCTGTCAGTACTGAAATTGTACAAGCTCTCTGACCGTAATCTTATAGCGTTTTGCAGCGGGAAGGCAGGAGTTGCATCAAGGATACTTGGCATGATGTTTGGTAGCCCAATAGTATATTCCTGCCTTCCATTTATGCCTGCAAGCCCAGGACAGCTGAGTGTAGACGTCATCAAGGAGATATCAAGTCTGTACAGGTCTGTTGTGGAGATGAAAGATAAGAATTGATGATGCTAGCTGAAAGGCCTGTTACTACTGAGCTTAAAAACGATACCTTCAAACTGAGAGCAAAGATAGAAGATCCATATCGCACCCTGCTACAGAATATCATAAGAAGCTTGTTAGTGAAGGCATTTTTGCTTATTCAAGGAAATGAAGTTGCAATGAAGGAGACAGAAAATCTACCCCAGATCTTTTATGCATTTTGCAAGAGCATTAAACTTTTAGGCAAGTCAGCAAAGCAACATGATGACAAAAATAATTCAGACATCTCAGGCATAATGCGCTATTACAATCAAGAGCATAAAGCTAAGGCTAAGAAGCATTATCCAGCTGCTGAAATAAGTCTTCCTTTCTACGTTAGAGTAAAAGATAATATGCTGAAAGAGACATTTAATGCAAAAGATTTCGCCAAATATGAGCTAAATGGCATAAGAGCTGTTGCCTTTCAAAGTATTCTCTTAACTGCCTGTCTTTTCAGCTCTCATCCTTTACTGTGTGGCCTATGATGAACGGTAAAATGTACTGCCTTATAGGTAAGGATGTCAGCTACAGCCCTACAGCTGCAATGATGAACTCTGCTTTTGAGCATTTAGCTATTGATGCAAAGTATGCATTAGAAAACTGCAGTGATATACAGGATGCTATCAACAGAAGCTCAGGATACGATGGGTTTAACGTAACTATGCCATTCAAGGTTGCTATTCTTGGCTTTCTAGCGGAACTGGATGACAACGCAAAAATCACAGGGTCTGTGAACACTGTAAAAAGGTCAGGAAATAAACTGATTGGGTTCAACACAGATGTAACAGGAGCTTCAGAATGCCTTAAGCTACACCTAGCTGACAGAATGTTGGATAGAGTTCTGATTGTAGGAAATGGGGGTGTGGCAAGGTCATTTATCCATGTGGCATACAATTTTGGAGCAAGGGAAGTGGTCATAATAGCAAGAGATCCAGCAAAGGCAAGGGAATTATCGGATTATGTCTTTTTTGACAGATTAAGTCTGGATATAGAAAGCCTTGAAAAGGTAGATGCCTCCAGACTGGGTAGATTTGACCTGGCTTTTAATGCAACACCTATAGGCTCAGTAAAGGCAGAAACACCGAAAAAGATTGAAGATCTGGTGACGAATTGTGATATCTTTTTTGATGCAGTATACAGACCTGTGAATACTAAATTGATAATCAAAGCTAGAGCAGCTGGTGCAGAAATTATCTTCGGCTATGAAATGCTCCTTTACCAGGCAATTGAATCTTTCAGGATATTTACAGGCAAAGATGCACCGCTAGAGGTTATGAAAAATACACTATTCAGCATCCTTGGGGTTGATCATTATGATAGGTAAGGCGACAGTTCATGGGGCGGTGAGCATTGTGAACGGTGCTATATGCGGAAAAGGGGTCAGCCTGGGTGTAGACTTGAGAACCACTGCTACAGTAGAGATAACAGAAGATGGAAGATGGAACCTGACAAGTAATAACACTCAAAGAGAGTCCATGCTGCTTGTAAATACTGTAAAGAATGTTCTAGGCATACATAAAAATAAATTTGGAGCTACAATAAATGTAACCACAGAGATACCAGAAGGAGTAGGACTAAAAAGTTCATCATCTAGCTCTGTAGCTGTAGCTTTAGCAACAATGGCTGCTCTGGGACATGATAGCTATGATGAAAAAAGTATCCTGAATATAAGTGCAGATGCTTCCTTGGAAAGTGGAGTAAGCATTACAGGGGCTATAGATGATGCCACTGCCTGCTTGCTCGGTAATGCTTGCTTCTGTGATAATATGAAAAGAATTGTAATGCAGATCAAAGAAGTTGGCTCTTACCATGTATTGATAAAAGTTCCCATCTGCAAAAGGAAAAAGATTGATGTTCAATATATGCGTCTCTTTTCAAGGGAAGCAGAGACTATCTTCGACATAGCATACAGAAAAGATATATGGGTAGCCATGACTATGAACGGTTTGCTGTGTTCAATAATCTTTGGCTATGATACAAACCCAAGCATGCAGGCTATAGAATGTGGAGCTCTGGCTGCTGGCCTGTCAGGACTGGGTCCTTCTGTTGCTGCAATCTTTGATGATAACAATGAAAATCTTAGAAGATTGAAATCGATATGGGCAAAGGATGGAAGCAGAGTTATCGAATGCAGAACAAGTTCAAAAAAAGGAGAGATGATGACTGTTGAGTAGGGTTAGAATCAATTGCTCTACCTTGCTTAATGGCATTGTATCATTGTCCCCAAGCAAAAGCTATACCCACAGAGCTTTAGTGATGGCTTCTTTAGCTGACGGTGAATCAAAGATTGAAAACCCTCTTTTATCTGGAGACACAAAGGCAACTATAAATGCTTGTATTGCAATGGGGGCGCAGATAAGACCAGTAGAACATGATATGCTGGTAAAAGGCTGCTTGCCAAAATGCGCGAACGATATAGTAAACGTGGAAAACTCGGGTACTACGCTCCGCTTTATGACATCAATATATTCTCTACCCCCGGAAGGCTATACTGTCCTTACAGGCGATGCAAGTTTAAGACAGAGACCTATGCAACCTCTTCTTGATGCTCTGCAGCAGCTAGGTGTTTGGGCTGTATCAAGCAGAGGAAATGGCAGTGCTCCCATAATAGTTAAAGGAGGCGGAATAAGAGGAGGTTTAGCCAGGATCAGGGGCGACATTTCATCACAGTACATATCATCATTGCTTATATCTACACCTCTTGCGCAGAAGGATACAGAACTACTGGTAAGTGATGCAGCATCTAAACCGTACATAGATGCTACTATGCATATGTTGAATTACTTTGGCATAAAGGTTGAGAGAGAAGAATATACAAAATTCAGAGTAGAGGCGGGGCAGCGATTTAAGTCAAACAACCTAAGGATACCTGCAGATTTTAGCTCCGCTTCTTTTATAGCCTCTGCTGTGGCAATAGCAGGAGGAAGGGTGGAGCTGATTGGTGCTACCACAAGAATGCCACAAGCTGATTCTGCAATACTAAATATCCTTGAAAAAATGGGGTGCAGAATAATCACTCAGGGTGCAAGTGTAATAGTTGAGAGCGATGGTAAAATTCTAAACGGAGGGAGCTTCGACCTAAGGGATTCTCCTGATCTATTACCAGTCCTTTCCGTTCTGGCACTAAAATGTGACAGAGAAGTCAGTATTTACGGGGTTGCCCATGCAAGATATAAAGAAACGGACAGAATATCTGTAATGGCTCAAGAAATTTCAAAGCTGGGTGTGAAGGTCAAAGAAAGGTCTGATGGGCTGGATATCTTGCCAGCTAAAGAGCTAAGAAAGGAAATACTCTATAGCCATGCAGACCATAGGGTATTCATGGCTCTCTGTCTTGCTTCGATGATGGTAGATGGAGGATGCGAAGTAGAGGGAGCGGAGACTGCTGATATTTCTTACCCTAACTTCCTTCGTGACATTGCTGATATAGGAGTTAAAGTAGAGAGGATTAACTAATATGACTGCAAATGGTTATGGAGAGAAGTTCTTCTTCATGAGCTTCGGTGAGAGCCATGGTAAATGCATAGGTGCAGTAGTAGATGGTTGCCCGGCAGGGCTTTATCTTACAGAGCAGGATGTTCAAAAAGAGCTAGACCTGAGAAAGCCGGGAACTTCAATAGTAACCACGCAGAGAAGGGAGGAAGATAAAGTAGAGATACTATCAGGAGTATTCAACAACTTTACGACTGGGGCTCCTATAGCAATGATGATAAGGAACAGTGACAAAGACCCAAGCACATACGAAGAAATAAGAACCAAGCCAAGGCCAGGGCATGCTGATTTTACTGCTCGAGTAAAGTATGGAGGTTATAACGACTGGAGAGGAGGTGGACGTTTTTCAGGCAGAATAACAGCTTCCTTTGTAATGGCAGGAGCTGTAGCAAAGAAGCTGCTTAATGAAACTCTTGGTATAGAGATAATTGCATTCACAAAAGAGCTTGGAGGGATCAGAATAAATGAAGTGAATTTAGAAGAAGCAAGAACAAATAGATATACAAACGAAGTTAGATGCCCTGACAAAGATACTGCAGAAGAAATGAAGAAAAGGATAGTTCAGACAAGGGGAGAAGGAGATAGTCTTGGAGGAATAATTGAATGCATAGTTCTTAACCTTCCAGTAGGTATCGGTGAACCAGTGTTTTCTTCTATAGACTCAGAAATCGCAAAGATGATGCTATCTATTCCTGCTGCAAAGGGTGTTGAATTTGGACGTGGTTTTGAAGCAGCAAGAATAAAAGGTTCGGAAAACAATGACGAATTTTATGTAGACAATGGAATAATAAGAACAAAAACAAACAACTCTGGAGGTGTGCTTGGAGGGCTGTCAAACGGTATGCCTTTTATCTTCAGAGTCGCTTTCAAACCTGCAGCATCCATTGCTGCAACACAAAGAACCATAGACATCGAAACAAACGAGGCCGTAGAGCTAAGAGTGGCTGGAAGGCATGACCCAAGTGTTGTTCCAAGAGCAGTACCTGTAGTAGAAAATGCCACTGCTATAGTGCTTGCAGATCTAGCTCTTAGAGCCGGTTTTATACCACCTGTATTGAAGGGAAAGGGCAAGGAATGAAGACAGAATCAGAGGCAGATATGGAGCTGGATAGTTTAAGGCAAGAAGTGTATGATATAACAAGAGAGATAATAAGACTTGCTGCAAAAAGAAGAGACGTTGCCATAAAGATAGGGAAAATAAAGACAGATGCTTCTCTTCCGCTCAATGATATCAGAGTGGAGGATGAACTTCTCAAGATGGTGATAGATGAATCAAACAAAAATTCACTTGATCCACAGTCTGGTATCTGGATTCTCTCCTTACTACTGAGACAGGCCAAAGAATCACAGCGCAGGGAGCAAAATGTTGAAACTCCTACAGCAATAATGACAATAGCTAAGAATCTGGAAGAAAAAGGAAAAAAGCTGGTAAGGCTTGATGTTGGGGAGACAAATTTTGAGCCTCCCACTTCTGCTGTAAACGCAGCAATAGAATCCATGCATAGCCAGAAGACGCATTATACTGTAGCCAGGGGTATACCAGAGCTTATTGAATCGATCAAAAGGTATATCCAGAGAAGATATTCCTTTAATGCAAGAGATGATCAGATAGTAGCCACCCCTGGAGGAAGGTTTGCCATTTATTCAGCGCTAGCATACTTGCTTCGAAAGGGTGGAAGCTGCGTGATAATTGACCCCAGCTGGCCTGCATACAAGCAGATGGTTGAGCATTTGGGAGGTAGGATAATAATTGTAAGTACAGAGCTAGAAGAAGAATGGGAGCCTTCGATAGAGAAAGTAAAAGAGGCAATAAAGCCTGACACAAGAGCTTTATTTCTGAACTATCCATGCAACCCAACTGGCAAGGTTATAAGTAAAAAGAAGTTTGAAGAAATCGTAAAGGTTGCATCTGAAAGAAAAGTCACTGTTATAAGTGATGAAATATATTCAACCTACTCAAACGTAGAGGTACCCTCAGTTCTTGAATATGAGCTTACGAATTGGCTTTACATCGGCTCATTCTCGAAGGCCTGGGCAATGACAGGTTTCAGGCTCGGTTTCGCTGTTGGCAATCCAGAGCTCATAAAAGAGATGGTTAACTTCATGTCTCTTGCAATGACAAGTCTTCCGGAATTTCTGCAGTATTCAGCAATAGCAGCTTTATCAAGTGAAAAAGAGGTTGAGAGAAACGCCATAGAGATGAAGTCCAGGATTGAAAGAGCTTGCGAAGAGCTTGACAGGATAAAATCAATCAAATACTATAAACCCGACGGCGGGATATACGTGTTCCCAAGGGTTCCAGAGCAGATAACAGATTTTTCAAGGAGACTACTTGAAGAAAAGGGGGTTACTGTTGTACCTGGTATTTCTTTTGGTAATTATCCCAATTTCTTCAGAATATCCCTTGGTAATTCAGAAGAAACAATAGTAGACGGGATCAGAAAGATGGGAGAACTGCTTCGATGAACATAGCAGTTTTGGGCTGCTCTGGAGCTATGGGAGGGTTCTTTACAAGATACTTTTTGAGAAAGGGGAACAAAGTAATAGGAATAGATCCTGCTAGGGCCAGATTAAGAAATAAGCTTTTCAGGTATGCTGGAATGGATTATGATTCAATAGAGTCGGTTGATGCTGCTCTTGTTGCAGTTCCGATGGAATCTACTCTTGATACAATCAAGACTGCCATGATGCATATGAAGAAAGGAAGAGTGATCATAGAAATATCTTCTTTGAAGAAGTTTCTGCATGATCAACTGAAGATGCTAGAGGTTGGTAGCTTCACAATAGTTTCTTTACATCCATTGTTTGGCCAGTCTCTGAAGAGCCCGAATGATGGTACCATTGCTATTACACCTTTCAAAGATAAAAAATCTGAAGTAAGAACTGCTAATATGCTGTTCCCAGACTTCAGATTCAGGTTGATAAGTCCCTCCAAACATGACGAAGCCATGTCACTGGTGATAAGCCTGACACATGCTATCAACGTAGCATATGCCAAAATGCTCTGTTCTACAAAGAAACCCGAGCTTTTGGGTCTAATAACACCTATAGCTGGAACACAGTTTGTTATCTCCAGAGCTGTACTTTCTCAGAGCCCCAGGCTTATAGCCCAGCTGCAGTGCAGAAATAAGTATACAGCCAAAACGCTAAATTTTTTTGCAAAGGTGGTTGAAGAAATAGCAGATAAAGCACGCAAAGGACAGGAGCAGGATATTGAGCGAGAGATTGCAAGCCTGAAGGATACATCACAAGACCTCCTTTCCTACGAGGCAGTTTATAAGGCAGAGTTATGGCGCATAATTCATACTATGTCCAAAAAATTATACAATGAATAGATAGTTAAAGATATATATAAGAAGAAATATAAGTGATTTATGAGTCAGAAGGCAACTTCTTATGCTCACCCGGAAGTGCTTGTTGACATAGATTGGGTTCAGAATAACATCAACAACCCAAAGGTCAGGATAGCAGAAGTTGACTACGACCCATCATCGAACTATCTGCAGGGCCATATACCTAACTCTGTTCTGTTCGACTGGAGAAAAGATATGAACGATCCTGTTACCAGAGATATTCTAAGCAAAGAAGCACTGGAGCAGCTACTAAGCAGAGTTGGCTACACGCCAGAAATGACATTAGTACTGTACGGGGATTTCAACAACTGGTTCGCTGCCTTTGCATTCTGGATATTCAAATATTACAGAGTTGAAAATATTAAGCTTATGAATGGTGGAAGGAAAAAGTGGCTTCTTGAGGATAGACAATTGACAAAAGATATCCCAAGCTTCACCCCTTCAAGATATAAGGCGAAAGAACCTGACGAAAGCCTCAGAGTTTACAGAGAATACGTAAAGCAGATACTGCACTCCAAGGATAAAGTACTCGTCGATGTGAGGAGTCCTAAAGAATTCACGGGCGAGATAACTGCTCCGCCTGAATACCCCAATGAACATGCACAAAGGGGAGGTCACATTCCGGGAGCCATAAACATACCTTGGGCGCTAGCAGTGAATGATGCTGACGGTACGTTCAAGCCAAGAGAGGAGCTTGAAAAACTGTACAGAGAAAAAGGGGTTACACCTGACAAGGAAGTCATAACATACTGCAGAATTGGAGAGAGATCATCTCATACGTGGTTCGTACTGAAATATCTTCTGGGCTATGGAAATGTCAGGAACTATGATGGATCATGGACTGAATGGGGAAATGCCGTGAGGTTCCCGATTGAAAAGTAAGCCTTTCTCCTCGATGCTAACGCTCAGGATAAATGTATTACATGAAAAAAGTGTTCTGATTTTTATTGGAAAGTAAAGGAGAGCCTTGATATTCTGTATGATAATTGTAAGGCATTTATCTAATCTCGCAAGAAGACCCCGTCCGCAAGGGCGGGGTAGTTCACTCGTAATCCAGGATCTTCTGCCTTATTCTTTTTCTGCATGTAGATAGTCATTTTGTCTTTCGATCACTGCTTTACTTTCTTGACTATAAAATGATAGATGCTGTCCTCCTTAAACGATTGTACAAGTGATTGACCAGTTTGATCTGTCCACCTGATCATTTCTATTGAAGCAGTAGGATCATCGGACACAATATGAATAACGCTACCATCATCCAGCTGTGTAATCAAATCATTCAGCCTTACCAATACTGCAGAGCATTCGACACCTATTTCGAAAAGCTCCACGTCGGGGAACTCTTTGTAGCATTTTACTTTAAGAGATGAAAGCCTATCTCTAAGAAGCTCTTTTATCTCTGAAGGTCGTTTTAGATAACCAGCTTCCGTTGCCAGGTTGATAGGTCTGATTTTCGCTACCCAACCTTCATTATAAGGGTCCTTGTTCAGAATCCAAGGAGACTCCCTCAACTTGGGGTTAGTTTCGATCAGCTTACCAGAGACAGGTGTCTTTACTGTTGCAAAGTGTTTTGGACCTTCAATAGCAGCTATAGTCTTTCCTCTGTTGTAGATAATGCCCTCTTCTTTAAAGACTACAGATTGAAGTCTTCCACAAAGCCAGCTGAGCGTTGAAGTTACCCCTACTGTTGCAATACCAGAGTCTATCTTTACCCATGTATCTGTTTGCAAATCCAATAAAGCATCATCATCGAATGTACAATTTTCTAACTCCAAGCCTAAATCAATTTATTCATGTTCGATTTAGTCTTTTTGTAATTTTCAGGAGACTTATCCTACAGCCCAGCTCACAAACTTTTTTCAGGCAAAGCATAAAGCAAAGTATATTTTAGAAATAACGGAACTATTGTTACCAGCCAGACTGTCAAAACCGATGGGTAAGGAAGCAGAGCTCTACCGGAGGCTACCCAACGGAAAAATTCAGTGCACAGCCTGTGCCAGGTTATGCCAGCTAGGTGAAGGGCAGATAGGCTTGTGCGGTGTGAGGGGCGTCGTAAATGGAAGACTATATCTTCTTGTGTATGGCAAGGTGATAACTGGTCACATAGATCCGATAGAAAAGAAGCCGGTTATTCATTACAGGCCTGGCTCAAAGATCTTCTCCATAGCCACTACAGGATGCAACTGGCTCTGCGCCTACTGTCAAAACTACGACATAAGCCAGAGAAGGAAGGTAGAGGGTCTCGACAAGGAACCATCCGAAATAGTCAGCCTTGCAGCTTCATATGGTTGCGAAGGTATAGCATATACATATAATCAGCCTACCATATTCATAGAATATGCAAGGGATGTAGGCAGGTTAGCTCATCAGCACGGTATCTTCAACATATTTGTATCAAACGGATACGATACCCCAGAAACAGTCAATGTAATGAAAGATTTTCTAGATTGTATTACGGTTGATTTTAAAGGAAGTGGAGAGACTAACTTTGTAAGAAGATACATAGGTATACCTGATGCAAACCCGATCTTCCAGACTCTGTTAGACATCAAGAGGACAAGTATTCATATAGAAATTACGGACCTTATAGTACCGCAACTCGGAGATAATCTGGAACAAGCCAGAAAGCTTGCCAGATGGATTTATGATAACCTTGGACCCGATACTCCTATGCATTTTCTAAGATTTCATCCGGACTACAAATTGATGAATCTGCCTGAAACTCCTGTCGAGACTCTTGAGAAGCATTATAAAATAGCAAGAGAAGAAGGTCTAAACTACGTATACATAGGCAATGTGCCAGGCCATCCTGCAGAAAGTACTTACTGCCCTGGATGTGGCAAAGTTCTCATAAAAAGGTATGGCTACTACATATTGCAGTACAACCTCGATAACAATAACAGATGCAAGTTCTGTGGCCATAAGACACCCATAGTTGGGCCTCTGAGCAAATCAGCTGGGGAAGAAAGATTCATCTCTGTTCTCTGAGCTCAGTACTTGAATGCTAAAAGAGGTTCTTTGACAATTGTCAAAAGAAAATCGCTCAGTTTTTCATAATTATCGATTTTTATAAATTCGATTCTTTCTGCAGGGACTAAACCATCATCATTCTTCTTTCGATGAATAGCAACAGCAAATCCGGGGCTGGATCTTGTTATAAAGATAAACGCATCTTCACCCTTGTAATCTGCATCTATCCTTATTCCAGCATCACTGTCCATAATCTTGACCTCTCTAAGCAGCTCTTCGAGAGTTGCTATTCTTTCTTCGTAAACCATCAAGTCTTTATTCTTAATTAGCTGTTGATAAGTCTTTTTCGAAGAATCAGTTATATCTGACCTTTTTTTGGACATGGCATTTGGAGCGCAAGAACTATTACAACTGTATATATGGTGAAATGGCATGACTCTTTACGTTTACAACACATTGACTGGAAACAAAGAAAGATTTGAGCCCTTAAAGGCACCTGCTGTTAATATGTTCTGCTGCGGTCCTACAGTGCAAGACCTTATGCACATTGGCCATGCGAGGACCTATATATTTTATGACATACTAAGCAGATATCTGGAAAGAATCGGGTTTCGGGTCAACTTCATAATGAATGTTACTGACATAGACGAAAGCCTTGTTGATGCTTCCGACGATACGAACATGTCGCTTCCTGATTTTGTCAATAGACAAATTTCGAATTATCTGGAGGATTTTGGTGTTTTGAGGATAAAAAGTGTGAACTCTTTCATAAAGGTTTCCAATTATGTAAATGAAATGATAGAGCAAACATCAATACTTTTGAAAAAAGGTTATGCCTATACAAGCGACGGAATAATATATTTCGACACAAACAGGTCAAAACATTTTGGAGAGCTTTCGCATGAAAGTCGCTCCAGGTTACGTTTGCGGCCTGTTGAACTGGCAGAAGGGAAGAAGGACCTTCTGGACTTTGCACTCTGGAGAAGAGCACCAAGGGAGGAATTGGCATACGAAAGCCCTTGGGGTTCAGGCTGGCCTGGCTGGCATATTCAAGATACTGCGGTGACGATAAGCATGTTTGGGGCCCAATACGATATACATGGTGGAGCATATGAGCTTATCTACCCTCACCATGAGGCAGAGATCGCTCAAGCTGAAGCTATAACAGGTATAAGACCTTTCGTAAAGTACTGGATACACTGCGGCTTGGTAAAGATAGATGGGAAGAAGATGTCAAAATCCGAAGGAAACATAATCTATGCAAGAAACGCTGCCAGGAAGTACGGAGTGGACTCGCTCAGACTCTACATGATGAGTGGACGCTACAGAGACGATATGAACTACAAGGAAGATCAACTTGCAATGGTAAAAGAAGAGTATGAGAGAATGGTAGATATTATATCACCATACGATGAGAAGAAGAGCGATGCTTCTACAGTTTCCAAGCTCCTTCAGCTTTTCTATGGTTTTCTAGATAATGATATGGATATCTATGGATCAGCAAGCATGATAAGGAAGATTTTCACTACAGAGACTGCTTTTGGTATACCGTATACTAAAAACGATATGAAGCGATTTTTGTCCGAAGTATCCAGTGTTCTTGGGGTGGACCTAGTTGGGTCTGGAAGAGTTTGAAGCTAATGAAATAGGGTGGTGGTCTTACTGGGCGAGGCTGGAATGGCAAGATAAGAACTGTTATCTTTTCACATCAAAAGAATACTCAGAACCTCTCTTCAACAGGTTCGGATTCATAAAACCTTTTGACATTGAGGTTTGCAAAAAAATCGAAGAAGATCTTGGTCGAAAGGGTATAATTCTATCTTATTTCGTTCCAGATACAGCTGAATTCAAAGATATACATCAACAGCTTGGGTCTTCGGGTTATACTAAGAATGATGAGATGATTGTCATGAAGATGAAACAGCCAAACCTAAAAGGTTCTTCTGGAGCAGAAGTGTACACTATTAACCATAAGGGCCTGAATGAATGGACAAGAGTCTATCTTCAATCCTTCTACGATGACCTTATGCTCAGAGATGCTGTAAAGGAATCAGCAAAGAAAGCAACATCAGACAGCAGAAGTAGATTCATCATCGCTCGAATGCAGGGCCTTCCTGTTGCGACTACAGCTCTCTATGAAACTGATAAACTTGTTGGAGCATACTGTGTTGGTGTTCTACCACAATTCAGGATGAAAGGAATAGCTAGAGATGTTATAAGGTATGCATACAATTACAGTCTGGACAAGGGTAAGACACTTATTCTGCAGAACTTTGCCAGCGATTCTGTTGAAGCTTTTTATACGAAGCTCGGTTTCGAAACCGTTTACAGAAAGGATATTTATTCGAAGGGAGATGCTGCTGAAATGAAGAGCAGAAGGAGCTTCACTTTCAACTATCGCAAAGCTGCCACAGAAGAACCGGAGCTGGGTGTAAAGATAAACAGAGATGTTGAACCCGGCATACACGATTTTAGAAAAGTCTTCGAAGACTTTCGCAATGTTGATGTGCTGAAGGAGGTCTTCGGTGATAAGCTTACAGAGCTTCTGAATGATATAAAAGTGGTGATAGACCCAAGAGACGGGTATATGCATGTAGATGATGAAAGAGGCTACATTCATGTCAGTTTACCTTACCTGAGAAAAGCTGATCTAAGATACATTTACCTTGACATAATACATGAGCTGGTTCATGTTAAGCAGTTCATGCTTGGCATGGAACTATTTGATGAAAGATACAGCTATTTTAAACGCCCCACAGAGATTGAGGCGTACAGAATAACTATCAAGGAAGCGAAAAGGATAGGGATGACAGACAAAGAGTTGATAGAATATCTCAGGGTAGAATGGGTGGATGACAATGAATTCGGTGAATTCCTTCAGAGCCAAGGCCTTGATTTTGACGTATGATTTATATCAATTTAGTGTATACATGATACGATAAAGTTGGTAAGGGCAAAGGCAATACATGTTGTTTATGCAAAATGGTGTCCTCACTGTGTACCCACAACAATAGAGCCTATGAAGAAGATGGCTTCTGAGCTTGGCATACCTTGCAATCTATACGATATAGACAGCGATGCAGTCAAAAAGGCAGATGAACTTGTAAGGAAGTACGGAGACTGGTCTGAGGATTATATCATACCTCAGGTATTCCTGGAATATGAGGATGGAAGCTTCAAGCACATACTGACAGGATATTCTGAAGGTGTTCAGTATACCAAAAGGGCTGTTGAAAATATAGTCAACGGAGAATTATTTGAAAAGCTAAAGGCTGAAGTATCTAACTAGTTTGAGCAGTTTCCGCAAACTCTGCTGCCTGAATGCAGTGGTTGCATGAAGAAATTGGAACATTTAGAGCATATAAAAAGAGACTGTGGATTTCCATCGGAGCTTCGCCTGTAATTCTGCGTCCAGTATACTTCTCGCAGTGTCGCATCGGTAGCTAGGTCCCATGGGTGCCTTGTAGCTACACGCAGCTCCTGATCCTTTGCATCGACGCCAACAGAATGCAGAAAATTCTTTATATCAGCTATCTCAGCATCGTACATTATAACCCTGGACACGTAACCATCTGGACAGGTTACGCATGCTGTCAAAGTTTTGCTGTTCACAAACCTTAATGATGCTTCCTTATCACAGTGCCCAAAGCATTTTAATGGTATGTTAAACACGCTCCGGATAAACTCCTCATTTATCATGGGGCTTTTAATCCAATACAGCATTCAATAAGTTTTTCTGACTTTTTAACTATCTTGCTTATTTTCAATTCGTTCTATAATTCTGTACAAGAAAGTGAAACCAAGAGAAATATAGGAAAGCAGTGCTATGGCTATGAGATAATACTTCACTGCTAAAAATATGTTTGCATCTGTCTGGAAGGTTAAGATGGATGCGATCCCACCGCCAGAGCCTGCTATGAATAACGGAAAACTTGTCAGCCCTATGACTAGAGCTATATTCCTCAGTGTAAATATGGTACCGCTAGCTATAGACCTGTTGCTCTCACCTCCAGCATTCATGGCAAGCACTGTAGAGGAGGTCCAGAACAGAGTACCACCTATGCCTGATACAAACAGAATGGCGAAGATATATACAACAGAAATATTTTGTATCATATACGCAAGAATAAGGATAGAAGAACCCTGTACCAAGAGACCTGCAAGCATTATTTCAGAACCTCTGCGAGTTCTGTCAAAAAGATATCCGCTCAAGGGGCTCGTAACCAAGGAAGCTATAGGGTTAGCTGCCAACACTATACCAGTTACCAAGGGTATGAGACCTATGTCACTCTGCAGGTATATGCTCAAAGCATAGCTTACTGCAAAGAAGGAAAGTGCTTGAAGCGATGTGGATATCAGCAAAACAATATAGCTTCTTTTCATGAGTAGTTTTGTTGGAATCAATGTTTCACCCCTTTGAGAAAGAACAAAAAAAGGAGCCATAGCTAGAGAAGCTAATAACCAGTAATAATTGAGAAAGGATATACCGACTGTTAGTGGCACTATGAGCGAAAGAAACCCTGCCATATTTTTTATACTTACCTTTGTGGTCAGGTTTCCCGTATCTCCAGGTATTACATAATAACCAAGTGTACCTGCAATTACTCCTATCGGTACGTTGATCAAGAATATATACCGCCAATCAAAGGTTACAAGTATTCCACCCAATACAGGTCCAAGAAGAGCCCCTATAGACCAGGCTATGGAATTTATACCTATTGCTCTGCCGTGCTCATTTTGTGGAAATACAGCAAGCAGTATGGGGATTCCAACCGTCCCCATTATGCCTGCGCCCACTCCTTCAATGGCACGAAAGAGAATTGCGGAGATTATATTAGGTGAAACAGCTATCAATAAGGATGAAAGGGTAAATATGATAAAACCTATGATGTAAATATTCTTCTTTCCAAATTTAGTCGCAAGGCTGCCACTAGGTATCATCGTTGAGGTAGTAGAAATGAGGTATGCTACTATCACCAAAGTAAGGTAGGCTATTCCTGCGGTGAAGTATTTTTGCATAGCAGGCACTGCCAAGTACACAATAGTCGAATCGAGCGATGTCATAAGTGCTCCAAGAGTTGTTATAGCTAGCACAGTATACTTTGGCATGCATAATGCCTCGAGATAGAACTGTATTTAACCATGGTATCTGCAGGGCTGTATGGATATTAACAAAGTAGATGGCTTATCTCTAGCGCCATGCATGTTCAGTTTAATGCCAATTCTGAAAGATCATATCATTTATTCCCAGATTCTGGTTCATCTTTCTGGCGTAACCGATATAAAGTGTATTAATTGTTAATTTTGTAATGAATAAACCAGTTGCAGCTGATGTCTTTCTTGATGCATCAATTGTTAGAAGTCTTCCTGTGAGGGAACGTACAGGCATAAACATTAGGGCAGAGAATGTTCATGATGCTGCAGAGAAGATAAAGAATGCATCCATGGGTGGATTCAGGCAGGTCTGGATGACCTCTTCAGGTTCAGGTTTTAGGGATACGCTGACACTTTATGCTGCTGTTGCGGGACAAATCGACAATATAAGACTGGGGACTTCAATAGTACAAATCTACACAAGGCATCCTGTTGTAACTGCCCAGCAGGTTCTTGCAATCAACGATGTTGCATCAGGGAGGTTCAGGCTAGGTGTAGGCGTGAGCCACAGGCCGATCATTGAAGAAAGATATGGTATATCTATGCAGGAACCACTTAGCTACATAAAGGAATATGTCAACCTGCTGAAGGATCTACTGAGTAAAGGGAAGGTAGACTTCTCCGGCAGGCATTTCAGAGTCAATTTCTCCATGCAGCAAACTGCAATGGTTCCCATACTTATGGGGGCGCTTGGTCCAAAGTCGTTTGAACTGGCTGGTGAAATATCCGATGGGGCCATTTCATGGATGTGCCCTCCCAGCTACCTCAGGACTAAGGCGATTGAAGCTTTGAAGAAAGGATCCAGAAAAGGACAAAGGCAACAGCCTCCTTTGATAGCTGAAATGATGATAGCAATGAGTGAGGATGAGAGGAAAGTTCTTGAAGCAGCCATGCAAAATGTTCATTTCTACGCACAGATGCCATTTTACAAGAATATGTTTCGAGAGGCTGGCTATGATCTAATCGATGATAAGTCCAAGCGTGAATTGGCAAATTCTCTAACTATATGGGGGAAGAAGGAGGTTGTTCATGATAGCATTGCACATTTACTGGAAGATGGAATTGATGAACTTCTTCTAACGCATCTGGTAGTTGATAAACAGTCAGAAGAAATAGCCAGGCTTTATGAAGTGATAAACAGATTGTAGAGATGGTTGGATCAAAAACCAAGCCTCTCTTTAACAATGATCATTTTTAGCCTATCTGCTATATTCTCTTTCTTGATTATCAGTATCTTGTTTATTGATGTGCCAGTGCCTGATTCCTTTTTAGCCCTCAAATCCTCAAGAGGAGCGCAATATTCCTCTATTCTCTTAAAGCCATCATTAATGCTATGGACTATCTTTTGAGCTCCAACTACCCAGATGACGTTTTCAGAGCTATAGGCATAATATGGTAGCTGACTTCCGGTCATAGAGGCTATTAAGACAACACCGTCCTGGGTAACTGCATGGACACTTCCAACCACATACTTTGTTGTTGCTGTTGCTCTTCTGGCATTGAGCCTCTGGACAGGGTCTGATATTGCAAACACCTTTTTTCTTATAGATATATATTCTCCGCTCTCGTCAAGTAGCTGCATAATACCTGTTTCTCTTAGAGTGATTGATGTGGAGGTCCAGACCTCTGCCCCTTTCGGTATGAAACTCGCGACCAGATTCTTCGCTTCCTCCTTATCATTTGCGATGTACGCTTTTATCGAGTTCTTCTGTAAAGACTGTACAGTTTTGTCAATAGCACTATCATCTGGTAGGCTTCCCCATTTCGCCACAAGATATTCTGGTATATTACCTATATATTCATAGCCTGCAGACATTTTTCGGATTAATCTTGATGCTCCAATAAAAGATTTTTTGACCTTTATTTGGTGCAAGAGCATTGTGAAGAAAAATACACAGGCTTGGGCAAATTCTTTGATATATCTAAAGCTGGAATAGATCTATTGTAGGAGATAAAGGAAATCAGGTTAACATGTAGAAACTGGATTAACTGTGCTTTGTCTACACATCATCAGGCTAATTTCTCGGCATATAAGATAAGATATCAAAAGAATGCTCTTCAGCTTCAAATTATATGAGCATGCAAATGGGGTCAAAACATACCTATCAATCAATACTAACGGTTAAAAACCATGATAATCTAAATCATAATAATGCAAGCTACAAATGGAAGACCATTATGGGAGCCCTCTGATGAAACTATTGAAAAGTCGTCAATGAAACGTTATATGAATTGGCTTGAGTCAGAGCATAAGATTGAATTTCGAGATAATAATGAGCTTTGGAAATGGTCAGTTACCAGGATAGAGGATTTCTGGTCTTCTATATGGGAATATTTCAACATAAAGTCTTCTCAAAACTATGATAAAGTTCTATTGTCCAGAAAGATGCCCGGCGCCAAATGGTTCGTTGGGTCTCGCCTTAACTATGCGGAAAATGTCTTCAAAAACTATGATGCCGAAAAAGAGGCTATTCTGTTCAGAAGAGAGGATGGATACTCTAGGTCGATGCTATGGAGACAACTGAAGGATGAAGTCGAAGGGTTTGCGGCAGGATTGAGAAAAGCAGGTGTCAGAGAGGGAGATAGAGTTGCTGCTTACCTGCCTAACATACCTCATGCTGTGGTAGCTTTTTTGGCAACTGCGAGCCTTGGAGCAATCTGGTCTAGCTGTTCTGTTGACTTTGGTGTTCCAAGCGCACTGGATAGATTCTCCCAGATTGAACCTAAAGTTCTGGTAACTGTGGACGGTTACATTTATGCAGGAAAAAAGTATGATAGGACAGAACATGTAGCCAGGATGGTACAGTCCTTGCCAAGTCTGAAGAAGGTCATTATGATCCCATATGCCAACACAGAAGTTGAGGTAAAAGGGTATGAAGCTTGGGATAGTTTTATAAAAAATAGAGAAAAATTGTCCTTTACCCAGCTAGAATTCGAGCATCCTATCTGGATACTTTACTCTTCAGGTACAACTGGTCTTCCTAAAGCTATAGTGCATTCGCATGGCGGGATATTGCTCGAGCATTTGAAAGCTGTTTTGCTACATAATGATATCTCTTCCAAAGACAGGTTCTTCTGGTTCACTTCAACTGGGTGGATGATGTGGAACTACCTTGCTAGCGGTTTGCTTGGTAATAGCACTATACTTCTTTACGACGGCTCTCCTTCACACCCCGATATGAATTCTTTGTGGGAATTTGCTGAGAAGAGTGGAATTACCTTTTTTGGTACGAGTGCTGCTTATATAAATTCATGTATGAAGGCTGCAATTTCGCCAAAGCAAAGCTTTAACTTGGATAAACTGCGCGGGATTGGGTCTACGGGTTCACCATTATCCGTGGAGGGTTTCGAATGGGTATACAGGAATGTGAAGGATGATGTATGGCTTGCGTCTATAAGCGGTGGGACAGACATGTGCACAGCCTTTGTTGGAGGCTGTAACCTCTTACCAGTTTACCCTGGCGAAATACAGTGCAGATACCTCGGAGCAAAAGTCGAAAGTTATGATGAAAAAGGCGAGTCTAGAGTTGATTCTGTAGGAGAGCTTGTAATAACTGAACCGATGCCATCAATGCCAGTCTTCTTCTGGAATGACCCGGATGGCAAGAAGTACTTTGAAAGTTACTTTTCTTTTTACCCAGGTGTATGGAGACACGGAGACTGGATAAAAATAACAGGCAAGGGAACATGCATAATATATGGCAGATCTGATGCGACTATCAAGAAGATGGGGGTAAGACTTGGTAGTAGTGAAATTTACAGAGCTGTGGAATCTCTTCCGGAAGTAGTGGACAGCCTTGTAGTAGATCTAGAGGGACTGGGTCAAATTTCCTATATGCCTCTATTTTTAGTTCTCAGGCCAGGATTAGACTTAACAGATTCTCTCAAGGAGAAAGTAAGGCAGAAGATAAGAGTGGAAGTTTCTCCAAGGTTTTTGCCGGATGATATCTTTGTGCTTGATGATATACCGAAGACGTTGAACGGAAAAAAGTTGGAGATACCTGTGAAGAAGATACTGCTTGGGGAAAAGCCTGAAGATGCAATTAATTTAGGGTCAGTGAGCAATCCAGGCTCGCTTTCTCAGGTAGAAGAGATAGCGCGAAAATATATTAGACCTAAACTTTTGGAAGGTTCAGGTGCACGTTAGACGAATGATGATGCTCTTCTGCATAGGTATTGGGTTCTAATTCATCGAGTAGGCTTTTAGGTATGCTTGATTCATCAGACAGAAGTTCATTGATGTTATCATGCTTAGTATAGAGATACTTCAACTTTCCAAAAGACATCTTATATGAACATGGACAAAGAAACCCCTGTCTTACTACGACAGCATCTACTTTGTTCTTCAGTATCACATCCATGGCCAGCTCCTTTCCTCCATGAGGTATCCCATAGCCAGGGTTTGATAGGCTTCTTACTTTACCTTCAAAGATTATAGCTATATTCTGACCAGCATCAAGAGGTGTTAAATTTCCATCTTCGTCAACAACTGCGCCTATCTTCATAACTCTTGATCTCGGTACAGATGGTATATAAGCGTGAGGATATTCTTATAAGTAACGTCAGAAAGATATTTCTGTGTGGCAAAGCTGACGGCGGATAAATTAGAAAAGTACCTTGCAGAACTTAAGGGGTGGAATACTGAGGGAGATTTTATAACTAAAACCTTCAAATTCAGGGAGTTTATGGATGGGATTGAATTTATAAATGAAGTGGCGAAGATAGCAGAGAAGCTTGAACATCACCCAGATATCCATGTTAGGTACACCACAGTAAAGCTTGCTTTGCAGAGCCATGACGAGGGAGGCATAACGATGAGAGATATAAGACTGGCAAAAGCGATTGAGGAATCTCTGAAAAGCTAGGCATTGCTTTACCTTTTTGATGATAGGCTAGCTTATTCTATCAAGAAGTTTATATGCTGAGTGTTGGTTAAATGATGGCATGCCATTCGGGTATGAGTTTACGAAGTCGAGCATGGAAACACACAAAGGTAAGGCTGTTGTCTATGATATTACAAAGTTAAAAAAAGAAGGGGTGGATGTAGACTCACTTCCTTATTCGATCAGGATTCTGCTGGAGAATGCCTTACGCTTCTCAGGTAAGGTGCACGGCGCTGGAGAGGCTGCAGACGAACTGATCCACTGGCCAAAGAGTGTAGGGAAAGAGCTACCCTTTATGCCTTCTAGGGTACTTTTACAGGATTATACTGGTGTACCTCTAATAGTAGATCTGGCAGCACTGAGGGATGCTGTCAGCGAGAGGGGTTTGGATCCTAGAAAAGTAAATTCAAAGGTACCAGTTGACCTTATAATAGACCATTCTGTTCAGGTTGATAGCTGGGCCAGAGATGACTCTATCTTTATCAACCTGTCAAAAGAATATGAGAGGAATTCTGAAAGGTATTCTCTACTGAGATGGGCGCAGAACTCATTCACAAACATGAGAATATTCCCACCCGGTAAAGGAATATGTCATCAGGTCAACCTTGAATACCTGTCAACAGTTATATCACTTCGTGATGAAGAAGGGATACTGTCTGCCTTTCCTGACACACTTGTAGGAACTGATTCGCATACTACAATGGTGAACGGAATGGGGGTGCTTGGCTGGGGTGTAGGAGGAATTGAGGCAGAGGCAGTTATGCTTGGAGAGCCATATCATATGCCCATACCATCAGTGGTTGGTGTTGAGATAACTGGCGAGCTACAAGAAGGCGCAACGCCTACTGACCTCGTGCTCACAGTGACTGAAAGATTAAGAAAGAAAGGCGTGGTAGGACAGTTCGTGGAATACTTTGGTGACGGCTTCTCCAACCTTACTGTTGCTGACAGAGCTACAATAGGAAATATGTCACCCGAGTATGGTGCAACTGTAGGCTTCGCCCCGGTTGATGACGCCACATTGAGGTACCTTCAGGGCACAGGAAGAAGCATGGAGCATGTTTTATTTGTAGAAAAATACTCAAAACAGTTCGGATTCTTTTACTCACCAGATTCTCATATGCCCAAGTATTCCGATGTAGTCAAAATAAGATTGGAGGAGGTAGAGCCATCAATCGCAGGACCAAGAAATCCGGACGAGAGAATTCCTCTAAAGGACGCCCCGTCTATGGTAGAGGCTATAATCAATGAGTACAGAAAGAAGAAAAGAAACAACAATTTCCCAGCATCTAGTATAGCGGATAACGGTTTCGAACTTGTTGGTTATGGCAATCAGGTACAGGTATCAAAGTCAAGTGATGGGATTGATGATGGTTCTGTGGTTATAGCTGCAATTACAAGCTGCACAAACACATCTAACCCTACTGTTATGCTTGGTGCAGCACTGATGGCTAGGAAGGCAGCAGAATTAGGGCTTGCACCCAAGAGATATGTTAAAACAAGCATGGCTCCTGGTTCCAGGGTTGTCACAGATTATCTAGAAAACTCTGGTCTTCTTCCCTATCTTGACCGGCTAGGTTTTACGGTTGTCGGATATGGCTGCACCACATGCATAGGAAACAGCGGACCTCTTGCACCAGAAATAGAGGCTGAGATCAAACAAAGGGATCTATACGCTGTAGCAGTGCTCAGTGGAAACAGAAACTTCGACGGAAGGATTCATCCGCTGGCAAAAGGATCATTCCTAACTTCTCCAATGCTTGTTGTCGCATACGCTCTTGCGGGGAAAATCACATTTGACTTTTACAGGCAACCCCTGGGTAGAGGAAGAGACGGTAGAGATATCTATCTTAAAGATATATGGCCTTCTGTAAAGGAGATTAAGGATAAGGTTGATACCTCGCTCAATCCAGAACTGTATACCAAACGCTACTCTGATGCACTGGAGGGGGATGAAAGATGGAAGTCTCTCAGGTTCGTAGAAGGCGATGTCTTCGCATGGGATGATACCTCAACATACATAAGACAGCCTCCATGGTTCAAGCAGAATCTTGCAGAGCAAAATAAAAGTGATATAAAGAATGGGAGAGTGCTTGCTGTATTTGAGGATAAGGTGACCACAGACCACATATCCCCAGCCGGTACCATTCCTTATGAAAGCCCTGCCGGGTTATATCTGAGAGAGCATGGCATAGATATAGTTGATTTCAGTACTTACGGAAGCAGGAGAGGTAATCATGAAGTGATGGTCAGGGGTGGCTTTAGCAACATCAGGCTAAGGAATATAATAGCTAAAGGCAAAGAGGGAGGGTGGACTACTCATTTTCCATCAGGAGAGCTTATGACCATCTATGAGGCAGCTATGAAATATGCTCAAGAGAATGTTCCTCTGATAGTGCTTGCAGGAAAACAATACGGCGCAGGTAGCTCAAGAGACTGGGCAGCAAAGGCCCCTCAACTTCTGGGAGTAAGGGCTGTAATAGCAGAGAGCTTTGAGAGGATTCACAGAAGCAACCTTGTGGCCATGGGTATATTACCATTGGAGTTCCAGAACGGACAAAGCTGGAAGAGTCTAGGGCTGAGTGGTGACGAAATTTATGATATACAAGGAATTGCAAAGATGAGCAAGCCACAGGAAACTCTTAAGGTAAGGGTGAAGAAGAACGGAAAGAGCACAGAGTTCGACGTTACTGCAAGAATAGACAACCAGACAGAGCTACTTTACTATCAGAATGGAGGCATACTTCCGTATATATTCCGAAAATTATTAGAAAATAAAGGCTAAGGCTAGGGAGAGGTTATCTTTATGGCTCCTGTGGGACAACTTGTCTCACAGGCCATGCAGAATATGCAATCTTGTTCTCTAATCGGGTCAGATTTATCACATCTGTACTTGTTATATTCATCCGTACCTGGCTGGAGTACTTTGTCCTTACCAGTTCCCGCCTGGCCGGGATTGAGGAACCATTCGAATACGTTAACAGGGCAGACGTCCATACATACACCATCAGCAGCACACGCCTCCCAGTCTACAGCCACACTCGTACCATGAATTCCCAGCGCAGTAGGATAGGGCTTGCCATCACCATCCATCCTTACCTTTCCTTCAGCTCTAACCTTGTGACCATAATGCTCTCCTGTAACAGGAAATTCATCCTCTTTCTGCAGAAAGGCAGGGTCAATTGGTTTTGTCTTATAGCCAACTTCACGAACCATATTAATGACCTATAAAAAAGCTCTTACACATAGGTATAAAAATCTTATGTGATAAAAGGTACCAAAGTTGAACTTTTTTGAATACTCTGCATGATATCTCCATCATACATTAATATGGGAAGAATCTTCATGTTGCAGGTTATGGATATCAAGGAGAAGAAGCCAAACAGATTGATAAACGAAAAAAGCCCCTATCTCCTGCAGCATGCCTACAACCCTGTTGACTGGTATCCTTGGTGTGACGAAGCATTTGAGAAGGCTATGAAGGAAGATAAGCCCATCTTCCTCTCCATAGGTTATTCAGCCTGCCATTGGTGTCATAGGATGGAGGAAGAATGTTTTCAAGACACCGAAGTAGCCGAACTTATGAATAAGGTCTTTGTAAATATAAAGGTGGACAGGGAGGAGAGGCCTGACATCGATAACTATTACATGAGTGTATCCCAGATGATGACTGGAACTGGGGGATGGCCACTTACCATAATAATGACACCGAACAGAAAGCCTTTCTTTGCTGCCACATACATTCCTAAAGTTTCAACGATGGGGATGAGGGGGATTATCGAGCTGATAAATCAGGTAGAGGAGCTGTGGAAGGAAAAGAGAAGGCAGGTTGTATCTCAGGCTGAAAGGACTGTCGAGTTGCTAAGCAGAAACCTGCAATTAAAATCTGATGTTAAAGGTCCATATGATAGATATGTTCAGGATGCCTACGCAGACCTTCTTGCAACATTTGATGATCAGCATGGAGGCTTTGGGGATTCGCCCAAGTTTCCAATGCCTGCGTACATACTTTTTCTGCTGACTTACTGGAAGGTAAAGAAGGATAAGGCAGCCCTGGTGATGGTTGAAAGAACACTAAAGAAGATGCGAGAAGGAGGAATATTTGACCAGCTTGGTTACGGATTCCATAGGTATTCAACAGATGCGAGGTGGATGATTCCTCACTTCGAAAAGATGCTTTATGATCAGGCACTGATGATAATTGCTTATACTGACGCCTATAAGGCAACTGGCAACCAAGAATTTGCTCTCGTAGCGAGGGAGATTGCAGAATATGTATTCAGAGATATGAGAAATGAGGAGGGTGCCTTTTACTCTTCCGAAGACGCAGATAGCGAGGGTGAAGAGGGTAAATTCTATCTATGGACAGAATCTGAAATAAAAGAGATTTTGGGAGATGACATGGCAAAGGTAGCCATACACTACTATATGGCAGCAGAAAAGGTTCTGATCAGTCATGAAAGATACATATTACACAGGAAAATGAAGGCTGAAGAGCTTGCCAAAGAGCTTGGTGCTAGTGAAGATGATATTGCTCGAATGATAGAATCTGCAAGAGCACTGCTGCTGAAGGCAAGAAATAGAAGAGTAAGACCAGCCAAAGATACAAAGGTCCTTGCGGATTGGAATGCTATCATGATAGTGGCTCTAGCTAGAGCATCAAGTATGCTGGGCGATGATATTTATCTCAAGCGGGCGATAGATTGCTACAACTTTATAAATAAGAGGATGACATTTGATGGAAAACTATTTCACAGATATGCTGATAATGAGGCAGCAATACCAGGTTTTTTAGATGATTATGCATACATGATCTGGGCATGCATCGAACTATACGAGGCCACATTTAACCCGTCATACATGCATGCTGCGTTAGAGCTGAATAAATTAGCAACACAGCACTTCTGGGATGAAAAGGAGGGTGGATACTTCCAGAGCAGCGATGAGCTTAAAGGTGGTGTCAAGAGGCTAAAAGAGACCCATGATGGGGCAATACCGTCCGGGAATTCTGTAATGGCACTCAATCTCTGGAGGTTATACAAGATAACAGCTAAAGAAGAACTTCGTGTACAGTTTGAACAGCTGCTCTCCTTTCTCCTTCCATACGCTGCAGCTTCACCTACTGGCCATACCTTTTTTATGAATGTTCTCATTCTTTACGCTAGTGAATTTTACGAGATAGCTATAGTTGGGGATATATATGATGATTCCACAAGAAAGATCGTAGAAGCGCTGAGAGCTTTATATTTACCAAATTCTGTTATAGTCTTGAAAAAGGATGGTCTACCATCAGACTTTGTCAGCAAGCTTGATAAGAAGGATGACAGAACTACCGTCTACGTCTGCAAGAACCACAGTTGCGAATCGCCTACAAATGATGTAGATGTAATGCTAAGTCTGATCAGATAGAGTTGAATTTGTAATCAAGAAGCTTTTTGGCAGTTTCCCACGTCAAGGTTCCAAGAGTATTATGTTATTGGGAATTGACTTCCGTGCATTTTAACTGGAGTAACAATCAACAGGTCGAAGATATATGGTAGATGTCATCGGCTATGTTGTACTTGGGCTAGGGGTATCTGTCATAGCTGTAGCATTGATACTGTTCACAAAGGTGAGACCAAAGGCTATGGTTGCTTCTATTTCACAGGCTCCCATCACTAACACAGCTATAGCTGTAGATTCAGCTGAACAAAAAATAAGTGAGATAAATCAAGTGGTACCGGAAGCGCAGACTCCTATCACACATGCATCAGAATTATCTGTTAAGCTAAATGAGCAAGAGTCTGACTCGAAAGTAGAAGAAAGGCAAGTGATCCGAAAAACAAGGAGAACGAGGGCTACTGCTGGAAGGCAGGCAAGAAAGGGTAGAAGTAAAACATCCCAAGATTCTATCTAGAGTATGGCTATTGTTTGTTGGCAGGCCCTATGGTAGGGTCTGCAGTATGCCTAGCGTTTGGTGTTGGCTCAAAGTTACCCTGAACTATCTCCTGCTGAACTTTAAGAGACAGATCCTCAGCATCCATGCCCTTCTCCCTTAGAGCTCTCAATGATGATGGCATGAACTTTATTACTACGTTGTGCCCTCCTACCCTGCCAAATACAACACCCTTAAACCTGAATTTGGAACCATCAATCATTATGTATCCCTTTAGAAAACCTGCAACCGAACCCATGTGGGCTTCTGTGACATATATCTCCATATTCATCACTTATCCATACACTGGCATATCAAGAGGACTCGGTTCCTTGGTTCTTCCCATCTTTGTAAATGCATAGCTAGCCAAAACTATTGATGCTAGCTCCAGCACAATTGTTATGTATGGGTAGACATTAAAAGAATCCAGCACTATTGCAAAAAGGTACGCCAGACCGATGAAGGAGGAGACTATAGCTAGGTATATCGTCTTTTTTGAGTTGATAAATAAAGAGAGAGATGTGATCAATCTGAGAACAAAGAATAGCAGACTGACAAAGGCTAGGGGTAAGCCTATGCCATTTGCGAATAGGAATGCGTATGATAATGATGCTATAATGCCAGTAATAGATGCGTAGCTATTGGCTTTCAAAGCTTCCAGCCACCCTTATACATATACATTCTTGTTCAGTGAGTTTCTGACAAGTATAAGCCTGTGGGTTATGTGCTGTTCAGTTGTACAGGTAAGACTCCAATCATCTTCAACTTTGACATTACATCCAGAAGATACTGCGCAACTATGATCAAGTTCCTGTCGCTTCTTTACTTGTACGAGATTCCAATCAGTCTTCACTCCGTCATCACAAAATATGACGGCCCATTCTGTACCATCTATCCTTTTAGGAAGTCCTACCTCCGAGGGGATTTCCTGAACACCCAGTCTCCTTTCATCACACCATATTTCATTGCACAGAGTACAGGTCCACGCATCGATCGTCCCAATTACACCGAAACCGCGTATCAGATTTATTACTCCAGCATACACTACGTTATGCCTGCATTCTGTCAATTGAGAGGACATTGCCCTTGCAACCATAATCCCTCTATTAAAGCGATTCTGTCTAACCAAGTGCTTCTTCCCATCGTTTCACAAAATAGGCTATAATTGTGTCTATTCTGTTCCTGTCAGCTTTTACTGCCATATCTTTTTGCAGAGCAAGCCTGTAGAGGTTGCTGAAACCAAGTCTTGGATGAACAGGCTGATATTTATCTCTAGCCAGGATGACCAGTCCTGATGCAAGCATCTCATCTATTATATTTTTATTTCTGCCTGATGAGAGTTCTAAAATTTCTTCTCTGGTAAAGGCTCTCGCCTCAACAACCATCTTTCCATAGAGTAACAATAATTCTTTGTCCATCTTTAGGATGGAGGCAACCTCGTATGACAGCTGCTGAAGCTCTTTTTCTGTCAAAAGACAACCCTATGCTAGGGGTCTTGATGTAGACCATAAGGATTCGAAATAACTCTTTGCTATCATAGCCAGACCTGGATGATCTGCCCAGATCGCTAGGTTCGGATTTCTTTCTCGACTTTCACCAAGCAGGAGCATGACCTGTTTTGCGTCACAAACAAGACCGCCGCCGAACATGCCATCCCTTATTCTCACCTGAATTTGCGGTATTGTAGACTTGACAAGTGTGGCCATGCTTACATCCGACAGCAGTACCGAGACACTAATTCCTCTTGCTCCCAGTTCTTTTAGCTGATCAATGGCCCCTTTCGATAGAGAGCCCGGGTCTCCAGGCAGTGCAACCATCAGCTCTTGCTTTGTATCAGACAGCATCTCGGAGATTTTACCATATATGTTAAACTCGCCCTTAACTATCCATACTTCCGGCCTCTCCTTTATATCCCTCTTTTCATAGATTGGCATGAGTTCTTTGGCTATTATCTCTTCATACATTTTATACTCGTTCTCTCTCTGCAGTCTGAATGATTGCAACGCAGCATCAGGAGACTTTGGATAATACTTGCTCGGCCTGCTGACATCGCTTTCCACCCATCCCTTAGTTTCAAGTCTTCCAAGAACCTCGTAGACCTTCGAATATGGTACAGATGAGTGACGACTAACTTCTGCAGCTGTCTGAGCACCGTACTGCAGAAGTGAAATGTAAGCTTTTATTTCATAATCAGAAAGACCGAGCTTTTGAAGGGCTTCGACCGTCTTCTGAGCTAGTTCCACACTACATGTACCCTCTATCAGAGGTAAAAACTTATCTACTCTGGTATACTCTCTGTGACCAGCTTTCCGTCTATCAGCCTTATAAATAGATACCTGTTATCTCTAAAGATAAGCACAACCTCGTCCGGTTTCTCTTCCACTGCTAGCAGCTCCTGGTTGATAACTCCATCAAACTTTGCCATAAAACTGACCCCAAAAATAGAAAATATAAGTTTAATGCACGATTATGTCGACAGGCTTCGAAGTACCATGCAGATTGCCCTTTCCTATATACGTATGCCTGTACCATTCAGCTGATACCCTAGCTAAAATAGAATTTTTTCCCGTTCTGAGCGATTCAGCTGGTACAGTTAAAATCCTTTCAAAGGAGAAAAGAGCATTTTTAACATCTATTTCTTTATCGAATATTCTTGGTAGCCCCTCTTCGTCGACTACGAATGACCATATCCTGTTTTCTGTATTGTCAGTTAGATCAGGGTTTCTTGTCCAGTAGAGCTTACCTTTTCTAACGAATTTAATGGGCCTTATAATCGTTCTGCTAAGTAGACCGGTTGTTTTTCTGTACAGCCCAACCTTATATATAATCCTGAGCGTTGTATCATGCTTTGCATACGCATTTTGCCACGTGTCTCTGTTATAGACTTCATAAAGGCCACCAGCAATTGCAAACCTTACCTTTACATCCAGGCTCTGGTCTGCTGGTATATCGTTAGACGATGGAATGACATGTATTGCAGTTAATCTTGTATTTTTGGCTATCGCTACTGCTTCAGAAGAGGGTGCAGGTATCAAAACAAATCCTTCTTACTGAACGTTGCTGACCTTCTGGAAGATCTCCGATGTGGAGCAGCTCATTTCTACTCGCTGCCCTAGCTTGAGCTTCCTCAGATCGCCCCTGTAAAGCTTGGCTTCAAGTTTCTCACCTGAACCTTTTTCCCATTCCTCTACAGGTATACCGTACTTCTTCTGAATTCTATCTCTGTACCACTCTGGTATAACGTTGAAGCTGCAGAATGGGATGATCCTGAGGTCGGGGGTTAAATAATGTATATCGCATCTTTGTAGCCTTTCTTCGTCCTGGTTATACTTATCCTGGAAGTGCATCATACCTAGGAAGAGGCTCTTCATGTGGAACTGACCTATAGCTGAATAATCGTGCCTTACGAGCGCATCAAAGAGCAATTTACCCATGTTAAGACCCTCTGGTTGCTTCTCTTTGTCTATAAAGCTCATAATCTTTGTTGCTGCTTTCGCAAGAGTTATCCATTTATTGCTGCCTGAGTATATTTCATCAGCCTTTTCATCCAGGAATTCTAGAAGACCTTTGATATCGACAAACCTTGTTATAGGAATCAGTCTCTTATTGTTGTCCAGATAAACATAGGTTCCTGCCCCGCATGCGAAATGTATAGAAAGTTCATACTGTGGTCTGTTCGTTATGGCTTCTATGAAGTGAGTCACAGGGGAGCAGCTTGGCACAGGGAACCATGAATCAGCTGTAACTTCACCATTGGTCTGCTCCTCAATCCTGTGTATACAATCTGGTATTGTTATTCTGTACTTCTCCCTCTCCTTTTTACTCATTCTACCAGTTAGGGAGACTGGCTGGAAATTAACTGCTCTAACAGTATCTATATTCTGCCTTGCGAAGTTTATTATCCCACCTAGTTCGTGATCGTTGATTGACTTTATCACAGTGGGAACAAGAACTACACCCAGGTGAGCTTGCCTGCATGCTTCAATAGCATAAGGTGCTTCCCAATGATTCTTCGGGTTAGTCTTGGGGGTTACACCGTCAAAACTCATGTAAAGATTGCTAACACCAGCATCCCTGTATATCTTTGCCAGTTCTGGATGCAGGGCTATGTTGATACCGTTGGTATTCAGCTGGATATGATCCACTCCTTCTGACTTTATTATCCTTATTATTTCTGGTAAATCCTCCCTCAGTGTGGGCTCACCACCGGTAATCTGTACAGAATTGCCAGGGACAGGTCTTTCAGCCCTCAGAGTCCTGACCATCATGCGTATCTGTTCCTGTGTAGGCTCGTAGACGTATGCTCCTTCAAGACCTTTTTTGACATAGAAGAAGCAGTACCAGCATGTCAAATCACATCTATTTGTAACTATTATGTTTGCCAAGCCAGTGTGACTAAGATGATTCGTGCAAAGGCCACAGTTTGCTGGGCATTGGCAATTATCAAGTTTCACATTTGGAGCATGGGTACCCTTACCATCACTCCAGTAGGAGCTGAACTTGAGATACATCTCATAATCGCCATAGTACAACTCTTCCGTTTCTCCATGCTCAGGACATGTCTTTGTCATAAAGACCTTATTATCCCTCTCAAACACAATCGCAGGGAGTATTCTATTGCATTCTGGACAGATACTCTGCGTCTTCCTTATGACATTGATCTTCTTTGGTGCCTCTTTCTGCTCGAGTACCTCTGTTACCGCCATATCAAAGCCTGCGATTTGCATCACATATTTATATTTTTAAAAACTTTAACCCTCTAAGAGGGGTGAATTTGTAATTCATAACTTCACTGCATTCAAACTGTCTTTTAGCACTCCTTTATTCACCATTTCCTGCACAGCTACCTTAGAAGCTTCTTCATCTATTCCTTTTATCGCATCTGTAAGCAGATGGACTTTGAATGAGTATGCTAATGCATCCAGAGCTGTATTCTTTACACAATATTCAGTAGCAACGCCACACACATACAATTCGTCAATAGATTCTGACTTTAGACTATAGGCAAGTCCTGTACCCTGGAATCCTGAGTATGCTTCTTTGTCAGGGTCTGTAGCTTTAGAGACTATAAGAGTATTTTTTGCAAGCCTTAATGAGGGATGGAACTGTGCACCCTTTGTATTTTGTATGCAGTGAGGAGGCCAAAGACCGCCTCTGCTCCTGAATGATATATGATTCTCAGGGTGCCAGTCTCTTGTTGCTATTATCTTTGCCCCTTTCGATGAGAATAGCTCGATGTATCGATTTATAGCAGGTATAATAGCTACAGAACCATGCACAGGTAGTGCACCATCATCCATAAAGTCATTCTGCATATCTACAACTATGAGCGCCTTGACCATCTAATTTTGATACATAATTCATAATAGAAAAATTTTTCCGTATTTTGCATCGTGTTACGAAGTTCATTTACAACCTATCATCAAAAATATCCTCTCGCCGCATGGTCTGAATGGTCAAATTTGTTGCTGTGCATTTATGCTCTGTGCTGCTTTAGCTAATTCAGATACCAGATGCTCGTATGCTTTCCTATTTCCGTACAGCACTGCAGCTGGATGATATGTCTGGAACACAAATGCATTTCCAATTCTTAAATTGCCTTGATCTCTGGTGCAAAGAGTTTCTACGGATTCTTTTGCTACAGACCCGAGGGCCACAATTACTTCTGGCTTGATTATATTGATCTGTCTTACAAGATAAGGTAAACAGGATTTAATTTCATCAGCCACAGGCTTCCTGTTGTTTGGAGGCCTGCATTTCACAATATTTGTTATGAATACTGCTTCTCTTTTTATCCCTGCCTCGCGAAGAGCCCTATCAAGTATCCTGCCAGCGCTTCCGCAGAATGGCCTTCCAGCCTGATCCTCAGACCTTCCTGGGGCCTCACCTATAAGCATCATTCGAGCATCTGAAGGTCCCTCACCATGTACAGCGTTAATTCTTCCTTTGGCAAGTCTACATTTAGTACATACCTTTATTTCTTCAGCCAGTTCATCGAGCTCATTCATCATCTATTTCTTCCCAGGGTAGCCTTTCACCCTTTGAGTTAAATGCAGCTATATCATCCCTAGAAACATAAGGATAGCCTATGATGAGCATAAACCTTCCATATGGATGTAATAGATCCTCATGGGAAGGGATTTTTACGCCAGATGGATGAGAATGAGCAGTACCAAGGATTGAGAAATCCACTGGCAGATGGTAAGGATTGTAGGTAGCAGAATGAGGGTTAGAATACATAAATGGAGGAAATACTGCCTGATATCCTACAAGGTCCTTCTCCGATTTCCTTGCCCTTATCAGAAGCAACATTTCGTTGGGATGCATATCTCTGGAATACGATAGCATAGAAGTAACAAGAGTTTTTGTAAGCTTGAGCATACCTAGCCTATCTTATCATATCAAGGGTGAATATATCGTTTGTTCAAATTTAAGTTAAGTTAACATGTATGAGATCAGGAAGGGAGAACAGAATAGAATAGAATTTGATGCTGTGTTTCACTCACATTTTTATTAGTAATGCATAAATATACCCTACTCAAGGTCATTTTTACACATTCTAGAGGTGTTGAATATGGCTATGCAAAGTGGTCAACCTGTAATAGTTTTAAAGGAAGGTTCAACAGAGACAAAAGGTAGAGAAGCTCTGAGAAACAACCTTCAAGCAGCGAAGCTGATAGCTGAGTTGGTAAAGACATCCCTTGGGCCAAGAGGCATGGATAAGATGCTTGTCGATTCTCTAGGCGATGTAACAATAACAAACGACGGAGCGACTATGCTGAAACAGCTGGATATACAGCATCCAGCTGCCAAGATGATGGTAGAAATAAGCAAGGCAACAGACAGCGAAGTAGGAGACGGAACTACGAGTGCCGTTATACTGGCAGGCTCTTTACTTGAAAAAGCAGAAGAACTTCTTGACAAGAATGTTCATCCAACTCTCATTGTGGACGGATATATGTCCGCTTCAGAAAAGGCACTGGAGATTCTAAACCAAATCTCTACCAAGGTAGATGCCACAGATAGAGTATGGCTTTCGAAAGTAGCAAGCACAAGCTTGCTATCAAAGATAGTTTCACAGGAAGCGAAACAGCTGGCAGATATTGTTGTCTCTGCAGTCCTTCAGGTAGCCGACAGAGTAGGAGATGGCTACAGGGTTGATGTTGACAACGTCAAGGTGGAAAAGAAGCCTGGTAGGTCACTCAGCGAGACAGATCTTATCAAGGGCATTGTGGTGGACAAGGAAGTTGTCCATGCAGGGATGCCCAAGAAGGTGCAGAACGCAAAGATAGCTCTTCTCAACGCTCCTCTTGAAATAGAGAAGACAGAGATAAGCGCCGAGATCAGGATTAACGATCCAACTCAGATGAAAGCTTTTCTGGACGAAGAATCGAGAATGCTCAAATCTATGGTAGAAAAGATTCAGAATGCAGGTGCAAACGTGGTATTCTGTCAGAAAGGCATCGATGACATAGCTCAACACTATCTAGCAAAGGCAGGCATACTCGCTGTAAGACGTGTCAAAGAGAGCGACATGTCCAGACTTGCCAGATCTACAGGAGGTAGAGTAGTAACAAATCTGGATGATCTAACTTCCTCAGACCTAGGTCAGGCAGAACTTGTAGAAGAGAGGAAGATAGAAGAGGATAAGTGGGTTTATGTCGAAGGTTGCAAGAATCCCAAGGCTGTAACTATACTAATCAGAGGAGGCTCACAAAGGATAGTGGATGAAGCAGAGAGGGCAGTTCACGATGCAATAATGGTTGTCAAAGATGTGATGGAGAAGCCATCTATAGTTCCCGGAGGAGGAGCAGCCGAGTCGGAGATAGCTCAGAGAATAAGAGATTGGGCCAAAACACTGTCAGGCAGGGAGCAATTGGCTGCTTTAGCGTTCGCAGATGCTGTTGAGAGCATACCTCTAACTCTAGCTGTAAATGCTGGGATGGATCCGATTGATACGCAGGTTGAACTGAAGGCAGAGCACGCCAAGGGAAGGACTTCTTATGGTGTGAACGTTGCAGCTGGCAAGGTTGGAGACATGGCTCAGGTCGAAGTATTTGAACCCACATCAGTTAAGTCACAGATAATCAAGTCAGCTACCGAAGCTGCCGTTATGATCCTCAGGATAGATGACGTCATAGCTGCAAAGGGTACGGGTAAAGAAGAAGGAAAGGGACCGAAGGGCGGAGAAGGAGAAGAAGGTGCAGGGATGCCCGGAGGTATGGGTGGAGAGTACTAAACTCTCTTATGCTATAGCCATTTTTATTTCTGCTTCCATAGCTTGTTTTGGTTTTGCACCAATTATCCTTGACACATAATTACCGTTCTTGAATATTAATAGCGTCGGTATAGCCATTATCTCATACTTCTGACTAGTAGCAGGGTTTTCATCTACATTCAGCCTTGCGAACACTATTCTTCCCTTGTATTCACGTGCCAGCTCATCGACTATAGGTGATATTATTCTGCATGGATAACACCATTCAGCCCAGCAATCAACTACGACAGCTGGGTACTTTGAGATTTCTGAGTCGAAGGTATAGTCAGTCAAAACTATAGGCTTATCAGGCAGACTGGGTTGCTCCTTTTGCGTCTTCTCTTCAAGCAGCTTCTTCAACATTCTTGCCTTGATGGCTTCTATATCCTCCATACCCGATGAGTTATAGCTTTTGGATATAAAAGATGATTGGTAAAACAATTACTTGGGCGCGAAGACCACTATAGCTACAGACGGAGAATTTCTAACTATGTCTTCTGTATCCTTACCAAACACATGAGAGAGTTGTCCCGACCTCCTGCCGGTTAGTATAACAAGGTCAGCCTGCTCGGTCTTTATAAACTCGCCAATGTCCTTGCCAAGATCCCTGGCTGCAAGAACACGAGGAATGAATGGTCTTCCGAGATTTTTTATACCCATGCTTATAGAATTTGCGAAGTCCCTTTCTATCTGTCGAAGCTCTTTAGAAAATTCTACCTCGTCTAAGGGGACTGTCTGAGGCAGCAATATAGCTTGGGCAGCGATAAGTTCCGCATCCTTTGATGTAGCAAGACTGGTAAGAGCTGCAGCAAGCACGAATGCCTCGCTCCCGTCAGTGCCAGGCTTCACCAATACCACTACTTTCTTAAGAGCCTCGTGAACACTTATTCCAGATAGCGGAGTTTCGACAAGTACTGTTCTAATATGACTCTTTCTAGCTACTCTGTCTGATACTCTTCCAAGAATATGTATGAAAAAACTCTCTTTGTGTGCAGCCATTATTATTGCCTGGCATTGCTCACTGGCAGCTGTATCAACTATAGCTTTTGATATAGCTTCAAAAGATTCTTTAGCTAGCTCTGCATTTATCTCCCTTGTCTCTACGTTTAACCTCTTGAACAATTGAAGAACACTGTTCCTGAATTCCTGGTCAATAACCTCATTCTTCACAGAGACATGAAAAAGAATTATTCTAGCACCACAATATTCGGCCATGTGCGCTGCTATATATGCTGCATTCCACTCTCTCCTGTCATAAGCTAGTGGAAGAAGAATAGGGTTGTTCGTCCAGCCCCATTCTTTGTTTGATTTAGGGTCAATATTCATCTGTCTTCTATCCTTAGCTATTAGCAGATATATGAATAAATAATCTTTTGTTGACGCTCTCTCAGCTAAAGCATGTAGATTCCTGCCCTTGATTCGCTTGATTTATAGCAATTCATTTTAGTTCCACCTCAGGAGCAAATGTTTGCGATTATACTGCTAAAGCTAATACCTAATTTCAGACATGAGAAGATACCTATATCCAGAGAAGCTTTCTTTGAGCTTTTTTGCATAGCTTGCTGTTGAACCCTGAATGGAATATGAGTATATGACTTTTATTGATTTCATCTCTGACTACTTCTAATCCTCCTTGCCTGCCTATCCAGAGCTTGGTGCAGCTGCAATGAATTCTGAGATTCTTTGAAGGCTGATACGATTCTCATTCATATTTCATCAATCATTTCTCATAAAGGCATCTGATAAGTTTCTCATTGCTCTTTAGCAGTCAGGCTGCTTGATCATCTTTCTTTATGTTTGATGAAGTTTTCATTTCTTTCCTAGCATCATAAAAGCAAAGAAGCTTCTCTATGATTCATATAACTTAAGTGATGCTCGAGCTTTGCACTTGCCATTTTTTAAGAATTCCTCTGTCTTCAAAGCAATGCATTCTGCAGTAGCTAGAAATTTGCATATGCTCAGATAATGCTTTTCATCTTTCATGGCTAGCTGTATTCCAGAGAATGGTTGATGCTCCAGCAAGCTCTGATAATGCATCTATGCTCAGCTGTATGATTAAGCAGAACGAAGATGCGCGAAGCACGAATAAGATATTTTCATGCCCATTTAAAGTCTAGCAAGCAAATCTCTAAAAAGGATGGGCTTCAGCTGGTAAATTATTCGTCAAGTGATAGGTAATCTCCGCTTACGCCTGTAAGCAAAGTATAGCATTACCCCAAAGGTGAACCAAACAAGACCTACTATCCTGCCAAGAGGATGCGAAATAATCAATATAGACCATAGAACAAAACATGAAATAAAACCTAGAAAAGGAATGACTGATAGTTTTACCTTTTTGCCTTTTACTGTTATAGTAAAATTGATTGGTGATCTATACACTTCATTTTGATCGTTTCTGAACCTCAGAGCGATGGCAGAAAGATTGACGTACATATAAGCCACAAGAGCTCCGAAGTTGTAAAGAGATGCTACTAAATTCAAGAGCACAGAGCTTGGAGAAAAAATGTTCAGCATTATTATCGACATGGCAGCAAGTGAAAAGATGGATATTGTAACATAGGGTGTTCGATATTTTTTATGCAACCTTGAGAAGGAATGAGGCATAAGGTTCAGCCTCCCCATTGAGAAAGTTACCCTTGAGACACCTATCACCCCTGTGTTCGTAGAAACCAAAGATATCCATATACCCATGAATGCTATCCATATTGCAAAAAATGCACCTATGCCAGGCATGGCTCTAGCCAAGAAGAAAAGAGGGTCTTGTGCACCGCCGGCAACTACCTGCCATGGGAGGACGCTGACAGAGAGAAAAGACAGAGATATAGCTATTACAAGAACAGCTATTATGGAAAGCTTTGTAGATTTGGGTATAACTTTCGATGGTACCTTGGTTTCCTCTGCAGCTTGAGATATTGATTCTATTCCTATAAAAGATGCCATCGCTAGAGTTACACCATAAGCAAAGTTTCCCTGGCTTGGAAAGTCTGTCAGCAACTGAGTAGTCCATGTTGAAAAGAGACCTCTGGTAATCACAACATAAAATCCAAGTGCTGCTAGAAGAGCTACTGTACCCAAATTCACTATAACCACTGCTATGTTGAGTCTTGAGGAATAGCTGATTCCCTTGATGTTCAGGAAAAGAAGGCTAAGTATTATAGCAATTGCAATAAGAGCATAGTAAGGTTCCTGTAATACAAAATTACTGTTGAAAAACGCCTTAACCACAGCTCCCACATAGCCGGATGAGGCAAGAGCGAACAGGGCTATATCTACTGTATAGTCAAGCATCAGCCCCCATCCTGCAAGAAATCCATGGATAGGTCCGAATACTTTGTTTGCATAAAAGTTACCTCCTCCAGCAACAGGATATTTTGAGGCAAGTTCTGCATAGGTTAGGCCAGTGCTTATGTAGGTTATTGATGCTATAAGAATTGCAAGAGGAGCAGCAGACTGAGCATAAAGCGCCAGTATTCCGAGAGCTACGTATACGTCAGCCCCAACGTCTGCATAACCCATGCTGAATGAGCCTAGGACGCCTATCTCTCTTTTCAGGCCGTATGTCTCTTCGCCAAGACCAGACGCTGGCTTCGGCTCCCCCTCGGCTGACAAAACACATCATATTCCTGGTAAAAATCGCCAAATGGGGTGATTATTAAAATCTTATGGCTGTAAAAAAATTAATACTCATTAGCTTTAGCAATCGATAGCAGAATCTTTATTCTTGTCACTGTGTTTGGATGTGTCGAAAAAAGACCTAGGATTCTTTCCCCTGTAGAGATCTTTCTTGATGCTATGTTCTGAAGCAAAGAATCATCATCGAGGTTGCGGGGATTAATACCTGAAGTGGAATCGGGGTCCATTATAAGCATACTCTTGAAGCCTGACACTTTAGCAGAAGATGGATTGATTCTCTTCATGCCATGTGCATAAGCATCGAGCTTTGCAAGAGCCATGGAAAGCCTCTTTGCTCCATTCTCAACGACTTCGGCACCGTGCCTGTCAGCATAAAGCTCTCTTTGTCTGCTAAATGCTAATACTAGCAGGTTAAGCACGAAGTAGACTGCAAGTGAAAGGAGACCTATCAGAACCAAATTTCCTCCGTTTCTGTTCCTCCCTCCAGAGAACATGCTACTCCACATCATAGAATAACCCAACCAGTAGAACAGCGTAGGCAGAACTGATACAAACATCATTATCTGAACATCTTTGTGCTTAAGATGTCCCAGTTCATGACCCAGAACAGCCTTAATCTCATCTTCATTTAGATTGTCCAGTAAACCTTGAGTGATGCAAACCCTGCTTCCGCCTAAAGGAGAGCCATAGGCGAATGCGTTTGGTACTTTTATTGGAGAGTACATAACCTTGGGTTTAGGTAGATTTGCGCTTTTTGCCACCTCTTCTACCATTGTATGCAGCTTTGGAGACTGTTCATACGGTACCTCCTTAACCTTGTACATGAAATTTATCATGTATGGAGCTATTAACCATTGCACAATGCTGAAAAGAATGACAATGGAAAGCATTGTAAGTATACTAAAAGCTCCAATAAGGGAAAGCAATACTGAAATTATCAATGAAGATACTCCTATGACAAGCGCTAATGTACCCAGCATACTCAACCTTAGTCTCCATAGTCCGTATGCCATAAGACCCACCTTACCTGCACTTCTACATAGATGAATTTAAACTATTTCTTTTTTTCTAATTCTAACTTGGAGTCTTCTTATGTGGCTACGCAACGAATGAGCAGCAACCCTGAACATATGTACAAACAAAAGATATATTCTATTCAGCAAGCTCTGTTATTGATTCTGAAACCTTTTTTAGGGCAAAGCAATTCATTAATCAAGCTAAGCTCTCCAGTCTATTTCTATTTCCTTGCCTTGAATCACTTTAGCTATCCCCCAGATCATAACTAGTAGCCAAAGAGGAGAGTAAAATAGATAATAGATAAGAAACCAGAGCAAGGAGAAACTGAATCCAAGCTTTTTAGCATAGAGAAAATAAAGAAGAGAGTATGGCACTGCTCCAGCCAATAGTGCTAGGAATGATATAAAAGCGATTGATACTGCAGGCAGAGGGAGAAAGGGCACCACGATCAAAGGGAATGCCCTTGAAGGAAGGGAGAAGAGAAGAAATATTAATGCTTCATAAGGAGCTATCCTTCTGAAACCCAGCATTATAAGCGCTGTAACAATTGACGGGAATATTATCAGAAGAGAAGGGAGTACAACACTAGGCTTTGATCGTATAATGTGGAAAAGTAAGCTTCTGTTCTTCTTTAGCCAGAGCGCTGTACCATAAGCCCATCTCTTTCTTTGCTTCAACCAACCTTTCAGGTTAGACGGTGCCTCTGTATAAATTTCAATGCTATCACAGTATTTGAACGAAACACCAGACATAAAGCTTCGAAGCGCAAGATCCAGATCTTCTGAGACTTCATTTCTGAAACCACCCATTCTGATGAAGGCGGAGCTCTTTATGGCAAACGCAGCACCGTTTATTCCTAGTGCTCTTCCCATCTTCCTGCTTATTATAGAATCAGATATTCCTATCCCTATGTATTCATAGTAGACAATTTTCGAAATGAAACTTTTCTGAACTATAATCTTCTTTGGTTCTATCATTTCGACATCTCTTATTTCATGTTCAACTTTAGCAAGGATATCGTACTCTGGCAAAGCAACGTCTGAATCTAAAAAAAGATAAACTTCCCCTGTGGCATGTGACAGAGCTGCCTGTAATGCTTTTACCTTTCCTCTTCTTGATTCTGATACATCAAAGATAACATCATCTTTGAACTTCTTCATAGTGACTAATGATTTATTATCTGGACAGTCTATTGCAACAATTATCTGTTTGTAAGGGTAAGCATAGGAAATGAGTCTGGAAAGAATTGCATCTAGACCTTCAGCTCCCCTTAAAACAGGTATCAGTATAGAAATATGATTTTGTGGTGACTGTTTCTGCATGATCTGATATTCTTCCTCTGCTGTAACAAGGATCAAATACATGGAGTTATAATCTTTCGGTGCTGTTGTATTGGCAGATCTTTAAGAAGAATAGAATTGCTGATACTTTTTGGAAGTTTTTGTTGCATATATCTATGTAGAGACATAGCTCATCTTCATTGATGAACAAGTGGTATTGAAGCCTTCTATGAACATATGTGAATCTACAGGAGAAAGTCATCAGGTTCACGTGACGTCCTCCACCGGTTTTAACCTATGGCTTCCCGCTTCAGCGCTCGGGCTTACCAAACCCCTTAGGGAGGGCAGAGGTCCTCGCTCTGCGGGTGACGAGCCCCCGTCCTGGGCCAAGCTGCTTTGGATGCCAAGCCTTTTGAGGAGAAGAGCTGAGTTCATGTCTCTTGCTAGTTGTTCACTACAGTTAGAGCAGACATGTTCTCTCTCAGAGAGGTCCTTCGGTACCCAATGGAGGCATCTGTGGCAGAACTGTGTAGTGCCATGGGTCCAAGAAGATCACTTGCTTGCCAAGAGATTCTGCCTTGAAGATTGCCTTTCTTGCGAACTTACCCCAGGAAGCGTCTGAAATAGATTTAGCAATGGAATGGTTATGCAGCATTGCAGAGGTGTTCAATCTCTCCAGAATTAGAGCATCGTTCTCTTTGAATATTTTGTTAATGAGTTTGTTCTGGAAGTCCTCCCTCTGCCTGTTAACATGGAGATGAAGCTTTGCAAGCCTTTTGCCCAGCTCACGGCTGCGCCTCGAACCATTGTGCTTATGACTGAACCAGCGCTGTAAGTGCCTTATCTTCTTCTCTGATAATCTTAAGAAAGCTGGATACGCTATGGATGTTGAATCATCGAAAGTAGCGAACTTCTCAAGGCCAAGGTCTGCGCTCCTTACTCTCTCGAGAGGTATCTCTTTGATTTGCATCTTATGTGGAACTTCTCTCTCAGTGATGAAGATGGCGTACCATTCATCTGCTTCACGCTTGACTGTTAGTCTTTTGACATTGCCAAGCATGGGTCTATGGATGAAGATTCTGACGTAGCAAGCCTGAGAGATGGAGGTCCCTCTTGTCGTAGAGAGAGTTGTACCTATCGGAGCAAGGGATTGACACCTTGCTGCACGTTATTTGGGCAGCCTTCTCAAAGGCTTCCTTTGACGCACCTTGCATGTGCGCCATCCTAACAAATGAGGGACTTATCATCCCTGAAGGGTCTGCGCAGACCCTTCAGGCAACCAATATCAAACAAAATGGGCTAGATACTAAAGACACATTCCTATCTAGCCACATTCCTAGGTACTGGTGATGAATAGGCGTTTCTCGTATTTTTTGACGCTTTCTTGAGGCGTAAGGAACTCTATTGTCTGGATAATTGCTTCGCCTAATACTTGCGAGTGACCGCCTGATGCATAGAAAAGGAGTTTACTTTGTTGATTCTTGACGTTCCTCTGCCTACATATTTGCAGAAGACATCCTTACCCTTGAAGAGAGTAGATCACCGCTACCTTACCTTCTTCCAAGGTCTATCAGTCCACCTATGCTCTTTACGTTTTGTTTAAAGATGTTTTCACGCCTTATGGGATAGTGTCCTTGTCTGTATCAGATAGCGCAAGTGCGTGATGACACTCCGCTGGGGGAAGAAATTTGGTAGACGAAGGCTTTATATATGCCAACAGATTTGATAACAGAATGGTAAACAGACGTTGCGGAAAGGAGGTAAGGCGGACAAGCTTTCGGATCGGATAGCCAACACCCTTAGTAAGGAGCCAGGACAGTCAGTCAGCGAGCTTGCGGGGAAGGTAGGAATCAATAGAGTATATCTTGCGGGCTACTTGCAGGCTTTAGAGGACAAAGGACTTCTCAAGTCACGTAAAGTAGGATCCGCCAGAACCTATTCTCTTGCGGAGGGTATGAGATGACCCGACAACTCCTAGTCATAGGTGACTCAAGGCATATGGATGAGGTGGCAGACCAGTCAGTTGACCTTGTCGTAACCTCCCCTCCTTATTGGAACCTTAAAGAATACGGGGACAAGGGCGTTGATATGGTCCACGCTTACGCCCAGTACCTACAGAACATTAGGGATGTTCTCGTTGAAGTGAAACGTGTAATTCGCCCTGGCAGATTCGTGTGCCTGAACGTCGGCACAGCGGTATCCAACGACGGTATGGAGTCGATTCCTGCAGATGTGGTCTATCTCATGAGGAAGCTCGGATTCATATTCAAGAAAGAAATTATCTGGGTCAAGCCGAAAGGAACACAAGGATTATGGCAGAGAGGAGTTACAAAGTTCCTTAAGAGATTCCCATATCCATGCCACTTTAACGCAAACATCATGCACGAATACATCCTCATATTCCAGAAACCAGGTGAACTGCTACTGCGCCTGACCGAAAGAGATAGGTTACCGGAGGACTTCATAAAGAAAGTTGGCTGGAGTGTTTGGGAAATGCCTGTCTCAAGGACCAAAGGCCACCCCGCACCTTTCCCGGAGGAACTGCCTAAGCGCATCATAAGACTATACACGGTTGAAGGCGAAACAGTTCTCGACCCATTTGGCGGAACAGGAACTACAATGAAAGCTGCTCGTGATCTGAACAGGAATTGCGTGCTCTACGAGATTAACTCCCAGTATCTTCCCCTTATCAAGAAAAAAGTAGAGTGGGGGAAGCAGGAACTAGGTATGCATCACTCGTATGAGATGAATGTGAAGGTTCCTCAGGAAGCTAAGGTGCCTAATGTATGACCTTACGATTGTCTTTTGAGGACTTAGATAGGTTAGATTGGGAATGTGAAAAAGAGGACACCAGATACCTTACACACGACTTCCACCCGTATTCCTCAAAATACATCCCGCAGATACCGAGGAATCTGATTCCGGCGTTTTCTCAAGAAGGTGACACCATTCTTGATTGCTTTGTGGGAAGTGGGACCACACTTGTGGAAACCGAACTCCTCGGAAGAGTTGGAATTGGTATTGACATCAATCCTCTCGCCTGTCTAATTTCAAAGGTAAAGAGTAAGCCACTAGATCCTCACTTGCTCCAAAGGGAGACTTCTCGGTTATTCGAAGGAATCGAAGCCGAGATTAGTTTGATAAGAGGCATCCCTAAAATCACACTCTACTCTGAGGAGGTATTGAGGCGGTTAGACGCTTCTCAGGATTCTCAGCCTAACATGGAGAGGATAAAGGTTTGGTTTCAACCTAACGTCACCCGTGAACTCTTAACCATCAAGCGGCACATTGATGGTATCCAAAGCCTCGATCTTCGAGACTTCTTCCTCGTCGGTTTTTCCAGTATCCTGCGTAGTGTATCTAATGCAGCAAGCGGCTTCGGCAATCTTATGGTAGCGAAGAGCCCCCCTCCCAAGAATAGGGTGTTTGAGAAATTCAAAAGCAAGGTTGAGGACATGATTCAGAGGATGTCAGATTTTCAGAAACAGGCTTCCGACGCTAGGACCGAGGTTGCAGTTGGTGACTCAAGGAGATTGGCGCTAAATGATGAGTCCATAGACATGATTTGCACACACCCACCTTACATTGCAGCTGTTCCATACGCTGAATATCAGAAACTTTCGCTATGGTGGCTTGGTTTTGAGCCACATAAGCTAGATTCAGCTCTTATAGGTGGACAAAGATCCAGAGATGACACTGTGGAGAGATTCTACAGGGATATGTCTCTTTCATTCAGAGAGATGTATCGTGTCCTCGTATCTGGCAGGTATTGTTGTGTTGTTATTGGTAACCCTCTTTATCGAGGGAGGATATGGCGCCTAGATGAAGAGATGAGGAAAATAGGGGAGGACGTGGGGTTCAGATTTCTAAAGCAGATAACAAGGGGTAAATACAAGATGACTATGGGAAAGATGAAAGCAGAACATATCCTTATATTCAGGAAAAGTTGATGACAGATTCAAAACAGCTTCCTTATCACGTCTGGGATTTTCCGCCCGAAATATGGAATGACATTTTCTCTGGTAAGGCACAGGGTGATGAAGTCCTCTGGCCCCTTCTTGGTGGATTGACTGAAACCGACCGCTTTAATGAGAAGTTGCGGCTGGTCGACGTACCGAGCGAGGTCTTTTGATGTCAAAAGAAGCCGTTGGGCTATGCGTTTCTCAGTAACTGCTCTCACGAACGCAGCTCGCCATTTCTTTTGGCTAACGACTTCATTCAGCTTATCAACGTCGGATTTGGAAAAGGAAGGCTTACATTCAATGAGGAGAAAATAGCCGTCTCGGAAAGCCACTAGGTCTATCTTTCTGCTACCCTTACTGCCTTTCATGGTGTGAGTTGCGTTCTTCATTTCAACTACAGGAATGTCATTTGTGCCGCCAGGAGGCTCACCGCCAACTACCAGCCAACCTTCTTTGTGGAGCCATTGCTTTAAAGCAAGATAGACCTGATTCTCGTTAAGCATATTCTTAGCCCTTGATGAATCGATTTAGTCCTAGGATTGAGGTAGACCTTGGCCCGACCAGGGTGTTGCACGCAATTAACCCATCTTTCAGAATTATGAGGTTGGCCGTCGCATAGTAAACAGCACTCTTCCTAGTGGGGTCGTTCGGATTTGCTTCTATCCAACGTCTCTTGGAAACGAGCGGGACAGCAAGAACCAAGTTTGTATGCTTCTCAGAAGGATGTGGACCATTTCTGCACCATATGTAATCGTAGATGAACTGCGTCCCTGTGTATGGATCCTCCCTGCGGCACTTTGCTGGCGTCATACCCAGCTGGTAAATCAATGTTCTTGGCCTTCTATGGAAGCTGTCAGGAACCACATTAATCTCATTTCCAAATTGTCCTCTTAGTTGTCCTATGTAACCTTCTGTATCAATGAATTTGACAGTAGGCGGAGGTTCCGCTGTGTCAGGTTGCTCTCTGATTCTCTCATTCCTACTACGTCTCATCGTCTGGCGTAATTCTTTGATAACCTCGTTTCCGTAATCAAATTCACTTTGAATAAGTTCATGGACAAGCCGTCGCATATCAGCATCTTGAGAACCGTCCCCTATCAATTCGCCGTCTTTATCACACGGCCAGTTGATAGCAAGGACAGGGATGCCGTGTATCTCCTCCATCTTTTCAAGCGCTAAGAAAAGCCTTGCAGGAATATAGCATATCCCAGCATATGACCCATGTTTCATGGCTTTAAAGGGAAGAAAGAACACAACCATGACTTTCTCTTCGACTGCGTTAGCGAATCGTGCGAATCTTTGACCAACATTATGCCCTGTGGGGACCTCCCTTGTCTTTTCTACCACGAGTCTGGGTTCCCCTTCAGACACGAGTATAATGTCTGGTCTGTCATACCTAAGAAGACGTTCGACATACGGAGGATTGCTTCTTCTTTTTGCAATCGGTTTTATCTTGACGTTCGACAAGCGAGGCGATAGGCTTGCGAACCAACGACCCTCATGCAAGTCATCAGCAAAGATTTCTAGCGTCATGTATTAACCTCCGCGCCCAGGAATATATCAATTGTTCCCTTTACACGCTCTGTATGGAGCTTGCCCTTATTAAGATTCTGAAGGCATACAGCGAACCTAGCTGTTTGATCTAATGGTTACCATGCATTTAAGTAATTGCGGTGTAAGCCCCGATAGGGACGACCACGGTGAATCTTTGTTGAGGCGGGGTTTCGACATACACAGTCAGTTTCTACCGTATCCAGCTGGCGCTCAGGAAATAAGACAACATCTGCTCGAAGTCGAAGAGAAACTCCTGAGGTCAGGCGAACGATTCATCCGACAGTAAGTTAGAAAACCTCTCAACGACCTAGCGGGGGGTTCCAAAGAAAAATTTTCTTCCAACACGCCTGAAGCAGAATGGCTCAACATCTACAGCATCCTCAGGGCAAACCAACGGCTCAACGAAGCTTGCAACAAGCTTTGGAGTGCAGTGGAATTGGCCAATATCACAAGCCCAGCCATCTGGAAGAAGACCTACAAGCCTCTTGGGGAGGGCTTCAGCGGCCTATTCGCCGTAGGAGCCACCATCCCTACCCTCTACTACTCGGAGATCTCTGCCCAACTTCATCCGATAGAGACACGAATGCCCTGATCATGGGATGGTTTGCATGCTTCAGCATTTGTTGTGTATCATTTTCACTTAGCAGGTCTGATGACAACACCTTCTAGTGATGCTTCAGATTTGTGGATAGGAGAGAGAGTTGTAATTATGTTGCTTCTTCCATTTCGGGAACCTTGCCCTTCCCTCGAAGAAGTTCTTGAATGCCTATAGATTCTGTCACCTACATTCTGAACAACCTGAGAGTAGATTGTCTGGAGTTCATCATTGTGCTTGCGAAACTCAATTGCAAGCCTCCTGAACGTTGTCAGAGATGTAGACATACATATGCTCTTCTCTATACCTTCTAATCTCTTCAGCCTTCAAGTCGTTGTAGAGGTTGCAGAGGAGGAGCAGGGAGCGATTGAGCCGCTTCTCCTGCTCTGCTGCTGAATAGAGCCTGTATCTGAAGGCTGAGAGCATAGATGTATACATATACAGCACATATATGTTATTAAGCGTATGTGGAGAGCGAGTTCAGCAGTCTTCAACGTCAACTATCATATACATAGTTTGTTGCCAAGTATCGCAAACCTATCTTGTCGGGAGTGTCAAGGAGTCCCTAGACGATAGCTGACACTAAGTGATGCAAGATTATCGAGAAGAAGATGATGCCCATCATATCCATCTGTTCATCGAGGCGGACATGCTAGACTCACCCACAGACATAGTGAAGATAAGATCTTCAAGGGAGTGAGCAGCCTGAGACTGAAGAAGATGTTCCAAGAGCTGAGAGAAAAGATGTGTCAGTCTGCTCTTGTTGCTGCCATACTACGTGGGGACTACAAGTGATGTTTCAGCTGAGACGATTCAGAGGTACATCCAAGAGCAGGAAGAGCTTAATCCACAGGATGAATAAAGTGGTCTTCTGCCCTGGTCCGTAATAAGGAACAGTCTACAATGTCATAAGCCCATGCTTGTGGTTAGTTCACAAAGATATAATAGCAACTCGAAGAATTCTATTGTTATGCACAGGCATATGACTTATCGAACGACCTTGCTCATTATCGCTTTATTAGCTAGTATTACAGTAAACAGTTACATATCTTATAGCTCTTATGCTCAATCAAGAGATATTATTATTGTAAGGTTTGATGTGCCTGTTGATGCAGGATCTTCTGCTCTTATGCAGCGCGCAGTAGATTCGGCCATAGCGAGCAATGCTTCTGCTATAGTTATTGATATGAACACACCAGGAGGACTTCTGAGCGATATGCTCTCAATTGTAAACTCCATACAAAAGGCCAACTCAAGCGGTATTCCTGTTTATACTTATGTCCCTGCTGGGAAACTGGCAGCTTCAGCTGGAAGTTATATTGCCATGGCTAGCAATAAAATAATAATGGGGCCTGGCTCAGTAATAGGACCCAGCACTCCTATAGTTGTTGGCGGAACAGCACTTGAGCAAAATCATACAGAGGCTGCTATGCTGAAACTGATGGTTGGTCTTGCGCAGGATTATAACAGGAACACTACAGCGGCAGAGCAGATGGTGCTGTATGATACAGCCTACACGGCTGAAGAAGCTTATAGCTATCATATCATAGAGGGAATTGCTCCATCATTGAACGATGCTCTTCTACAGCTGGGCATTTCAAACCAGCCATCAGTTAATATAAGTGAGAATCTGTATGAGCAGTTGCTCAGCGCTTTAAGCAACACCACTCTCGATGGAATTCTGATGCTGCTAGGCATCACCGCTATAGTGCTTGATATTTATCATCCTACAGTGATACTTACCATTATAGGGATAATAGCAATAGTAGCCGGACTTGTAGGGGCGGAAGTGGTAAGTGCTTCAATACTAGGCTTTGCGATACTAGCAGTCAGCGCTGTGCTGATAATACTGGAACTAAAGCTTGGCCATGGATTTGCCATGATGGGTGGGATAATTCTTGGTGCTATAGGTGTTTTACTACTGACTTATAATATGGAATACTCGCCTTCGCCGATAAACGATATAACATCTGTGATAATCGCTGCTGTTGCTGTTGCTGGAGTAGCTATAGGGCTTTACGTAAGATGGATCCTCACACCTCTAAGGATGCGTAGAGCTGTTACAGGTCCCGAGGCTATAATAGGGCAGACAGGCACTGCAATAGATGAATTAAATCCACTTGGCACTGTAAGAGTATCTGGCATAGTCTGGCAGGCTAAAAGCAGCTCTGGCAGCATACATGCAGGAGATGAGGTAAAGGTCTTGGCAAGGGAAGGACTTGTGTTGATAGTAGAAAAGGTAAAAGGGAAGTGATTATTATAAGAATTTATGGCTAACTTAGCTACTGTAGTTGTAGAAGTGTTCATAGTTCTTATCGTCCTTCTGATTTTCTTAAGAGGGATAAGAATTCTGAAGGAGTGGGAAAGAGCTCCTTACCTTATGCTTGGCAGGTACAGAGGGTTAAAGGGGCCAGGAGTGATATATATTGTGCCGTTCGTAGGCAGGGTTCCATTTATAATATCTACACGCCTGCAGGTTGTCTCGTTCAAGACAGAACAGACTTTAACAAAGGATAACGTGCCAGTTGTAGTAGATGCTGTTATGTATTTTCAGCCTGTTGACCTTCAAAAAGTGGTGCTGGGTGCTGAAAACTATCTAAATGCCACTTCGATGGCAGCCCAAACAACGCTGAGAGAGGTATTAGGCCAAGCGACATTCGATGAGTTGTTGACAGAGAGGGAGAAGGTTGGTTCTATTGCTAGGAACATAATAGACTCCAAGACGGAGGCATGGGGGATAAAAGTAACTTCCGTAGAAATAAGAGACGTAGGTATACCACCAGCCCTGCAGGAAGCTATGTCAAGGCAGGCTCAGGCTGAAAGGGAGAGAAGGGCTAGAGTCACCTTGGCTTTGGCGGAATATGAGGCTGCGGGCAAGATGGTTGAGGCTGCAAAGCTTTATGAAAATAACGACAGAGCATTTCAGCTCAGATGGATGAACATAATATATGAGCTCGGCTTGCAGGGTAAAAATGCTCTGATATTAATACCTTCAAACATACCTACAGGAGGCGTAACCAACTCCATGCCTTTATACGGCTTATACAGTATAAAAGACCTGACCAAAATGGCAAAGCAGGGGGAAGAATCTACAGAGCAAGGGACAACTAGTCAGGGCTGAGCTTCAATCATTTACCTCATTACTTTATCTAATCTCGCAAGAAGACCCCGTCCGCAAGGGCGGGGTAGTTCACTTTGCTGATGTCCTGGAGTCTTTGAGCAATCTGTAGTATAATGCTCCTCCTGCAGCCTGAAGTACACCACCCAAAGCTAATGGCAGCTCCTGAGAAATGAGCATGAGGTAGCCTGATAGAGCTGAAATACCCATTGCTAATCTTGTAGGTATTGCAGTGATACTGCTTGCTGCACCGAATTCATCTTCACCTATTCCGCTCAACGTCACGACTGATCTGCTGGGAGCTCCTATCCCGGCACTCATCCCTCTGAAAATATAAAGCAGTGCTGAAAGCCAGCCAAGATGACTGAATGCCATGGCTATTAACAGCAGTCCGTTTATTAACCTGGTCAAAGAAGCACTAATAATCGGGGAAGGAAACCTGCTTGAAAAAAGAGAAGCTACAGCACTTGCAAGAGAAGAGAGTGTGAATACCACAGATATCTGAGTAGGGGTAAAATTGTAAAACACACTGAACCACAGGGGCAAAAGAGGGATCGCAAGCCCTATACCGAGACCTGATGCAAAATTGGATAATGCTATTTTTGATACGAAAAGACTGCTTTGCCTTGTAAGAATTATAGAGCGTTTCTTTGGCCTTTGAGGTTCATGAATAAAGCTCAGAATTACTGCACTAGCAAAAGCGATGCATGCAGATGCAGCATACAGAATTCTAAACGCACCTAAATTGCCTTCCAGTATAGAAAGCTGACCATGAAGAGAGAGCAGTCCTGTACCTGCTATAGAGGATATTCCTCCTATAAACGTGAGCCTGCTTATTCTCTTAAGCCTTTCCTTCTGCTCCTTGTAGAGTGAGGCTACCAGGGCTGAAGACCCTGGTCCGAAACCTCCTCTCATCCCTCCCGCTCCCTGACCCCCAAACCCTCCAAGTGAAGCTGCACCTATTATTATCGATAAGTTGCTTGTATAAGCAAGCAAAATAGCGGAAAATGTCAGCAGGGATTCTGCTATTATGAGTACAAATCTATATCCTATTCTATCCCCTAGGTAACTGTAGAACAGTAATAGAGAGACAGTGGATACAGTCATACCTAGAAATGACAAACCTATAATTACAGGGCTGTAGCCCAATGCCTCCATGTATAGTGGTAAAGCAAGGGTGGAGTACGAAAGCGTAATGCTTCTCAGTATTCTTGATATGGAAAGGAAGCGAAAGGCTTTTTCCTCTAGCAATATTGATTCTCTGGGCAGCCTCTTCTGTCTGCTATATTACTTTACTTGACTTGACTTCTATGGAAGCACTGTGACATCTTTTGCATATCTCAGTCTGTAGCTTCTCACTATTATTGAGTAAATGGACAGATTGATGAAGCATTCGGTAATTTGATAAACCAGCTCTTCTGTTCATACCTGTTGCAAATGCAATTTGTCACAAAAAATATCGTGCCATATCCCTTACTGCACCTTTGACAGAAAGTTTTCACAGGTGCATGCTTTGCTGGAAGAGGTAATACTGTGGCGAAATGGATGAAGCTTCTATGCCCCCAAACTATAAAAAATGTATCATAGCTACGAAATGGTTCATATGCTGTCCTATCTAATACAGAATAGAAGTGGACCGGCGGGGATTTGAACCCCGGACCTTCCGCCTGCAAAGCGGACGTTACTACCACTGAACTACCGGCCCTTGGCACACCGACTGTATATGCCTCTAAAAAAGTTGTTTTGATAGCCTTTCGTATTGCAAAAGCTGCAGCTAAAATTTACAGTTAAGCATGCTGACTATTGCTATTTGAATAGAAAATTTTTCTAAACGAAAGATGCACCTCAGTGTTTGATAAAAGTCTTATACTTACTTTATTCAAGGTGGGAGTCGGGGCCGGTAGCTCAGCATGGTTAGAAGTATAAAATGACCAAAGCGCGTGACTGATAATCACGAGGTCAGGAGTTCAAATCTCCCCCGGCCCACAATCATTTGCTAGTGGGCCGCATTTTTCAGGGTCCGACAGTTGACTCGAAGCTGTCATCCTGCCGAATACTACGTTGGATCTCTATATACGCACCAATGTCCATGCGGATGGTTCTAGGGTAGCAAGCTTTGGTAGATGACGGCAATCGCATCACGCACCGATTCTGAAAGACAGGGCTAGGTATCAAATAATAGCCTTATCCGGCTTGGGTCCCCGGAGTGGCTACTTGAGTTACACCGCACATCAATTCGACGAAACCCGCAAAATCTAGGCCACCAGCCCAAACTTGCTTATTCACCCTGATCCGAACCTGAGCCTCCTCACGACGTCCACCTCCATGCCTTGGTTCTGCTGATATTGTAAGCTCCTCTCCCCCTTCATGAAGGCATCGGCCTGCCCAATCATCGTCCCGAGCTTGTCTCCGATCGGAGAGACGAATCTGGCGTTTTGGAGGACAATCTCCTCTGTATGTTTCTTCTCGAGCGTCCTGAAACCCATGCAGAGGCTTTATCGTAAGAGGTCAAGAAAGGAAATGATGCTCGACATACTCGAGGCTGTCAAGGAAGGCCCCGAGAGGCCTACTCGAATCATGTACAGGGCGAACCTCTCTTGGTCCGTCTGCCAAGACCTGCTGGGACATCTCGTTGGAAGGGGTCTCATCAGGCTTATCGCTGAAGGCGAACGGAAGCGTTACGAGTTAATGCCAAAGGGTTCTCAAGTCATAGGTTGGTCGAGCAAAGCCGCCGACGAGATAGGCACCTAAGACGGAGTGCTAGCCGCACCCTCAGGCAACTCTCAATCTTTATATATATCGAGTCGGTGTGAATTATAGACGTGCCCGGGCTAACCGACGCTATTGTATCGGAGGTCAGGAAGTATATCTTCGACCATATCGCAGAAAATACGACTCCACCAGTTGTCGAGCAGATAATGCGAAAATTCGGTCTCGACAGGGCCTCCGCTTACGAAGCCCTTCTTAAGCTTCAGGATGCACATCATGTCGCTCTTGTCAGGGGAACTCAGAGAATACTCATGGCATTCCCCTTCTCAGGTGTCGTCACGCCGTTCCGGGTCTCAGCGGGGGGCAAGACGTACTACGCCAACTGTGCCTGGGATTCCATAGCCATGCACTTGACCCTCGACAAGGAAGAGGAGGTAAATTCGTACTGTCATCACTGCGCAGAGGAAATACGGATTCACATCAGAAGCAGGCAAGTAGTCTCCTCAAGCCCCAGGGACGCAATCGTCTACCTGGCCCTACCGGCTTCCAAATGGTGGGAGGACATAGTCAACACATGCTCCAACAATATGGTCTTTTTCAGTTCTCAAAAGCATCTTGATGAATGGAAATCGAGGGTCGGAATAAGCGGCGGAGAAGCACTCACCCCCGAACAGACGATCAAACTGAGCCTTCCAATTTACAGCACAAAGATGAATCTAGACTACTCAAGGCCCTCCAAGGATAAGCTTCAGGCACACTTCGAGTCTCTGGGGCTCACGGGAGACTTCTGGAAGCTCTAGCTCCCACTGAGACCAAATCCCCAAATTCTCTGCGGTAAGGCCTTGTCCCGTTATCTGTCCTGTTCACATTCCTCTTGTTTTCCTCTGCATTTAAGGCGCGGCCCACCATCAAATGATGGTAGGTCTCCCCCGGCCCATCTTTAATTTTGGATAAATTCCTGCAATGCTGCTAATTCAATAAAGCTCCATGAGTGTCTGTGTGAGAGAAGCTAGGTATCAGCTTTTATCTCTATCTGTCTTTTCTGTGAACCAAGAACTTCGTCTGCTGCTAGCACAATGAATCCAGCTACTATGAACAATAACGCTGCTATGTAAAACGAATACTGGAATGCTATATTGGAAGGAGTGGAGAAGAATATAGGCTTTCCATCAAATTCGCCCAGCATCGTATATGATGTAAAGGTGCTTATCAACGAACCTGCTATAGGAGCACCTAGGCTGCTTCCCAGCGTCCTGAATACTGTATTCATAGAGGTGGCAAGACCCATTTCCTTGGGATCAACTGTAAGCACAAGCAAGTTTATCGTGGAAACCATCATCGAGCCTAGACCTAATGAAAAGACAATCATCCCTATGTACAGCTGATTAACAGTCGTCTCAGCAGAACCGATGAGGAATCCTATAGCACCTACTACAATACCAAAAAGTGCTATTGGCTTAACTCCAGTCCTGGATATCAGTATACCCATCAAAGGTGAAATTATCATCATTATAAGGGCAATGGGTGCTAGTGAGACACCGGTTTGCAGTATGCTGAAGTTGTACCCAACAGGAGCAGGTAATTCTAGCTTGTACACTATTGTCTGAAAGGCAAGGAACATTCCCAGTCCTGAAACAAGAATGACCAAATTGGTGATCAACACATTTCTTGTTTTCAAAAGCTTCAGGTCCAGTATTGGCTCCTTCTGATTTCTTTCAAAGATGAGCAATGGTATAAAGAGAATCAGACCGACGAATAGTAGCCCTAGGACGCTGGTAGAATACCAACCCCAGCTCGGTCCCTCTGACAGCGCCAGAACGATAAATGCCAAAGAGCTGCCCAGAAGGGTGGCTCCCTTGATATCGATTGAGGCTTCCGGTCTTCTATACCTTGATTCTCTGACTCTTGTACTGATAAGATAAGCAAAGAGTATGGCAAACGGTAAGGCTGTATGGTAAGTAGTCCTCCATCCGTAATAATTTGAAAGATAAGCACCCAGAGGGAGCCCTATTGCAAATCCTGCCCCAAACATTCCGCTAAGTATTCCCTGAGCTCTCGGTATCAACTCCCTGGGAAACTCTTCTCTTACGAGGCTCATAGCTAGGGGAAACATTGTCAAACCTATTCCTTGAATCGTTCTTGTAGCTACTAAAGTTTCGAAGTTGGGGGCAAATCCTGATAAAGTTACAGCTCCTGCATAGATTACAAGCACATAAGTGAATATTTTCTTTTTGCCATGAATATCTCCCAGCTTCCCTACTATAGGGTTCAAGGCCACCCCTGAGACCATATACACAGAGAGAATAAGGCTGACCTGACTAGCAGTTACACCGAATTCGTTCGCTATAGTAGGAAGAGATGGTGTCAGCATTGATTCAACATACATAACGAATATAGCAAAGGTTGCAAAAAGAATGAGCGTTCTGTTCGCATATGATGGATCATAGACATTATTGTTAGCCTGCTGATCAGCCAATCATTTACTCCTCCTTCCTCTAGCTATAGCTATTGCACCAACAACCACAAGTACTATAATCAGAACTATTATTATCAGGTAGATCGGTTTGACTAAATCCTGACCCAGAGATTGGGTTATAGTCTGAGCAACGTGAACCTGCACAGGTATTTCCTGAACAAAGGGGTACTGCGCTCCTGGCTGAGTCCATGTTGCTATGAAATTGATGGTATAGGTACCAGCTGGGATATTCGAGCCTACAGAGACTACATAGGTTACATTCACCTGTTGCTGGGGAGCTATGGTGCCTATGGTTGTGTTAAGGTATGTAGGTGCGAGCAGAGGGCTTGCACTTGACGGTATGCTAGGCTGGAATACATTGGAAGGCACAAGTGCCAGAGTAGCATACTGGGCAGCTACATTGCCCGTGTTGCGTAATGACAGTGTAATGAATGCTGCACTGTCACCAACTGTTATTGAGGATGATGATATAACAGAAGCCTGCAATACAGCTTTTGAGTATTCCACAAAAGGTATTTGAAAGACTGATGTATTTGAATGGTTATAGTTAGCAAGCAGAGTCAGTGTGGTGTTTTCAGGGAGTGTCGTATTAGCTATCATCAGAGGAAAAGCTACTGTTATTGGCTGCCCTACAGGCATATAACCTATGTATTTTGTGTTAGCATCAGGATAAAGCGGAGAAACAGGATAAGAAGTTTCAAGGGATAGATTGACAGATGAGGCTGCAGATGTACCTGTATTGAGCAGAGTCACCTGCAATTCTGCCTCAGGATAGCCAGGGTATATTAGTGATGGGAGATAGTTGAAGGAAGCTATGTGCATATCTGCATAACCAAGTATGGGTATCTGAACGTTGATCTGCTGGGTAAATGTTCTTGTGCCGTTCGAGTAGGAGAGTAGGATGGAATCATTATAGATCCCAGGCTGTGCAGCTGGTAGAATATTATAGTATCCTATTATCTTTACAGAAGAACCAGGTTGTAAAATCGGCACAGACTGACTTTGCTGTGAACCTTCTCCAGCTACAGGTGCAATGGGCTGCTCTGGATAAAATGAAGCAGAGAAGTCAAAAACTGAACTGGGGCCTGTATTGACTATAGTTATCTGCAGCGGGAGATTATTAGCATCAGGCGATGCAACAATGGGGGATTGATCTGAACCCCATATGGCAGAAGCAAGAAAACTCTGCGTCGGGACAGGAGGACCAAGTATTGGAACACTGACATTCATGCTCTGAATTATGCGTTCAGAGTTGACAGTATAGCTCAGGTTTAGTGTCTCTTTGTATATGCCCTGAGTAGCGTTGGAATATATGCTAAAGTAACCAACAAGGAAAAACGAGGAGCCAATTGGTAGAACAGGAATATATTGGGTTATATTCTGTTCTTCCCCGCTGATAGGTATTAGAGGATACCTTGTCACAAAAAGAGCTGTCAGATTCTGTACTACATTAGGTCCGAGGTTCGTAACTGTAATTGTTAGCGGTAGGTCTGCGGCACCTGGGGATGCTATTAAAGGCGAGGTATTAGAACCCCAAACAGCTGCAGTCTGAAAACTCGCACTCTGGGCGAAGGCCTGCAGGCCTGAAAAGGATAGAGTCAAAAGAATAAGAGATATACAGAGCAATAAACAGTTCTTTACTTGTTTCATCAAACAGATTCCTCCTTATGATATTAATTTTTCAAGCTTCCTGAGAGACCTTTGCATTTCTTCGAATGCTTGCTTGGCTAGGTAAGCTCTTTCTTCTCGAACTATGGATTCATCATTGAGCGCTTTGATCAGAACGTCTATGCCTGACTGAAACCTTCGTAATATAAAAGCGGGTCTATCCTCAGGGTTTATCATATCAAGCACCAGCCTCCAGGCAAAGGTATACTTTGTCCCCATCACTAGACTGGATTTCGTTTTGTCTATGAGCTCCTTTCCCTTTTGTGTTAGGATGTACCTTTTTCTCTCTCCGGACTGTTCAAAGGTGACAAATCCTTTTCTGACAAGCCTTAGAAGAGTAGGGTATATGGCGCCAGCCCCTGGCCTCCAAGTTTTATCCGTAAGTTCGCTTATTCTATTCGCGACGTCACTTCCATAGATTGGACCCTTCTCCATCATATGCATCGCAAAGATACCAATTATGCTGTCTCTGAGCTGAAAGGTCTCTTGCCTGAGCATGCGTGGCGCCACATTGCGATGATATATAAATCTATATATAATTATACCGCATTCTGCCCAACAAAGCTGAAGCTATTTAATATCCATGCCATGAGATGCGCTATTCTACCTTGACCTTCTCCTTCTGTGGTCTAGCCTCTTTCTGTGCTCTTTCCAGAGTTTCTATCCTTTTACCTATAGCAGATTCTACAGCTTTAAGCATCTCTATTCTTGCATTTTGTAAATGCATATAGGAGTCATAGTATTCTTTAGGCCATACCCTTTCTAGAAATTCATCGAAAAATCTGGTGCTCAAAGGAAGAAAGATAGGAACAGGAACTGGAATGAAAGGATAGGAGATGGCTTTCTTAGATTCCCTGGCTTCCTTTTCTCTTTCCAAACTACTCACCAAACTTGATGTGCAGGCTGCCATTTATAAGCTTGGCTCCTTTTAGTTTGTACTTGAATGTTATAGCTGGCAGAGGGATAAGCACCTCAGCCTTACCTGAATCCAGCTGTATGTGCATTATAAGTTCATCTCCTATTCTTTCCACCTCAACATCTTCCTTGCTAGCCAGTCGGGCTGCCAGAATGAGCTCCAGCTCCTTTTCGCCTGTAATTATCTCAATGGGTTTCCCCTTAAAATACACTTTTGCAGGATCGTCATCACCAAACAAATCTGATGCCGCCTTTCTGAGACGTTCAAAACCCTTGAGCTCTTGGCTATAAAGTGGAAGCCTTTTAACAGGTAGTGGCTTGAAATCTTTTTCTGCATCCTCGGTGTTTTCTCTTTGTGATATTTTTAGCTCTGTCAGGTAGGGATCCTTTACCTCATCAGGCATTATCTTGTTGACGATTGCTAAATCAGTGTTTATACCGTAGATGCTGGATTGCATATATGTCCTCTTCGCATTCATTATGCTGAAGGTATCAGGGTTCATCACAAGTCTCACACTTGTTTTGTCAAAGTCTGTGAGCAGTCTTCTGACAGCTTCCATCTGTTCGAGTAGTTCGAGCTGCTTATCTATCACCTTCTTTGATGGCATAGGCATACCTGTAACTGGCTGCAGGATTCGTCCCAGGTCTGCAGCAGGGGCTATAAGTTTCACCAATTTTCTACTGAATCTGCCAAGAAGGTATGGCAAGTAGAGAAGCCTTAAAGCTTCGCCTGACGGTACCATATCCATCACAAGTACGTCATATCTTTCCTTCGAATCATAATACTCAGCCTTTAAGAGTGCAGCAGCTCCTGTGCTGCCTGGCAGATTTGCAAGCTCATAAGCAATTGTTTCATCTATCTCCTTTACTCTGAAGATCTCAACTATATAGTCCATAAGCGTAGAGTAATTTCTCATAGCCTCATCCACAGGGTCTATGTGCACGCCCCAGAGATGTTCCATGATTTTTGTTTCATGAGAACCTATAGGCTGACCGAAGGCATCAGATAGTGTATGAGCGGGATCTGATGACATGACCAGAGTATCAAGACCCTCTTCGGCACAACGGAGTGCTGTGGCTGAAGAAAGGACTGACTTGCCCACACCTCCTTTTCCCGTGTATGCTATTAATCTCAAATTCATCAAAGCATGCATTTAGCATCTTTTTAAGTGCTGTTAGCTTTCTTTGCGAAAAGCCTTTCGTGATACAAAAAGGCTATGCCTGTAAGGAGTGAAATCATGGATACAACATACCAGGAATTATGCGGGTATACAAAGATGCCCATCATAGTACTGCCAAGCCATGCAGCTGCTGACCTGCCTGAAGTTCGAATGGAAGAGTAATATCCTTGATAGGCCCCTTTTCTGGAGCCTGGAGACCTGAGAGTTATCCAGACCTGTGAAGGGACTGTAAGAAATATTTCTGCCAGAGTTATTATTGCCATTCCTATCAAAAGATGCAGTTCATTGGTAGCTGCAGCTATCACCACTGAGGCCAAAGCTCCCAGCGTACAGCCTATTATAAGGCAGGCATAAATTCCATAACGCCTCAAAACGGTCATTGCAGGGATCTGCATTGCAACAATCATAGCACCGCTGAAAGAGAACAGATATCCTATGATCAGATTACTGACATGAATTACCTTACTCGAATATATAGCAAAGGGTTCAATATCCTGCCCAATAACTATAAAACCAAGAAAGGTTAAAAGAAGAAATGTTGCAATTGCAATGTCCGGTTTTGCCTTTTCTTTTTCTCTGGCCAAATGATAAGTACCTTCCATTGTTAACACAGCTAGTACAGCGCTTGCTAGAGTGAATACTGAGTTTAAGAAGAAAAGCGCTGCATAATCTGCTAATGATACCACAAAACCTCCTATGGCTGGGCCAATTGCAAATCCAAGGTTACCTGCCATGACAAGAAGCGAGAAATTGGTGATGACGTCTGTCTTTTCATCAGCGGCAAGAGTTGCTGTGGGAGTTATAGAGAACCCTCTGAGAAAAGAGAAGACAGGATAAGTAATTATTATTATGAGCGGGTTGATATTGAAGTAGACTAAAAATGCAAGAATAAGAGAAGAAAGCAACGAAAAAAGATAGCCTATCAGCATTGTTCTTCTTGGTCCTATTTTGTCTGAAACAAAGCCTGATAACGTCATTGATAGTATCCCGGCTATACCCTGCACCAGGTACATGGCTCCTACTACGATCAGCGATACGTTCCTTTCTACTGAAAGATAAACTGCAAGGAATGGTATTGTAGATGAAAAACCTATTGAGGAAATTACTCTACCAGCAGTAAGTAGCTTTATGTTTCTTGAAAAGTTTGACATCATTGTAACTCAGCCTGAAGGAATTTGGTATTCCTGCACATCAACCTGAAAAGTCTATAAAGTTTGCTACAGTGGCTGTTCAGTGGAAGGATTACTGTGAATGTTTGGTCAGATAAGCAAGTCAAGTAAGTCAAGTAAGTCAAGTAAGTCAACTCATTTCTCATGGCAAGTAAACATATACTCGGAGAGTTTTTTGGCAGCGAATAGCTTTAATCAGAGTTCTGCGTCATATATGGTATGGTACTCAATGGAGAAGTAAAATTCCTGATTGAGGATTATATAGATTCTGCTGTGAAGTTCTCGGATATACTCGACTTTTACAGGAGTAGTCCGAAAGAAGTAAAGGAGTATATGGATAAGCTCTTCAAAGAAAGAACAGGAAAGACATTTTCTGAAACGTTCATTCTGCAAAGAAAGGTACAAAGAAAGAGCAGAAACTAGCAATACCTAAATAAAAGAATCTTACAGACACTGGAGTGAATTTATCAAAGGTAGATGATCTCAAGCATCTGATTCGACAGTTACCGGACTACCCTGTCAAAGGTGTAATATTTCTTGACATAACACCCCTTTTTAAGGACAAAAATGCGTTTAGCTACATAATAAGAAGACAGGCAGAATACTACAAAGGTAAAAACATAGATGTGGTCGCTGGGGTAGAGGCAAGAGGCTTTATCGTTGGTTCTCCACTAGCATATGAGTTAGGAGTGGGATTCGTGCCAATAAGAAAACCAGGAAAACTTCCCTGGAAAAAGAAAAGAGTTGAATACGAATTAGAGTATGGAAAAGAAGCTGTAGAGGTTCACGAAGATGCATTTTACAAGGGAGAAAGCGTTCTGCTGGTGGATGATCTGCTTGCAACAGGGGGAACGGCAAAAGCTGCCGCAACCTTGATCGAAAGCCTTAACGCCAGAGTTACTGGCATATCATTTGTAGTAGAGTTAGTGCATCTGGGAGGCAGGAAAAAGTTGAATGGCTTCGATGTACATTCTTTGATCAAATATAACAAGCAGGGTAACTCTCTTGTTTAATCCATTTTCGATATAAAAACATGTTTTCCTTTTAATCCCCCATTCTGAGGCTTGAATGAACTCAGTTCGAGCAGCCCTGTACTACCTGTTATAAGCCCTCTACCCTTCATTTGAGAGTAAGATGTGTACAGCTTTGCGAAAAAACTTTCGCCGGAAGCATTTATGCAGAATCTTTCTGCATTCGCAGCCCACCTGTGAAACAATTCTGCTGTGATATTGAGTATAGAATTTCCAAATCTATCCGTATGAAGAACATATGCATGAAGCAGACTTTTGGTAATCTTGGGCTCTGGAAACTTCAACTGTTCTATCCTGGGTAGCTTCGGACCTATGTCTTCGAATGACATCCCCTCAGCCAGATGAGCTGCAGCAGGAGCAAAAACGTCTCTACCATCAAATGTTCCTCCCTTTTTGATATAGTATTTTTCTGACGTTATCTCCCTGGCTTCCAAATATCCACAATGATTTATTGCCTCCCACATAAGACCGTTATCGGGGCCGACGAAGATTATTTCCCGCTTTGTCTTTACAGCTATGCATTTTCTGCTGCCTCCAACACCCGGGTCAACCACACCCACCAAAATGGAGCCTCTCGGTGCATACTTCGAAGCCTGAAGAAGGAGGAAAGCCCCAGTTTCTATGCTGAAAGGGGGGACAAGATGAGTTATATCGACTACCTCACAGTCAGTAATAGAACGTATTACAGCTTTTAGCTGAAAGACATACTGGTCTTGAATTCCGAAATCTGTAATCAGACCTATCAGCAAGTCATACTCTATGATGTATGAAAGGTAAAAAAGATAGCGGTGTAGTGACACAAGTCATGGACATGTTGGAAATGATGGAAATTGCAATGCAGATGTCTGGTCTAAGCAGATTGCCTGAAGACAGCATGGTTCATGTTGCAGGGGATAGTGAAAGGCCATTGGTAGCTATTAATGTAGGAGTTGGAGAAATACTGCTTGCCAGAGAGCTGGGATGCGATGGTGTCATAGCGCATCACCCTTTAGGAATAAGTCATCTAAACTTCCACAGTGTGATATCAAGACATTCGGAATTTTTATCCCATGTCGGGGCAAGTGACTTCGAGCAGCAGGTTCGGCTTTTGGCAGAAAAAAGTATGCTGAGCGCTCATACCTCAATATATAGCCAGGTGGTTGAATCTGCACTACACCTGAGAATGCCGCTTATGAATATTCATCTACCTCTTGATGAAGTTGGGAGGAAGATTATACAGGAAAAGATAGATGAATCTGGGCCAAGAGTTGCAGATGTCATAAAGTCATTATCTACTCTTAAGGAGTTCACCTTATCCAAGGTCAATCCGATCGTTGTGCTTGGCGATCATGATGCAAAGAGAGGCAAAACATTTCTAGCTATGGCAGCTGGAACAAACGGGGGATACGAAATAGCAAAGAAATACTTCCAGGCTGGAATCGACACGCTTGTCTACATGCATATAGATTTTGAGGAGCTAAAGAAGATAAGAGAGGATAAATCTTTGAATGGAAAGAATCTATTGCTTCTAGGACATGAACCTGGAGATTCAGTAGGGATAAATGCGTATCTGGATGAGATAGAAAGGCATGGGATAAAACCTGTTACAATCGGTATACTGAGGTGACAGAGGGGTTAGCTTCATGAAATCTCAAGAAATGAAAAAGATTGAAGAAATGGCAGAAGAAGGAGGATTGAATAGGCTATTGATGATGGAGAATGCAGGGAAGGCAATAGGGGATCTAATATCAGAAATTTATGAACCTTCTTTCAATCCAGGGATTCTTGCTGTATGCGGTCCGGGCAATAACGGAGGCGACTGTATTTCTGCAGCAAGACACCTTTGTGCCAAAGCTGATGTGTCTGCCATATGCTTGGGCACCACTGTAGATGCTGTAAAGACAGAAGAGGCAAGGACACAGTGGAGGATAGCAAAGAATCTTTGCAGAAAAATGAAAATCATAGAAGTTTTAGACACAAATATACCTGATACGGTTCGCAAGATGTTTGAAGATGCTGACATAATAATAGATGGTATATTTGGTACAGGGATAAAAGGGGAGATAAAAGAGCCTTATGCCAGTATCATAAAGCTGATCAACTCATCTACAGCTTCAGTAATTTCTGTAGATATTCCCTCAGGAATCGACCCGGATACTGGAGAAGATAATGGCCTTTTCGTCAGGGCAGATATCACTGTTACACTTCATGCGTCAAAGCCAGGGTTGTCTATGAGGCCTGACGCTTCAGGGATAATAGTTGTGAAGGATATAGGTATTCCTTTTGCTACAGGACAATAAACGCAAATGCAGTTATAGCGATGGAATAGACCATCATGGCCAGCCATATTCTTTTATTCCAGTCAAAGATCTTTTTACCATCTAGCATAGCAAAAGGTATCAGGTTAAAAGCTGCTATCCAGCCGTTTATGAGATAGGCTGGGGCAAGCAATTCTCCCCCTGGAATCAGCAGAACTACAGGGAAAAGAACCAAGGAAATTATTATATTCACCATAGGTCCCCACATGGCTATCCTGCCCATGGTGTTTTTATCCGGTGCACCGAACACTACAGTGGCTCCTGGCGATATAAACTTGAAAGGGGAAAAGATAGATATCGCAGTTATAAGCACACCAAACATGCTCAGCTTGAACTCTGCCCAGAAACCGTTTAAATTTGCAGCGTATTTATGAGCATATTCATGCACAGCAAATGAAGCTACAAATATGGCGCTGTTTATTGCTATTACATAGTAAGAACCAGCAGGAGAAAATATTGAAAAACCGAATAATGATGAACCAACAATCCAAACAAGTAAAGCTCCAACCAAAAGAGCTAATGCTTCTCTTTTTCCTACCCTGCCTGGTCTGAAAGTGGGAGTATAGGATATGCTGCCAGATAATGGTACATAGTTAGGCCTGCGCGCTGTTGCATACATGGGGCAGAAATGGTTCTCAGGCAGTCTGTGCTCAGAACAGAAGTATTCGCCGCAGTAGTTACACTTGAAAGGGAACGGATCATCTACGCCGCAGAAATGACACTTCATCCTTCCACTTTGGATATTCCCTGACTTTAAACCTTATTAGATTATTACTCTGTATCTATGAAATCACTTGCAGGCGGAACCTCTTCTGGCAATCCCTTTCTCTTCCTTATCTGCGTTATTATCTGTTTCTGCAGAGATGCAGGAACAGCTTGCCAGGACTTGAAATGAATATTCCACATAGCTTTGCCAGCAGTTGCTCCTCTCATTACCTCGCTCAAATCAAAGGTCTCCGCAGCGGGTATTTCTCCTTCTACTATAGCAAGTACTTCTTTCTGCTCCATGTTAAGAAGCTTCCCTCTTTTGCTGGACAGAACGCTTGCTACTGCTCCTATCTGATCCACTCCACACTTTACCTCAATCCCTTGTATCGGTTCGAGCAACGTAGGCTGAGCGCTCAGCATAGCTCCAAGGATCGCCCTCCTCGCTGCAGGCATCAGCTGTGCATAAGTTCTGTGAGCTGGGTCCTCGTGCGGTACAAAGTGATGTATTATCACTTTTACCCCTCTGCAGTATTCATATGCTAATGGACCGTTGTTCATTACATCTTCGAACCCAGCCCTCAATGAATCCATCGATTCCTGCATGAATTGAACACCCTTTGTCTGGTCAAGCAGCATATTTCCTTTTTCATCAACTGCAACTACACTTCTTGCTTCATCAGAATCCCACCCCATATCTCTCAGTATCTTTGCTATCCCCTTTCTATCTGTTGTTTCGCTGATTTCTCCTGACCTGATCTTGCCTACTATCTCTTCTGATAAAGGCTCAACACGAATGTATATCTTGTTATGCCTGTTGGGGCTTTTTGCCATGATCGGCCCTGCCTTGCCCAGAATTGTTTCTCTGTAATTGATCAGTGGTGGACTTGTGATTATTTCAAGTCCCTGCTGCTGTAGCATTGTAGTGGCTATTTCAAGGTGCAGAACACCCATACCTGAAAGCAGTGTCTCTCCAGATTCCTCGTTAATTCTAACTATAAGATTGGGGTCTTCAATATGCATCCTTTGAAGAGCATCTACAAGTTTTGGAAGGTCTCTGGGATTCTTGGACTCTATAGCTATGGTGACAACAGGTTCCGAAACATACCTGATACCTTCGAAAGGCACTATTTCTCTTATTGAAGAAAGTGTCTCTCCCGATCTTGCATACTCCAGTCCAAGAAGTGCTGGTATATTGCCTGCGGGAAGAATTCCTACCATTTCCCTGACGTTCCCCATGTACATGTTCACACTCTGCACTCTTCCCTCCCTTTTTGCTCCTATGAGATACACAGAATCACCATCTCTGATTGTGCCGCTGAAGAGCCTGCCTGTGGCCACTATCCCTGCCTGTGGGTCCACTATTACATTGGTTACCATCATCACTATAGGACCGTTCGGATCACACTTCAGTAAAGATTGGCCAACTTCACTGTTTATGTCCCCCTTCCATATCTTTGGAATTCTGTATGATTGCGCTACATGAGGAGGAGGGTGATGATTTATAACCATGGTCAATATTGCTTCATGCAGCGGCGCCTTTTCCTGCAGGCTGGAAGGGTCTCCAGCAGTGTAGGCATCATATACATCCTTAAAGCTTATTCCACTCTTCTTTGCAATTGCTAGGTTGAAGCCCCATTTATCCTTGGAACTGCCAAATGCTACGCTGTTATCCTGTATGCTTACCTTCCACTTGTCTCTGAATTCTGGCTCAGCATATATGTTTATCAGATTGTTGAAGTCATTTATAATATTAGCTAGCCAGGACTGCATCTTGTCAGGTGTGAGTCTTAACTCTTTCACAAGTCTGTCTATCTTGTTTATGTAAAGTACTGGTCTTACTCTCTCCTCAAGCGCCTGCCTTGTCACTGTTTCTGTCTGCGTCATAACCCCCTCTACAGAGTCAACAACGACAACAGCACCGTCTATAGCTCTTAAGCTCCTCGTAACTTTACCTGTAAAGTCTATGTGACCTGGTGTGTCTATCATGTTAAAGACATACGGCTTTCCCTCATGCTCATAGTAAAGGGTGACGTTTGCAGCTTTGATTGTCATCTGCCTCTGCTGCTCCAGCTCCATATAGTCCAGCGCCAGCGCCTGACCTGCTACACTGGGGCTTAACATACCACATGCAGCAAGCAGGGAGTCGGAGGTTGTGGTATTATGAACAACTATACCATTTGCTACGTAGGTATGAGTGCTTGGAACTGTTAAATCATACACAGTAAAAGAACCTTTTAGTGCACTCTTTTTTATCACTTCTTCGAACTTTATTTCTCCTTTTGCCAGAAGTTTCCACTGTCTCAAAATGTAGCTGATTGATTCAAGTGTTTTATCTGAGCTGAGGATGCTATTCCATGCAAGCAATATCTGTCTTCCGTATGCAGTTAACTTCGAATCATTGCCGAGAATTCCGTCTTTAATAAGCTCAGAAAGCTCTGCAGATGATTCTGGCTCTTTTAGCAAACGTATTCTTTTTTGTACCCTTTCTCTTATTTTTTCTGGATCAAGTAATTCTTGTTCGAATAGAGATGCTATCTTTTGCAGATTAGAGGAATTAATGTCAATTTTCCCCTCTTCTATATAGCCATATTCAGGCGATATGTCATCAGCATCCAGTGCAAGAGAAATTCTTATGCTCTTTATTTCCAGAGGGGAAAGGTGTATTTTCTCCTGCCCTGCTGCTTCCTCTGATATATGTCTGCGGCTAAAACCTATATTATCATTGAACACAGGCACATGGCTGCGAGGGATAACTAAACAATGGGAACCGTTCACATCAACAACCCTTGCTGCTATTCCAAATCGCAAAAGGAAGAGTGCCAGAATTGTTGATAATTTCTTCGACTCTGATCGAAGAATTATCTCTCCTGATCTGACTTCTGCAAGGGCATCGTACAGTCCTCCGAGAAATGATGCAAGATACCTATTTTCCGCCATGCCAAAGAGTTCCAGACCCTGCTGTTCTTCACTGTACAAAGATACAAGAAGGTGGTATAGCGAAGACCTCTGACCAATATCTCTTTCTTGTATGCAAGAAAGATCCTCGAACACCTTATTTCTCAGCCTATTATCCCTGACATTCAATGCATATACTAACCCTGCTTCGTAAAATAGCTCTTCAAATTGAACAGAGTCCTGTGGCAGATTTATGGGTTCAAGCAGCTCTTTATCGTTGTATTGTAATTGTTTAATATTCTGGTAGATCTCCAGTTGCGTTATTCTGTTCAGTTTAGCAGCATCCAAAATATGGCTCAGCTTTACAGGCAAGCCATCATCTTGCATCCCAAGCCTATCAAGGATAGACTTGTCTGGTAAGACATACCAGTTGCTATCTCTGCCTACAAGCTTCAGGATTTCAGACTTTAATTGCTCAAGCTGGCATCCTACACTCTTTAATACAGCAGGAGTTGCAACTCTGTCTCCGATCCTGATATCTTCTGCCTTGCAAGACTTCAACATTCCTGATTGACTCAGTATGTAAAATGGATGCTCAGGTGTGACCTTGACACTCTTACCATCAGAAAGTGTCACTTCTATCAGTCTGTCAGACTTCAATCTCCAGATGGCGGTTGATTGCATATCCTGAATGATAAGATTAAGAGGGTCCATGGAGTCAAGAGTTACAGGCTGCTCCAACCTGACAGTTTCTGAATCAGAATTTGTTGAACTGTAGATTTTTTCTATCTCCACAATGCGCCCGTCAGCAAGAGTTATGAGTGAATCACCACTCACACACTTTCCATGGTCGACATGAGCTATAACGCCAAAGTTTCTTATCTGCTCTTGATTTGTGATTATCCTTAACGCTTCACTTGTAGTCTTATACCGCGGCAAATAAGCATCCACCCTAATTTCTTGTTAGGCAAAGGCCTCTTTGCGGTGCATTTAAGCATTTGTCAGTGTTTTGGTTCTTATTGCATATTCGCTTTATTCATGATTATAGAAGAAATAGTCTTACTATAGAATATGGAAATGATCCCATTTCTATCAACAATTTCCAGCTCAGCACCTATTCCGCAGATAAAAGACAATAATTGACTTATGATTCAGTATTTATTTCTTCTGATGATGTTAAGCATGAGTTACACAACAAATGTTCTCAGGCTTTGTATGAATAGAAACCTTCTCCAACCTTCTTCCCCAGCTTCCCTGCAGCAACCATCTTCTTGAGTAAAGGCGCTGGTCTGTACTTGGGATCACCTGTATCAGCATAAAGGACATTCATTATGTCAAGACAGACATCAAGCCCTATCATATCTGCCAGCTGCAGAGGGCCCATTGGATGATTAAACCCCAGTTTAGCTATGTCATCGATTCCTTCTTTGCTTGCTATCCCTTCTGACAGGCAGAAGATTGCTTCGTTTATAAACGGCATAAGTATTCTGTTAGACACAAAGCCTGGAGAATCTTCTACAAGCACAGGAATCTTTTGCAATTCCTTTGACAGGTTTAGAGCGAAGTCTGTTGTTAGTTTGTCAGTTCTTAATCCTTTTACAACTTCAACAAGTCTCATAACCGGTACTGGGTTGAAAAAGTGCATTCCTATGACCTTCTCCGGTCTGCTTGTGTTGGATGCCAGTCTGGTGATTGATATGGATGATGTATTGCTTGCTAGTATGGAATCCTTTGCTAGCAGCTTGTCTATCTGTTTGAACAGATCAGCCTTTGCGCTGTAGTTCTCATATATGGCTTCTATTGCCATAGATGAGTCTGCTACTGTATTAGTGTCTGTGGATACCTTTATCCTTGACATAATTGCCATTTCGTCCTCTTTGATTACTCCCCTTTCTTTTAGTCTGACTATGCTTGATTTTATATTCTTCAATGCTTTGTTCAGCAGGTCATCTGTCAGGTCTACTAGCATCACTTCATGCCCATAGGTTGCAAAAAGCTGTGCTATACCTGATCCCATTGTACCTGATCCAAATACACACACCTTCAATTCTTATCTCATCTCCTCAGGTTTTCCACCAGCATGGAGACTGCATTACCTCCACCCAAGCATAGAGTGGCAATACCATATCTTCCTCTACGCTCTATAAGATTGTAGAGCAGTGTTGTCAGAATCCTTGCCCCGCTGGCGCCAAGAGGATGTCCTAAGGCTACTGCCCCTCCATGGATGTTGAATCTATCTTCTGGTATGCCAAGTTCACGCCTGACCACAACGCTAGCAGATGCATAGGCTTCATTATGCTCCACTATATCTATGTCATCAATCTTCATTTTTACCATGCTCAGAAGAGACCTTACACCAGGTATAGGAGCCTCCATAACAAGCAGAGGGTCAACACCTACTGTGTTGTATGCTATTATCTTGGCGATAGGTTCAAGATGCATTTCTTTCAGCTTTCTTCTGCTTGCTATAACTAAAGCTGATGCTCCATCACTGAGCTGAGAAGCATTCCCTGCTGTTACATATTTTCCATCAGGCAGGACAGGCTTCAGCGATGCAAGCTTATCAAGCGTTGTATCCGCTCTTATGCATTCATCATCATAGACAGAACCAGATTGAGTGGGCACCTCAACTATCTCCCGCAGGAATAATTTGCTTCTCCGCGCTTCTTCAGCCTTCATATGACTCTTATAGGCAAATTCATCTATTTCTTCTCTTGTCAGTTTATGCCTTTCTGCCACTATCTCCCCTGTCTTTATCATATGAACATCGTTGTAAGCATCAAGAAGACCATCCAGAAGCATAGCATCATACATTACTGCATTATTATACTTCAGACCGAACCTTGCCCCCTTCAAAAGGTACGGGGCGCCGCTCATACTCTCCATCCCCCCAGCAAGGATAATATCAGAGTCTTCTGCTTTGATCGCCTGAGCGGCTAGCATAACCGCCTTGAGACCTGAACCACAGACCTTGTTAACAGTGAAGGCTGCTATGCCTGTGGACATACCAGCCATAAGCGCTGCCTGGCGAGCTGGATTCTGACCAAGACCAGCCTGAATCACATTCCCCATTATCACCTCATCTACATCCTTGAATTCTATTCCGGCACGCTTTACCGCTTCTTTTACAACAAGACTGCCGAGCTGCTGAGCAGGGATGTTTGCAAATGACCTACCATATTTCCCTATTGGTGTTCTAACAGCAGAAACTATGAACGCTTCCATACTTTTTATTTAGTGCTTCAGGTAAATATGCTTGTCTAATCTTCACTAGCTGCAGGGATGTCAAAGATTTAAAAGAAGGGAGTTAGCAACGTGTAGTGTGAAGGAAAAGGAAAAACCATGGATGCGTCAGGATAAAGAGACTCCTGTACCCTATTTTGACCAGGAGGTATGGTGTCCCAGATGTCAGAGGGAGACCAAGCACAGACTTGCTACGCCAGGCTATGAATCTCCATCACCTTATTTTGGAGGAAGATTCTTCATCCCTGCTATAATAGAATGCGAAGTGTGCAAGCTTAAACATACATGATATTCAAGCAAAAAAAGCAACTACAGAGGTGCAGCTATTATGTCATCTCCTTTCTTAACATCCACCTGAACACCCTGTAATCCTATATCCTCAATCTGAGGAAGCGCTATACCCATATTTTCCAGCTTTGACCTGTATCTCTCTATCGCTTGCAGCCAGTCCTTAGCTCTATCTTGAAGTGAGGGTATACCAAGACCTGAATCTGCAGCAATATGTTCGAGCTCTTCATCGTACTGTAAGAAGTCCTTGGGGAGTCTCCAAAAGGTTCCCACAGGTCTGAACAGCAAAGGAGATAGATATATGAATCCATGCTTCATCTGTCTTGTTATGGTAAGCTTCTGCTGATCGTTCATTGTGGTGGCCAATCTCTCGAGCATCCCTAATGTGCCTGTTAAATGCCTGCTTTCATCCTTCGTGATATTGGTAAAGGCGTTACTGTATACACGAAGCTTTGACCTATCTGCAACCTCCCTGAATATCAACTGTGCACCTATCTCTGCGAAGAAGAAGCTTGAAAATATAAGTTCAAGAGGATATTTTTCCCATGCCTGTTCAAATGCCTTCCAGTATCTCTTTCCATTTTCATAGAGTGCATTTATGTTGGAAAGTGCCTTTTCCTCCAGCCTGGTCTTTGGTTTGAACCTGTAGGGAAATGCCGGGCAAAGCCTGCTGCATGCCCTCCTGCATATCTCATCATGTCTGCATTCGTCATATGTTACTGCCGCCAGAAACTTCTTGGCTGGGTCCTCCATATTATACCTCCCAGCCTGCAAGGCAGCAAGCCCGAAAGCACCTATACCAGACTTTTCAAATAATGCAAGCTTGGACATCCAGTATGCTTGGGCTAGTCCCTCCTTGGAGTCAAAGTTTTTAGAATCAAGCTCGTCCCACGGAAGCTCTACGGGGCTCCAGTTTTGGCTGAACCAATGTTCATACGTCTTTAAGATGATAGGGGTTATAACATCCCAGTTGCCAGGAAAGATGTTTGGAGTATCAGACATAATTTACACTGGATAAAAGCAGTATGTCTTATAAGTATAGCTGTATTCCAGATAGCTATCATTAAAGTAAATGCAGGAGGATGCAGGTTGAACATAATTGTACGGGAGGCAAATCTCAACGATAAACCTGCTATTATGCAGTTTGTATCAAAAACATGGAGCTGGGGAGATTACATACCAGATGTATGGGATGAATGGTACAGGGATAGGAATGGAAGGATATTTGTTGCAGAATTCAACGGATTACCTGTAGGAATGAATCATATCAGATATCTTGAAGAAGGTGTGGGATGGCTGGAGGGTGTCAGGGTACACCCCGATTTCAGGGGGAGAGGTGTTGCTACAGCTCTTGGAGAGCATGCTATGCAGTATGGAAAAAGACTCGGAGCTACAAAGTTCAGGCTCATCAGTGCGGTAAAGAATATTGTTGCACACAGGCAGATTATGAGGATGGGGATGAAAGAAGTCTGTCGTTTTTCAATACTGCGGTGCGAACAAGATGTAGAATCTGTAGAAACTGCAGCCAGAATAGAAGACTCAAGACAGGCAGAAAATTTGATCAAACATACAAGAGAATACCAAGCGATGAAGGGTTTTTTCGGAGACAGATGGGCTATGAGGTCTATGCAGGAGTACGGTTTTAAGAAGCTTGTTGATGAAGGCAGAGTCTTCTACCTTAAAGATGGGAATGCATACTCCATTGCTGTAGCAAGCATGGATTCATTTGGAAGCGAGAAATTTGGACAGATCTCGTTTATAGCGGGAGATTATGGTTTTGCAATCAAGCTGGCCAGAATACTGACAAGGCACTTCTTCTCACAGGGTGTATCTCTATGCTACATGTTTTTACCATATGCGCACAGATTTCTTGACATGGCTGAATATCATAGCCCTGAAGATATGATACTGTTTGAATTATAGCTCACGTATAATACAGTCAAAAGATATTTTATTATGCAATAACATGCTGTAGTGCTTTATCGCCTTTTTTTGCTGCTCAAAAGATATATTTTTACATGAGTATGTTCTGAACCTGTATTATGGAATATGGTACAATAGTTTTATCAAGGGAAATACCAATAGCCATAATCAGACTGAATCGACCTGAAGCATATAACGCATTGAACATGCAGATGGTGCATGAAATAGTTGATGCACTTGACAAGCTGGAGGAAGATGAGGGTGTAAGGTGTATTGTACTGACAGGTAATGATAAGGCTTTTTCTGCTGGAGCAGACATAAAAGAAATGATAAACCTGAGTTCGGTGGACCTTATCAGGACAGGCCACTTCCTCCCTCTGTGGAACAAAGTGGGCAATTACAGCAAGCCGATAGTTGCAGCCCTAAGTGGCTATGTGCTTGGAGGTGGTTTGGAGCTTGCCATGAGCTGTGATGTGCTCGTAGCCTCAGAAAATACAAAACTGGGACAGCCAGAAATAAACATAGGTGTTATCCCGGGTGGTGGAGGCACACAGAGGCTTACAAGAGCAGTAGGTAAGTACAAAGCTATGGAGATGATACTGACAGGAAGTATGATCACAGCGGAAGAAGCTCTAAGACTTGGTCTGGTGAGCAGGGTTGTGCCTGCGAATTCATATCTTGATGAGGCAAAAAAAGTTGCACTTGAGATTTCGTCAAAATCACCTCTGGCCTTGAAGCTAGCTAAAGAAGCAGTAAACAGAGCCTTTGAAATCAGCTTGCAGGAAGGGCTGAGTTTTGAAAGAAAGAATTTCTTTCTTCTATTCTCATCTGAGGATAAAAAAGAAGGTATGAACGCATTTCTTCAGAAGAGAAAACCAGAATTCAAGGGTAGATGAAGCTTTGTCTGGCACAGAAGAAACTGTGATAGCAAGGCTAAAGGGGTCAGTGCTATGGATTACACTTAACAGGCCACGTGTGTTGAATGCCTTTGATGAATCCATGGGGAGAGCTCTGCAAAATACGTTATCCGAAGCTGGAACAAACGACATGGTCAGAGCTGTGGTACTGACAGGCAGTGGAAGAGCATTTTCTGTGGGGGAAGACCTTGCTACAAATAGAAGGCAGTATGAAAGTGGTGAAAGACTGAACCTGGAAAGGACTCTGAAGGAGAAGTACAACCCTATAATATCAGGAATAAGGAATCTGCCCAAACCTGTTATCGCTGCTATAAATGGTGTTGTAGCTGGAGCAGGCTTGGGAATAGCTCTAGCCTGTGACCTAAGAGTCGCTTCTGACAAATCTTCATTTCATACAGCGTTTATCAAAGTAGCACTTGCTCCTGATTCTGGAACAGCTTACTGGCTTGTAAAGATTGTTGGATTGACGAAGGCTACAGAATATCTTTTCTTGGCTGATCCGCTGGATGCCAGGACTGCTCTAGATACAGGGCTGGTTAATTGGGTCTTCCCGGATCAGACCTTTCTGGATGAGGTGCAAAGGATAGCTGATAAAATTGCAAGGGGACCTACAAAGGCACTGGGATTGACAAAGATGGCGCTGAACAAAGCATTGTATTCTGACCTGCAATCCATGCTTGATTATGAAGCTAGGCTACAACAGGAAGCTGCAGAAACACATGATCACAGAGAAGGTGTGTCTGCTTTCTTTGAAAAAAGAGAACCTGTATTTCAAGGCAGGTAGAATAGACTTATATACTGATAAGAAAAGCTGTAAAGATAAGTAAAGATAAGTTCAACTTAGCACCCTCTCGTGAGGCATCTCCTGGCCAGAGCCCAAAATGGCGGCCTGAAAGAGGTGTGCGAATTGTCATTGACCGTAGAGAGGGTGGATGAGAACATATGGGAGATACCGAAAGGTTTCAAACCTTACATGCGCGTTCCAGCAAGGATCTTTGCTGATGAATCATTACTGGCAAAGATGAAGGAAGACAGAACACTTATCCAGGCTTCAAACGTTGCATCACTACCAGGGCTGTACAAGTATTCTATTGCATTACCAGATGCCCATGAAGGTTATGGCTTCCCTATAGGAGGTGTTGCAGCTGTTGATTCGAATGAAGGAGTGATATCACCAGGAGGCGTTGGGTATGATATTAACTGTGGTGTCAGACTGATAAGGACAAACCTGGCAGAAAAAGACATAAGACCAAAGCTGCAGCAACTTCTCGAAGAGCTTTACAGAGGTATTCCCAGCGGTGTGGGCAGCGAAGGACAGATCAGGGTTACTTCTTCAGAAATTGACAATGTAGCTGCAGCAGGGGCTCAATGGGCTGTAGAAAAGGGATATGGCTGGAGCAAGGATTTTGAGCATGCAGAGGAGAAAGGGAAGCTTGACTGGGCTAAGCCGGAGAAGGTCTCTGTTACAGCAAGAAAGAGGGGAGCCCCCCAGCTGGGTACTCTGGGGAGTGGAAATCATTTCCTCGAGGTAGAAGTTGTCAATCAGATCTTTGATGCTGAATTCGCCAAGGCAATGGGTATATTTACTCAAGGACAAATTTTAATTCTTGTACATACTGGAAGTAGAGGGTTCGGTCATCAGGTATGCAGTGATTATCTGAGAGTTATGGAACAGGTGATGAGGAGGACATCGCTTGTTCTGCCTGACAGAGAGCTTGCATCAGGCCCCATAAGTGCTAAAGAAACGGAAGATTACCTTGGTGCTATGGCAAGTGCTGCAAATTTTGCGTGGGCAAACAGACAGATGATAACTCACTGGGTAAGGCAGGCTTTCTCAAAGGTTCTTAAAACAGATGCAGAAAAACTTGATATGCATCTTATCTATGATGTGGCACATAACATAGTGAAACGCGAAGTACATAGTATAGATGGTGTAAGCAGGACAGTTTATGTGCACAGAAAAGGAGCAACAAGAGCATTCCCTGCTGGATCTGAATTCATACCTGCAGAGTACAGACCCTTTGGCCAGCCTGTGCTGATACCTGGTAGCATGGGTACATCATCCTGGGTGCTGAAGGGTGCCAAGAAGAGTATGGAACTGACATTTGGCAGCGCGGCTCACGGTGCTGGAAGATTCCTGAGCAGAGGAGCAGCAAAAAGGAAGCATGAATATTCAACCCTTATGGGCGAGCTGGGCGATAAGGGTATCATTGTAAGAGCTGCCAGCAGGGAGACTGTGGTTGAAGAGGCACCTGATGCATACAAGAATGTAGACAATGTGGTAGAGGTAACGCATAATTTGGGCCTTGCTCTTAAGGCTGTGAGAATGACACCCATAGGTGTGGTTAAAGGATAAATACAAAAATAAGCATAGAAATAACCCTTTAAGCAGAGACATGGCAGAAGCACCCAGCGAAGCTATCCCTGAACACAAGGGGATAGAACAAAAATTCATAGGTGAGCTTGAGAGGGCTATGATCAGAGTAAAAGATGATAATGTAGAGGAGCTTGCAAAAAGGGGTTACGGTGATAAGGAGGATGGGAAGCTTTTACTCAGGATATATGAGGCAATGCATCTGTATAGATTGGGCTTACTTGCTATAAATTCTGGAGACAAAGCAGTTGAGTTCTCTGAACTGGTAAACATCTGCCTCAGAGAAGATAGAAGAGGCTGGACAAAATTCCTGGTCTACAGGGACCTTAGAACCAGAGGATACGTAGTCAGAGAAGGATATGGCATCAGGTCTGACCTGAGGGTCTACGAAAGGGGAGATTATGGTGTTTCGGCTGCGAAATTTGTAGTAATACCTCTGAATGAAGGAGAAAAGGTTGGACTTTCGACACTCAAGCAGATAATAGAAACAGTCTACAGAATGGGCAAGGAACCCCTTGTAGCTGTGGTCGAAAGAAGAGGCGAAATAATATATTACAGAGCCTCAAAGATGGTCTTTGAAAGAATATAAATTGAACCTGCTTCCCTACGCCAAGCTGATAAGGCCAGCCAACTCCATCATGATAGGCTTTGCTGTACTAGTTGGAGAAGCTGTAGCATCAAAAACTATTGCGTTATCATCATCTACAGCCTTTGGCTTTTTGACCGGTTTCTTTGTAACATCTTTTTCTATGGTTATAAACGATGTTTTTGACGCTGAAGTTGATAGAGCCAATCAGCTTGATAGGCCTATTGCAACAGGTAAAGTAAAGTCTGGCTCTGCTGTTTATTATTCTATCGCTCTGCTTTTTGCTGGTCTGCTCTGTTCCATAGCAACAGGTCTTTACACATTCATAATAGCAGCACTCTTTGCTCTACTTGCCACATTCTACAACTGGAAGCTAAAAGAGAGTGGACTGCCAGGAAATATATCTGTGGCTCTATCCATGACAATACCCTTTCTTTACGGAGGTCTACTTGCAGGCAGGCCGTTCGAACTTTTACTGCTTTCCATGGCTGCAACTGCGTTTCTATCAGGTGTAGGCAGAGAGGTTATCAAGGGCATATCAGATGTGCAGGGCGATGCAATAAGGAATGTGAAGAGTATAGCAAGAGTTATGGGTGCTAACTTCGCAGCAAAAGTAGGGGCAGCATTCTTTCTTCTTGCTGTTCTGGCCAGTCTTATCCCTATAGTAGAAGGTCTTGCAGAGCTTCCCTACTATGTTATAATAGGAATTACTGACATGCTATTCATTTATTTATCGATAAGGATAATTGGACATAGCTCCAGCGCTGCAAGAGTAAAGAGGATGGCTCTTATGGGTATGCTGTTGGGCCTGATAGGATATATACTGCAAGGACTTGGTGTGTGATCAGTTTGTGGACAGAAAGATACAGGCCCAGGAGGCTTGAAGAGATGGTGGGTAATGAAAGAGCAAGAGTACTCCTCTTCGATTGGCTGCTTAACTGGAAAAGAGGAATGAAGCCCATTCTCCTCGTGGGTCCTCCAGGAGTGGGAAAGACCACAATGGCATATGCTGCAGCAATGCAGCTTGGATATGAAGTAATAGAGCTGAACGCAAGTGATTTCAGAACTGAAAAGCAACTGAGCAAAGTCATAAACGCATCGTATTCATCCAGCCTTACGGAGGAGAAGAGAATACTGTTTCTTGATGAAGTGGACGGGCTCTATGGTAAGGCTGATTACGGGGGTGCAGAATACTTAACAGAAACAATAGAACAGATTCCCTTACCTGTGATAATGGCAGCAAACGATCCAGATGCAGAGCAGGTGAAAAAGCTTTCAAAGCATGCAAAGCTGGTAAGAATGCAGAGGGTTCCCTCGAGACTTATAGAAATGCTCATTAAAAATCTCCTTGCACGAGAAGGTTTTTCCATGGAAGGCGATAAATTGCAAAGCTTGGTCAAGGCTGCAGATGGTGACATAAGAGCTGCTATAAACAACGCACAGCTTGCTGCTGCAGGAGAGGATCAATTCCAGGTCTTGAGGAAGACACTCAGCCTAAAAGATGCTATATCTGCAGCATCATCTGCAGAAGAACTTCAAAAGGCAGCTGAGTACTTACGCCAGGTTGATGCAGACCCTGACCAGAAGTTGATGGCCTGCTACAGCAGCCTTGTAAACAGTAGCCTTGATAGACCTTCTCTAAGAGACTCCCTTAAGCTGCTGGCAGAGGCAAGTCTTCTGCTGAAAAGGATCAGGTCTACACAGCAATGGAGGCAGCTCAGATACTTTGATAGAATGCTTGCAACCTCACTCTATATGAAAAGAATTGCATATGCTGAGGAGCCATTGCCTTGGTCCGTAAGGCAGAGGGTCTGGAATGATTCTAGATTTCTGAAAAGATTTTGTTCGATTGTTGCTTCGGAGCTAAGAACATCTGCTTCGGAATTTGCACTCAACAACCTGTCTGCAGCACTGTTGATAATCTCAAAGAGTGGCAATGGCATTGAATCATGGTGCGCAGCAAGAAATATGCTTGGTGCAGCTTTCAATGCACTGGATAGAGAGGTAAAGATGGTGATACCAAGGATTGAACGATGACAAGGTTATGATCGTCTGCGACGAAAGAGAGAGAGCAAGCGGTGTACCTCAGGAGCTTGTGCGGTTGGGTGTTATAGTAAGGTTTGCTCAGTTGCCGCTGGGAGATTATATACTGTCTTCTAATGCTGCAGTAGAAAGAAAGAGCGTCAGGGACTTTGTATCTTCACTTTATGATGGTAGACTGTTCAAACAGGCTGTTGAGCTCAGAAAGGTGTATGCATATCACATTCTTCTTGTCGAAGGAGACCCGGCTGAAATTTCAAATATAGCATACAATCCAAAGAGTTACTATGGTGCGTTATCAGCACTTGCACTTGACATGGGAATGACTACAGTATTTACAGCCTCACCTGAGCATACAGCCATGGCTCTGGAAGCCATGGCCAGAAGACTGACAAAAGTAAGAGGTGAGAAATGGACAACCATGTATACCTCGATTCATAAAGGAACTTCTCTGCACCAGCAGCAGGTAGCTGTTGTGTCATCTTTACCAGGAATAGGCCCCAATCTGGCAAAGAGACTTCTTCAGGCTTTTGGGTCTGTCAGAGGGATCTTCACAGCATCCCAGCCGCAGCTATCTTCTGTGCCTGGTATAGGACCCTCAAAGGCTGGAAGGATAGTTAAGTTGCTCATGGCTGAATATGAGCAAGAAGTAAAGGATAATCAGACGAACTTGATATGATTCATCTTTTTGATCAACCTGCTCAGACCGCTGCTGTACTGAAACGCTTTTTTCTCCCTTTTGACAATGCTCTCTGGTAGACCAGCCAATGAAGCAGCCATCCTGAGAATTACCTTTCTCTCGTTATGACGAATCTTCAGTTCATATGGTGTCCTTTTAGCAAATTCAACTATACTTCTATCCAGGTAAGGAAAAGATGGTCTGCACCCACCTTCGAATATGGCAGCAGAATCCCTGCCAAGGCCAGTGTACAGATGTTTTAAGTCTTCATTCATCATACTCTGAGCCAGTGCTTTATCTCCTGTGGTGTACTTCTTGTACCCTCCAAAGAGCTCATCTGCTCCTTGCCCGCTGATAAGCATGTCATGGCCCCTTCTTGATGCTTCCCTTGCAACTGCAATGAAACCTGTTGCAAGAGCATAGTCCATGTTTGAATTGCAGATCCTCTTGCAGTTCATAGTATCTATTATCTCAGATACCTTATGTTTATCCAAGCTTACCTGTATTAATGGCAGCATCAGCTGCCCTGCAGCCTCTAAAGCTTTGGCTGTGTCATTTGCATCATCAACAGAGACGCTGAATAGCTCAACCCTAGCTATATCCTTGCAGATCCATGCTAGAAGAGAGCTATCCAATCCTCCAGAGAAGGCTATGGCTATTGTCTTTCTTTTTCCTATTCTTTTTACCAGGGATGCGCGAAGGAGATTTAGAAGAAAGGATGCAGAAGCATCAGCTTTAGCATAATTAGCTGTTGTATATTCTTCTATGCTACCGTCTGACATAAGCAATGATGATGGAGGAAGGACTTTTACGTAGCCATCTGGCAGCAGTGCAAGTCTTGTGCTTGCAATTATGCGATAATCACTAGCTAGATAGTATACTGGTCTGGATGCGGAATAATCAGTCCCTATAAAATATTTATCTCCTGATCTGCCCATGAAAGCAAATTCTCCGAGTTGTTCAAGATCCTTAACAGCTGTCTGAAGATCAGAAGGCAGATCATCAAGTTCATTGTTGGCATCATAGATGATAGTGCATTGCTCTGCAGCTTTAAAATTGTCAATGGATGAATATATGAACTCAACCCTGCATGTCATGCATTACTGCCTCGTGCAACAAGTTCTACTGCCTGCTTCTTTATTCTTCTGGCAATGGCATCTCCTACCTTTGGCACTCTGCTCAACTGTGCAATGTCTGCTGAGGCTATCCTCTCTATACTTCTGTAACCATTATCAAAGAGACTCCTTGCCCTGACTCTTCCTATACCCTCCAGCAGAACAAGAGGTATCAGCTCCTCCTTAATCCCTGCAGAGATTCTTATTCTCAGCTTGTCAAGAGTTCTTCCTGTCTTATTGTAACCTATCAGCCTTGCCAGTTCTCTGAAGCTGTAGGCCAGCCATTCAGCCATCTCGACACATCTGTGCAAGTCACCAGGCTCAACACCATACAGCTCCATTATCCTCTGATCGGTACTCTCATTTAACCATGAATAGAGCACCATTACGCTTCTGAACCATTCTTCATCTGCAGGCAGGAGCATCCTGCTACCATGCACTTCCTCAAATACTTCTGCTTGGCCATAATCTTTTGCCCTGAGCTGCATCTTCGGCTCAAAATCGGGGGTTGATACAATAACTTCGAGAAAGCCCGCTGTGAGGTCTTCTTCAGTATCACCAATCCTTCTCAGGATTTTCACAAACTCCAGACCTGTTTCAGGGTCTATGTATAAAGTGGCTATCCTTTTGCCCAGTCTAGTGGGCAGATATGCATTCCTGCTCCTTGTTATAAGTGCATTCTCTTCAAGGTAAGATAGTGAGCTTTCAAGCTGCCCCATAGCCTTATGCTCACCGTACTGCTTTGCCAGCAATGTGTTTGCAAAGAAGTGCATCAGGTCTTGCTGATTAATTTTATTATTACCAGCTATAATACCAAGTGTATGCTTCCTGAAGACATTGGCTGAAGCAAGCTGGGATCTTATCATTTCTGGCCTTCCTTTGATGTATATGTCTATGAGTGGTTGTATATCCTCATAATTGCTTGCTAGTAATATTGCCTCTCCATAAGGGTCGTATTTCGGTCTCCCTGCTCTACCAGACATCTGCTTGTAATCCATCACACTTATGGGCTTGTTCATTCCTTCTGAAGAATCATATCTGGATAAACTTGCAAGTATTACACGTCTGGCTGGTGTGTTCACACCCGCAGCCAGGGTTGGGGTTGCAAACAGGACCTTTATCAGACCTTCCTTGAAGGCCTTTTCAACAATTCTTCTGTGTGCTGCTGCAAGTCCTGCGTGATGAAATGCAACACCCTTTGCAACAACATCTACCATAATTCTTGTTAACTCTGTTTCTTCTGCTGCGTCAAGAATTTGGCTCTTAATCGGCCTCAATCTTGCCGACTCATCGAAAGAAAGATGTTTCGCTATTATTGGAGCAGCCTTTATTGCAAGACTGATAGCCCTTCTTCTTGTTTCAGTAAATACAAGCGCCTGGCCACCATTATCCACTGCATCCACTGCGAGATCTATCACAGCCATAGGAGAGCTTGCAGTATATTCATTGACTGTTCCATCGGAAAAGAATATTTTGCCTTCGTATGCCACACCTTCTTTGAGGGGAACAGGCCTCCAGTTCAGGTCAACGTGCTTTGCATCTAACCATTCAGCTATCTGCCCACCATTGGAAACAGTTGCAGAAAGAGAGATGAGCTGTGCCGATGGATTCATTGTTCTCACCTTTGATATTGCTATTTCTAAAGTGGCACCCCTATCACCATCACCCAGAAGGTGAACTTCATCGAAGATAAATACTGAGAAACTCTTAATCCATGTCGGTCTCTGCCTTGTTAATGAATCAAATTTTTCATTTGTCATTATAAGTACATCAGCTTTTCTGAGTTCTTCGCCTGATGAATCGTAATCCCCGGTAGAAACCATGACATTTACCCTTCTGCCATCAGGCTTCGAAAGCTCTCTCAAAGCAAGAAACTCCTCATACTTCTCGTATGCTAGAGCCCTCAGCGGCGTCATGTAAGCAACCTTACCCCCTGTCTCGGATAGTGTCTTTCCTGCAGCTATCATAGCAACAAGTGTCTTTCCTGATGCTGTGGGTGTGGACAGAAGAAGATTGTTGCCATCTAGGAGACCTGCCTCTACGGCTTCTGATTGAGTTGGATACAGCTCCCTGTAGCCCAAGGACTGTAATATCTCTTTAAGCTCCTGTGAGACAGGCAGGTGGTCTATCAGCATTGTCTTTCTCATTTGTCAGATTAACACTTATCTAATAAAGCTAAGCTATTCTGCTGTAATAGTCTGTTTTTATTTCATATATCTGGCCCAGCTTGTATAATGTATTTATCATCTTTCTTGCCTCTTCCCTGTTAAATTTTCCTGTCTTCTCCAGGGCATCGACAAAAGTCTTCACATGCACAGGCGTCCTTTCAGGACCCTGCAGTCCTTTGAATACTTCAAGCGCTAAGTCAATCAATGTCCTCTCACTGGCGGGCCTGCCCTGTATTACCCCTATGTCTATCTTCCCAGTCTTCACATCTATTCCGACCGTACTCAGCATCTTTCTCATCAGCAAGATGGCCTGCTGAGCATCTTCTTCAGTCACCTTATCCCTCAGCAGAACTCTGGCTCTTGCTGTGCTGAGCCTTATCAGTGTTTCCAGCTGTCTTGGTGTCACTGTGATCATATTTTCCTGTGCACCTAGCGACCTCATTTCCAGGTAAAATTCCAGCAATCTTTTCTCTGCTTCAGGTGTCAGTACAGGCTCTATCTTCTTTGCATATACAATGTATTTTCTCAGCAATTCAAAATCTATTGGAGGCGGGGAGACGAACTGCCTGCTCCTGTGTGTTTCGAGTATATGAGTAGCAAGCTTTTCATCAATTGCTCTATCAGGGTTGTCCCTCACAATAAATATGGTATCAAACCTTGTGTTGTGACAGACGACACCATCGGCCAGGAAATTCTCCAGCCCAGGAACGGAAAGGTCGTACACAAATTCAGGATTCTCATCCTCAGCAAGCTCTTGAATCTTCTTTATAGGCTCATAATGCAGACCGGAGATCTTTTGTGCCATGACAGCAATCTGATTGTTTCCTTCTGCAACATTTTCCATGCTATCTGTTTCAAATGATTTATCGCTGACCAGAAGGAGGTCTCCAACCTTCAGCTGTGAAGTTTGCTTCAGAATTATTCTTCCTTCATGAACTGTGTAGACACAATGCCCGGCTGTAAGAATCAGGTCTTTTTTGCCATAGAAGACCCTGAAGTGTCTTCCCTCTGCCCTGTGCCTGAAGACATATGCAAGATCACCCCAGACAACATTTAGATTCTCATCCATGCATGCTATTTGCAAGCCTCTAACACTTACTGGGAAACCTTCATCCTTACCATTGTAGAAGCCATCCACCAGTTTTGCTATTGGTAATAGCATTGTTTTACCATCCTTTCTGACAACTATTTCTTCATCAGGACCTACAGAGAGAAGAGGTATGGGAAGATTGACATTCTCGTATATATTCTTGTACGGATCATACCTGCCGAGCAAAGGGTTTGCAGCAGCCACTATGGATGTTCTTGCGTTGAGAGTTGCTACTATTCCACCTTTTGCTACAGAAACTGTATTATGCAGTATAATACCATCAGCTATGAAATTGTGGAATGGTTCTACTGTAACATCATAGACCCAGTCTGTAGCATATACACCTTTGTTTTGTACAATTTCCTTTCTTACTATGGTTATTCTTTCCAGACTTTCCCTAGCATATGTGTAACTTCCTTCAACATTAAGCTGAAGCAGAGCTGGAATCAACGAAAATTCCCTCACTTCATCCGCCCTTACAATTTCTATCCTTTCATTTTGATAAATGAATATGGGATGCTCCGGTGTGACTATTATGCTTCTGCCGTTTGAAAATTCTATCTTCACAAAGGTATCTGGGGCAAAATGCCTGCTCACCCTGCTTATTCTGGTTAATCTAGGATGCATCGATTCAAAGTCATATGAGTATATGGCTTCACCAGATTTTAATGGTATAATCTCACAGTTCAATCCATGAATCACTTCTCCCTTCATGGAGGCAAAGATATTCTCAACATACTCCCCTATTCTCACTCTTCTCCCTGATGCAAGCTCAATCTCTGTAGATGGATGGTAAGACTGCTGCTCCATAACTTCATGCAGTACTCCCCTGTCTTCAGGTCTCATCTTATCGAATTCATCTATACAGTTCTCTACAACCACTCCACTTGCTATATAATTATGAAATTGTGGAACGTGAAGGTCATATACATAGCCTTCATACTTCTCCTTTGAAATAGATACTATGGAATTAAGAAAGTAACCCTCGAGTGCAGTCAGGGAAGCATTCTGCTGTGAAGAGGATGCTTCGTTAACGAAAAGGGCTGAATATCTATCGCCATGGAATATCTTCAGTCTTCTTAGCTTTCCTTCTACTTTACCAAACAGGCTATGATCTATTATTGTATCTATCTTGACCACATTCTCATCGCCATCTTCTACTGTTGCAAGTATACCCAGCCTTCTTGATACAAGTGCAATGTTGGTACATGACATTTTATCTTTACTCCTGTAAAGAATACTGGAGTCTGGGTCGAAACCAGATGCATCCATCAGTCCAGCAAAGAAGGATGAAAGGTTATCCGTGTTTAAGGAGAGAAGGTATGACATGGAATTTGAAAACATCTTATCAGCTATACTCTTAACAGTCTTGCTGCGCAGACTATTATCTGCAGATTGATGGTTAGGATCCTGAATCGAGCCTTGGTAACCGACTTCATAGGATACTTCTGGAGTTAGGAATGGTTCTATGAGCCCGGTCGTGCAGTATGTGTTTATTCTTTGCCTCCATATCTCCTCCATCCCCGCTTGGCGGATCAGAGTTTTGAGCTCTTTAAGAAGAATCGAAGATTGTATTGTCTCAGGCGGTCTGCCAAGTACTGTAGCAAGGTTGATCTTTCCATCTTCTGTAAGGTTTACCAGGAAATCATCTGGTAGCAGATCCCATATCCACGTCTTCTGCTCCGTAGCAGGTAAAGTAAGAGGAGAGATTATGGATTCACCTACTTTGAATTCAGATGCCTGTCTCCATGCTATCTTGCTACCCTCCAGCAGCATATGATCAGGTGTAACTCTCAATATGTCTCCTGTCTTCAGCTTAAAGGATATAATTTCACCATTGTACCATTTTCTCCTGATCACAGTGGCTATCGTTTCTTTGGTGAATTTATCATCTGCATCAAAAGAATATACCAGTCCAGTTGCTAAGCCTACCTCCACCTTTTCTCCCTTTGATATTGCTGGTTCGAAAGATGCGTATTTTGCTATATCCTCTATCTTTACTATTTTGTCATTGTACACTATAGGTGTCTCAGGCAATAGGCATGCAACACCCAGGTCAGCAAGTACAACTGCTCCAGCTTCGAGCATCATCAAGCCATTTTTCTCCTTGACCACAGCAGCAGTGTTATGCACAACGAATCCATTTGCCAGGAATGCATGGGATTCTTCCACAGTTATGTCATAAACTGTATCAGCCTGCTCTGCATTTATCTCAAGCACGGGCAAAGCTATGCTGCTCTCTCCAGCCCTAACAAAACTGGTATGAGATTCAGAGTCATTCTTCCTGCTGATAGACCTTTGTAATGCAGTATTTCTCTTCTTAGCTGAGAAGCCAATACTGGATGCAAACAAATTGAGAGATTCTCTATCAGATATTCTGATTTCGTAAAGTTCTTCTGTTCTGCCAGGCTTATCTTTATTCTTACAATTTCTTTCATGAAGACTTGATATGATACCGAACCTCTGAAGCAATAGGTCCACCTGTCTTGCTGCCTCACCATTTACATTTAAAGAGATGAACCCTCTACCAAAGATGCATTTACTGCCAGAAAAGAATCCGCGCAGGAAGGCAGATAATAATCTGTTTGGAGCAGCAGTTAGTGCATTGTTTATGAAAGATGAATCATATTCTTGAGATAGGCCATAATGTGCTAGAATCAAGGCGATTGTTCTGTTGTGCAATACTGCTGTAAAGTGCCCTGCATTTTGCTTTATTATTGCTTTAACATTAAAGAGCCTTGCAGCTTCCTTTGCAAATTTTCTGCAATCAGCATACTTTCTGCTTGAAAATGTGACAAATTCTCCCTTCTTTTTGTCCAGACTCAAAGAGCCGCGAGAGTAAAAGTATCCCAGGAATTCCATTATACCATCAGCTTCGCTTGGAATACTCCACTCTACCTGTTTGCGATTGCCAATGCAAGATACTACAAGAATCTTTGACCCGAGCATCTCCTCCAGATTCAGACCAAATCTTTTACAGGCCAGTTTAATATCCTTCAGCCTTACAAGCAATAGATCCTTTCTCCTGCTGTATTGCCTGTACCCTTGAATACAATTAGCACTTCCTGATTCTTCAGAGCTTATTTTGACAGATGCAAGCAGTTGTTCAATTTTACTCTTCTGCATGACTATGAAATCAGAGTCATCAATAAATTCAACAGGTTTGAACATATTGCTTGCAAGTTCAGGAAGCTTGGTCGAAAAGATCAGATGATCTCCAGCTCTAATTTCGTCAGCACGTTTCCAGAAGCAGGTACCATTAGATATGTCATAACACATAATTTGTGTTTCTGCTGTTAAGGCTAAAGATTTGCCCAGCTCTGTCTTTATCCTTATTACCTTTTGAGCCTTGATCCTGTAAAACTGTGTTGCCTTGCCAGCCTTGAATGATTCCAGGGAAAGTGTCTTCAGAGCAACCAAAGAACGATCCAGCTCAAGATATCTGAATTGCTCTGCAAGGGATGGTATTACCAAACCAACAGTGCCAGGATTATCGCAAACTGTTATTCCATCTGTCTTTTTTAATTCCTTGCCATGCAGCTGCTCTTCCACAACATCCTTGATAGCTTTTATGCCGTTTGAGGTAACAAGCAATGTGTCACCACTGACGCACAGACCAGCTGCTGTGCTTCCTCTTCCAGTGGTATAAAGACCTCTGGGAGCTAATCTTGCTATATACTTGAGAAGTTCGCTTTTAGCAGTATTATGTGATATTATACCATTAGCTATAAACATATGGGTAGCTGGTACTTCTACATCGTAGACATCAGCATATTCAACATCTTTGATCACCTTTTCTATTCTTTCAGAATCAGGCAGGAATGACTCTTCGCAGAAACCCTTCAGCTCCCTCTTGGATAAAAGACCAATATTACGAGAGAATTTCTTAGCTGAAGCCAGGTCTGTTATCATAAGCTCACAGCCTGATATTTTTGACCTGATTCCGAACCTTAAAAGAAGAAGCTGTACATCCCTTAGCAGCTCTGTATTCTCGGAATGGAGGAGGATTGCCTTATGATCACTATTGCCAGAGATTCTTCCTGCAGCTCTGTAAAGCCAGAGGAGATAGCTGGATACAACTTTGTTTCCTGACCTTAAGATAAGCTCAGGAACACGCTTCTGGATTAGGAACCTTATGTTAGCAGATACATTTTTGCTGGAGAACTCTATAATTCTTCCATGCTTAACAGGTTCAAGGCCGAAGATCTTCCTTGTCAAACTTACAAATCCATCATCATACTTTGTATCTGTTGATATTACTCCAAAGGTGAAATTATGCTCATTTACATAACCCTTGCCAGTCATGTATCCAAGGAATGAGCCGAGCAATGGTGTTACAGTATCAGGCAGACGGATGGATTCATTATCAGAATATTGCACGAAAGATGAGGAAATATAGTTCTTTATTCTGCATGGCAGTCTGCTGACTGTAACTACTCTGTCTCCTATTCTGAGCTCATCCAGTCTTCTCCATTCATACCTTTTCAATCCGTTCACATATGCTACTGTTAGCAGAGGGTGATTGTATGTGCCCTTGATACTTTTACCTGTTTCCGTTATCACCTCCATGACCTTTTGCCCTTTGTAAACATGAAATGTTGTTGCATCATCACTCCTGCCTGATGCATCTGATAACAGCTTTACATCTATCTTCTGTAAATGCTCATTACCCAGCTCCCCTATCTTGACTATTGCACCATCAGATAAGACAACCCTCTCATCATACACAAGGCATCCAGGATCACCAACAAGGAGGAGGTTCAGGTCTCCCCTGATCGTCGTTTGGTCGGGTAGAGCCCTTTGGGGTGCTCCTACAAGTACGAGCAGTGCGGCTTCTTTCTGAGTCTCAAAACCAAATATGGTTGGACAGACAGACCTGACAAGGTCTTCGTATGCTGTGGGAGATTCAGCTATCTTCTTTATTGCAGCTTCATCTTCAGGTGTTATTGTTATCTGCTCCATCTCCTTCCCCCTTACATCGACATGGTTTGTCTCCAGTCTTGTTCGGAATACTGTCTGCTTACCAGCACCTATGGAACTCTCAGGATCTGCTCTCACAATACCTGTTATTATTATCCTGTCTCCAGGTCTAGCCCTGTTTACTATGTCGCCAAGCAATTCTGCATCTATTGACTGAGGCAGCTGACCGGGAGGTAGCTCCTCTGGCAGCTCCTGCAGACGTATTATTTGATAATCAGTAAATTTTGAGAGCCTAGTATCAAGTTCGAAGTTTCTTGTTTCATCACATGCAGCGCACTTTTCAGGCTTCCTGAGCAGGTTTCCAGTTTGAGCAACAAGGGTCACATGGTCCTGAGGGTCTCTAAATGCTGCTACAACTGCCCTTGGCTTGACTTCGGATGTTCTGACAACCATGCCGCTTATTGAAACAAGCCTGTCAAGGTACTTGGCTGAGACCCCCCTTAGAGGCAATCTGTCTATGAGGCCGGATATCCTGACCTGCAGCTGATCTTCTACCCTCTCAGCATAGGAGAGATTCTCCGTTCTTACAACCTGAATGGCTGCATCTCTGAAATATCTCAGAATGTTGTCAGGGTTCTCTATAAGTACTGTTGCAAGTTCAGCATCAAAGGAAAGTAGGTCTTCATAATCTATTATTACGGAAGAACCGCCATCAGCAATCATCCTGTCTATTCTTGAAATGTATTTGATGGAACCATCAGAGGACCTGAAACTTCTTAGAAATAGGTCAAGTTGCTCTGTAATACTACCAGCAGATTGCCCTGCCATGCTAATCACCTTCCAGTGTCATATTTCTCCAAAGCAGAACCAACTCCTTGATCTCCCTGAAGAGAGCAAGCTCCTCAGGCGAGAGAAGAGAATAAGGCTCTGGCTGAGATGTTAGCCCGACAAGGACAACCATCTTGCTAAGTCTGAGAGTTATCAGACTAGAAGCTGTGGACAGGAGCTTGTTGTAATACGGATCAGCCTTTCCTCTTTTCCTCATCAATACAAGGTACCTCTTCAGCCTCAGGTAGAAATCACTCTTGATAGGAGAAAGCTGTGTAGAACCCTGGAGCCTTTCCCTTTGAAGTGCCCTGTTCAGTTCTGATTCTACACTTTCTTCTTCCCTTGTTGCAAAGCCGTTCTCCTCCAGCGTTTCTGCAACCCATCTAGGCACCTCTATACTGCTGCCTTCCTTCAGTTCAGGAAGGGTGAAGGTAGTAAGTCTGGCCTCTGGTATATCCTTTCTTGCAGTTACCTTTACCGGGGTCATTAAGAATGACCTCTCTCTATTCTTGAGGTAAGTCATGAATTGACTCAACGTTTCTTTGGACAAGTCTGCAGACTAACCACTTAAAGACATGGGGTTAATTAATTATTACCTGCAGCACTATTCATAAGTACGATTTTATATCCCCTGTTGTATTTCAGAGCGTGATAAAGCTATGTCAGCACAGCCACTCATGTGGGTTGAAAAGTACAGACCGAAAAGCCTGGCTGATATGGTAAACCAAAAAGAAGCATTAATCAGACTTCAGGCGCTGCTGAAAAAACCAGAGGACATACCTCACCTTCTTTTTACAGGTCCGCCTGGCTCGGGTAAGACAACTACAGCATTGGTTGTGATAAAAGAAATACTTGGAGACTACTGGAAGGATTTTTCGCTGGAGCTCAATGCTTCTGATGAAAGAGGAATTGATACGATCAGAGAGAGGATAAAGATCTTTGCCAGTCATACAGATAAGAGGGCAGGTGTACCCTTTAGAATTGTGCTTTTGGATGAAGCAGATAGTATGACTGCAGATGCTCAGACAGCGCTTAGAAGAATAATGGAGGAATTTTCGTCTGGAACAAGGTTCATACTTACAGCAAATTACTCCAGCAATATAATAGAACCTATTCAGAGTAGATGCGCTATATTCAGGTTCATAAGATTCTCGAAAGAAGATGTTACAAACTATCTGGAAGGAATATGCAGGAAAGAAAAGGTAAAGTACGAAAAAGAAGCACTGGCTACACTTTATGAGCTGAGCTCTGGTGACCTTCGACTTGCAATCAATCAGCTGCAGGCGCTCAGCTCACTGGGGGCTGTGGACGAGCAGAGCGTAAAAAGAGTATTTGCAACATCAAAAAGAAGCGATGTGAAAAGGATGGTGGAGCTAGCTGTAAAAGGAGAATTTTCAAAGGCAAGAGAAATCCTTTTGGAGCTCATGTTCGTTTATGGAATATCAGAGGTGGACATTCTCAAGTACATCAACGAAGATACCTATAGCATCAAAGGAATAGATCATGCTAATCTGGCAAAGTTGATTGCTGAATACGATTACAGGCTGATAGAAGGAGCACATCCTGAAATACAGTTGAGCGCACTTTTGGCAGAACTCGCAGCGATGAATAGGGATGGTCAAAAAAGTTGAGCGGGATAAGAGGCCTGAGAGATTATACACCGGATGAAACTGAGAAGTTTGAGTTTATCAGACAATCCTTCACAGATCTGGCAAGACTGTATTCTTTCAGACTTATGGAGCCATCTCCCATGGAGGCCCTGGAAACGCTGGAGGCAAAGAGCGGGCCAGGGATAAGAAATGAAATTTATTTTTTCATGGATAAGGGAGGAAGAGAATTAGGGTTAAGATTTGACCTTACTGTAGGGATAACAAGGTACGCATGTGAAGATAGAGGAGCACAACTTCCGATCAAACTTGCCAGTTTTGCGGATGTCTTCAGATATGATGAACCGCAGAAGGGGCGTTACAGATGGTTCTATCAGTGGGATATAGAAACATATGGCTCAGCACATCTTGAATCTGATGCAGAGATGATAGACTTTACTGGTAGCCTTCTGAGCAAAGTGGGCATAAAGGACTACATAATAAAGATAGGCGATAGAGGGGTTGTGGAGGAATACATAGTCAAAAGACTTGGCAGGAGAGGCGAACAGGCAATAGAATTGATGAGGGCTCTTGACAAGGTGGACAAAAAGACGAATAGGGAATTGATGGAGGAATATACTGCAAAGGGTTTTGGTGAATATGAAGTGAGAAAGGTGCTGGAGCTAGGGAGGATAGAAGGCAGAGCTGAAGAAGTGGAATCGATGATGAAAGAAGAGGGTGTTTCAACACAGAGGATGATGGAATTGGCAGATCTGCTCAAAGGCACAGGAACGAATTTTGATATATGTCTCAGCGTGGTAAGGGGTATAGACTACTACACCTCTGTGGTGTTCGAAGCGTTTGATGCAAATGAGCAAGGGATAGGTTCTTTAGCTGGGGGAGGCAGATATGATTCTCTTCCAAAGCTGTTCGGAAGGGATGACCTGCCTGCTACAGGTGTTGCGGGAGGAGTCGAAAGACTCATGCTAGCAATAGGAGATAGAAAGGCTCTAGAAAAAGGTCAGAGAATATACGTTGCATATACAGGGGGTAAAATTAAGGAAGCAATATCTATTTCTTCATTGCTCAGGAGGATGGGTAAAGAAGTGATGGTAGACCTTCAGAGGCGCAGCCTTTCCAAGCAGCTTGAAATAGCTTCGAGATCAGGTTATGAGAAGGTAGTTATAGTGGCGCCTGAGGAGATATCAAGGGAATTGGTTATAATCAAGAATATGAAAGACAAGACAGAAAGCAGGGTGGAATTAAAGTCGCTTTCAAAAGAGATTCTATAGCAACTCAAAGGCAGTGGCTATTCCCTGCCCAACCCCTATACACATTGTTGCAAGACCGTACCTTGAGTTTTTTCTTTTCATCTCATGCAGAAGTGTGACAGCTATCCTTGCGCCACTGCAGCCTATTGGATGGCCCAGTGCTATTGCTCCTCCATTGGGATTCAGGTTCACCTCCATGAGCTCTGGCATCTCTTCGAAGCATGCAATCACCTGAGAGGCAAAGGCCTCATTCAGCTCAACCACATCAAATTCCTGCAACTGCATACCAAGTCTTTGCATCAGCTTCCGTGTAGCAGGTACTGGCCCCAATCCCATATAGCTGGGGTGCACACCTGCCACAGCACTACCCAGCACCTTTGCAATAGGCTTGATGGATAATTCCTCTGCTTTTTTCTCAGAAAGAATAAGAACAGCAGCTGCACCATCACTTATCTGAGAAGAGTTTCCTGCAGTTACCGTACCCCCTTCCCTGAATGCAGGTTTTAGCAAGGAGAGCTTTTCAAGCGAGGTATCTCTGCGAGGTCCCTCGTCAACATTCACACCTTCTGGATGCTCCTGTGTTGGTACAGCAGTTATCTCTTCTGCAAACCTTCCTGAATCTATGGCTTTTATCGCCTTTTTATGGCTTGATAAGGAAAATTCATCCTGCTCAGACCTTTTTATCTTATACTTCTCAGCAAGATTCTCCGCCGTTTCTCCCATTTCATAGGGGGGATACTCTTTGGGCCAGCTGGGGTTTACAAATCTCCATCCTATGGTTGTATCTACAAGCTTCATCCCTCCTCTCTTGTATGCTATGTCTGGTTTCAGGGCCACGAGGGGAGCCCTTGTCATACTTTCTACTCCTCCAGCTATCACTGCTTGCGCTTCTCCTGACCATATCACCCTTGCAGCATCGTTTATGGCTTCTAGACCAGAACCACACAACCTGTTTACAGTTGCTCCTGGCACAGTATAGGGAAGTCCACTGAGCAGTGCAGCCATTCTGGCTATATTCCTGTTATCTTCTCCTGCCTGGTTGGAACATCCAAAGTAAACATCTTCTATGAGTGATGGCTCTATTGCTGCCTGTGAAATTAAGGCCTTCATGACGTGCGAAGCCAGGTCATCTGGCCTGACAGTTTTCAATATCCCGGCATATTTGCCTATGGGCGTTCTGGTGGCTGCCACTATTACAGCGTCATTCTTCATGTTGCATCCATTATCATTTACATTATAAAAATGAATGGATGGAATCAGGTTGGATTGCAATCATTCTGAATCCTTTGCAGATAAGCTGAATATTTGATCAGGCAAGGGTCCATGCAAGGTTAAGTCAAAGATGTGTTGGCAGAACCCTTTGCTTCCAGCCTTAAATAGACGTATCTTTTTCTTCGCAAAGTAGCAAGGAGCGAAGTCATCACAGCGCTTATGCCATACTTCGCTCTGAACAAAGGTGCAATTTGTCTGTTGAGATCAAAAGGAATAATCTCTGCATTCACCTCAAACCATTCACCCAGCTCTCTTCCATTAAAATCACAGGGTGCCACTCTTGCCCTTCGAGTTGCTTTTATTCTCTTTATCTTCCATGAATCTTCTAACGTTCTCACATAGATAGCATTGTCCTTCTCTACAAACCAGACAGGTGTCCTGACACCTGTTCCATTCTTCCTAAATGTTTCCAGGCTGATATACTTGAAACCGGGAAGCTTGTCTGGCAATGTGTATAATCATTGATAGGTATGATTTAAAAGTTAAAAGAGAATGATAGTCTCACTGGAGACTTCTGGTGGCTGGGCCTATGTATATTTGACGAGGCCTTGCTATGCCTTGCTCTTTGTCCAGTATTTCTTCCTGCCACTGGGCCAGCCAGCCAGCCATTCTGGCAACGCTGAACAGCACGGTAAACATGGAAGCAGGAAAGCCCATGGCCTGATATATAAGCCCTGAATAAAAGTCTACGTTGGGATATAATTTTCTGCTGAGAAAATATTCATCAGAAAGGGCTATTCTTTCCAGTTCCAACGCAATATCGAGCAATGGATTCTTGCCCGTTACCTCAAAGACCTTATAGGCAAGCTCCTTTATGATTCGCGCCCTCGGGTCGTAATTCTTGTATATTCTGTGACCAAAACCGTAAAGCAGCTTTTTATGGGCATGGACCTGCTCTAAATATTCAGAGATCCTATCTACACTGCCTATTTCCTTGAGCATCCGTACTACCGCTTCATTTGCACCTCCATGCAATGGCCCGTAGAGAGCAGCTGCAGCTGCTGCTGCACAGCTGTATGGATCAGCATACGAGCTGCCTACGCTTCTCATGGCATTTGTGCTGCAATTCTGCTCATGGTCAGCATGCAGTATGAATAGAACATCAAGCGCCTTTGAGAGTACAGGGTCAGGGTCGTATTTTGTAGAAGGAGAGGGCTTGAATAACATGTTAAGAAAATTCTCTGTATAGGATAGATCATTATCAGGATATATATATGGCATGCCTAGAGAATGCCTGTAGGCTAACGCAGCCATGGTGGGCATCTTACCGAGCAGCCTGTAGATCTGTTTAGTTCTGGACTGCATGTCAAATATATCCTTAGCATCTGGATAAAATGTTGAAAGAGCACCAAGTGTACCCACAAGCATACCCATAGGATGAGCGTCGTGATGAAATCCATCCATGAACTTCTTTATATTTTCATGAACCATGGTATGCAAAGTTATGTTTCTTATCCATTCTTGAAGCTGTGCCTTGCTTGGCATTTCACCGTAGATCAGCAGGTATGCCACTTCAAGATAAGTGGACTTCTGCGCCAGCTCTTCAATCGGATAACCTCTGTATCTTAAGATCCCTTTTTCTCCATCAATAAAAGTGATAGAACTTTTGCACGATGCTGTATTTTCGAAGCCTGGATCATAGGACAAAAGTCCAAAATCATCCTGTGACAGTTTTATCTGCCTCAGGTCTATAGCTCTTATAGCGCCGTTCTGGATAGGTATTTCGTACTGCTTACCTGTTCTGTTATCAATTATGGTCAGTGTATTTTTCTCAGACAATACGGAAACCTCCTGCAGAAGGTTGACAGATTATAAAAATGCGTATCAACTCCAAGACCACACTAAAATACTGATATGTTTGATTTAAGCATATCGACACATGTCGAAACTGCATATTGATAGCTCAACTCCTTTTTTATGGATTGCAATTTTGTATGTGTGCTCGGGAATGCATTGGAAAGTATCCAACTTAAATTAGCTTAGCTTGACTTGGCTTAGGTTAGGTTAACTTAACTTAGCTTGAACAGCTTCTTGCAGCATGCATACTATCATTGTGGTTCGTGTAAATTGCCATAGCACTTTTTTGGTTCTTTATGCTTTGCAGGTGTTAATACAAGCTAAATATGCATGTCAGCAGATACATACTGCTTTTTATCCGCCTCTTCCAATCCTTTTTCAAAGGGGGGATAAACTATTCCCCTGTCTGTAACCAGAGCTGTAACCAGTTCGGGCTCTGTCACGTCAAATGCTGGGTTAAATATCTTGATGCCTTTGGGAGCTATCCTTCTGCCTCTGATCATCTCAACTTCTCTTGGGCTTCTTTGTTCTATTACAACATCCCCAACCTCTGTAAGCATATCGACCGATGACCATGGAAAGACTGCGTAGAAGGGAATCAGGTGCCTCTTTGCAAGTACTGCTATCTGATATGTCCCTATTTTGTTGATCACATACCCTTGTCTGAGAACTCTATCCGCACCAAGCATTACAAGATCAACCATACCTTTGGACATTACGTACCCCACCATGGTATCAGAAATTAGTGTGGTATCTATCCCATCCTTCATAAGTTCGAAGGCAGTGAGTCTTGCCCCCTGCAGTGCAGGCCTCGTTTCAGTGGCTATTACTCTGACCTGCTTCCCCTTCTTTACTGCGAGCCTTATTGGTGATAGTGCTGTGCCGTATTCAACAGTTGCGAGCGAACCAGCATTGCAATGCGTCAGCACTACATCCCCGTCATGTATAAGCTTCTCTCCTATTTCTCCAAGCCTTTTGGCAGTATTTTCCTCGTATTGCATGATCCATTCAGCCTCTTTGATAGCTCTGTTTCTTACACCATCAGCAGAGTCTTCAGACTGAATGGCTTGCATGACTCTATCAACCGCCCACTTTAAGTTTACAGCAGTAGGTCTTGCAGTCTCTAAAATTGAAGCTATCTTTCTCACCTCTTCTTTTGTAGCATTGATGGATGATCCTTTGATCCTCTTGGTCTCGAGGGCCAGCCCGAAAGCTGCCACTACTCCTATCAAAGGAGCGCCCCTTACCTTCATCTCCCTGATGGCTGAGAATGCATCCTTCCATCCTGAGATAGGTATCCATGTTACCTTTGCAGGAAGCATGCGTTGGTCAATAACATTTAATGTGGCTCCGTCCCAGCTTATAGGCCTCAATCCATCAGAGACTCCAGCACTGGAGGTTTAAAAACAATTGGAATTTGCTTAGAGATCTCAAAATGAATTTCAGCCTGTAACCACGAAACCCTTCATACGGATGGAATGAAGCAACAATAGCATACTCCAATCTTAAACATTTATCTAATCTCCCAAGAAGACCCCGTCCTCAAGGGCGGGGTAGTTCACTTTATCCATGCATCTTGATTGATTGCATTGCAAAATAAATGATATGTTAAACAACATGAAGAAACAATGATAAAAGCAGTGCAGCTGCAGTAAGTATTATGGCTACAGCCAGATAATCAACCTTTGTCATCTTCAGTGAATACATGGAAGTTGGTTTCTCTGTTGCTCCATAACCCCTTGCTTCCATCGCTTCAGCAAGTTCGCTGCTTCTTACCAATGCATTGACCACAAGAGGTATTAAAACAGGAACAAGATTCCTGATTCTTTTTATAGGTCCTCCCTTATCTAATTCCAGACCTCTGGATTTTTGCGCATCTATGATCTGTGTCAGGTCCATCATCAAAACTGGCACAAAACGTATTGAAGTTGCAAAGGCGAAGACAAAGTCACGAGGTAATCTAAACCACCTGAGCACGTATTCTACTTCATCCGGCGAGGTAGTCATGAAGAACATGGAGGTTGATGCCACAATTCCAAGAAACCTTACAGTTACAATGGATGAGGAGAATAGCGAATGAGTGAATATGTAGTTGATGATGAATATAAAAGCAGAGAAGGCAAGAGAATATACCAGCAGCCTGAGCAGCCTTCGTATGGATTTAGCCAAGCTGGCTGGTATCAAGATGGCAGTAAAGGTCAGAGCTTCATCGTAAATGTTTGAGCTCATCAGCGCTATAACAAAGAGGGTGAGAGTAAGAAGAAGCTTTACCCTTGGATCAAGCCTGTGCACTATTGTTCTCTGGTACCTGAACTTCAGCCCTTCCAGAAGAACGTGTGCCAACTCATATCCTCCCTCTGAACCATGTGACAGCATCATCAAGGCTTGAAAATGGGGACCTCAGATTCAGCCTCATCGCCAGTTGTGCAAGCTGGGGCTGCCTTAGACCTGCGGAGTTCAGCAACTCTTCATCCATGAATATTGATTCTGCACTGCCTTCTGTCAATATTCTACCGTTAGCCATTACTACGGTTCTTGGGGATAGAGGCCAGAGAAATTCAAGGTCATGAGATACTATGACAACAGTTCTGCCTTCGCCGATCAAGCTTTTGATAAGTGCAAAAAGCCTTACCTTGTTGGGATAGTCCTGACCCACTGTTGGTTCATCAAGCACAAGCACTTCAGGGTTCCATGCAATTACAGTTGCTATACAAAGTCTCTTCTTCTCACCCCCGCTCAAAGTCATCGGCGGCCTATCCTTCAAATCGTACAGGTCGAACCACCTAAGGGTGCTGATTATTTTATTATACAATTCTTCTCCTGCAAAGCCGAAATTCCTGAGACCAAATGCTATTTCTTCAAAGACACTTTCAGAAAATATTTGATGATCAGAATTCTGAAAGACAAGACCTACATGCCTGGACAGCTCTGCAACACTCTTACCTTTTGTTTCACTTCCAAAAACAAATACACTTCCGCTGGAAGGCTTCAAAAGACCGTTCATGTGCTTAAGCAGTGTGGTCTTTCCTGCTCCGTTGCTACCTACTATAGCCAGAACTTCTCCACTTTCTATCTTCAGGTTCACGTTGCTCAGAGCCATTATCCCGTTTGGCATGACATGGCTGACATCCTTGAACTCTATAACTGCCATTTTTGGACGAACCTCTGCAGAAAGTCATCAACATCCATAGCTACTGCATCAGAATCCACAAGGCCAAGTCTTTTTTGCAGCTCTATTATCGGAGGGATTGAAAGACCGGCTTCATGAAGGTTATCTTTGGCTAATATCTGATCCGGCTTACCTTCAGCGAAGACTTCTCCTTTATTCAGTATGATTATCTTGTCAGCTATTGCTGAAACTAGCTCAAGCCTGTGCTCAACCAGTATAACTGTAAGGCCAAGTGTCCTTTTCAGGTCTTCTACAAGATGAACTACTTCCTGTGCAGTCTTCGGATCAAGCAGAGAAGTGGGTTCATCCAGAACGATTATTTTTGGATCCATGACGAGTGACCCAGCCAATGCAACTCTCTGCTTTTGACCGTCTGATAATTCGCTTGGGGACCTCTTTGCCAAGTCAGATATGCCAAGGAGTTTTAACGCCCATTCCACCTTCTTTTTTATCTCCTTTGGCTCATAGCCCAGGTTTTCCAACCCGAAGGCAACATCTCTTTCAACTGTGAACATGAATATCTGGTTTTCAGGGTTTTGAAAGAGAAAACCTATCTTTCGAGCCAGCTCAAATGTCTCTGTTTCGATGACACTCTGCCCATCCACAAAGACATCACCCTTATATTCTCCAGGATAGATATGGGGTATCAGACCGTTTATACTTCTTAGTATGGTTGACTTGCCACTCCCACTTGCACCTGCAAGCAGAGCAATGCTCCCCTCTTCTACGCTGAAGTTAATGCCTCTGACAGCAGGGATTTTCATTCCTGCATAGGTAAAGGAGAAATCCCTGAACTCTACAGTAGCTCTGCTCATGTCAGCTTCCTGTATTTTTCTGGTTCATATGAATTATTAACTTTTTTATTGTTATTAACTACATTTTTTGTATTTAACACAGCGAGCGGGAAGTCCCCTTGCGATAGCGAGGGGTAGTTCACTGAAGCTAATCCTTTATCTGCTTGATTCCTTCTTCGAGTATATCTGACAGACGCTCCAGAAAACCCTCCAGCAGTTTATCCGCCTCTACCCTAGCATTCATGGAACCAGCAGTTGGATGCCCTCCACCATTCCCGTTGACACTCTCAGCCAGAGACCTGCATAGGTCTATACCAACATGGATCTTTGTTGATGTGTAAAATATCTGGGATGCTCTTATACTCATTCTTGTCTCCCCATCAACAGAGCCAGCTGCAGCTGAAATATCACACCCAACTTCGAGCAGTGCTCTGGCTGCAGATGAATGGAATGAACCTATGTTTGTTATACCTATGATCCAATCAGAACATCTATAGAATCTTGCCCTTCTCACAGCCTTTATTCTTGCAATCTGTTCCGATACTTCTTTCCTGCTTCTTAGGATGTTTTTTACTTCCTCAAGATCCACCCCTTTCTTTATAATTCTTGATAAGGCTATTATTGTATCATTCTTGGCTATGGTCAGGAACTGTGAGTCAGCCATAATACCTAAAGCAAGCAGCATTGCAGTAGTTTTATCTATTCTTTTATGCATATTGATAAACAGCCTGTAAACCATCTCGCTTGCTGATGAAGCAGATTCATCCACGAAGTAATTATCGACTGTATTCTTCATGCTCGTATCAAGTGGATGATGGTCTATCAAAACCTTGTAGCCTTTTATTGCCTGGATCTTATTCAACTCTTCTAGAAGTAAAGAGCTGTGCCCTGTATCGGTAATAAGAACAAGGTCATAATTATTGCTGGTTATCTCATCCTGAAATCTTTCTCCAAGCAGGGAAAGAATGCGCTTCGATTGAGAAGAGATTCCCTGAGGTGCGACAAGATCCACCTTCGCTGAGGGATTGATCCTTCTTACGAGAGACTTTAGCGCTAGCGCAGAACATACACCATCTACATCAGCATTTCTATGTGATACTAGCAATACTCTTTTGGGTCTCAGCCCATTTAATACAGACATTATCTTTCAACTTGGTGGTTGCTTCGGTTTGAGAGCTTCCGTGACTTTGTTCTGCAGTTCCTGCATATTTGCCCTCAGCCTTTCCTCCTGTTTGGCAAGAACTGTTATTCTTGTGCTTGTAAGCTCTTTTTTCTCTTCAAGATCCTTCTCAATGTCTTCCTTGTTAACCCTTATCATTATGGAACCTGCGAACTTATAGATGGGTGTATCTGCTGTTGCTTTTTTGAGTTCTTCAAGAGCCCTTTGTATATCTGCGAACTCTGCATCTAGCTGCTGCTTCTGTGCCAGCACTGACTGAAGAGTCTGGCGAAGTTGCTCGTATTTTGCAAGCTGCTCCTGCAGCCATGGAGGGATCGATGTATCGCTCATTCTAACCCTTCAATAGTCTGTAATGCTGCCTTTAAAAGTCTTAGATTTGAATTTAATACAGCTCTAAAGTCAGACAGGCTTGATTCTTTCATTTCTATTGCCAGACCATCCTTTTCTGCTGTATACTTAATTCTTCCTGATTGCTCAAGGTTCAAAGCCTTTGCAAGTGCAGATGCTTTTTTGCTGTCTAAAGCTATTTTTATGCATGCTGTGTACAAATCAGAAGGTGTATGCTCCTCCCGCCGCCGTATGTCCACATTTGTTGCACCTCCATACCCCTATGGCTATTCTGGTAAATGATGAAGAACCGCATTGCTGACAGACCCTCTTTGCCTTCAGCTCCCTGAAGACTCTGCTGTATCTTTTGCGCACAGTTGCCCCATACTTTGTACCGAGGCCCTTCAAAGGCTGGTCAGCTCTTTTTGGCATTTTTTACTGCCTCCTTTATCACAGACCTGATCTCCTTTGCTTTAACTCTTGCTATATCCATCTGCCTTAGAATTTCTTCCGGAGTAAACCATCCCTCTCCCCCTTTCTGTGTGGCGCAAAGTCTGTTAGCTGAATCAAATGTTGTTGTCAGCCTTGCATCCATCACAGCCTCCTCAATACCATCCGGGTCAAGTATTGTATGGCTGCCTATCTTTGCTGTTGTTATCGATACAGGTATGGTTTTTACAGGCATCTCCATCATTTTATCGGACTGTATCACCTCATCCCCTTTGACAACAGCCTTCTTGAATCTGGTTGTCATCAAAGCTGCCACAGCAGCATAGGAGACAGCATCGAAAAGGTTACCATCTACGTCAAGCACAGTAACATCTATGAACACAGAATATACCTTTTTCCCTGGCTGGATTGCAAGCTTGGACATATCTATCATATGGGATTCTCTTATCCCTCTATCCACAACTCTAGCTAGCTCTATTGTATCCTCATCAGGTGGGCCAGGCTCTTCGTACGGAGAAGCTATGGGCAATACATCTGCGTTCACTGTAAGTATTCCTTCATCTGGTGTATCAGGAAAAGGGGTGCCAAGGTTGACCTTTACACCAACAAGTACGATTGTGTTTCCAAGGTGCACCATGGCAGAACCGTTAGCCTTTACTATTGCCCCTATCTCCATCTTCAGCTCTCTGTAGTCAGTCAGGCCTCTTCCATCTGTTCTTTTTCCCAGGGAAAGGCCGTCTATTATCTGCCTTCTCCTCAAACTATCGACGAACTCATGCTTTCTTTCAGCTGCTGACATGCTCAGGCCTCCTTTGTTTTAGCCAGGTATCCTTCCAGCAAAGCCTTTCTCTGTATGTCATAAACATACCTGCATTTATCAAGTGCAAGTTTGAATGCTTTTTTGAACTCCTCTTTTGATAAAGGCCCGTCACTCTGAAGCAGTGTCACAGAATTCAGATTTGGCATGCATGCAACAGGGAGGTCCACCTCGCCCTCTTTATCCTCTATATCACTCAGGTCTGCGACTATCTTGCCATCTATCTTCCCTACTGCACATCCCACCACCAGATCCTTCATTGGGATCCCTGCATCTGCAAGAGCTGCAGAGGCTGCTGTTATACTAGCTACCCTAGAGCCTCCGTCAGATTGTAGTACTTCTATGTAGATCTCTATGGCAGTACGGGGAAATTCCTCCAGCAAGATGGCAGGGGATAGTGCTTCCCTTATTATCTTGGAGAGCTCTATCTCCCTCCTTGATGGCTGAGGGGATTTTCTTTCATCAACAGAGAATGGTGCCATATGGTACCTGCATTTGAGCAATGCTCTGTCGGGCAGAGCCATATGCTTTGGATGACATTCCTTCGGTCCATAGACACCTGCTATGATTTTATTCTTCCCCCATTCTATGTATGCAGAGCCATCTGCATTCTTGAGGATTCCCACCTGCATCTTGATTGGCCTCAGTTCGTCCAGCTTTCTTCCATCAACTCTGAGGTTATTCTTGTCAATAAGTTCTGTCAATTTACCTATTCACCATCAAACTTTTCAGATTCTATCTTTCTACCAAGACTTTTGGACAGAAAGTTCTGTATATTTTCAGTCAGACCTGCAAGGTGCGCTTCTGCCTCCACCATCTCTATGGATTTTATGGCTAGTGGTATCTTTTCTGGTGGTCCATTAATAACCACGTATCCATTCTGACCTATTATTATCCTTGTTCCTGTTGCTTCCTCTATCATTCTGGTCATTGAACCCTTTCTCCCTATCAGCCTTGGCACCTTGACAGGTGATATTTTGACCAGATGCCCGCCTCTTATAGGCCCAAGTCTTGGACCCTGAGCACTCAGCATAGGGTCCTTTGACCTGTCGAATGAGATTATTTGAGCAAGTATAACATCCTTCAGCTTTAGCCTTGAGGTCAGGTCATCTCTTTCTGGAGAGAATCTCTTACCAAATACATCAGTTGCTGGCAGGAATGCAGAAAAAAATGAATTTATGTCAACAGTCCATGCATAAGGGTTGATATCTGTTATTATACCAACAACCACATCGTTAACCCTGGGCGCATACCTGCCTGAAAGAGGTATAACCCTGACTCTGCGCCCCTCAATTTCGGATAATCCTACCTTTAAAGAATATATGCTGTTTCCTTCTCTGTATACGTTTGCTACAGGCTTATAGTCTCCGCGTACTATAAGGTCTCCTGGCACAACAAATTTTCTCCTGATCTTTGACAAGATTTATCACTCCAGTGTGCTGGCCTGAGCTGTACCTTTTGTCGTAGCAGCAAGTCTGTCAAGCAGAGTCCTCTGCATTGCAACTGGGACCTCGATCACAGCATCAAGACCTCCATCCTGTCTCCATTCTTCCTTCAGTATATTTCCGAAGCCTTTCAGAACTCCAATTACCTGAGGTGCATAGACTGCATCGACTTTCACCTTGAGCTTGAGATTACCTGTTTTGAGGGGTAATATCAGCCTGAGGTCATCTATAATCTTCTTGGCCTGCTCTTCTGCTGGTCGAACAGGATCGATTGAAACTCTTATCTGATTCATGGCCTGCTCTATTCTGACAGGTGGATGTGGCAGGTTTGTCTTTGGGTCGACGTAGTTCTTAGCTATAAGCGATATTATCTGCCTTCTTTTATCTTCAACCATCTTTCTCCTCTGCTCTGTGGTAAGCTGAAGTTCTCCACGCTGCAGAATTATTTCTGCCACCTTAAGAATCGAATCAGTGCGAAAAGCTTTGATCAGCTTATCTGAGGAAGCCCTATCTCCCTTTGAGGAATCTGTATAAATCTGATCAGATGCCAAAACCTGGCTTATTTCAAACTTCTTTCCCTGCTTATAAGCCAAGGCAGTATCTGGATTAACCAGTATTTCAAACCTTTCTCCTCCCACCGTCAGGCGAACGGTGGTCATCTTGTCCGTCAATATATATCTCTTACAGGCTGTCTTAATCTGGGGCATATAAACGGTTCTACTGACTTCATTTAATTCTAGTGTCATTTCTTTCTCCTTCTCAGGAAGTAGATAACAAGTACAGCAATTATTACGACTATTGAGGCTATTGCAGCAGGGACATAAACACTGTTGAAGGCAGCCACAGCAGCCTCCCAGTTTTGCCCAAGCAGATACCCTGCATACATCAGAGATGCATTCCAAAGCAAGCAGCCTGCAAGAGTATACATCCCAAATTTGAAGACGTTCATCCTTGATGCACCAGCTGGAAAGTTGATCAATGTTCTGGCGCCTGCCAAAAACCTGCTTGCAAATACTGCTGTTGCACCATACTTGGTAAACCATGAATGTGCTGCGTCTAATGCTTTTTTGGAGATTATATTCTTTCTAACAAGCAGAGACGTGCCCAGATACATTCCTATGTAGTAGTCTATATAGGATCCGATCATTGCACCAACAGTAGCCCAGAGCAGTGCAGATGGAAAATCCAATTTACCCGAAGCTGAAAGAAAACCGGCAAAGGGTAAAACTACCTCGCTGGGTATAGGTAAAGAGCTGCTCTCCAGCGCCATGAGCACGAATACACCAACAACCCCAAGCTCAGCGACCACATTTATACTCCAGCTTGTAACATTCTTTATTATAGAAAAGATGTATGAGAGAGTGGCACTGTTTTGATATTTTATGTCAAGTGCAGCATATACAGCAACCAAAACAAGGAGAATTAGCAAAGTAGCAAGGTAGCTAGAACCCCTAGCCCTTTTAACATCATGCATCTACAACCAACTATCCAAAAGCAAATTTGATTTGCTACTGTTGCTTATCGGAAGTGTTTTTTACATACTCATTAACTTCTTCGTCTGTCAGACGCCTCATCTTCCTCGTCTTGACATCTATGACAGCTATCTTGACATGCTTTGGTTCTGTCTTTTCTTCGCCTGCCTTCTTTACACTTTCTACAGCAAGCGATATTGCTTCTTCCAAAGACATATCTTCTTTGTACTTCTGCTCCAGCAGCTCTGTGGCCTGCTCACTGCCGCCTCCTATGGCTACTGCGTTATAACCAAGGTAAGTTCCACTGGGGTCTGTAACATATATAGCTGGTGTGCTCCCGTCAACTCCCGCTATTATCAGAGAAACGCCAAATGGTCTGACTCCTGCATACTGAGTATACTGTTGAGCCATATCGCCCAGGCGTCTCGCAATCCCTTCCACCTCAATAGGCTCGTCGTATATCAGCCTGTTGTTCTGAGCTGCTACTCTTGCATTATCTACAAGCACTCTTGCATCCGGTACATAGCCTGCTGCTGCAATACCTATGTGGTCATCGACCTGGAAGAGTTTTTGACTTTGACCCTCTGTTTGAAGCTTCCTGAACCTCTCCTCCGCGCAAAGTACCACTCCATCCTTGCATTTAATACCTATAGCTAATGTGCCATGTCTTACAGTTTCTATCGCGTACTCAACCTGATATAGTCTACCATCTGGTGAAAATATGGTAAGAGCTCTATCATATCCTGCTTGTGGTGCGAACATACAATGCTACTCCGATTCAGCCTAGGCTACTTACATCCCATTTTTAACTGCTTCGGAGAATCAGAATTGAGCCAGAAATTAGTTGCAATATGCCATTTTAAAGCTGCAGGATATTATAGCAAAGTTAATGGCAATACTTCTAGCAAGGATATTAGTCCAGCTTGCAATAGGTTTATGATTTCAGCGTAGCTGCTCGACCATTCATTCAGAATGCAGTTCTCTGGCATCCTTCCATAGCAAGCTCAGTGGCTTTCCTGCTCAAAGATACTGTAAAAACACTATATATATCGCATCCATTTACTGCAATGTGTGATAGTTATACCCTTATCTGACTGGTTCAGACTTCCCAGGCTAGGAAGTGAAGGTTTTAGAAGGCTTATGATAGCTGGTGTTGAATACGAAAGCAGGAATGGCTTCAGGATAAGAGAGGGTTCTGACCTGCAGGCAATAAAAAACCTGCTTGAGTCAGAGCTAAGGCAGGATATAGAATTTTCTTACCCATGCTTTATCTGCAGCAGGATAACCTCCTGCCAAGGATGCATATACCATGACTTTTGCTCTATTGAGAAATCGGGAAGCTGTATATGCGAGGAGTGCAGCAAGAGAGACCTGCGGGATTATATTGCTGCATGGAGAAGATCTCTAGCTTCCTTTGGCGATTGAAGAAGCATGCTGTAGCTCTGGCATGAGCAATTCCATACCAGTCTTTACTCCATCTGGAGAGCCTGGGAGACAGGCTATCAGCATCCCATGCATGACACCCAGCAGAGCTCTGCTCATGATTGAAGCTGTGCCTATGCTTTCTGAGCTTCTTTGCCTGAAGAGCTCTCCAAAGCCTGGTAGTTCTCTTTCCAGCAAGGGTGATACTGATTCTATTGTAACGTCAGTGGGCGAGATACCAGTTCCTCCTGTAGTTATTACAGCATCAATGCCCAGCTGAAAGGCATTGAGCAACTTTGTCCTTATGTCTGTCATAGAGTCAGGAACGATTGCCCTGTAGAGCACCTTATGACCGTTCTTTCTCAGCATTCTGCATATTATATCGCCTGATTCATCCTTGACATGAATCTGATCAGCCCTTTTCGTATATCTAGATGTGCTGATGGTAATGACTGCACACTTCAGAGTCCTCTGAGCTCTCTTTCTGTGTTCTTCATGAGGCATCATCGCATCTTTACCTTCCTTGTAACTCTTATTTCTGTTATTTTGGTGCTTGGATACTGACCATCTGCATCCTTTTCATACTTCTTTACCATATCCCAGATAGACAATAATGCAGCAGAAGTTGCTGTTAGAGCCTCCATCTCGACCCCTGTCTTTGCTTCTCCTACCACTCGGCAAGTAACCTTCATCCCTGTATCCGTCTCAGATATATCGACATCTACAGACTCTATGGGTATGTTATGGCAGAGGGGTATTATTTCAGAGGTTCGCTTTGCAGCCATTATACCAGCAAGTCTGGATACCTCAACCACATCGCCTTTCTCTATCCTCTTTCCCCTTATGGCATCAATTGTTTCCTTCTTCAGTATGATGGAACCTTCCGCTGTCGCCTCTCTCATGATCACAGGTTTTGCAGAGATATCAACCATGCGCGCCATTGTAGCTATATCATAATTCAGAGTTAATAAAAATGATTGAAACTTCAGTTTAGTCTGGTTGATAGTATTATCTGCTTCCATCCTTTTGCAAAACTTTTCGTCAGCATCACACTATTGCTCTTTACAGGCTGTAGATCCTTATTCTTCAGTACCCTTTTTCTGATAAAGGTGATGCTAGGCAGTATACCTTCTTATACGTGCCTCTCTTGTCTGTACCAGATATCCTATAACCCCCAGAACAAGGGCCGAAGCCATGGAGAATAATGTTGGTAAGCCAAAAAATACTCCAACTGTGTAAATAAGGAATGCACCAAGTACAACTGTAGCTATCTCTAGGAATTTATTTGCAATTACTATCCCTATGGCTACAAACACGATACCTGCAATTATGGCGATAAGCCTCGAGGCTACATAGGCAAGGACAAGCTCATATGCTGCATACCCCAATCCGATTCCTATTGCCAGAGGTACCAGAGCGTACCCTATGATACCTATTATGATGAATCCAGCAAGAGCTCCGAATATGAGACCAAAGACTCCGAGCAGTATTGCACCAGCTAGAGCACCAGCTGTAGCTCCAACAAGACCTGCTACAATGAAGGCTACACCTTTAATCACTACTTTTCCTGCGAAGAGCAATGCAAGAGCCAGAATCAAAATAACTATGGCAGCAACAAAGCTTCCAGGACCTGAGACCAATCCGCTCAAAAGGTGATGCACTAAAGGCATGTGTTAAGCTCCAGCATTAGTTGATTTAAACCAATATTTTTGAACAGCACTATCTTAGGTCTTCCAGACCCCTTCTTCTGCTCATGAGATTTATTATTCTCGTAAGATAGTCTTCCAGCACTTCGCTGAATTCTATTTCGTCCCATTCTGGGTTGGCGTTCTGCAAGAATGATTCCAGCTCCTCAAAATCTCTTTCCCATTCTTCTCCCAGCAATGACAGGAACTTCTTGCTTCTGAGCTCCATCTCGTGAAGAGCTTCTGTAATGTTTCTTCTCCTCACAGAAGCTATTGCAAAGGCATTTCTTACAAGCAAGGTTGTATCAACTACTGCATCTCCAGTAGCCTGTTCAGAAATCCATTCCATGAAGAACTTCGCAGCAAGCCTGCTTTCTTTCTCTGTCAGGCATCTGAATACTATGTCGTCGACTATTATGTTTTGAAGATGGCTAAAAGCATCAACAAGCGCTCTTACTTCCCTTTCTGATAATCCTTCTCGTCTTGCAAAATCCTGTATTATCTTATCAACTATGGCAGGATTATGCGTTGGTGAACCTTTTTCACTGTGGTAAACATGAGCAAGCTCATGCAGAACTAGTCCTCCAAGCATCTCAGAGTCAAGCGCCCAGGACGATATAACTATGATATGGGTATCTCCTACCTCCTTTGCGTATCCCATGAACTTCAATGATGGATCTACAACGAGAGAGACTTTTGACTTGACAGGATAACCCGCTTGGGCCATTCTGTCCAGAGCCCAGTCCAAGGTCTGCTTGAGATAGGTATCTTTTGTGCCCAGGGCCATTTACTTTGCTTCTACCTACTATGGGCTTATAATGCCATAAAATAAAGGAGATGGTAAATACATTGCAAATGCAGATTATGTGACATGTCTTTGATCAAGAGGTTTGAGGAATAGAAAAGATGATAAAGATACCAAACCTCACGAGCTAATACCTGTAGCTGTTATGTCTTGTCTTTATTCCAATACGATCAGTCTGAAGGATAGTCTATTAAGGCTTCATTGAAGCAAAGTAGTATAGTAGAATTCAGGTTTAATGACTATAAGTTTGCTCAATAGTTTTCAGGGATAGATTTGCTTCAGAGTTTTGCTGGATTATTCTGGCAGCTTGCCTGCTGCATAACTTTTCTAACCCACTCAATTGGCTAGCTTAGGCATAGCGAAATTGGTGTGGTGCAGGTTAAATCCAGACCTGAATGAGCAAAAATTATATCATTAACAAATGAATCTCTCGCTACGTGCGAGGTTCGTCTAGCCTGGTCTAGGACGTCGCCCTCCCAAGGCGGCGACGCGGGTCCAAATCCCGCACCTCGCACTTTCTACTGCAAGTCAAAATAAGCTCCTTTTAGCTGAGGAGGCATGCAACAGCATGAGCTATACTTATGCTCGCAGCCTGGAGCGGGCCTATAACCTAACCTGCTCAAAAAAGCTGACATAGCATAGGATGACAGGGTTAACATAGAGAGGTTTGCAGCGCATCTGGAGGCAAGGGGTGTAAGCGACAGGCGCAGGGCCAAGTACATATTCCATCTGAAGACATGTGCCACGATATCCTAGCTGCCCAATCCTGACAGGGCAGAAATAGAGAGGCTTGTGAACGAACTGAGAAAGCGGGACTACTGCGAAGAGATTCCTTGACTTCGTTGCAGCAATCAAGCGTTTAGTCAAATTCGTTAAGTATGTAGATACAGATACACCATTCCTGATGGAGTAAAATGGTTGAAGGAGACAAGCAAGGCAAACCAGAGGGGGGAGCCGAGTTCCTGACACCTAGTGAAGTTGAAACGATGATGGCAACAACAAGCTCAACGAGAAACAAGGCAATGCTTGCAGTCGGTTTTGAGGCTGGTCTGCGTGCTTCTGAGCTTCTTAACATGCATGTAGGGGATGTAGCGTTTGATGAGAGAGGAGCAAGTATAAGGGTAAGGGAAAGACTGGAGAAAGGATTTTCAGATTGATTTCATCAGCTTCAGCGCTACGAGGATGGTTAGAGGAGCATCCCAGCATCACTGACCCATTGACACATAAAGCTTGAAGCGAGACACAGAGACTGGTTCAGGGATAGACTCAACCGAGCCATTCAGCTGTGGACAGAAGTACAGAATGGTACAAGGACAATGGACGAAGCAATACAAACGGTGGGAGCATATTGAGCTTCGATTAATTGCTGAAATAACCAACGGAAGAGAGGAACTCACAGCCACAGAGTTCAGCACAGAAGAAATTAGCCGGATAATACCTAGCTATTTTGACACAAACCCAAAAATCTTTAACTTGAATGCGAAGTGCAAGATTTTGAAAATGGAGGAATTCAATAGCATGGATGGCAAACACCACAGGGTCTTCGAAGTCTTGATAAATTATCAGCTCCCAGGCAATAGCAAGTGGTATCATTATGGCATTCGGCTGGACTCCGATATGAATATGAAAGCGTACAATGAGATCAAAGGCGAGTATATAAAAGCCACAATACGGCGGTTCAAAGCAGTGCTGAATGACGGTGAATGACCCACTTGACGTTGACGGGTCAACATAACGCACGCCAGAGCCACCGCTAAACGAGCTGCCATATGAATACGAAACTGTAGCGCCATAGTCCACGACAACTGAATATGGTGTTGTTTCGCTATTTCCATTCATAGTAACTGGGGCGCCTTCGGCTGGTGAAGATTGGAATGTAACTGTGTATGTGTTAATCCCAAAGTTCGCACCAATCGAATTGGGGCCATTCATTGTGAATGAATATGTTGAACCAGTGTTTCCATTTGTCCAATCCACGAAGTGGTAGCCTGTGGCTGGCGTCTCGCTTGCTGTAGCCACAGAGCCAGCTGGATACCAGCCCGAGTTTGGAGATACAGAACCGCCAGCTGAAGGGTTGGCGCTCACGCTCACATAGAAGTCCTCAATGGCTGTAATTGTGGTTGGGTTATTCGCAACTGTAGTGAAAGAAGACACTGCGGTTGCAACCTCAGCGCCGTTCACAATCCATGTAGCCGGCCCGCTTGAGGTGACCAGAGGGAATACCCAGCGGGGACATAGTACAGCCCTGAGAGCGGCTTGGTCGCAACCCCCTCTCCAAAAAATGACACAGGAACAAGGCCGGGCGCCGTGGTAGTGTAGTTATCAAAGAATACGCCACCATATGGAGTAGTAATGCCAGCTGCCTGAGAGGGTTCAAGAATTGGTACGCTCGCGCCGCTTGGAAGGTAGATACTTTCAGGGGTATATGATACGCCATTTAGGCTGATCTGAATCAAAGAGGTAATGTTGATAGCGACGCCATAGTTGGTTACCACCACACCCGGCGACCACGAGGGGGCAATGACTTGGAATAAATTAGCGTAACGTTCTACTTGTTCTTCATGCTTGAAAGTATTTGGGCGTCATGGTAGTCCTGCACCGCTGTGAACAAATTTCCAACCGCAAGCAACAGGACCATTGCCGCTGAAAATATTACAATGAGCAAAATTATAGCTCCAATGACGTCACTGTAGATTGTTGCATCACCTTTTATTTAAAGCATGAATATAATTCTAAAAATTTAGAATTTAAACATTCATTTACGCTTATAAGGAATCGTAAGAGACGATGGCGGTTTTGTCCTTTTGCGGTATAATAATATTGCGATTATAGCAAAAATGTACGGCACCGCAAGCATAAAATACCCGCTGCCAGGGCCGAGCAGTGCCGTCACAGCTCCAGTACCTATAAATACCGAAGCTATGGCGTACCCAAGGCCAAACACCCAGCTGCCCAGTATAGCTATAAATGGGCTCCAGCCGGCAAGCACAACCACCACGATTGCAATCCAGCCCCTGCCAGATACAAAGGAATCCCCTGTCGCATAATTGCCAAGATATCCTATAACCAGCGATGCTCCCCCCAACCCGGCAAGAGCGTTGCCGATGATTACGCTTGTATGCCTTATCAAATTTACGTTTGTGCCGGCAGCAAACCTCGCTAAAAGAAGCGTTTTCTCTTGCCACAGAATGCAAGGACATAGACGAATGGTTTGATAGGCTCAACCAGATTGGGCATGGTTGCTGATTCAAAAAACAATCTACAGGGGTTCTTCTTTGTCGAACTGGGGCTCTACCTTAGCTAGGCATAGGATTGCCATACCAATACGAAAGAACCAAAACTTCGACAGGTTCAATGATTTGCTTGGAAACGGATGGACATGCAAGACGTTTGGTTTAACTCCTTCTCTGGATATAGTTGCTTATCTCTCGAAGAAAGACGAACCACTGGCATCGAGAATGAATGTCCTAGGTATAGATATCAACGCCAAGAACTTCGCCTATACCATCTTGACACCAGAGGGGAAGATCCTCAAACAGGGATATCTAGGTCAACAAATATGGATTAAGAAGAGGCATTTTGAAGAGCGAAGAGCTATCTTACAGCACTTTAACAACCTGAAGCGATTGAAGAGGATGAGGCACAAGCAGAGGAATTATGTGAAGACAGGCATAGGGCAGATGGTTAGAGATATAATTCTTCTAGCTAAAAGATATGGTGCTGACATCTCCATAGAGAAGTTAAAGAGGTTCAAGTCAAAGGGCAGAATCTTCAACAGGAAGGTTATGACTATACCATTTACTCTCTTCAGAAGAATACTTGAAGCGAGATGCTTTGACCATGGGATTACACTGAACAGAGTTGATGCTTACCATAAAAGCAAATGGTGTTCCTGCTATGGTGCTGTTGGGAATGGACATGATGGAAGCATCTATTCCCTGTTCAGATGCAAAGAATAAGTTGTAAATGCAGATAGAAAGGCAAGCCTGGCTGTAGCTATCAAGACTCTGGTGTTGCGGAACAGAATTCCTAACCAGAAATGGTTCCAGATTAACACCAGAAGAGTCCCTGTCAACTAGCTTATGCATAATGGCTCCTATGCACCTGGACTGGAGGCTGTGCATAAACCAGTCCTGGGAAGGGGCAAGCCCATGAACTTCAGTCGTGAGTAGTTGACAGAGTAGAGTACTAACTATGTCAGTTTTCTTTGATTAATGCCTTCTTGCCGAGCATGTTCATAACCCTGTATACCTCAGGTATGGCGTAGGCGAACCCCACATGCAAACAGCTGTTTGAGTTATCTAGCTCACATACAAGCTCACCATTCCTGACCTTCACATCCACTATCCGATTCAGCCTTGCATCTCTGATTGTGACACCATCTTCTGTCATGCCAACTTCTGAAAGGAAGGGAGCCTTTCTGGAAAGTACCCTGTCCGCTTCGATAACATGCCATACCAGGTCGTTGACAAAGCCTGTGAATGAATTTATCCCTTGGTCAAGCAGAGGATGCTTCTTCCTCTCGTAGAGTGCCTTAAGGCCATCTACATACTCGCTGCGCAGCAGAACTGTCTTCCATTTCTTCTCTGACATGGCAGGAATATAGCTGTTATGCATTAATAAGTATTATGATATGTATCATATCTCTTTATATAATATAGCATATGATATGTATGATATGACCCGCACATTGGGCGTTTTAAGCACTTCAGGCTATGAAACTTTCATGAGCATTACAGATTCCGATGGAAGAGGTGTTGATGCTGAAGCATCGCCTGATGATTATGCAAGGATTCTTGGTCATCCGATAGGGCCAATACAGAAGAAGATATTCGACAAGCTTCATTCAAACCCTGATGCAGTGATTCATAATGAAGTTGAAAGGCTGGCTGTGCAGCTCCATGCAGGCAATTCATGGGTGGGCAGAGTGATGCAGATAGCAAAGAGAATAAACAAGGGAAGCCCTCTATTGAAGGCACTGGTAGCAGCTTATGTGGAAGGCAGCTATGCCTCTTCTGCCATTATAGCTGCCGGGCATGCGATAGATGCAGAAGGGAAGCTGAAGGATGTGGATGAATATACACTCTTTCGCATTGCAAATCATAATAGATCACTTTTCCCTGTATTTCATCGTCGTTCAGCAGCTGAAGTATACCCCTTATCAAAATTCCCCTCTGTAGATGTGAGGCTGCGTTCCTTCGGCAATGGTATCTACAACAGAGTCAATATGCTTTATCATAGCTATGCAGAGCAGGAAGCAAAGAAGATGGTGGGTTCTGCCCCGAGGACAATTGCTCTAAAGGCTCTGAAGCTTGCATTGAAGGATACTGGCATACAGATTCCGATAAAGGAGGTGTTATGATGGCAGAATACATCGCAATTGAAAGATGCAGGGCTGATGAACGTTTCATGCTTAGAGTAGATTACAAGATAGACTCTCTTGTGGAGAGCATCAACAAGTACGGGCAGCTCCAGCCTGGTGTGGGATACATGGATGACAAAGGCATTGTTATGGTGTATATGGGGATAAGGCGTTTGCTTGCTGTTCAGAAATCATATGAGCTTTATGGCAGGCCAGATAAGTATTATGTCACAATAGTGCAGAAGGCAAGTGATGCTGAGATATGGAACCAGATATTAAGCGAAAACGAAGAAAGGAAGTCACTGAGCATGCTGGACAAATTGCATGCAGTGAAGATTATACCTCAGGAAACAGCAAACAGAGTATTTGGTAGGCAGACTGTTAGAGAGCTGATGAATATAGATGCTGCTGTGCCTGAGGAGGTAAAGCGTGATTGGCTTGAGATGGAAAGGATTGCTTGCTCATCTCTAACACTAGGTCAGTTAAAGGGATTGTCAACCCTATCTGACAGGTGGTTGATGGTTGTTGGAGCTTATGTAGCAATCGTTAATCACCTTACAGAAAATGCTATACATGCTCCAAACTTCTCCACATTCGTCCTCTCCCATAACATGAACGATTTTCCAAAGGAAGTTTCAGAGTATCTGCAGAAGAATGGGATAAGGAGAGCTGATGTGTTGCTTGAATACAGCAATGCAACATTGGCTTCAAAGGAAGAACAGAGAAGAACTGGATCAGATAGAAGCGAGGAGAAACCTGCTATGGATGCTGTGCAGAATATAAAAGAAGAAGGTAAAATGCAGAGCGATAAGTATGATGCAATGCTTGCAAAAGAAGAAAGGGCAGCAGAGGAAGACAAAGAGCAAGAGGAGCAAGAAGAGAGCCTGCCAGTTATTATCAGCTCTGACGAAAGACAGGTCTTTTCCTGCCCGAACTGCGGGCGCAGGTACAGGCTTTTTATTGTTAGATGACATGGCTAATGCTAGTACTGTACTTGCATTGCTGAAGCTGATCTGGGAGAAGAGGGGATATTGCAGCTATCATGACTTCCAGAAGCTCGGCTACTCTGCTAGGCAGTTCTACTATGCTGCAAAGGTGCTTGAAGGTGAAGGGCTTGTAAAAAGGCTTGGGCATGGAAGATATCTCATCATGATGAAGGAAGATTGGATGAAGAATATTATAGCCTCATATACACTTTCGATGACTCATGAGCAGAAAGATGCTTTTCTCAGGTATTGCGAATTGTTCTGCAGGTAGGTAAAATCCTGTGCTATTCATGCAAGCATGGAATGCAAAAAATGCAACAACCTGTTTGGTGTGGTTAAAGCTATCGGTATTTTACACCCTTATCTTACCTATCTTGCGTGCCACATGCAGCGGGCCGTGTCGCATACGTATAGCCTCTCCAAAGGATTCCAGCCCTGCTTCAAGTGCTCCCAGAGCCCCATAGGCAAAGAACCGACCAACAGACCTTCTCGGAATGTTTGCAGCTGCAACATTGCCAGTTCCACCAACACCACCAGCTCCTCCTGCAACACCTCCAAGCGGTCCTGCAGCTCCTATGCTGCCAGCACCAAAACCAGAAGCTACAGCCAGAGCAACAGACCCTGCTGCCATTGCTACCTGTGAAGTTGTCTGATAAACGGTTGAAGTCAGAGGTGCAAGGACTGTAGGAGCAAGGATAGCTACAATTATAGCAGCAGATGCCATCCATTCAGAAGGTATACCAGCTTGAATGAATATGTTTGTGCCTGTATTCCAGTTCAGAAGAAGGTAACCAGCTGCACTGAGCATGGATGCTGAAAGAACAGTTGCCAAAACCAAGCCGAAGAATGTATCCTCTATTATCCTTCCAAGTTTCTGTGTAAAAGGAATATCTCGAAGTGCTATTGAAAGAGGGAACATGATGATCATGCCTGCTATAAGAAATATTCTGACAGTCCCTACAAGGTATAGCATAATCCACACTATTATTGCAACAACAGCGTTTGCTATAAACAGCACCCCTGCCTCAAGAATAGATAGAAAGTTTCCTCCTGTTGGAAGCAAGATAGAGTTGTAAATGTTCTGGAGCACTATATTGTAGGCAGGTGCAGGGGCTGGATAAGCAATGATTGTCTGGTTGAGCAGGTTGATCAGCTCAGCTATGTGGTCATAAATGAGAGGAAAGAGCAGCATTATTATAATTCCTATTGCCACTTTGGCAAGAGCACTTCCGAATGATAATCTCTCTCCCCTCTGCGGGGTAAAGAAGATGAATAGAACTGAAAAGGTGAGCACTATAAGAGAAATGATAAGCATCAGGTTGAAGAGACCTCCCAGTGGGAGAGATGGTTGACCAGAGTTTACGCCTATTACATTCGCGCCAAGCATGGAGTCGTTGAAGACTGGTAAAGCAACTATTGTGGTGAAGAGGTTTACTGTCCCAGCTGGTGCTATTGTTGTTGATGTTTCAGCAAGGAGTTGATTGTTAGATACAGCTTGTACGTATATGAGGAAATATTCTGGTGAGCTGGGTAATGAATCAAAATATGTTGTGAAACCAGCTGATTGGCCAGTATAGTAAGGGTTGTTAAAAGATATTGGCTCCGTAATGTTCTCCATCTGAGAATGTCCGTTCACATTACCCATATAGTATGCTGTTACTGTGCCTGAAAGGTTCATCGGGGCTGGCTCTGTATAGTATGTTGTACCGTTTATTACAAGAGTGCCACCAGCACTACCTGTGGAGTTTCCAGCCCTTACATTGAGGTTCTGGCTGGTTGATGTGTTGAATGGTGTTGAAGAGTAATACACATAATCACCTGAAATGATTACTGTACCTTCAACATAATATGTTAAAGGTATTTCTCCACGTAATGAGCGCATTGAACCGTATGAAGTATTAACAAGCGTGAGCGCTACACTACCTGCAGCCTTTGGCGTTGCAAAGACGGGGGATGCGATGGCAAATATGATAATCGAGAATAAAAATAGATAGGAAAGGTCGTGGTAAAATCTTGCCAGCCTGAACGGTATGAGCTTCACACCTCAGTATGCAGCGTTTTCTTTTTAAGGTAGTGGTGTTATGCTATTATGTCCCTGTGGCTTGCGATAGCCATCAGCTCAAATGGCTATATCCCAGGGGATTTGCCACGGGGACACGCCCTTCTGATATTTTTCACCAGATGTCACATTATTTGAGCAAATGTCGCACCCCATTTAAGCTAATGTCACACACTTTTGATGGAAAGGCTGTAGATTGAAGCAGTCAAAAAAGAAGAAAAAATAAAAAATAAATGCTGTATGGTATTTTATTTTATTGTATGCTCCTTCCCTCTACGGGATATCTGGAGAGGAATTTGCCACCATCAGAAATACTGTACCTCCATTTACCAATCACTAGCATGCCTTTTGCCTCCTTGATCTTTTCCAGTGTGCTTTCAAGTGGCTTCAGTGCTTCGACCATGCTACCATCCCTGTTTGTGACAAATATCCATTGTCTACCATTCCTTGCATTTTTCCATCCAAGCTCCTCCAGGATGGTTTGAAGATCCTTTTCACCTACAGTGTTTGTTGGAGCTGCTTTCTTCTTCTCTTCTTTTTCCCTGTAGTACAGAGCTGCCTTCATGCCTCGTAGCAGAAATACAATCACCTCTGGCGGGGCTCCATCTGGCATCTTCTCCTTAGCAATTCTGTACAGTTCTGCATAATCTGCGATATATTCCTCAGCAAACCTCCTTGTGTCATCGTCCATTTGGCATCATTCCTAACTATGCTGGATAACATAAAAGGATGGTTATCGGAGGCAAAGTTTTTATAGTGATGATTACCTAAATATCAGTGAAGAAAATGGGCAAAATCCTCAGTTTCGTCTTTGGGACTGCAACTGTAATTGCTTCCCTCATCCTTGCCAGCTTGTACCTCTGGGTGCTTAGATCATCTGGAGGTGCAGGATTTCTTGTATTCATTTTTTCAATCCCCGTAGCACTTTTTATACTCGGGCTGTTCATCCTTGGCGTAAAAGAGATCAGCTATGCATCACAAAGAAAGTATGTCAGGTGTGCAAAATGCGGGAATGAGGAATTCATAGAGAATGAAGTATGCGAATTTATGATGCCAGAAGATAAAAATGATAACAGCTTTGTTACATTATCTGGCTTCCACCACTATGTATGCTCATCGTGCGGGCGGGATGCAGGATATGTAGCATTCACACCAGAACATCCAGTACCAAACAAGAAATATTATTCATGCGCCAGCTGCGGAAGCACCAGCTTTATCTCCAGCATAAAAACAAAGGCAAAGGTACCAACCAGTAGAACGAATATAGAATACATAGGAGAAGAAGAGACGATCTTCGCTGTATGTGCCCAGTGTGGAAAGCCATTAGGTTCTGAAGAGAAATTAATAGTGGAAAAGATAAAGAACTGATTGGATGGGATGGAACGAAATAAGATAAGAAAAGATAAGATGGTTGGTTGATATGCCAGAGCAGCATGTTAGCAAAGTGATCAAGTGCCCTGTGTGTGGCAGGCTTGGCTCAGTCCAGATAAAATCAATACCAGTAAAAGGCAGGGTTTACCATTATCTGTACGTAGCACATTATGATGGGCTGCATGGTCAAACAAGGAAGGTCAGATGGCATTACATAGGGAAAAAGCGTCCTGATAGGGCTAAGTTGAGCTCGCCCGAATGAAGCAAATGAGTATGAATATGAGTGTGAGTATCACAGCATATCCTTCGGCCTTGTGGTAAACGCTGCAAGCTCTGACTTTGCCAGAACATTGTAAAATGGTATGTGCCCTTCTGATGTGAGAAGAAGTGCATGGCCCATTCTCGCATTCAGAACAAACCTTCTCTCCTCCTGTGAAAGTGCTATTTCCTTAGAAAGTATGTCAGTGGCAGCTGGGTCCTGCTTCAGTATAACCTTTGTAGCACTGTTCTGGAGCATTGCTCTTCCTGGCCCAGTAAACATATCTGAAACCTGCTGTGTTGCAATAAAGAATGCTGTATTGTAGTGCCTTCCTGTCCTTGCTATCTCAGGGATATACTCCACAGCCATTGGGAAGTAGGGCTTGCCTGTCTTCGGGTTGCTTTCCACAAAGGCCCATCCCTCATCAATTACAACAATTTTCCTAGCTTTAGTAGGCAGAGACTTTATTGTCTTCCACACCATTCCAAGTGTAAGGAAAGCAATTACATCTCTTGTTGCCCTGTCAAGGTCGTAGAGAGAAAAGACCATCCTGTCATATATATCCATCTCACCACGGAAGAATTGCTCATAATGCTTGAGCTCGGAGCTGAGCCTCTTCTCCAGCCTTGATACGGATGAATTTTCTCCAGCTGACTTCCTTTCTGCAATCTTTTTCATCAGATCATCAATACTTTTAGCTCCTTCAGCTGCAATGCGCAGTTCATCCTTCATTTCTGCCTCTTCAACCCCTGCAAGCTCCTCTATAACCTGAGCAGTCTGCCTGCCTTCAAATATGGCAAATGGGTCAAGGCATGTTTCCTTTTCCTTTTTGAAGTCAATGACCTTTGCACCTATCATGTGAGCGAATGAGCCCTCATACCTATTATCTGGTCCGACAGAATATTCTGGCTTTGCTATTGAATCGAATATGTATATGTATGCTTCATCGTCCTGGTTAGCAAGGCGGGATATCCATGATTTGATAAGTGTTGATTTTCCAGACCCTGTTTGCCCTAAAATGCTTACGTTGTAGTTTTCTTTATCAAATATATCGTAGAGTATAACATTTCCAGTCTGCATGTTTTGACCCAACAATACACCAGAAGGGTCGATGAGGTCAAGCCCTGCGAAGGGGAAGAAGGCGAGCAGCGTTGAGGTTGGTGCATAGATAAGTCTACCAGTTGTGTAAGAAGGACCATTCTCTTCGTACATGGCTCTCTGCAGGAACATAGGGGAATCGATAAGACCATTTAGGCGTGATAAAAGTGCATGCTCCTTCTCGACAAGCTCTGTATTCTCCTTTGCCCTCAGTGTTATCATCATTCTTAACAGAAACAGTCTTTCGCTTCCAGCTGCAACAGCATTTGCAGCTTTTTGTGCTCCATCAGCTTCAAGATACATGGATGGATCAACAGCTCTATTACCCTTCTCCCTGAGCTGTATCTTTGACCTTACCATAAATGCATGGGACATTGCTATCTCCTTCCCTTTTTCAAGCGGATAAACAGTCATTCTTATTTCATATGTGAAGGGGTAAAGATCCGTCAGGAAGCCTGTGTTCATTGAATTTGATAGAGCTGTCAGATTCCAGCACTCAACAAAGCGATCATCCTCATCAATCATGAACCGCCTCAGCTCAGATTTTATCTTCAGCGAAGGTATTGAAGGGACCTTGACAAACTTCACCTTCATATTCATCAACGCATTATCGAGAGGTTCATTGCAGGAGACAAAGTAACGCTTGTAGGGCTGATAATATGCTTCATCACCAAGAACAACCTGCCTTGTATCCTCAACTATTTTTATCTCAACTGGAGAAAGAAGCGAATTCAAAAGCTCGGCATAGTCGTCAAGAACACCAGCAGCTTCCTCCTGTGAAAGGTTGAAGAGGTTGATCGACCTCAGCTCATACATGTACTTGTATTTCATTAATAATCACTTCATAGTAAAGCTATGGTTCACCCTCATGCAGCCCCCTCAAGCAGTTCAACCTTTTTCCCTCCAAGCCTTGGCCTTATGGTTATCTTCACCCTCTCGACTTCTTTTGTTCCTAGCTTGACTGTCAATTCATGCACACCTATGGAGTAGCTGGCAGGGTAGAAGAGGAGGCGGTAGTTCGGGTTGTTGTGCGAAACATTAGCAGAGGATGCTTCAATCCCATCGACAAGCAATATAACTTTTGCAGGCTCTTCAACATCAACACGCCCTGTGAAGCTGAGAGGCACTTCGCTGTCAGAGAACATTTCCTGTGGAGGCTCTTCCTTGAGAACATGAACCTTTGCCTTCGGTTTTGCCTCCATCTTTATTGAACTGCTCTTTGGTCTTGTCAAGGCATAAATAAGCTGAAGCTCCCATGGTATCATTCTGACCTTTATGCTCGCGAGAAGCACGCCTATTAAAGAAAGGAAAAAAAATACTCCGAGCTTGTATGTGATGAATGAAAATGCCAGAGAAGAGAGGAGGCCAAGAAGCATGAATGCAAATATAATCACAAACTGCCTTAATGAAAAGATGAAGCCAAAGAGAGGTATATTCTTAGCTTCCCATCTACTCTCCTTGAGCCACCAGATCAAGCTCATAAAAGCCTATGAAGGCATGGTTTAAAAGGCTCAGCGCCTTGCTCCATACAGCTGCAGTAATTATGCGACGCAGCAGGTGGAGATGATAGCTTCTACTCTATTCTTCTCCAGCAAGCAATTTTCCCAGAGAATGAGGTATAATTATTGCGGGCCTCAAAGGCTGTGCATGGCAAAGTTTGTTTTCTTGTCTGCTATGGCTTTTAGAATACTTTGCTCTGCCTGTCAACACCTCTTCGACCTTCCTAAAATCATGTAATATAGCATTTAGGATAATGTAAGCTGACATATGTGTTTATCACATATCATGCTTTCAATCCTGTTGCCTTTGCATTCATTTTTCAACTTATCAAAGTTATGGAAGAGTGTGATAAGGAGCCTTCAATTTCTGCTGACATGTTGTATCTTGACGTATTGTAGCAATGCGATGTTGTATCAATCTGGTTCTGATTTCGAGCCAGGCAAGAAAACCTATAATGCACCATCATAAGATATACTGCAGGAAAATGGCTTGCTGTTGCTATCAGGCTCAGGTGCATGGAAGACAGCAAGTATGAAATGCGATACCACTACCATTTACAGGGTTTTATCTATAACCTGCTGAAGGGCAGTAAGTATGATTATGTGCATGATAAGGAGGGGTACAAGTTCTTCTGCTTTTCGAATATATTCCCTGCAAGGGATCTTGTAAAGAACGACCCACGCATATTGATAATTTCTTCCCCTGACAGTGAATTTATCTGTCACCTAAACGAAATGTTGTTGTGCCAATCAAATGCAGAGATTAGCATCGGAGGTATGAAGTTCAAGATTGATTAGGTGACAAACTGGATGTAAGGCTCCCAGGAAACTCTCCATTTACTCTTATTACAGGCACTCCAATCATCATCGGAATCCCGAGAGAAAAGTACAAAGCTTATGGCATAGCGCTAAAAGGCAGGTATGATTATGTTTACTGGAGAAGCGATCATCCTATTGACCTGTTCATATCGCAGCTCGAAAACAACCTGAGAAAGAAATATGCAGAGTATTTCGGGTTGGGTAATGATAATATAGCTGGACTGAATGTTAATGGTATGGAAAGGCCTCCCTTCTTATTCCAGAAATTCAGGTTCAAAAAGCATGTCTCTACAAGAGTACCGATGAAGGGCTTTGACCAGGTTGTGATTGGGACTGTATGGGAATTTGGGTTTGAAGCTGATGTGAATAGCAATATGATTCAGTTTGCACTTGATGTGGGGTTGGGAAGCATAATTTGCTAGCATGGTTTTCCAACCTGAACAAAAAGTAAATAAACAAGACGTAGTTTTTAATGAATATGCTCAGACCGACTGCCCTTGTAGGCAGCCAGGGTGATGGGGAGTGGTCTTACCTTGTGGGTAAGCATTCTGTCGGAGGTGTCACATGAGCACCATACAAGACACTGAAGACCTTGGCATTGAGCTGAGTCTAGACAAGAAGCTCAAAGATGCAATAGAAAAACTGCAAGGCGCCCCCCTGATCCTTACCGGTGACATGGAATCAGGCAAGACCTTGGCATGGAAAAGGGTGCAGAGCTATTTTCCCAAAGCCAAAGAATACGAATGGATAGAAGTACCCAAAGGACAGATCGAGGAGGAAGAAGCTAGAAAGCTCCGTGATAGAGCAAAGCAGAATAATACCATTCTGGAGGGAAGCAGCTACCAAATCGAATACATCTTTTCCGGCCTGCCAGTCAAATACGAAAAGGGCGAGGAAGAGTGGGATAAATGGTTAGGAGTGATCAAAAAAAGGAAAGAAAAAGGGTGGGATAAATGGTTATGGGTCTTCAAAAAGAAGGAGAAAGAGGCGGAAAGCAGTTCAACTGGTCCTCTCGGGACTGCTGCACGTGTCGAAGCGAAGCTGAGTTATGAAGATGCCACGAAACTGTATGAGTATTATGCAAAAAAGGTCTGGGGAAAGGATTCTGACATAGAGAGCCAAGATAAAAATGAACTGAAGAGAAGAATGGATTACTTTCTCTCACTTGCCAGCTGGGGAGGCCTTCCTAAAAAGGAGGAGGGTGGGCAACTCTGTCCATCGCTGCTCTACGAAATGATGAAAAAGCACAAAGGGAAGAGAGAAGAGGAACTCAAGAATGAGGTCGATATTGGAAAAGCGCGCGAGCGGCTTGTGGCTGGCATCTTTGGTATCTCTACAGCTGAAACATTAGTGATAGCTACCGAAGACGTGGACTATTTTAGCAGGCTAGCCGCCCCTTTAGTGCCAATGATACCGGTCGTTGGCGGTATCCTCCTCGTCGTACCCTCACTTCTGATCTTTCACAATAGAAGAAAGAATGAAGGACTCGACAGGTACGTGAGTGTTCACGCTGCATGGAATAAGCTACCGATTCAAAAGCAGAAGTTTCTCTGCGAGAAGCTCGACATGAAGTTCAAGCTACCTCCATGGAGCAGCTTTGAATGGCTCTCGTCATGGCTCTCGAAGCCGAAAGAATCATTTCGTTCAGAACTCGAAAAGCTCTTCACCGATGATAACATTAACAAAATAAAATCAGTAATCGAGGAAATGCCTGAGATAAAGAAAAAAATCGAAAAAATTCAAGAAGAGATTGACAACTACGAATCGAGAATCCAGTCGCTTGAAGTAGGTTTCAAGGCTATCAATAAAGAGTTATACAGTCAGGGAATTGTCAAGGTCACAAATGAAGGCCATCTTCAGGAACTATTAAACATCCCGGCGGATAAGAGTAGCCCCCAAACCCTTGTTGGCACCGGAGATTCTGAAGCCGATAAGGAAGTGAAGGAGATTATGAAGGACATCATTAATAGTGCTTCTAATAAGGTGGTCGTGCTCTCAGGGGAGCCTGGAGCAGGAAAAACAACGCTCCTATTTCTCCTTGCCAGAGAGATTATGAATACTAGCGGGTCTAGGCTGTACTTTATAGATGATGTAAAATGGTTTGACCCAGTCCTCTTTCAAAAAATGGATGGCTCGTACGCCATCACAGAACTGACAGATCAAGACATAACAGAAACGTTCTTCGAATATCTTTTAGAACTCAGGGAAGTAGATACATTGGGGAGAGTAATAGTCTCGGTCAGGACAGGTTATATTGATCAAGAAATGCTACAAAGCATGAGGCAGAATGACTGGTTAAAGCTCATTGAAGTTAAGCTAAGGGAAAGTGTACTAAGTGAAATCGCAAGGAGGGGGCTTCAGCAGAGTATGGCGGAGCAGGATGTTGAGAGAGGAGTGAGTGTCCTTTTGAGCAAAGCCGAGGGTCTGCCGATATACATCTCCGAGGCTCTAAAGGTAATCGAAAAGAAAAAGAGGGAGCAGGAAAAACGGCAAGTCAGCATCGAAGAGCTAGATGAACTTCCAGAGGGCATTAAAGAGCTGGTAAGCAGAATACTGGAAGAAGAGGAAAAAATAAATGGTGCTGACATCAAGATCGCTTATTATCTCATATCACACACCAGAGGTCTACCAGTAGAGTACCTGAAAGCCTTCAAAGAAGTCTACAATGTCGAGAAGCCGAGGTTTGCAGTCATGGGACAGGACAGAAAAATGTTTCTGCATTCTTGGTACCAAGATGTTCTTGATGAAATTGCAGAGGAAGAGCGTCTACCTTTCAGGCTTGATACAACACTGAAAGCTTATCTAGATGATATCGAAAAAAGTTTGGACAAATCGAATGAACAACAAAAAACATTTCCCTTAAAGCCGCTGATAAAAGCAGTCAATGAATTCGAAAGAAACATAGCTTCCGCAAGTCTTGAAGACATGGCGGACTTGATGATGCTCGGTGCCACAGTTCATCTTTCAATCCAGAACCTTCAGAAAGAGGGGGGGAGAGAAGGATTTCATATCCTTTTTGAGAGGGTGGACATGAAAAGGCTGACAGCTCGTGGGAGAACTTTCTTGAATCGTCTCCTTGGCTTCCTCGTCAACGATTATCTTAGCGGCAAAATGCTCGCCGGGGCCATCCAGATAAAAGACACTGCTAGTAGACCGTTTTACACCCTTAGCGTTCTTTACATGAGCAGGTTATTTGATGATGAGCTTGCTAAAAGGGTAGATAGACAATTCATCGGGGAAGGAGTCGTGAATCCAATCTCCATATCCGAAATGGCCAATAGCTTCATGAATGCTCCTCATCCGCTGAGGATGTATATAACTGCGTTGGCCAGTGTCTTGGAGAAAATAGGGTACTTCAAGCCAGAAGGCCATTATGAAAAGGGATTAATGCATTATTGCAAAGGTGAATTTGAAGAGGCGATCAGAGAATACGACATAGCTATAAGTCTGGATCCTACAGATCCATCATACCACTACAACAAGGGAAATGCACTCAATGCTCTCAAAAAGTATGAAGATGCGATCAGAGAATACGACATAGCTATAAGTCTGGATCCTACAGATCCATCATACCACTACAACAAGGGAAATGCACTCAATGCTCTCAAAAAGTATGAAGATGCGATCAGAGAATACGACATAGCTATAAGTCTGGATCCTACAGATCCATCATACCACTACAACAAGGGAGCACTCAATGCTCTCAAAAAGTATGAAGAGGCGATCAGAGAATACGACATAGCTATAAGTCTGGATCCTACAGATCCATCCTACCACTACAACAAGGGAGATGCACTCAATGCTCTCAAAAAGTATGAAGATGCGATCAGAGAATACGACATAGCTA
>JARVJU010000019.1 GCA_029775965.1 Nitrososphaeria archaeon | reverse complement strand
TGGATGAAAGCAAAAGTGTTTATAGTTGTGCTAATATAATAATATTGCCGAAAAGGCTCGCCTGTGGAACGCAGGTTAAACGCTCGTGGAGGATTATGCCTCTGCCTTGTATGCAATGCGGAATATGAAAACCCATATTCCAATACATGAGCAAGCATTGCCTATGAAGTGAGAAGCTCCAAACAAATGGATGTGGCAGAAGCCACATCTGCAAGGGCGGGGTAGTTCACTGTGTAATGCTTGGTTTTAAATGAGTGCAACGAATTGCACTCAACCATGCTATTTGTAGAGAAGTAACATTAGCAAATATCCAGCCTGTATTCAATATGCAAAACCTAGTTCATAATGCATATCTATCATAATAAAGAGCTATTGCTCTCCTCATACTGCTCGATCAGTTAGCACACTTAAAAAGGGGGCACCTTATTATCGGATGGTGCATGTATTAATGAAAATCTTGGTATGTGACCAGCTTGCTGACGAAGCTATATCGATGATGAAACAAAGCGGTCTCGATGTCACATACGAGCCAAGAATAATGAGGGAGCGGCTGCTAGAAGATGTCGATAATTATGATGCGATTGTAGTGAGGAGCAGAACCAAGGTGGACAGGACAGTAATAGATGCGGCTAAGAAACTGAGAGTTATAGCTAGAGCAGGAGTTGGACTTGACAATATAGACGTGGAGGCAGCAAAGGAACGAGGAATAGAGGTACTCAACTCTCCAGAATCACTCACGAATGCAGCTGCAGAACATACACTTGCTCTACTTCTGGCTTCTGCTAGAAATATAGGATATTCCCATCTAAAGGTAGTATCAGGAGAATGGCCGAAGGAGAAGTCTATGGGTATCGAGTTGACAGGAAAAACATTCGGTATAGTAGGCTTTGGACGCATAGGAAGACGTCTTGCACAGCTGCTAAAGCCGTTCAACCCCAGAATTCTTGTCTATGACATAATAAGACCCCCTGACGAACTACTTGTTGAAAGTGGAGCAGAGCTTACAACTTTGGAGAATTTGCTGAAGGAATCAGATTTTGTGTCCTTACATGTTCCGCTCACACAGGATACTTCCAAGATGATAGATTCAACCAAACTTTCTATGATGAAGAGCACAGCAGTAATAGTAAACACTTCGAGGGGAGGCATCATAGACGAAGAAGCTTTGGTAACTGCTCTAAAGACAGGTAAAATACGCGCTGCAGGACTTGATGTATTCTCATCAGAACCACCCAAGAATAAGGAGTTGTTCTCGTTAGAGAATGTAGTTCTTACCCCTCACATTGCTGGCCAGACACTTGAGGCTCAGTTAGCGGCAGGTAAATCCATTGCCGAAAAGCTCATAAATTTTTTCAACAAATAACTGCCTTCAATAGATTATATGCTTTTATCATACTTCTGAATAATGCAATCTTATGCTGCAGATATTTATCCTCTATGAAATAAAACTTTTATTACGTATAGAGTCCTTGCTACAGCAATCGAAAAGACTTCTTGTTATCTGCTGATTTACAATCAACAAAAATCCAAATGTTTAAATCTCATATGGGGAGGTGATGATGTATATGTACAGATATATCTCAGAGACATGGCAAAAAGAACTCAAAGAGGGTTCGCCTGAACTTAAACATAGAATCATCACCTGGCGCAGGGGACCAAGAGTTGTAAGGGTTGATGGACCAACAAGGCTAGATGGCGCCAGGAAAAGAGGATATAAGGCTAAGCAGGGTATAGTTGTTGCGAGAGTCAGACTTAGCAGAGGAGGGATGAGAATGAAGAGACCCACATCTGGGAGAAGACCAAAACATCTGGGTACTTTAAAGATAAAGGGGAACCTTAGCGAGAGAGAAGTGGCAGAACAAAGGGCCTCCAAACGATTCCCCAACCTGAGGATTTTGGGTTCTTATCTCTTAGCTAGAGACGGCAGATTCAGCTGGTACGAAGTGGTTATGGCAGATCCATCTCATCCCGCGATCATAGCTGATAGAGAACTTTCTCAAAGGTTAGGACTTTAGCTAAACGATTTAAAGAGGGCACAGGAAATAGTTTAAAGGTTTGAATCCACCAATTGTCAACGATAACCCCCCTTTTGTGAAGAGGATTCTTTCTTCTATATTTGCAAACTCTGTGCTGGGAGAATGCACTGTACAGCAATTAGCAAAAGAGCTCTACTTTTCTGAAATAAGAATGACTGAAGCTGTAAAGTTTCTTGTTAATCAAGGATTAATAATTCAGGATGACTTGGGCAGATTAAACCTGACAGATATTGGACGAAGTTCCATAAAAGTTGTTATGGCGGGAGGCGTGTTCGACATTATTCACCTGGGCCATGTATATACACTGAACAAGGCAAAGAGTCTTGGAGATGCACTTATAGTTTCTGTAGCTCGTGACACAACAGTCCTAAAACTGAGAGGGAAGCCACCAATAAATGACGAAGATATCAGGGTAAGACAGGTAGCGAGCATCAAAGCTGTAGATGCGGCAGTCCTCGGGAGCGAGAGGGACATATACGACACTGTTGAAAGAATAAGGCCAGACATAATAACAATAGGTTATGACCAGAAATATGATGAAGAAGAGATGAAGAAAAGGTCAGCAGAAAGAGGTGTTACTGTAGAAGTAATACGGCTGGATACACCACACCCTGGTATCAAAAGTTCCTCGATAAAGCAGGACCCGCGGTTTGACTTTTCATTCTGAATGATTTTGAAAGTTTATCTGCTATCTTTAATTCCTCCGGATAGCTGTAATCTCTTAGCTTCAGGAAGTTGAGTATTTCGTCTAGAGAAATAAGGTTTCCTTGACTTGCATAATACTTCATCCCATCCTGCTTTATCATGAATCCTTCAACCTTCTTTCCTATCTTTACTTTAGATATTGTATTCCCTGCCTCAACATGGCCGGCAAGAAGCGATTTTGCTATACCTATTGCTGGTTTCTGAAGAAGTATACCAAGTATAGTTGCCAGGCCTGCCCTTCTCGGATGGAGCCTTCCATGTGCATCAACAAGCAGAATATCATATTCTTCGTTGATTTTGCTCAGAAGCTTAATTAGAGGAGGTGCTTCCCGTGCATACAGGAAGCTTGGTATATACGGAAAGAATATCGATGTTTTAGAGTTCCATGTCTTTATCGCTCTGCTTTTCCTGAGGTCGTACAGTACAGCAGATGTGTATGCTATTTCTTTATCATATGAGGCATCCAAAGCCAGTGTATATTGAATCTGCGAAGCTTTTATGCCATAATCTTTGAACAGTTCAACAAGTCTGAGCTGAAGAATTCTTGCAAATGGAATCAGATCTGATGCTTTTTTCATCAGCCTGACTCTTCCTTAAAGCCAGAGTTTTTCTCCGGCCTTCTCAGCCTTGCCTGAACGCTCTTCAGAGAATCAAGCAATTTTTCTCTCCTTGCCTCTTCTGTGAGCAGGCCTCTTATATCTTCAAGCAGTATTCTATCTGTGTCCAGCTTCCTTCTTATCCCAGGTGCTAAGTTATCATAAACTGCTAAAGGCTTAAGAGTTGAATAGATATCTTCTATCTTCTCAAAGAGCATATACGCTTCCTTTTGCCTCCCGTTTCTTATCAGGTCATATATCCTCCTTTTAGCCTCGCCTATTACATCTAATAACCCTAGTATGTATGAAGCTGCTGAAACGTTCAGCTCATCTATAGAGGGTAGCTGCGAGTTCCTGACTAATGCATAAAAACAGTAGGCCTCTACAAGCTCCGTCTCCGCAGGAATAAGGTACCTTTCAAGATCATTCTCTGCAAGCTTCTTAAGGCCCTCTAATTTAGCTCGCGCAGTTTCAAGATAGTTTTCAGAAGACTTTTGATCACCTGAATGTATAGCAATTATGGATTTTGAACAGTATGACAGTACATCTCTGGTATCTTTTATCAGAGATTCTCTTCTTTTTTCTATATGGTCAAATTTTCTGACAACCGATGAAATGGAAATTTGAAATCTCGATAACTTTTCCTTCAATCCTGACTACTCTTAAAATGCTATTGTTTCTTCCTTTGATCCATCCTTTGTTATCACCAGCATATCTACCCCGTCTCCACTAGCACTATCTCTCTGCACCGATGCCTTTATCGCCTTTAGGGCTAGATTCTTTGCTTCAGACTCACTCATATCATCTCTGTATTCAGATTCAAGAATGCCTATTGCGAGTTCTGTACCAGAGCCGACGCATGCATACTTATCCGGTATAACCGAGCCTAGAGGGTCAAGTACATAAATACTGGGCGAGTCATCCACACCTCCCAGTATAACCTGAGTCAGAAGAGGAAATAGTCTTCTCTCGAACATAATCACAGACATGAGTTTTGTCACTGAATTTGCAGTTATTCTTCTTCTTAATTCCATCTCCCTGATCTTGATTATAGCTTGAACATTTCTTATCAGAACCTGCATATCTGCTATCATTCCTGCGCATGCAGCACCTGTATTGGATGTGATGGGAAATACCTTCTTTGCCCCTTTACTCATTATAAACGTGCCAAGTGCAAGTCTTTTTTCTGCTGCTAGAATTACGCCGTCTTTGAAGACAACACCAACAGCTGTTGCTCCTGGAATATATGCTTCAATGGACATATCAACACCTGCGCTTCGCCCTTGATAAAAGGGTTGCTGATATTTGTATCAAGAGACTAGAGCTATGTATTGCTGTTGACCTCTTCCTGTGTCTGCTCCTCGATTTTAGGTTCTCTGTACTCTATCCTTTTCCTTTCTTTATCCATCCAGCTGACGGATATAAAGCCAAGAATTTCCAGCCGGAGCAGTATGTCGTTTAGCTCTTTCATAGATATCTCTCTTTCTTTTCTCAACTCTGCAAGAAGCTCCGTATCCGTGGTTACTTTCATGCTTCTGATTTTATTTGCTACCTTGGTTGTAAACAAATCTACCATGATGAGTCTGCCAAGGGCATTAAATCACATCTTTATAAAAGGTATTTATGCAATCTCATTTGATTAAGAATATTTATGATTTATGCATATGGAGGCGCAACCTTCGGCTTGATAACGTTAGCTGAAAGTCTCTTTTCAATCTCCCTGTACCATTGTTGCATCTCCTGAGTAAAAGTTGGCTTCACCTGAGATAGAGCAATTTCAAAATCCTTCATAGTAACCTTATCGGATTTCTTCTTCAGTGCAGATAATCCTGCAACCCTGCACACCGCCTCCAGGTCTGCACCTGTATAGTTGTTTGATAGCCTTGCAAGAACTTGAAGGTCCACATCACTAGCAAGAGGCATGCTTGAGGTCTTTATCTTGAGTATCTTTAGTCTTGAAAGCTCATCGGGTGGTGGAACATATACGAGTATCCCCAGCCTGCCAGGTCGTAGCAATGCCTGGTCCAGCATATCTGGCCTGTTTGTGGCGCCTATCACAAAGACGCCTTCGCCAGTATACAGAGAGTCTATTTCAGTAAGAAGCTGGCTTAGTATTGTTTCTCCACTCCAAGCTTCAGATGCCTCTGCTCTCGCCTTTCCTATAGAGTCTATCTCGTCAAAGAACACTATGCATGGAGATGAAGCTTTTGCCTTGCGGAATATTTCTCTTATTCCTCTTTCTGATTCCCCAACCCATTTACTTAGTATTTCTGGCCCTCTTACAACTATCATGTTTGCTTGTGACTCTGTTGCCAGTGCCTTAGCTATCATAGTCTTCCCGCATCCCGGTGGACCGTAGAGAAGTACACCTCTGGGAGGCTCTATACCCATCTTCTTATAGTCAAAGGGTCTTCTGATCGCCGTAGAAATGTTATCTATGAGCAGGTCTTTTATCTCCTCCAAGCCACCTATATCTTCCCATCTCACATTGGGCATTTCAACATAAAATTCCCTTAAGGCTGTAGGTACTATATCCTTATGCGCCATGAGAAAGTCTCCTAGAGTGACTTTAAGTTTCTCAAGGGTTGCAGCAGGGACTTTGGCGTAAGAATCAACCTGAGGTACTATCCTTCTCAGTGCATTAAGAGCGGCCTCCCTGCATAATGCTTTTAAATCGGCCCCAGTATATCCGTTTGTTATCTCAGCAAGTCTCTTTATATCAACATCAGAATCCAGAGGCATGCCTCTCGTATGGATCTGAAGAACTTCAATCCTTCCAGCAGTGTTCGGAACACCTATCTCTACCTCTCTATCAAACCTGCCTGGACGTCTTAATGCAAGGTCTACATCATCTATTCTGTTTGTAGCGCCTATAACAACAATATTTCCTCTTTCAGTCAATCCATCCATCAAAGAAAGAAGTTGCGCTACAACTCTCTTTTCTACTTCACCGAAAACCTCCTCTCTTTTGGGTGCTATGGCGTCAATTTCATCTATAAATATTATACTTGGTGCATTTTCCTTCGCCTCTTTGAATATATCCCTCAGCTTTGCCTCTGTTTCCCCGTAGTATTTACTCATTATTTCAGGGCCGTTTATTGCATAGAATTTTGCTTGTGACTCTGTTGCCAGTGCCTTAGCTATCATAGTCTTCCCGCATCCCGGTGGACCGTAGAGAAGTACACCTCTGGGAGGCTCTATACCTAGGCGTCCAAAAAGTTCAGGTAATCTGAGTGGAAGTTCAACTATCTCTCTTAACCTATTGAGTTGAGGCTTCAGGCCTCCTATATCATCGTAGGTAACCCTTACCTCTGATACACCCTCTGCCTGACTTACCCTTACATGAAGGCTTGTGGCATCACCGACTATTACTATACCCCGAGGTGATGTCTTTTCAACCTGAAAGTTCATAGGATTCCCCAATATAACCACAGATATCGTATTTCCTTCTACCAGAGGCATTCCTCTAATTCTGTTCTTAACAAAACTCTCAAAGTCTGTATCTATATTCACTCCTTGTGAAACAGTAGCCAGCACTACGCTAGAAGCTTGCTTTACTATCCCTTTTGAAACCTCTACATAATCATTCAGTGCAGCCCCAAGATTTCTCCTCATAGAACCGTCTAGCCTTATTGCATCAGCTGGTGTATCATCTTGATCTGAAGGCCAGGCTGTGGCAGCAGCTTCATTTCTTCCCCTTATGAATAGCACATCGCCAGGCTTGGCACCTATCCTCGCCATGGATTGCATCGCTAGCCTGGCTCTTCCTTTTCCTATATCTCTTGGAAGGCTTTCAAGTATTCTGAGCTTTAGCTTCTTTTCGCTCAACTCACTTGCTCCTAATTAATTTAGAAGAATACGGGTTAATTAGCTTATATCGTGGCCGATGCGCGACTTACTCCTATTATATCAACCTGGCTTACGCCCTCAGTTTCCTTTAATGAGTCCTCAAGTGCTTCTGTTCCACCCTCAGCATCCTCTATAATAAAATCGATAAGAAGAGCATTCAGGCCAAATGCTATGGGCTCTACGGAATACCTCTTTATCGAACCAACATGAATAGAATTTCTTATCCTTTCCAGCAATACCTCAGGCTTTATATTCACGTCAACAGGCAGTACCTTGGCTCTGGCAATCAACTTTGACAAACAAGATCCCCCTTTACGGTCCCTCGAAGCCACAGTTTTCACATTTATAAGGTCTAGCAAGCTTTCTGCATCGCTCACACCGCCATATCAGAACCTTCCCACAATCTGGGCAGTAAAACTTAACAGCATTCTCTCTAGGGTTGATTGTCCTATTGCAGGATGAGCAGATAGGTGGCCTGATAGCAGGCAAACTAACTTCGCCGTGACCCTTTGGTTTGGTATATATAAATGATTGCCTGAATAACATTCTATCAACATACTCGAATTGAATACAGTTATATAGCTTCACTTCATATAGTAGCTTCGCGGTGCTTCAAAAGGATGGTAGATGCGTACTGCGTGAAATGCAGAACTAAGCGAACAATGTCTAACCCGAAAGAAGTAAAGCTCAAAAACGGAAGAAAAGCAATGAGCGGTACTTGTCCCAAGTGCGGTACTAAGCTATTTCGTATACTTGGTAAGTAGACCATCTATTCAAAAAGGACAAGCTGCCTCGCAAATTCTTTTTTTAAATACTTACAGCTAGTTGCAAGAGGGCCTTGATTCTGGTCCTACTTCTTCCAAGCACATTCAGGGACTTTAAGAAATCCTTTACGTCGAATAGCTTACGCAGGTCAGCTCCGTGGAAGTCGAAGCTTGCATCTGATAAAGCTTCTACCGCTCTGCTTGATTTCAGGATTGAGAAAAGTGTATCTATATCTTCATTATCAAGATCTTCGTATATCTTTCTGAGGTTGGATTGAATTGCAAAATCGCTGCCAAATTTACCCATCCACTCTTTTTGATATCCATCCAGCTCTTTATATCCATTCTGAAGTGCATCGGAAAGGTATTTGCCAGCCATCCTGCCCCCTAATCCAGCTGTGTATATACCTCCAGCAGTAGTAGGCTTGGTCTGCCCTGCAGCTTCCCCAGCTATAATTCTTCTTCCTGATACGAAATTCTTGATTGCACCTCCTATTGCTAGACTATGGTATATCTTCTTAGTTACACTAGCTTTTCTCTTTGAAAGATAATCTTCAAGTTTTGTAGCAAGCTGCCCTTTACCAGCTATCCCAACCCTTGCAGTATCATGGGATATAGGAATTACCCATAGAAAATATTCCTTTGAAAGCTTCTTATCAACGTGCACTTCTACTGTGTCAGCTTGTATGTCAGGAAGATAAACTTCGTATTGAGCAACGGGAAGCAGCCCCTCCGGAACAAAAGATTTGTAGACGGAAATTCCTCGTGCATCAACAAGATATTTGGCTTGTATCTTTCCTAAAGAAGTTTCTATGTGCTGTGTTTCATCTCTTTCAATAAAGTTATTCATTCTGATTCCTGTCTGCACAACAGCACCATTTCTTGACGCTGCTGTCGCCATAGCTTTGTCTAGCTCTCTTCTCTTCAGTGAAACAACCTTAGCCCCCTTCACATTCATTTCTATTTCTTTACCCGAAGGCGAAGTAAGGATGGCTCTTTCAATATGCTGTGCTATTATGCGCTCTGACGGCGCAAGGGCAAGCTCCGAAAAGCTATTCAGGGAAACAAGCCCGCCGCATTTTTCAGGCGTTCCTATCTCCATATCCTCTTCCAGTACAATAACATTGTACCCTCTGCCTGCTAGCTCCCTCGCGCTAGCCAACCCAGATATACTACCACCAGCCACAACAACATCGTATTCTTGCAGCACAGCATGATGAATCAGGGTATATGCTAAAAGTATTCCGCATTACTTAAAGGGTATACAGCAAAGTGTATGGTTGTGGTAAAGGATAACTTCAGATTCAAACAGGTGATAGTGGTTAGGTCAGATATTAAGATGGGGAAGGGCAAGGTGGCTGCTCAGGTGGCCCATGCTTCGGTTGATGCTGTTCTAAAGACGAAAGAGAAGAATCCAGAATGGTTGAGCAACTGGATAGACGAAGGTCAGGTTAAAATCGTGGTCAAAGCAGACACGGAGCAAGATCTGGTCAAGCTCAAGATGCAGGCTGAATCACTAGGCATACAAGCTTCATTGATAGTAGATAGAGGACTTACACAGGTTGAACCTAATACAGTTACCACCTTGGGAATAGGACCTGCACCTGCTGCTCTGGTGGATAAGCTGACTGGTAAACTAAAACTTCTCTGAGTGATTATACATTGCTGTTAAAGGATTATGGGATAGAGGGTTACGGCACTACATCTAAAGGAATAAGTGGAAGAATCAAGGTAAGGGACGATGATTTTATTGTTAGTGAAATAATATCACAAAATGCACGGAGCGTATTTTGCTCCAACGGCTATCCTCTATTTACAGTGCAAAGACATGGATTTACTACACTCGAAACAAATAGGATACTGCAAAAAGCATTAGGTGCAAAATTTAACATTCTAGGGCTTAAGGATAAAAGAGCGCTTGTTCGCCAGTTCTTCTCCTGCCGAGTCAAGAAGCAAACGATTCAGATATGGAGAAGCGAAAGAATAGTCGCCTGTCACAAAGCTGATACAAGCAGACCTCTGACGAGGCAGGACCTTTTCGGTAATGCCTTTGATGTTAAGATTGACTCTGCTAAGGGAAATGATTCCATTATGGAAGAGCTTGGTGTATCCCTTCATGGTAACAAAATTCCAAATTTTTTCGGCGAGCAGAGGTTTTCTGGTATGAATCATAAAATAGGTATGGCAATAGTGAAGAGGGATTTTAGGCTTGCATCTGAATTGATAGGATACAGTTGCTCTGGCATTGATGACTGTATCAAGTCTTTAAGGAAGGTTCAGATTCAGATAAGGAGACTTTTCATTAACTCACTGCAATCATACCTGTTTAACAAATGCCTAAGTCTGATTTTGAAAGACAGAGGGTTAGTCATGCATACGAAGGCGTTTTATATAGCTAAACACCCGTCAATTCCGTATGTTGATTACAAAATACGAAAATATGACCAAGTGCCGAAATCTCTTGACCCCGTTCCTCTCTGTCCTCTACCAGGCTATGCGTTTAGAGCAAGGGAAGACATTTATTCTAAAACTATGAACACAGTGCTTGAGGATGAAGGTCTGAGGGCTTCGGACTTTTATCTGAAGGAGATGCAGGAGTTGAGTGTAGAAGGGGGTTTTAGAGGTGCATCGATGATAGGATGGTTCAAAGGATGGCAACAAGACTCTGGCTCTTCTATGCGTTTAAAGTTTATTCTGTTCAAAGGAGGGTATGGTACAATGCTGTTGAGAGAAGTGCTAAAGGATGATTTTACCACTCAAGCTTCAGCAGACCCTGGAATCTGAGTGAATCAAGAAGACCTTCTGCATATCCTGCTTCTATAAGTGCAAGTTCCGGCTTCCCATCAAGAAGGAATCTTTGAGCGTCTGATAAATAGCACTCCACATTTTCAAATATGTCATCCAGCTTCGTAATACCCTTCTCCTTTGCCAACTCCCTTCCTCTTTGCAATGCCAACAACGTCTTTTGCACAGTTCTGTTAATCAGAGTTGCAGAAGGAGACTCCAATCTTGTCAAGCCTGATTCCAGTACTCTTTTGTCTATGTTCGGAAGTGAAGACAGTGCGTCTATTTCTGTGTAGTGAAATTCGGCAGGTATCAGAAGGCTGTGTGGGGGCTTTCCAAAGTTCTTGAACATGAGATCCTTCATCGTACCCACGCATATACTTTGATCACTCCAGCCAATCCTTGAAGCAATTATCAGAAGTCTCTCTGGTGAAAAAACACCAAGTTTAAAGTTCGTTTCGAGCCTTGAGAATTCGTTCAGCACTTCGTTTGGAGAAAGCTGGTTAGGCAATTCAGGGTCATGTTCCAATAAAACCAAAGTGTGTTTTTTCATAATAAGGTTCTCTTTCACTTCTGTGTATATAGAATCTGGTAAATAGCCAGATCCCCTTGCTGCAGTAATCACCCTTCCCAGCTTGTAAATATGAAGTCCCGTCTCTCCGAAGATCACATTTATTATGCTTGATGAGTAAAAGACCTTGGTGTCTATACCCATCTCCTTGGCTCTTCCTTTTATAGCAATATGCGTAGTAGCAAGCAGAGGATCCCCCATAACAAGCAAGGCTACCTTTTTGTGTGTAGCTTCAGAGAGTATCTTTCTTCCATCCTCTATAAGAGCTCTGGATGCGACATGAATCTCTTTGTTGAATCTTGCTTTTAGTTCATCAAGTAGCTCATCAGGCCAAGGGCTTGTATATGTGTCTGCATAGATTATCTCGCTCTCTTTTATATATTCTAATCCCCCCAGCGGTATGCCAGCTGAGCCCTGAACACCTAGCCCTATAAGAGCGAGTGTCATTTCCTGACGCTAAAAGGAGAGAACCAAAGAGGGTTAATAAACGTAGTACAAAAATAGACGGATTATAGCGAAAAAGAAAAAATCCAAGATTTAAATATCTATGGCATAATCGCAGTCAGGGGCCTGTAGCTCAGCCAGGTAGAGCAGTCGGCTCTTAACCGACGGGTCATGGGTTCGAATCCCACCAGGCCCGCTTAATATCTTAAGTAAATTCTTCTTTACACTGTATTATTTACCTTTCAGGTTATCAAATAAACCAAAACACCAGCATCTGTTCCAAGAAGATAGTGCTAAAGACTAATGATACTTCTATAACATCAGAGGTCTATCTAACTCTAAGTCCTGCAAGCAGCTGCCACATTTCCATAACATTTCTACGGAATAATTGCATCAGGTATTATGGTTATCAGCCAGAATCCAGATGCTCAATCACGAACCAATGGAATGGAAGAGTGATGGAGATGTCAATGGAGAAAGGGCGATAACAGAGCTGCTCAGAGCACCACCCGCTGATACCCCTGAAGGGGGTTAAGCCACACTCCTGCCAAAGGAGTTCAAGCAATCGAAATACCAACAGGCTAGCGGGTAGGGTCCATCCAAACCGTCATACCAAAGGGGGAGATGGAGCTAGAGGGCATAGAGTTAACCCTCCGCCATCGATGGATTGCGTAGCCAGCCTTCCGTCACGTGATACGGAAGATACATAGATTTGGCAACTCTGAGGTATACAAATGATGGGTTATCAGGTGCAAAACAGAACACATTTTTATAGCTAGCCATGGAAGCCTTCGGGTAAACGGTGCTATAGTGTTGGAGCCAGGAACACTCGTGTACATTAACTATGTCTCTAAGGTCAAGGACACAGGGGAAGTTCTTGAAGCTACAAAGGAGGAGGACGCAAAATCCCTTTCTGTTTATGACCCTTCAGTCAAATACAGGCCGAGGCTTGTCTCTGTGGGTGACGGATGGGTGCTAAAAGGGCTTGATGAAGCGCTGCTAAAAGCAAATGTGGGGGATAAATTCAGCATAGAGATCCCTCCAGACAAGGCATTTGGCGAGAGAGACCCGTCCAAAGTTAGGCTGATGCCATTGCGAAAGTTCGGAGAAGATGTATCCAAGTTAAAGGTAGGCGAGCAGGTCGAAGTAGATAATAGAATAGGAATAGTCAGATATATAGGGTCAGGGAGGGTGCAGCTAGATTTTAACCATAGATTGGCAGGCAAAGTTATTTCTTATGAAGTTGAAGTCGTCAGGGCTGTGACAGAGGCTGATGATGTTGTAAGATCACTTTTACTGCGCAGAATTCCGGTTGATCAGGAGAAGGTGAAGATTGCAATTGAAGACGGTGCTGCAAAGGTGGAACTTCCTGAGGAGTCATACTTTATGGATGGTCTGCAATATGCGAAGAAGACAATAGCTGATGAAGTTTTTAAGCATATAAAAACTATTAAGAAGCTTGTATTCGTGGAATCATATTACTCTCCAGAAGCCAAAAAAGAAGAGGTAGAAGTGAAGAAGACTGAGGAGGTTAAGGCAGAACAGAAGACTGTTACAAGAAGAAGGACAAAACAAAGAGTAGCATTAGCGCGGGGTAGTTCACTTTTAGAGTCAGGAGAATAATTGTCAAAATATTCGATTTTCGATATAAAACTTATATCGTTATCTCTGTTTATGGCTGTATCGAGTGTAACACTTGTCTATGTAGCAGGTCTGATAGACCTGCTTGGGTCACAAACTCAAACCCCTTATGTTGTTGGCGGGGTGCTGATAGGTTCTATCCTTTTCTCGACCATTGCATTAATTTTTTCTTTTAAGTACAGCTTCGCTTTATCTCTCACTTTATCTGCCATCCTTTCCATTATTCTGGTATATTTTTCCGAGTCTGACATACTATTTTCAAACATACAGATAATGCTGCTGTTTGCCTGCGCCACTTCGTTTAATTTGCCTGTTGCAGTTCTTATGAGTGATATATACTATAAAGTGAATCAAAGAAATAATGTATTGTACCATATTAAAGCGGGTTTAGGCTCATTTATCATATTTGCTATGGCAACAACAGTCTATGTATTGCAAGGGTACAGTAATTTATCATCAATAGTCCTCTCACTTCAGGTACTTGGTTTTATTGCCTTGCTATCTTTAATGTTTCTGGGAAAGAGGAGTGCTGAAAAAGAGTGAAGTATAGATCACTTAAGATCATTTCTATACTTATTCTCATAAGTTTAGCAATCACATATCCTGATAATGTTTCCCAAGCTCAGACCGCTACACCTGTAAGGCATGTTATCATAATTATGATGGAGAATCACAGTTTTGACAACTTCTTTGGCATCTACCCTGAAATGAGTAATGGATCCTACGCTCGGAACATAAGCGTACCTGACAATCTGATAGCCTCACACCATATAAATGAGCTGGCCCCAGTTCCGGTCGGAACATTTACCACAAAGGATCCTACAGAAGGTTACATAGCATATCATAAAGACTGGAATAACGGGTCAATGAATGGCTTCCTGTATAACTCTGGACCACAATCAATGACTTACTATACATCTGCACAGTTAGCTCCAGAATGGGACATAGCGGAGCAGTACGCTTTAGCTGATATGTATTTTGCAAGCCAGCTAACCGAAACTGCTCCGAATAGGCTCTACAGCCTGGCCGGTTTCTCAACAGTTATAAACGATTACGGACCTCCTCCCTATATTCCATTCAATCAATCCATATTTGGCGAGCTGACAAAATTCGGGATAAGCTGGGCATATTACATAAAGCAGCCGTCGATGGGGATAGGAACACTGAACTATTTTACACAAATAGGCAGGTATTCTGGGCACATTCAGAGCTGGCAGGATTTTATGACAGAATTGTATAATGGAACACTTCCAGACGTCGCTTGGCTTATGCCGGTAGACGGAGGGGCTGTAGGGTATAGTCAAGGGCCTCCGAGCAACATTCTGAAAGGAGAGCTATGGTTACTGTATGTAGTAAATGCAATAGAGAGTAGTCCTGAATGGAATAGCAGTGTTGTCTTTATAACTTATGACGAAGGAGGAGGCTATTATGACCATGTTCCTCCTCCAGTGGTAAACGGAACACAGCTCGGAGAGAGAGTCCCTCTGATCATAGTATCTCCATTTGCAAAGGAAGACTATATTTCTAACACAATTCTTACACATACATCTCTCCTTGCATTTATAGATTATAACTGGAAACTGCCAGCTCTGAACCCGCTAGTGGCTAATTCAAACATACCCCTTGATGCATTCGATTTCAATCTATCACGGAAACCAATCCAGTTTAGCGCAAGCCAAGGATTCCCTCTTCCGAATTCCATTTCTTTTTCATTTAATGCTTCCAATCAAAGCTTCGCAAGACTCTTCCCCATGCAGTTGCAGATATCCTTGCAAGATCTACCATACGGTAGAGCTGGGATATCTTCTATAACACTGGAAAGCCTGGGGTATGCAGTTTATACAAAGGCTAACTCCAGTTATGTCCCTCTGTATGAAACAACATTCTTTGCGTTAACAGTATTTTTCATACAGTTAGCATTTATCTACTATTACACCTCTAAAAGGAGGTAGAGTATATTTTTGGCTCTGTCAACTTCCATAATGCTCAGCAATACTTCAAATCTGACTTCTTAATTCCATCATATATAGCATGGAGGATTAATTAAGCATATGATGCATATTACATCTTATACATAGGCAATCATTATCATTATGATGATCAAACGGTTCTTTTCTATCCTTCATATATCGATTAACAAACACCTCTCTTTTGAATCCTAGGATAAAGGAATGAATACATGCTATAAACGGTCCTTGCTTTATAGAGTAAGATGGGCTAAAAGATCAAAAGGATCAGGTTAAGTTAATGGAGCTAATTTTTCAGCCTACAAATTAAATACAAGCTGTACGGAGAGCTACTGCATGCAGAAGCAAATTATACCTATTCTGCTTACAATTCTGTGTGCAGCTCTCTGGGTAGTAGGTGTGTATGAGGCCTCTATTGGGCACGAATATGGTCTTGCAATTTCAGGTGCAGGATTCGCTGTTGCAGTAGTTGGAGTAGGGTCGATGTTTAAGGAATGACGAAACTGTGACAAGCATGTTTATGTATACATGGCCATATGGGAATTACTATTTATCTTGGAATCTTCCCAGACTATGATGTGAGATGATATGGAAGGCGAGCAAACGCTCCAGCAGGTAGCACTTGAGGGTTGCAGAGATGAACTGAAGGACAAAGAGGTATACCAAAGACTTGCTCGAAGCTTCAAAGATAAGAACCATATGTATAGCCAGATATTCAACGAGCTAGCTGATACAGAGCAGAAGCATTATTCTTTCTGGACGAAGTATTGTCCCACTGGGAAGCCACAGCCAAGTAAGTTCCAGATCTGGCTTATACTCTTCCTTCGGTACATCTTTGGTGTTACCTTCGCCATAAAGCTGCTTGAAAGCCATGAGACAAAGACAATAGAGAAGTACAAATCTGTTTCTCACATGATTCCTGATGAGGATAGAAGTAAATTTGAAGAAATGCTGAGTGACGAAGTTGACCACGAAAAGAGGTTCAGAGATCAGGTTCAGAGCTCCTATATCAAGTATATCTCTTTTGTAATTCTTGGTCTGGCTGATGCCATAGTAGAGATCTCTGGTATTCATGCAGGGTCGCTCGGAATTTACAATTCGACTGAAATAACTGGCCTTGCTGGTGTTGTTGCAGGAGCTGCGGCATCTATAGCAATGGCTTCAGCAGCCTATGCTCAGGCAAAACAGGGTTTTGCTGGCTCGGCCTCAGTATCAGCCTTTTTCACTGGGATATCGTATTTTGTCAGTGCAGTAATACTGGCATCCCCCTATTTTCTAACAAAAGAAATGGTCATAGCTATAGTAGTATCGTTAATCTTAGGAATAGCTATAGTGGGAACTACAACATATTATAACTCTATAATATCAGAGACCAAGTTTCTCAGAGATTTTGCAGAACTTGTTGCTATCATGCTTGCAGCTACAGCTGTGCTTTACCTTTTTGGCGAAGGCATAAGAATTTTTACAGGAATAAGGATCTGATAAGACTAAATTGCGGGCCTGAGGGGAGTCGGACCCCTGACCCTCGGGTTAAAAGCCCGATGCTTTAGGTAATCAAATTACTTCTACCTGGCTGAGCTACAGGCCCGCATGCAGAAGGATAAATATCCTGTTTATAAAATTTGAAGGATTTTAGCAGGTTTAAGTAGACAGAAACACTTTTGAGTTATCAGATTTAACGGGTAGTACTAGCTGGGAGCGTCGTCCAGCAAGGTATCAAAATGTCCCCTGGAAAGGTAGGACGGCAGGCTCCAGAATGGTGTTGCAGGTTCGCTGATCCCGCAGTGCGGGGATGAAGAAGTTCTGGAGCACTGGGGGAACCTGTAGGCCGTGGGTTCAAGTCCCACCGCTCCCACCAGCACTTCTTTCTTAGAGGCAGAACTCTCATTACACCATTCGAACGTTAATTGTCAGCATCAGTTTCTTCTGTGAGCATAGTTTTCAATATTTTGCAACCATAAAGTAAATCGAATATATACTGCGGATTCGCAACATTTATGAAGGAGACTTACATTCTAGATCTTTTAATGAGCACTGTGGTCGTGGAAGAGGAAGCAGAAGAACTCCTCCCTCTGTGTGAAGCCAACAGACAGCTGGTTGTGGATCCTTCCCTGTATGCATATAACGTTGTGTTCCAAGTAGGATCCTTAAAACTAATAGACAAAGCCCCGTAATATATTCAGCAAAACCAAGATGTGAGAATGGAGGGAGTAACCCTATTTTTTCTTTATATTGAATAGGTATTCAGTTCAGCGCAACAGAGATCCTCTCAATACTCTTGCCCGACTTTGTTGCGGTTTTAGGTTCAGCAAGAGCTCCGTACGATACAAAGAAGAGACCAAACAGTAGCAATATACCAAGAATTATAGTAGTCATTTCTCCAAAAAGCAGCATACCCTTTGCTGCATATGGCAAGCCTTTAGCTATAAGGTATGCATCTACAGCTAGTAAAAGCACACCTATTGTTATCCAGACAAACCTATTACCATACATAAGGCATGAGTTCTGCGGAAAAGATAATTAAACTTTATACAGGCGATTCATAAACTCAGAACAGATTCTCTTATCTTTTTTGCCTGTTCAGATGCACGTTCGACTGCTTTCATGAGCGCTTGCCTTATCTGGCTTCCTTCCAGCTCATATATCCCTTCTATGGTTGTACCACCTGGTGTGACAACCAGATCCTTTATTCTTGAAGGATGCTCCTTTGTTTCTTTGATCAGTTTTGCTGTTCCTAGCATGGTTTGTAATGAGCTCTGCAGGGCAAGGTCTCTGGGCAAACCAACCTTTAAACCGGCGTAAACAAGACCCTCGAGTATTATCGAAAGATAACCTGGTCCGCTACCACTCAGTGCAGTTATTGCGTCCATGTACTTTTCTTCCACCTCTACAGCATAGCCAAAATAGCTCAGCATTTTATGCACCAACTTCCTCTCTAAACTTGTGAAAGCATCAGTCATAACATAAGCGGTGAATGATTCCTGGACAAGAAGCGCTATATTAGGCATGCTTCTGACAAACTTTCCCTTCGGCTGCATGCTAACATAGTAGTCCAGAGGAATTGTAGCTACAGTTGAAATTACTAACTTGTCCTCAAGGTCATTCTTTATCTCTCTTAAAACTCTGGGGAGGTCAAAAGGTTTTACACAGATGAATATGACATCAGCAGATTTGACAGCCGCGGAGTTGTCCTGCGTTGCTTCTATTCCAATATCTTTTAATTCTTTTGATTTGGACAGATCTCTCCTTGTTATTATTACTTTTTCTCCTCTGGCAGCAAGTGCCCTAGCCACAGCTCCGCCTACAACACCTGCACCCAGCACAGCAACTACGTGACCTTTCTCCGATCTGTTCTGACTCATAAGGGCGCACTCGGTAATTTTTCCTTGCACTTATGTATTTCTTTACATAAGACGTAGCAGAAAGCCCATGGTTTTAACCGTGTGGAGTGTCAACGTTGTACTTTATTTTAAAGCTCTTAGTTATCCTCAGCTAAAAAAGTCAAAAGAATGATAAATATAGAAAAACGAATATTACCATAGATTCAGCAGGAGATACAGTGAGTAGGTATGTTAGAAACACTGAGAGGTTCTAAGGCGTTCAAATACAAGGTATACTGCGAAACTGAAAAGAAGAGCATAATAGTCGTCACTACAAAAGAGAGGGCGATGTATTTCTCATACAAGCACGCGCAGAAGAATCATGATGTTTCGATAATAGGTCCAAATGGTTCCAAAGAAAGATACCAAAATACTGCATGGGTCTACAGATGTGAAAGATGTGGCAAGGAATTTCAGAATAACATGGCATGGGTAAATCATATGGCAAGCAGAGAATGCTTCCAGACTCAACCTGCTGGAGATAAGCAAAAGCAAGGCTAGTATGTATAATGAGAAGGGAGAATACAAGAAGAAAGCAGGTTATGAAGTTTTACAATACCCTTTCACAAGTGTACAATGAAGTATACAGAACAGAGCAGCAGGAGAAGGTTCAATCCCTGCTACAACTTGATTTATCTGTGTCAGGTATCTTAATGGACCTGGGCTGCGGTACTGGTATAGCGCTTGAATCATTCAATACGGAATTAGCAATAGGTCTGGATATATCTATTGATATGATCAAGCTTGCAGCTGGAGGAAATGCCGAGTTGATTCTTTCAGACGCGACTCAAGCTCCTATAAGAGACGAGTGCATACATACTATGCTGATAATAACCAGTTTTCATCATTTTCCCTATAAAATTAAGGCCTTGAAGGAGATAATCAGAATGCTGAGGTTTGGAGGAGTGGTAGGAATTAGTCTGCTGAAGGTTGCAGGTGCTTCGCTTCATATACAGCTCTTTGACAACGCAAAAGAGCTATCGAAGATCAAGCAGCATGAAGGCGCCAAAGACATAATAGCTATATACAAAAAGATATCAAAAATCCCTCTTTGATGTAAGTTGCTCGATAAAAACAGTTTTGATTAACTCTATTCATCCTTCCCAGTAGATAGCATTAATGCATCAAGAAGATCCTAACTCGCTTTCCAGCTGCCTAATCTTCCATTCAATCGCCTTCACTTCTTCTGAATTGTCGTAAGGATGGAGTTGTCCACCACATTCGGGGCATCTGAAGTCTAGATCCATAGCTTCTTCGAACGTCCTCTTTTTGCAGCTCTGGGTTCCGCAGAAGAAAAAGGAATGACTCTTTTCATATTCCGCCCTTTGCTTGAGTCTTTCAAGTATCTTCCTTTTTCTGTTATTCAGAAATGCATCTACCTGATCAGCCTGTGCCTTCCACTGATAGACGTACCATCCACGCTTTGGGTCTTTTACCCTTATCCCCGAGATAAGAGATTTCCCAAAGAGGTCGTACAAGGCCCTTCTAACTATGTTTATTTTTAGTCCAGTCGCGCTAGCTATCTCTTCATCAGTTGCATTTTCGTTATTCAGCAATGCCCTTGCCACCTTGATGTATTCTTCTCCTCCAAGAAGTCCTGCAACCTTTACGAACGAGTCTTCATACTGTAGTTTTTTCAATATATTTGATTCTTTTACGAAGATATTTAAAACCTTATTGCGCATTCTTTCCGGCAGACGTTGAGTAGGCTAGTGGTGCTAAGACTTGGGCATAGAAGCACTAGGGATAAGAGGGTAACTACACACTGTGGTCTTGTTGGGAGAGCCTTTGGGGCAGATTCCATGTATTACTTTGGGGACAAGGATGAAACTGTAGAGAACAGCATAAAGAAGGTGGTGGAAAATTGGGGAGGCGATTTTAAGGTTGAGTGGAAGCAAGATCCTTTGCAGTTTATTAATAAATGGAAAAGAGAGGGAGGTGTTTGTGTGCATTGTACAATGTATGGTGTGAATATAAATAAAATGCAGGGCGAGCTGAGAAGGATGCTTTCAAAAAAAGACATCGCAATAATCATAGGTGCATCGAAGGTGCCCCTTGATATATACAAGGCGTCTGATTACAACATAGCAGTTGGAAATCAACCACATTCAGAGATAGCTGCATTGGCTATAGTGCTGGATAGAATATTTAAGGGAAAAGAGCTTGTAGCGACCTTTAAAGATGCAAAGATAAAGATAATTCCTAAGAAAGAAGGAAAAGAGGTATCGAGAATTGAAGAATAGCATTAAAATTCCTGTTAACCGAATTTTGACAGAATTACTTGGCTCAAGCCCATGCTTCAGCAGAGAGATGTAAGCTAACCGAATATAGAATACTGGATAAAAAGAGTATCTGGTGCTGTTGAATTTTTCATGTTGTTTCTGCAGGTAAGCTTGTCAATAATTCTTCCTTTTTCTCATGAGCGAATAACTTTTTCCTTATCATCTTTTTCAGATCTTCAAGACCTTGACCAGTCTTCGCGGATGTAAAGGCGAATTCTATGAGCTTTGGTTTGAGTACCTTCAGCCTATTTTGAACTTCCTCTTCTGATAATTTATCTACCTTGTTCAGAACCGCTATAACTTTATCTGACGCAACATTCAACTCCTCGAGTGAAGTCATTGCTGTAGAATACTTTTCTGACAGCCTTTCAGGGTCATCACTTATATCAACTACTAGGAGCACTATGTCTGCAAAGCTCAGCTCTTCCAGTGTTGCGTTGAACGCTTCTATCATATAGTGTGGCAACCTGCTTATGAAACCCACAGTATCAGATAATAGTGCATCAACGCCATCCAACGAAGCACGCCTTGTAGTTGTTGATAGCGTTGTAAACACACTAGGCGAAACAGGTTGATTCGATCTTGTCAGCATGTTGAATAATGTAGTCTTGCCTGCAGAGGTATAACCTGCAAGAGAGATGGTAGGGAAGGAAGTCCTTGCCCTGCTCCTTCTAAAAAGCTCTCGTCTTTTTCGTATCTTTTCTATCTTCTTCTTGGTCAGATTTATCATACTCCTTATGCTTCTGTATTGTTTCTCAACTTCATAACTACCATAGCCGAACATACCTGGCTGCTCACCCATGGTTTTTCTCCGTACAAGCTCCCTAGCTCTTGGCAGTTCATACAGCAGCTCAGCCATTTTGACCTGTAGCTTTGCCTCAGGGCTTGTTGCTCTCCTGGCAAAGATTTCGAGCACAAGCTTCTCCCTGTCTATAACTTTGCAACCTAGAAAGTTGCTGAGATTATAATTCTCGGAAGCGTTGATCTTGTCATCTATTATAACAGAATCAATAAGCCCGTCTTCTTTCATCTGTTTGAGAATCTCGGCCTTGCCCTCCCCTATGCCGTATCTCCCGTGGAGAAGTTTCTTTATAAAGAATGTTTTCTGTACATGATATCCTGCAGCTGACGCCAATGATGTTATCTCTTCTATCACCATGGGTTCGTTGTATGTTACTACTGCTGCTCTGTCTGTGTTCATAATGTAAGCTACTCTTCCCTGTCAAAAAGTCTAATATGCATCACGTGTTCCAGCTTCTTGGCTAGCTGAATGCTTGGCTTTAGCTTACCACTTTCCAGTTTGGCTATTACAGATGACTTCTCATTTACTTTCATACCGAGCTGTTCCTGAGTCAGGTTCATCGATTGTCTTGCATTCTTTATAACACTCGCGTAGTCCTCTCTTATGTTCAGATCTTCATCTGGTATTATATCATTAACCCTTCTGTAGACGCGTGCTACAGCTGGTTCTTTATCCCTAGCTTGCTGTACGACTATTGACTCCCTTACAGGTTTTCCCAGCTTTGCACATTTAGAACAAACAAGTAGTATGGCATCATCTATCTCTACTCGCAAGGGATCGCCGTAGATATTACCTCCGCACACCTCGCACTTTACCATCTGTATCAGACAGGTTACAAAGGAGATGTTTAATAAATCTATTATCCGGAAACCTTTGACATTGTTACCAGAAGCAAGGCAGTTTAAAGCCATACTTGAATATACATATGGCCTAGGGGTAGCCGACCTATTGCCCTGGGATGAATTAAAATTTGTCAGATCAAGAAGGTCACAGAGGCTAAAACATGTAAAGAAAGGTGGCAGAATCTTCGCAACAATCAAAGAGGATGGGACGTTAGCATTATCGATGAATTGTATGGAGTACTTATACAAAACTGGGAAGTTAGAGCAGTTTAAGGTTGTGGCATCTGACATAGCTTCAGAGTTTGTAAGCAAAGGGGGTAACTTATTCTGCAGGCATGTGGTCAGCGCTGGAAGGGAGATAAGGCCGGGGATGGATGTCCCGGTTACAGATAAGAAGGGTAACCTGATCGCAACTGGAAAAGCGGTTCTTCCTTACCGCTATATGACAGTTATGAAACGAGGCCTGGCTGTTAAGGTAAGGGATGCTGAGCAGGATACTGAATAAAGCTTTAAACATGGCTGCGCAGTCAGTAGCTCGTTGATAGATAACAGACAAGCAAGAAGAATGATGGAAAAAATGGGGCTCAACATGAAGGAAATCGCAGATGTCAAGGAGGTTGTCATATATACTGACAAAAAGGAGATACACCTGCCAAACGCCAAGGTCTTTGAAATAAACGCCAAGGGTGTGCGTGTATTCCAGGTTTCATCTGAGAGCATAGAAGAGGAGGAGGTGGAAGCTCTAAAATTCAAAGAGGAGGATATTGCTCTTGTTATGTCACAGGCAGGAGTTGATAGAGAAAGAGCAATAGCTGCTCTGGAGGAATCAGATGGAGATATAGCACTAGCCATACTAAGGCTAAAGACTTGAGATACAAATACTTGTCAACAGCTTTTGACAAATGTGATACGAGTACATCTTAATTTATCATTACTTTAATTGATTGCGTAGTTCAACTTGTAAAAAGAATATAACGTGATTTGATTAAATAAGCAAGACGTAAAAGCAAGAGGGGCATTTGGTTAGGTGATAATATGCTGGAAACTGGTTCGTCAATATCCAAGATAAGAAAGAGAGACGGAAGAACAGTTGAGTTTGATCCTGGCAAGATATCTGAAGCCATATGGAAGGCGATCAAAGCCACAGGAGGAAAGAATAGATTACAGGCAGACGAGCTAGCCAATAAGGTTGTGAAAGAATTAGAAAGGCAGTTCGCTGGAGGCAGTATACCCTCTGTAGAAGACGTTCAAGATATTGTGGAAAGGGTGCTTATAGAAAACGGAGAGGCAAGGGTGGCAAAGGCCTACATCCTTTACAGGCAGAAGAGAGCGGAAATAAGAGAGGAGAAGATGAAGATTCTTGAAAAGGAGAGAATAGATGAAGTAGATAAGATTTTTGATACCAATGCTTTGAGGGTTCTTAAAGCTAGATATCTGAAGAAGGACGAGCATGGTAGGTTGCTAGAATCTCCAAAACAACTCTTTACTAGAGTAGCAGTTCATACCACATTGCCGAGTCTCTTTTATGACTCAAGAGTTTATGACATAACAGCTTCCCAAGAGATAAGGGAACCCGCTTCAGATGTAGCTGGTAGTTTGAAGATAGGACAATACGAGCTGAATGAATTTCATGTCGAAGCCTTAAAGAGAATATATGAGAGGTTCAACAGAGAACGTAAGCTCAGAGTGAGCTGGAAAGAATTTGTCAAGATGATACAGGATGGTTCGTTCGATTCATACGCATCAGAGATACAGCTATACTACAATATCATGGTGAATAGACGTTTTTTACCCAATACACCAGCACTAGCCAATTTCGGAAACTGGCTTGGCATGGGTTCAGCCTGCTTTGTGCTTGATATAGATGATTCCATAGACAGTATAATGAAGACTCTGGCCAATGCAGCTATAATATTTAAGGCTGGGGGAGGTGTCGGTTACAACTTCTCAAAGCTTAGACCGGAAGGGGACTTCGTGAGAAGTACATCAGGAATAGCTTCAGGGCCTGTAAGTTTCATGAGACTATTCGACACCATGACAGAAGTAATCAAACAGGGGGGGATAAGGCGTGGAGCAAACATGGGTATTCTCAACATAGACCATCCTGACATAGAGAAGTTTGTAAAGGCTAAGGAGGGGAACAAGGCTCTAAGAAATTTCAACATCTCTGTTCTGATAAAACCTGAATTCTGGCAGTACTATGATTCCGGCCAGCCTTTTCCTCTCATCAACCCCAGGAATGGTGCAGTGGTAAGGTATGTAAATCCTAAACAGCTCTTCGATATGATAGCTTATCAGGCTTGGGAAAGTGCAGAGCCAGGAGTTATATTCTTTGATAGAGTCAATCAGTATAACCCATTTTATAATGAGCTTGGCCCTATAGTGACTACCAATCCATGTGGGGAAGTACTGCTTTATCCTAATGAATCGTGTAACCTTGGAAGTCTTAACCTTCATGCATTCATCAAGGAAGAAGAGGACGGCTCTGCATACATGGACTGGGATGCGTTAAAGGATGCTGTTTACATTGCGACCAAATTCCTTGACAATGTAATTGATGTAAACAAATACCCGTTGAAGGAGATAGAAGATATGACTCTGGCAACAAGAAAGATAGGGCTGGGGGTGATGGGCCTGGCAGATATGCTGTTTGAGCTTGGTCTGCAGTACGACTCAGAAGATGGGAGAAGATTTATGGAGAAGGTGATGGAGTTCATAAATTACCATTCGAAGGTGGCTTCTGTAGAGCTTGCAAAGTCAAGAGGCACTATCCCGCTGTTCAAGGGGAGCAGCTACTCTGAAGGGAAATTACCATTCAGTGGTTTTTACGACAGGAAATCATGGAGCTTTGACTGGTCTTCGTTAGCTGAAGAGATAAAGAAGAATGGTATAAGGAACGGGTACACAACAATAATAGCCCCGACAGGTAGTATATCAATGATAGCTGGCTGTAGCAGTGGTATTGAACCTGTATACTCATTGGTGTATGAAAAGAACGTTTCAATCGGGAGCTTCTTCTACGTTGACCCTGTGTTTGAAAAGGTGATGAGGAGGGAAGGGCTTTATGATGAAGACTTTCTCAGACAGGTGGTATCGAATCAGGGAAGCATAAGAAATATACCCTATATTCCAGAAAGACTGAAGAAGATATTCAGGACTGCGATGGATATTTCTCCTATAGATCATATCAAGGCTATAGCCACATTCCAAAAATGGGTAGACTCATCCATATCCAAGACTACAAACCTACCTGCTGAAGCAACCGTCGAGGACATAAAAACGGCTTATCTGGAAGCCTACAGGTTGGGCTGTAAGGATGTAACGGTCTTCAGGGATAAATCGATAACCAGTCAGGTATTACAAACACCACCTGCAGAGCAACCTGAAGCCAAGGAGGTAATTGTATCAACAGGTAAGGCTGCGGCGCCTATGACGCTTAGACAGGTTCAGGTCAACGGAGAAAACAAATGCCCAGTCTGCGGATCAAGGCTGGAGGCAAAGGAGGGCTGCTATACCTGCCCCGTCTGCGGGTGGAGCGTCTGCCCGACTGCATAAATATCTTACAGTGTCAGAGAAGAATAAGTCGGTCCACCACAGACAGAGCATTGGATGGACTCACCATCATTCTTATAACCACATTTCTTGCATACTCTTATATCCGGATAGGAAACGAAGAAATCAAGTGATTCTATGCTGCTCTGCAGAATAGAATCTACGTCATGGAGTGGAATAACCAGTCTGATCTGAACTCCTCCTTTTACTTCTTTCAGAAGTCGATTGGCATCTTCTATCACTGACTTATTGTCCATAGAGTCCTTTGACAGGACTAACCCCTGACTGTACCTATCTGAAGAGAAATTCTTCATCTTCGACCTGCCAAATCTGTCCTTGTCCAGCTGTGGAAATCTGATAGAGCTTTCATCAGTTATAAGTGTGGAGCAGAAACTGTCTCCGCCATCCTTAAAAGAAGCAAGATGTTCATCAACAGTGTTTATAGTCTCTCTCCGCAGATTTCCCAGTTCTTCCATTCCCGCATCAGGTTCTACAATACTTAGCGCTTCCCACAGACCTGTAAGGTTGACCCTCATATAGGGTGTTTCACTATAGACCATTCCGTCGAAGATGTTCAGGGATGGAAGCAATCCTCCTTTAATGTTCGATTCTACCAGCCTTCGCCTGATCTTCAATGCATTTACAGCATTTTCAAGCTGGAGTGTCGTCTTTGTCCTGAAATAGACAGCATCGTTTTGTGCCTCGAAAGCTAGCCTGGGCAAGTTGATGGAAATTGAATCGAGAACCACAGGTCCAGCTCTTGTGAAATTTTCCACAGCAGAACCCGATGCGGAACGTTGCATTTGACTATCGTTGTTGAACAGGATCAGTCCGTTGCTTTTTAGTATGTTTACCAGGTGTGAATAATAACTTTTGTCAAGCCTTCTGGGATTAAGGATGGCGAGTCCTATAGAAGGAGATGGCGTACTTCTACAATACTCTAGGTAGCCTGATAACAGCTCTTCCATGCTCCTATCTTTACCTGCATCGACTTCGAAGATAATTTTGGGTCTGTCTTGACTCTGTGGATAGGAGTAGCTTAGCAGAGTGAATAGCTTCTTTACCTCTTGCGATTCTATTGGTTGAAGCATATCAGTCATGCCTGTATAATAAATTTCTCTTCCCGCTTCTCTAACCAAAAGGTAATTTATTCCTGTCAGTCTAAGAATATCATCATCCTTTACGGAGTCAAAAGTTGGTAAGAATGGGTATTTGCCTTGATGCTCCAGAGACTTTAGGCTTGATCTAGCAAGGTTAACAAATAGGGTATCAGGCTTCAGGCTCCAGTGACCAGCGTTTGATATATGTATATCGCCTGATAGATGGCTATCTGCAACATCTCTGGGCAACTGTATAAGCAGAAGGTATTCTGACATCACAGCGCTTGCTGTCTGTCCTAGTAATGCCTCCAGCCCGTATTGGCTCTGACCAACGCTTTGAAATTCCTCTATGACATCGTAAACTGGCATACCCAGTCTGCTCAGTTTATGCCTGTATTCTTCCAGTCCTTCTTCGATCAGTATAGAATTTACAAGTTCTCTTATGAGAGGAGCTGTAAGGTATGCTGTCTGAAATTTATAAATTCTTGATTCTGCTTCACTGGCAACTCTCTGTGCCAGTTCGACTGGCATACCAGCTTCCGTAACCAAAGAATGCGTTATTCTGTCTGTGTTGAACTCCTCTAGCTTGTGTTTGCTACTTCTTACAAAGAGCCTTCCGCTTTCTAAAAGTGCCTGTTCCTCTATCTGTTTAGCAGAGTTAAGAACAAGTCTTCCAAGTGTTGTAAGCATATATTTCCTTTCTGCCCTGTTCTGTGAAATCAGGCTCTGTCTCAGTAACTTTCTTAGATGGTAGGCGAATTTACCCGATTCCTTTTTAGCCTTGAAACCCGCAAGAGTTTTGAGTTCAGAATATGTCATAGGCCCCTTTGTGTTAAGGATCTTCAAAACCTCAAGTCTGCTTGGAGATGCAATGACAGAGAATATCATCTTTACACGTTTTATTGAAGTACTCATTCGGCGCACATGCATATGCTTCTCGGGTCTAAAAGATTTTACGAAGTAAGCATAAAAATCGACAAAAGTAGGGTGTTATTGCTTATGGGTAGCTTCGTGGCTCATTCAGGAGCTCCTACAAATTCGTCAGTTATTGCGTATGCGGGATATAGATAAGGAGAAAAAAAGTTGTGATTTTTGATTAGATATATATTAATCCCCAAATATGATTCAACTCAAGCCAGGCAAGATTATTATTCAGGACTAATTTAGAAATCATTTATAGCACTAAAATCTTTGTCAGGCATAATCGTATAATAAAGCACTTCAATTGGCATTGTAGCTTTTAACTGACCACTGGTTGTATCAGTTTGTCCACTTTAAGAGTTCCGTCATTATTCAACATCAGGCCAGTATATTTGTTTCGCAATTTCTTAATGACCTTTGTATTGAAGTTTAATAATTGACCTTTCCTGATCTTAGCCTTAATTTTGTATAGGGCTTGTTGTGAAATTCCCTTATCCCTAACATCCTTAGGCTTCAATGTCAAGACCCATTCATAGAATTCCTCTAAATTCTCGTATTCTAAGTAATCCCCAGGGTCAATGCCTAATACCGATGCATCGTCAAGGTTGTTTGATTCATTTCTCACCGCTAAGGCGTGTGGAATTCCTTGCGACCGTCTTGTGAAACTCTTTAGCTATTCCACCATTTTATGCTCTCTTCATATTGCTTTACATCTTCCTCTTCTGCTGGCTTCCTAAATATGAAAAGGTGTTCGTAATAAAGCAGATAGAAATCCATATAGTATTTTTTATTTTTGCCTATGTTTACCCAGCATTCATCTGCTACTTTTGTTAGTCCTCCCCACTTTTCCCTTGTTGTTTTGGTC
>JARVJU010000018.1 GCA_029775965.1 Nitrososphaeria archaeon | reverse complement strand
GCTGGGATGCAGGCTGTCCTCATAGACAGAGATGATAGGTATTCAGGGATTGATTGTGCAAAGGTTCGGAATCTGGGAGAATTTTGTGCAATGGTAGAACCACTTTAATCTTGCCATTATGAATCCATAATTTTGATAAACAATAACATCTAGACATCTGCCATGCTTGTGAATGACTTATCATTAGCTGAAGCAGTGATGGCGGCTGCTATAATAGTGGTAGGAGGCACGGTAGAAGGCTATGGGTACGGTCTTTCGCTTGGAACAAGATGGCCATACACCAGGGATATGCCCAGACTTGCTAAGGCCGGCGATCCCGAGGTCTGGCATAGACTACTTTCTACTCTTCTAGGACTCAATTCGTTAGCTATACTGATCCTAGACCCTTCACTTCTTGAATTGACAGGCTTCCTACTTGTTGCAATAACAGCACTGCTCGGTCTTGCTACACTTTATGTGTTATCTGGAAAAGTACCCTCAGTATTCCAGGGCTTGCATGATGTGCTTGCCTATTCTACTATGCTTACATATCTGATGATTTATATGGGAATGAAAATAGGCTTTCTTCAGTATTTGCTGAATGTTCCAGCTTTTCATTCTTTCTATTTCGCAATATTTATGGGAGGATTCGTAACAGGGCAGAGAGGCTTTAAAAAAGCGATAGGATATTTTGTGCTACCAAAGACCAGCGGGCAAGTAGTATGGAGCATTCATGGTTTGGCAGTGCTGATTCTTGTCTATACACTGGCAATCACATTTCCCGAATACGATATAGCTCTCCTGCTTGCTCTGCTACAAGTAGCCGTAGGTTTTATGTCCTATCAAGCTGTAAATCAGTCTGCATCGAAGCCCGGAATATTGATACCTATTCACCAGCTGCTAAGTGTGCTGATCGCATTGGCTATCTTCTTTACGTGGCATATATCTTAGATGCACCATATCATTCTCTATAATTGGTCAAAGGAATCCAGTTTATGCATTTTACACTGTAGCTCCTACCATCATATGCTAGTATAGATAGAGAAGCATTATCCAATCTGATCTTTCTTACAAATCTACCATCATCGTTCATAGCTTCTGCTACAATGGCTCTTATAGGCTCCATGTGTGAAACTAACAATACAGTTGAGAGACCCTTTTTGTAAGCTTCGTTTACCAAGGATATGACTCTTGCTTTTACTGTTGGAAACTTTTCCAGCCCATACTTTGATGATCCGGAAAAGAGTTCATCATACCAAGATGGGTCATCTCTGTTCAAAAGCAGGTAATCTTTTCCAGCCAGTGAGCCTAGCTCTAGCTCCTTAAGTCTAGCATCTACTTGGTAATCAATTCCTATTTCTTTCGAAATGTATTCAGCTGTTTGTCTGGTCCTGAGCATGGGGCTAGCATATATGGCTTGTATCCTTAATTTACTGAGTATCCTGGCTATTTCTATAGCTTGCATTATTCCCTTCTCTGTTAGCACAGGAGGTGCGTTATTATCATCAGGCAAGGAATGATTCGCGTTCGCTGTCGATTCTGCATGTCTGAGACAGTAAACAAGCAATGCACCCAAACGCAGCAAAAAAGGATGATTTTTGTCTTTCTGGATAAAATTGTACCAGGAATTTCTCCGTATCCTGTGTTGATTTGATATACCCCCTCTGATGGGGCCATCGCTGGGACAAAAATGACCTACACTAAGGGGGAGCTGTGGCGTTACACAATAGTTCCAAACAGCATTTCACTCGGTCCTATATCAACTCTTATCTCTATACTCATACTAAAGTACCAGGGAACAGCGGTAGAGGTAGGTATCGCTTCTGCTCTTTTCAGCGCTGTGGGAATACCAGCAGCTGTTTTCTGGGGTAGACTGAATGATACTACCAACAAAAGGAGAGCTATTCTTGTTGTCAGTTATGCTTCCACATCTCTTCTTATCTTTTTGCTATTCTTTGCTACAACATCTTACCAAGTTATACTTATTTATGGCGCTCTTGCTTTTACAACTGCAGCTTCAAGTACACCCATAAATTTACTCATAATGGAGACTCAGCCAAAGTCAAAATGGGCCAGCGGATTTGCAAACATTTCATTGCTATCTAGCGTAGGGAACACTGTGGGGCTTTTGCTTGGTGCTTCTTGGCCTGAGGCACTGCTGAAATTTATAGCACTAGCATTAGCATCATTATCTCTTGCTTCAGCTTTCCTAGCATGGATATTCGTGAAAGAACCACCCATCACATTTGAACGGAGGATGATCATAATGGAGAAGCATAGCTTTATGGAGAGGCTTAGGGCATTCCCACTTATATTCATAAGAATTCCAAGACTGGCAGATTTCAGAATTTCGTTTAAGGGGCTGGGGCATGAGCTGACTAGAAAGCTACCACTCCTTTATACTACACTTGTAGTATTTTACGTAGCAAGTGGTTTATTCAATACTTCTATCGTCCCAGCTCTTTATCAGAAGAAGATACTGGAACAATATGTCTTTCTTGTGATGCTTGCTGGTATGACAGTACAGACTATAGCCTACAGATTTTCAGGAAGATACTGCGAGAGGAGAGGTTTAAAGCTTTCTGCGATGGATGGCTTGCTTCTACGTTCAACTTTTTACGCTCTGATTGCAGTGGCAGTCTATTTTATCACAGGATTTCCTCTATTTATCCTGTCTTTACTGTTCTATCCTGTTGCTGCTGGTATCGGATTTGCCCTATTCTATACAGCCTCTAACACCATGGTCTTTGATAGTATAGGTGTTACGAGAAGAGGTTCTTCTCTTGGTGTCTACAGTGCGCTCGTTGGTATAGCTGGAACAGCAGGCTCCTTTGCATCTGGATATATTTCGTTCTATCTAGGATATCATATAACATTTTTTGTTGCAGCTGCCCTGCTAGTGCTCTGCATTCTACTCATAGCTAGAATACATAATGATTCATTCTAATTTATACATAAAGCTATTAGCTTTGTGCTTCTTAAAAAAATTGCTGTTGTCTGTACTTGGTATAATAATATTTGCTGTTGCTGTAGGGGTGCTACATATGGCATCGCCTGACCACTGGGCAACCATATCGGTACTGGGTAAGACCTCAAACTGGACAGAGCAAAGACTATTAGGTGTAACTGCTATTGCAGGCCTAGGGCATATACTTCTTTCGATGATTCTTGGTATAGCTCTTGCAAGTTTTGCCATAATCTTTTCAGTCTACGTATCTAGGCTTACCACTCAGATAATAGGCTCTGTGATGCTCGCTATAGGGCTGTATATTATTCTTATCGCATTCCGTCCAAGACAAAATAAAGAAGAGACAGAATCTCCAGACTATAACGCTAACAACATTGTCAGGAGCACGGGGTATTTTGCAGTTATGGGTGCAGCTTTATCCCCGGATTTGAGTATTCTACCTGTATTCGTAGCTGCCATACCCTATTCTTTTTATGTTCTTTTCTTGGCAGCAGCTGTCTTTTCCTTGGCTTCAATGGCAACTATAATGATTCTTACATACCTGAGTTATATAGGGCTTGGCAGCTTTTTGCAGCGAATCCCAGCAAGGTACAATGATGCAATGGTAGGGATTATAATCATGGCTGTAGGCATATATACGATTATACTGCATTAGCATTATTGTTAGATTTACAAGTTGTTAGATGTCTTGCTTTAAATTTACTTCTCCTTTCTGTAGCATCTCATATCTGCTGAATGGCTGCTATGTTTTGACAATATTCATGCATGTAATTCAATGTATCACAAGTTTATTACAAGCTATTAACCAACTTCATACTGGTAGTTTTTTCAATAAGGCATTTTAGAAGCTGAACCAAAGGGTCTGTCTGTTGGACCAAGAAAAGAGATACAGATTAATATTATCACAGATGTTCAAAGAATGCTATGATATAGTAGAAGGCATACCTACTTTTAAAATATTCATCAACGGTAAATGGAGAGAATCTAGCAAAGGAGAGACATTTCCAGTTGATTCACCCATAGATGATTCTATAATAGCAAGGGTGCAGAGTGCTTCCAAAAAGGATGCAGATGAAGCTGTAACTGCAGCATACGATGCAAGAAATAAGATAAGAGATATTCCTGCAATAGACAGGATAGAAATTCTGAACAGAGCGAGGCATATAATTGAAGAGCATAGGGATGACTTCATAAAGACACTTGTGGAGGAGGCTGGTAAAACTGAAAGCCAGGCAACCGGGGAGGTAAGGTCTGCACTTCAGAGAATAAAGCTGACTCTTGAAGAAGCCAGGATGATATTTGGCGAGTACATACCGGGAGACTGGTCCGAGGATACGATGGCAAAATTTGCACTTGTTATAAGGGAGCCTCTGGGTGTTATAGCATGCATTACACCATTCAACTATCCTCTATTTTCAGCAGTAGCAAAGGTTGTCCCTGCACTCGTTTCTGGGAACAGCGTCATTCTAAAACCCGCAAGCGACGATCCTATCTCAGCCCTTCTGCTTGCAAAGGTGCTTCAAGAAGCAGGCATACCTGATGGTACTGTAAATGTTGTAACAGGATCTGGGGGTGAGGTAGGTAGCACAATAGTCTCCCATGATCTGGTAAGAATGATAACTCTGACAGGGAGCACTGAAACAGGAAAGCAGATAGTAAAGATGGCAGGTATGAAAAAGATGCATCTTGAGCTAGGAGGGAAAGGGGCTGCGATAATAGCTAGAGATGCAGATCTGAATCTTGCATCAGAGAAGGTGTTAGAAGGTAGTCTGAAATATTCAGGCCAGAGATGCGATGCCATAAGCAGAGTTCTGCTGGATTCCAGTATAGCTGATGATTTTGTATCACTATTGCTACAATCATTCGACAAAAGCTGGAAGCTGGGAGACCCGAGGGACAGTAGTGTAACCATTGGCCCTATGATTAACAAGCAGGCAGCAGAAAGAGTTCAGATGCTAGTTGATGATGCTGTATCAAAAGGGGCAAAGGTTCTTAGAGGAGGTAGGCATAACAACTGCTATTTTGAACCTACTATATTAGATCAGGTGCCTTTGACTGCAGATATTGCATGGGAAGAGACTTTTGGGCCTGTGGTTAGCATCATAAGGGTAAAGGATATTGATGAAGCTATAGCTATTGCCAATAAATCTAAATATGGGCTTGATTCATGTGTATTCACAAACAACTTCTATACTGCTTGGAAAGTCTCCAAAGCCCTAGAGGAAGGAACAGTTACAGTGAACGACGCTCCAGCCCATGGCGTAGGCTATTTTCCCTTTGGTGGGAACAAGGATTCCGGGATAGGAAGAGAGGGGATAGGCTATAGCATTGATGAAATGACACGAATAAAAACCATTCAATTCAATCTAGCACCCGCCGGCCTAGGAAAAAGAAGAAACGTACCAAGAATGTAGAGAATAAATTATATGCAGTCTCTAGGAACAAAAGGATAAATAGATAAAAACTTATTACTTCAGTGAATACCTTAGTTGAAGTACTTCTTTCGGCTTATACCTAAAGGGATTTACTTCAAAGGTAACTGTCAGGTCCTTCATCTTTCTCGCTACTGTGATAAATCCGCTCATGTTCAAGGTGCCATCGGCAGGAAAACTATGTTCATCAGCAATCCCTCTGTTATTGTTAAAATGAACACATCTGACCTTATTCTTGTACTGCTCCAGCATATCTTTTGGATCCTGATTGTTTATGTTCGCATGCCCAGTATCTATAGTCATACCTAGATCATCAACTTCCCTCAACATTTCATCTATCCACTCTCTTTTTCCTCCCAGGCTAAAATTGTAACCCAGTCTGTCTCCATATTGATTCTCTATGTTGAGGTGCACTGTGTTACTTGCTCTCTCCCTTAATCTCTTAAGAACTATTATAGAAGACCTAAGGGCGTATTTGGTAAGAGAAGAATCATAGGTATTCCCAGGGTGAAAAGTTATCTGTGTAGCACCTATCTTCCTTGCAAAATCTACAAATTCGGAAAGCTTCCTTGCAGTAGTTTCAAGCACATCTTGATAGGTGCACCCAATGTTCAGGTCGTGAAAAGGGGCATGTGCAGTTACTTCCATAGAAAAGCTAGAAAGCGCATCCCTTATCTTCTGTACGTTAGCTGCTTCGTAATATGCATGGGGCTCCTCCCCCCATAACTCTATACTATCATATCCCGCTTCTCCTATTCTCTTGATAGCATCAGTAACCTCCAGACTCAGTAAAGACCAGCTGCTCATTCCTATCTTCAAGCGTCAGACCTCCTGATTTTTATGTCACTCATGAATCTATAGCCCCTGAGACCTACCAAGCAGGTATCCACTGAAACCCATTCCCCAAGCTATAGTTGGATACACTATCATCCTCTCCATACCACCTACACCTAATGATAAGTATGTATTCGAAATATAAAGCGCAAGCGCTATGAAACCCAGCACTCCGAGCACTACTGAAAATACCCTCATATGACCTGTTGTAACCCTTGCGGAAAGAATGGCTGAAGCGTTGGCGAAAACAAATGCGACCAGAGCGAATAGAGCATGAATAAGACCAAAATGCTCATTAAATACACCTACTCCAGAAGACCCAATACCTGCAAGAACTACCATGATAGCTAATGCTCTATCGTTAACTGCTTTCTTTATATAATATCCTCCTATAATAAGTAATATACCCAGAATCACTATCGAAGGGTCAAATATGATAGCTGTAGCACCCACACCAAGGTCGCTTATGAAATTACCATGTACGCTGTAGTTAGGATAGACACTTGTCGCAACAAGAAGGAAGATAAAGAACTGTGCAACACCTACAAATATTACTGCTCCCGCCCTTCCGGCGTATATGTTATCCATAAGACTAGTACGAGCATCATATTCTTAAACTTGACAGCTTGTTCATGCAAAAATGATAGGCAACTGACGAAGGTCAACATACAAAAAGACGAACTTTAAATCTAAGCTCTTAACGGATGCATGCAATGCAAGAAGAATTGCAGATGCCAAAATGCAAGCAGTGTGGAGGAAGACTTGTACCATTGGACTTTTACCAGATGGAGACTGGCCTCTGCTTGGACTGCCTGTACCCAAGCATGGAAACGGAATAAATTCAGTTGTACACAGTCTGCTTTACACGTCTTCTTAGAAGTACTACAGTAATTACTACAATGATTACTATTGCTACAGCTATTATACCAGCGAGGTCAGGACCAGAGAGTATCGGAGCGCTCTCAATGACAAGTGTATTTCCCTGAGCTATGGCATAACCTGATACAGTGATTGTTGATGAAGGGTCCTGATACACTTTGAGTGCATACTGCTCCCCATTAACTGCAACAGATGCGTTTAGTAAAAAGTTTCCGCTAACGGATTTAGAGAATGTTGTTGTGTTGGTTGCTGCATTATATGTCCTTGACCACTCACTTAAAGGTGTATTGAGTTGAGAGAAGTTTATGGTTGAAGTACTCAGTATAGCTTGTGATGTGAAGAATGTCAAAAGAAGGCTTGGTAGAACACTTTGCTGTCCTATTGGATAGAGCATCCCTTGCCCCACTGTATTTACGTCAACATATCTTCCATTGAAATTCAATTGCCATGGACCCTTTACTTGGAAGTTCTTCCAAGCAAAATTAGCCTCTACGTGTGATTTTGTCTTGTTAAAGATCCCTGTAGCCCAAGCAGTTATGGTAACTATTTTGGTTACGTTCAAAGTAGTCTGATTTGCTGATGAATAAAGCTGATAGCTTACACTCATATTCTCCAATGTTATGTTATAGTATGCCGCTCTTAACTCTGCTTCAAATTGATGAAAAGCTTGGCTGTCGCTCGGTACATTATTTGCAGAGAGTTGAACAGAATACGTAAAACCGTTCAGAAGGTTTGAAACTCTGCTGGATGAAGGGTAGGTAAAAAGAAGATCGGAAGTTGTTGTCGCTACAAGCTTTGCCTGGCTTAACGACGGTTCAACATATACGTTCAGAGTTGACGCATTGGCAAGTAAGGGAGAAGTAATTAAAGCTAGAACAACCATGCTGATTATCCACGGTGCTAGTTTATTCATATCTACCACCCTATCCTCTACCATCTGTTATATCTTTTAAGAACCACTGCTTTTGAACAAACTCAAACTGTATGTTCAAAACGGTTGAACAGCATACGAAGCAGCGAAAAAGTACCTATCAGAGATTTAGCAAAGTAGATATGTACCAATAAAAAAAGAGGTACTATGACATTCGACTATAGCGAAGTAGTTGATCTGAGTGATTATCTATATGCTGATATGCCAAGCTGGGCTACACTTCCAAGCCTTAAGTACGATTACTATCAGACTGCAGTCAGGGATTTATTTACTATAAGCATTGTAACAAGGATGCATATGCATCTAGGGACACATGTTGACGTCGAACTACACTCTGTTCCAGAGGGGAGGTCTGTCGAAAAATATCCGGTTGATAATTTTGTAGGTGAGGGTGTTGTTCTTGACTTGAGAAATAAAAGAGCAGGAGAAGAAATCACAGAACAAGAGTTAAGCATGTTTGATTCTGAGATAAGGGAGAAAGATGTGGTTATGCTCTGCACCGATTGGTCTAAGAAGAAAGGGTTTAACCAGGATTATATTTATCGATGGCCATTCCTTGGTCCGTCAGCATGCAAATATCTGGTAAGAAAGAAGGTTAAGGCAGTAGGAACCGAAGCTATGAGCATAGCAGGCTGGACAGGCAGCGTCCCCGCGCATGGACCTGTGACGAGCTATTCATCTGCTGACATACACAACATGCTTCTACAGAAGGGTATAGTGATAATAGAGGGGTTAGCCAACCTTTCTTACTTGATAGATAAAAAGAAGGACAGAAGGGCGTTGTTTGTCTTTGCTCCTGTAAAGTTCACAGGTGTAGAAGGAGCTCCATGCAGGGCACTAGCTCTACTGGATTAGTTTTATTGCTTTGAGCTCCTTTATCATTCTTTCTCTCTCTGTTTTGCTGATCACTGTAAAAGGTGGACGAGGGTATCCATAGTCGACTTTTCTCTCTCGAGCAACCTCATAGAGAGATGATATAGGGAATTTATCTGTTATGGTTTTCGCTCTGTTTATCATATTCTGCAACCTTTTTGCTCCTTTAAGGTCTTTGGAATAGGTGTTATAGAGGTGAACCAGCAGATCAGGAAATGCATTACCCAGCGCAGCCACCATCCCAGACGCCCCCGCCAATAAAGCTGGAAGTATGTATCCTTCTGTTCCGTTAACCACTGCAAAGTCATCAGGCATATTTTCTATGATTTCTACAAGCTGCAGAAAGTCTCTGCTTGAATCTTTCATACCAGAAACTATCTTTGCATCAGCAAGTTGCTTGAGCAATCCAAGCCCTACGTTGACCCCTACAAACCTAGGTATGTTGTACACATACAAAGGTATGCTTACCGAATCAGCGATCTTCTTGTAGTGAAGCTTCAATGCTTCATCATTATGATGATAGTAGTATGGAGGGACTGAAGCAACACCATCAACCCCGACCTTCTCTGCATGCTTTGCAAGCTCTATGGAAGTAGCTGTGTCTGGGGCTCCGACCTGAACTATCACCTGCATCTTTCCTTTTGCGTATTTAACAACTTCCTCTGCCATCATCTTTCTCTCTTCTACTCTCATGAGTGGGAATAACCCAGTACTACCACAGACAAACAAACCGTTAACTCCATTTTCAGTCTGATATCTAACAAAATCTGGTATCGCATTAAGCATCACATTTCCTTTAGCGTCAAAAGGCGTAAGCATAGCAGTTATAACACCTTTAAGATTTGCCAACTAATCACTCCCCCGCATAGAGGACAAAAACGACTTGATATCTTCTTCTGAAGGAATATTTTCATTATCTCCTCTACGCATAACCACTAGAGAGCCAGCTACAGTAGCAGCTTCTAAAGCTCTTTTGATCTTCCATCCTTTAAGAATGCTAGAAACAAACAACGATGCAAAAGCATCACCAGCCCCTACTGGGTCTACTACAGGCACCTGATACTGTCTATGTCTAAAAACTCCATTCTTTGTATATGCAATAGAGCCTTTAGGTCCAAGCTTTACGACCACTATTTCAACTCCTCTTGCAACCAGTTGCATAGCAGTTTCATCTGTGTTGCTTGACTCGTACATTATTCTCATATCATCCGGGTCTGTAAGTAGTATGTATGATCTCTCAGCTGCAGGCTTCAGCAGCTCTCTTGCTTCATCAGCGCTTAATAGTTTAGGCCTTATGTTTGTGTCCAGCGAGATCTTTATTCCTCTGCTGATGGCTATTTCTAATACCTTTAACCAAGCTTCCCTGGCAGTTTCACTCAGTGCAGGAGTAATACCCGTAAGGTGGACAAGCCTGGCACCATCAAAGTAGCTTTCTTTGACATCCTCTGTGCTAAGGGTACTTCCAGCTGAACCTTTTCTGTAATAATACATTATGCTCTTCCCTGGTACAGGATAACTTCTCTGAATGAAGTAAACTCCTGTAGCAAGTCCTTTTGCAATTCTTACATGGCTGATATCAACTCTTTCGGCCAATAAATATTGTAGCACATCAAGACCAAACTCGTCATCTCCTACCTTGGCGATAATGCCTGATGAAAGACCAGACCTGCTTGCACCTATGCAGAAGTTCAGCTCAGAGCCTGCCACATGCTTTTCAAAGTATCTGTTGTATCTGATAGGACCTGTATCAACAGCATTCAGCTGGATAAGAGGTTCACCTATGCTTATTACATGAGGCAACGTAGCCCTAGGTATGATAAATCATATTAAATAATATTGACCTGTAATTCTTGTAAGATCAGGATACGATGGAAGATAACCTCTCAGAAAGTCTTCTTATCTTATCCAGATGAGCTGCCAGCCTCGGATCGTTTGCCTTCTTCAGGTCTTCAAAATACGATATATAGCTGGACATTTCGTCAATCATTTCCTCTAACGTCCTTGGTCCTCTTCTCAATGCTCCGAAAGGCCAATCGGCAGCTGCCTTTCCATCTGCTGTCAACTCGTATTTTCCGTCTTCTCTTTTTCTTACAAGCCCCTCCTGAACCAGAGCATCAAGCATTGGATACACAGATCCTGGTGAGGGTCTCCACCATCCCATCGTCACGGATTCAACCTGATCCATTATCTCTGCTCCCGTAAGAGCCTTATCCCTAAGCATTGACAATATCCAGTATCTCAGTCCGCCTCTTCTTCCATGCCTACCAATATGCATCCACATATCTATTCTCCGATATCGGATATCCGATATCGCATTTTTAAACCTTTCTGTTATTCTTTGGTTCCAATCTTTAATTTACGGGTAATGGTTATACACCCCTCAGTATTATACAGTAGTGACCTGTATGGCTGGTTACAGATTCAAGTGCAAAGATATAGGTATGAAGTGCGATTTCGAAGTAAGGCATGCATCTTCAAAGGATGAACTGATGCAGATCGCTGCTACACACGCAAAGATGGCTCATAATATGCAGACAATACCCCAAGATGTAGCGGCAAAAGTAGATTCTGCTATCAGGCAAGACTGAATTTCTCTTTTTTTATTGATTTTTTAAAAAGGGTTAAATAGTCAAACATGTACAAAATGACATATGTCAAATTTAACATTAGATGGAGCTGTTCTATTGTTCAAGGCACTGGGAAACAAAGCAAGACTTCAAATACTGAATTCCCTCCATTCTGGCGATAAGAATGTAAGTGAGTTATGTAGTTCAACTGGTTTGGATCAGGCTCGTGTTTCACATGAGCTAAAGTGCCTTGTTGTATGCGGCTTGGTAAACTATAGGAGAGAAGGCAGGTATATAGTATATGCTGTAAACAGGGATACTATTCTTCCCATCATGAAGGCTGCCGAAGAACATGTGAGAAGATACTACGATAGGCTTACGAGTTGTAGCATAATATCTGATGCAAGAAGTGTAAGGATCAATGAGCTCAGAATATGACATAGTGATTATAGGACGTGGCGCTGCAGCATTCTCTGCGGCAATCAAAGCAAGCGAGCTGAGTGATGGTAAAGCATCGATTGCTATGGTAGGAAACGGTCCCTTGGGAGGGACATGTGTAAATGTAGGTTGCGTTCCGTCAAAGTATCTATTAGAGGCTTCGCATGCCTATTTCTATTCTAAAGCTGGGAGATTTCGAGGCGTTAGGACAGCTGATCCTTCTCTTGATTTTTCGGAGGTTATGGAAGGAACTCGGGCACTTGTCAGCAGTTTCAGGAAGGAAAAATATGAGAAAGTCCTTTCGTCATATTCAAACGTTGAAAGTATTGATGGGTACGCAAAGTTTAACTCTTCAGAATCAATTGAAGTTTCAGGGAAGACTATCAGGTATAAAAGCGCTATTATTGCTACAGGCTCCTCACCAAGTATACCTCCCATAGAAGGGCTCCGGGATGCGGGGTACATAACAAGCAACACTGTATGGCAGCTGAGCAAGAAACCAGACAGCATAGCAGTTATTGGAGGAGGAGCGATAGGTCTTGAGATCGGCCAGGCATTTCTACATTTTGGAACTCAAGTTGCGGTAATAGAAGCAATGCCAAGGATAATCCCTCAGGTTGAGGGAGATATTTCTTCAACACTACAATCGAAGCTGGAGGATGAGGGGATGCAGTTCTATACAAAGGCAAGAATAAACACGGTATCAAAAGGTGGGAATGGTAAAATGGTTGAGATAGTAACTGCTAAGGGCAGAAAGACAATAAAGGTGGAAGAAATTTTGGTCGCAACTGGAAGAATTCCAAACACTTCAGATCTTGGACTGGATAAGGCAGGAGTAGAAGCAGATGGTAAGGGATTCATAAAGGTAAACTCTGGCATGAGAACAACAAATCCAAGAATCTTCGCTGCAGGAGATTGCATATCGAAAAAACTCATGCTGGAGACTTTAGCTGCAAGAGAAGGAACAATAGCTTCCATAAACCTTCTTGGAGGTAATGCTGAAATAGATTATGATTCTACTCCTTGGGCTGTATTTACGAATCCACAGGTTGCTTCAGTGGGAATGACAGAAGAGGAATTTATGAAGAAGACAGGTGCGTGCTCCTGTAGAGTGATCGAGCTGAAAGATGTACCTAAAGCTGTTATGCTTGGGGAGCCGGAAGGAATGGTTAAACTTGTTGTAGATCCATACAGCTACAAGGTAGTAGGATTGCATATTCTTTCCCCCTTGGCTACTGAGTTTATCATTGAAGGTGCTTATGCTATAAAATATGGGCTTACTTTCAGAGAGATTATGGATATGACTCACATCTTCCCAACTCTTGCCGAAGGCATAAAGTTATCTGCTCAGGCCTTTGTTAGAGACATATCTAAGATGAGCTGTTGTGTAGAATAAAAGAAAGCTCATCAGACACCAAAGTTGCCTTGCTCTATGGACCTTACCTCTTTACCCCTCATTGCTGAAAATACCAACCCTACAGCTAGTACAGCAGCAGCAACCAGAAGGGCGGTTCTTATCCCCTGCATAAAAGCAACAGCAAGGCCTCCTACGACATTTGAGGTGCCTAGGAATACTTGGAAGGCTACGTATCTGGGGACGGATACGCTTGATACGCTTATGGCTATTACATAGCTTATCAAAGTGCCTACATTGCCGAGTGTTCTGGCAAGGCCTGATATAGAACCATAGTGAGTTGAGGGGGCGTTTGCCATAATGGCGCTGTTGTTAGCAGGATAGAACATGGCACTTCCTATACCAGAGACGAGTGAAGCAGACACTATTACCCAAAGTGGGCTTTTGACTGATATCAGGATGTATATAACTACGCTTGATAGCATAAAAAGCATACCTGCAGTTGCAAGCAGCCTTGAGCCGAGCCTATCAGATAGCCTACCAGTAAAAGGAGCTACAAAACTCGATAAAACATATCCAGGCACTAAAAGTAAAGATGCATGTAAAGGGTCTAAGCCTCTTATACCTTGCAGATACATGGTTATCATAAACATCACAGCCAGATAGCCTACACTCTGCAAGAAGGATGAAGTTAGTGCGTATGCCAGAATTTTCTGCTTAAAGGCTGAAATGTCGATCATAGCGTTGTGAGTCTTCTTTTCCAGAAGAAAGAAAGGTAAAAGTAATATGCATGCCATAAGAACCATGCTGAGATTGATTATACCCAGCCCATAGGCAGCAATATCTGAGGCGCCTATTGTTGCTGCTGTAAGAACTATGGAAAAAAGAATTAAACCTCCAACATCAAGCTTAGAAGATATCTTGGGGCTTGGCTTTATCCACAAATGTCCAAGGATAACAGCAGCTATTCCGACAGGTACATTTATAAAAAATATGTATCTCCAGCCAAGAAGTGTTGTAATCACGCCACCCAGCACCACTCCAGCTGTGGCCCCTGAGTTCCATCCTAATGTTGTATACCCAAACGCTCTACCTCTTACATTTCTGGGGAAGTTGTCCGCTATGATAGCCCCGCTGTTTGCTACCATCATTGCACCACCTAGAGCTTGAATTATTCTGAATGACACGAGTTGTCCTATGCCGGAAGAAAGGCCACAAAGCATGGAGCCTGCTGTAAAAAGACCAAAACCAAAGTTATAGATGGTCTTTCTACCTATTAAGTCCCCAACCCTTCCCAGCTGAGTCGCCAGAACTGCCGTTACAAGCAGATAGCCCATAAGTGTCCAGATTGCAGAAGAAAGGTCAGCATGTAGCTTATCGGTTATCGTAGGTAAAGCAAGAATTACAACAGTTGTATCTATAGCTACCATGAGAGTCCCTAGCACCACAACCAGGAGAGTGCCCGATGAAGAATCTCTCATTCTTATACATCATATGTTTATGCATCAACGATAAATAAGTACTATTACCTTTTTTATGGAAGTGGAGTAAGCTTCCCATAGGGTACAATATGGCTAAAGCAGGTGCTGCGAATAGAATTGTTTTTACAGCACTCCTACATGCTTTGCCTGATATATTTCCATCCTATGCCCAAAAAAAGAACGTAAACAAATAGAGAGATGGCTTATAGTATCAGAGAGTGTTTTATCAGATAGCAAAAGGGGCTTTGGTGCATTGGTGGTTGGTGAAGTCATTAAACATCCATCAACTGCTTGCACCTGTTAGCTCTGCAAGAAATGCCGGATTTGTTATCAGATCTTGCTATCCCTAACGCTATATCGCTAATCAGATCTCTGGTATGCTTGTGCAACTTCATGTTATTATCCATCTGAAGAATTTCTTACCATCTGTCACATAGGCTTTTCAGAAGAAAGGTTAAATTCTTTCCTTGCTTTAACAGCTAGGTCTGGATAATCTGTTGTAATACTATCAACACCCAACCTTGCAGCTTTTGTAGATGTAGAGTAGTTGTTAACTCCCCACATTCCTACCTTCAGCGACGACTTATGAGCAAGACTGACATCTGATTCATCAAGCAAGTCTGATATTACAAATATCGAATCGCATCTTAATTTTTTAGCTATGGGTATGAACCATTTTACCTTTCCATGGATTATTATACCTGTTTTTAGGCTACTATCCATCATTTTCAAGTTCTCTACAGAATCAAAATCAAAGGAGCTGTACTCTGTTTCCTCCGGGAATCCTTTTGATTCGACTTCCTTGATCACCTTCTTCTCTATATCCTTGTACACAAGGCCACTGTGCTTTAACTCTATTCTGTACCTTGTTCTTCCGATTTTTTCAAAGACTTCACCAAGCAGTGGTATTCTTAATCCCTCCCATCCCTTTCCAAACTTTATACCTGCATCAAGTCTCTTTAGCTGCTGAACAGTCATATCATGTACAAAGCCAGTACCGTCAGTAGTTCTGTCTACAGTATCATCATGTATTACCACCAATTCGCCATCCTTAGAAAGATGCACATCTAATTCGATCCCATCTGCCCCAAGTTCTATAGCCTTCTTAAATGAAGGGATTGTATTCTCGGGGGAATACCCTTTAGCTCCCCTATGTCCTAGTATTACAAAGTATCCCATAGCTTTATCTGGCATATTTTTAGTTATAACTATTTCACAATTATACTTTCGAGCTTGCATTTTTATCAACAATATTAATATAGTTCGTTTTATTGGCTAGGGTTGCCGAAGTGCATTAACGGATGAGTTACGGACAAAGTGGCGGCAGAGGCTATGGCAGACGCGGTGGCTACGGGGGTTTTGGGTCTCGAAACTTCGCTCCTAAGCCAGTCAAAGTAGGCGAAGAATATGATGTGGAGATTACAGAGATCTCCAGAAGAGGAGATGGAATAGCAAAGGTACAGGGATTTATCATATTCGTAGCTGGAGCTAAGGCTGGACAGAAGGCGAAGATCAAGATCACAAACGTCTCCAACAGGTACGCGACTGCAGAAATGGTCTCTGGCGCTTCAGCAGGTTCAGCTTCCGAGTCAGCGACAGAAGAGTCGTAAAACTCAGAAGCAAAGATAGATCGCGAAGATGTATAGCTCTTTCACACGTATGTGAAGGAGCAGATAATTCACGCCGATCGTTCACGCACCGTAAAAGGGAAGTAATTTTTTGTTTTTTATTAACTATGTATAAATCTTCAATAAGTTTATCTACTTGCTCCATTGTTTTTCTTCTCCAAGTTGTCAAAGCTCGAGATAATCAACGTTGGTGTTAAGGTAGGAGATAAAAGAGTGGTGCAAGACGTCTCACTAACAGTATCCCAGGGTGAGATACATGCGATAATGGGCCCAAACGGCTCTGGGAAAAGCTCCTTGGCCAAAGCAATAATGGGCCATCCAAGCTACAAAATTGTACAAGGAAATGTTCTTCTGGATGGTGAAAGTATTCTGCAGCTCTCACCTACAGAAAGGGCAAGAAAGGGCTTATTCCTAGGCTTTCAATATCCAGTAGAGGTGTCAGGTGTAACAGTTCTGAACTTTCTACGGGCTTCGTACAGTGCCATGAAACAAGGAGGGAAAGAGGACGTTAAGGTGCAGGTGCCACTCGTGCCCTTTAAGAAGATGCTTTCTGAAAAGTTACAACTGCTTGGGTGGAACGAAGGTTATTCATCTAGGTACCTCAATGAAGGATTTTCGGGTGGAGAAAAGAAGAAGTCAGAGCTTCTACAGCTAGCCGTACTCCAGCCAAAAATTGCCATACTTGATGAGATAGATTCTGGACTTGATATAGATGCTGTTAGACTTGTCGCTGAAACTCTTAATAAGTTATCAGGCCCCAATTTGGGTCTTCTGATGATCACCCATTACAAGAGGATCCTACAGTTCGTCAGACCTCATAGAATACATGTCATGGTGGATGGGAGAGTAGTGTTGTCAGGTGGACCTGAACTGGCAGATGAACTCGAGGAGAAGGGATACTCCTGGATAGAGGAAGCAGAGGAGCAAGAATAAGGTAAAGTATATTTACAAGTATAAATCATTTATCCAGAGGGTCATAAAGAATGAGTAATGTCAGAGAAGCCGTGAACCTTGATTATAGCAAGTATGGCTTTGCTATGCCTGAAGAAGCAGTCACGAGACTTGATAAAGGCTTGAACAGGCATGTCGTTGAGGAAATCTCAAGGATAAAGAATGAGCCCCAGTGGATGACTGACTTCAGGTTGAAATCTTACGAGGCTTTTGTCAAAAGGTCTTTACCGATGTGGGGTGCAGACCTCACAGCCATAGATTTCAACAACATAACCTACTACATAAGACCAACAGAGAAAACGACTAAAGATTGGGAAGAACTTCCTCCAACTATAAAGGCCACATTCGATAGGTTAGGTGTGCCAGAGGCTGAGCGTAAATTCTTAGCTGGTGTTGGCGCGCAATATGAAAGTGAAGTTGTTTATCACAACATGAGAAAGGAGCTTGAGGAGCAAGGGGTTCTCTTCTCTGACATGGATACAGCTCTCAGGGAATATCCTGATATAGTCAAGAAATACTTTGGTACGGTTGTTCCGTATAATGACAACAAGTTTGCTTCACTAAACAGCGCTGTATGGAGTGGCGGTAGCTTCATATATGTTCCTAGGGGTGTTAAGGTGGAGCAGCCTTTACACGCTTACTTCAGAATCAATGCAGCTAACATGGGGCAGTTTGAAAGAACGCTGATAATAGCTGACGAGGGGGCTGATGTACATTACGTCGAGGGCTGTACGGCCCCTGTCTATTCTACTGACTCACTGCACGCTGCAGTAGTGGAATTGATAGCAATGAAGAATGCGCATATAAGGTATACAACGATTCAGAACTGGTCCAAAGATGTTTACAATCTGGTAACAAAGAGGGCATTTGCCTACGAAAATGCGAGGGTGGAATGGATAGATGGTAATATCGGGAGTAAGGTCACAATGAAATACCCCTCCGTATACCTTAAGGGGAAGGGTGCGAGAGCAGAGGTGCTATCTATTGCTCTTGCAGGGGCGGGGCAGCATATTGATGCAGGTTCAAAGATATTGCATCTCGCACCAGAAACAAGCTCTAGGATAATCTCGAAGTCGATATCTAAGGATGGTGGAAGAGCCACCTATAGAGGTCAGCTTCTTGTAGCAAAAGGGGCAAGACAGGTTAAAAGCAGCGTCAAGTGCGATGCACTTATACTTGATGAAAAATCAAGGTCAGATACATACCCGTATAATATGGTAAACGAAGATGACACTGTGCTCACACATGAGGCAACGGTTGGTAAGATAGGAGAAGAGCAATTATTCTATCTTATGAGCAGGGGACTTACTGAGGAAGAAGCCCTCAATGCTGTAGTTATGGGATTTTTAGAGCCATTCACGAAGTCTCTCCCCCTCATATACGCCGTTGAACTGAACAGACTTATCGGCTTAGAAATGACAGGCGCTGTAGGCTAGTATCAGTGAGCATCATGGCTGTGCACGGGCAATCACTAGGCCTCTCGAGGCTTGATTCTCTATCCGCAGAGCTAGCGGAAAGCAAACGGATACTAGCTACAAGAAAAGAATTTCTGGCAGCATACTATGATTCACCCTTTGAAACCAATAAGATATTCCTAAAAAATTACGAGAATCCCATCGATGATCCAGTATCCTTTGACCCAGTAGATATCAAGGGTTCAATGTCAGATATACCATATTCAGAATTTACAATAGGATGCTCAGGTAGGTCTGCGTATACAAAAGCCCTTTCTCCATCAGTCGAATTTAATGCGGATTCTATGCAGGGTGAATCTAGTGTATTTGATGAGAAATTAGATGCTAATGCTGATAAGTATGACCTGCTAAACGCAGCTCTACGCAACACATATCAAACGATAATGATTCCTGCAAACAGTGATAAGAAGGTTATACGAGCTACCGTATTACCTGCTACCCAAAAAGCATTACACAGAAAGACAAAGATAACCTTTGGCGAGGGCTATAATGGTATCTTTCTGGATAGAGTATCCGACCCGAGCTCAAAAAATTACAGCTCTGGATTTTTAACAGAAGTGTATGACATAACTGTTAAGGATGGTGCAACTGTAAATTTTGTTTCATTTTTAACAGGCAGGACACAGGTAGCACAGAACTATAACTTCATAATAGGTAACGGTGCAAGGCTTATCTTTTCACTATGGGGCGGGAAGAATCCGTATCTAAGGGCAAGGTGCAACGTTTCACTCATGGGAGAAGGTGGGGATGCCAAGGTCTTTTGGGGTAGCTATGCTGCTGACAGAGGGAAGCATGACATGCTGGCAAGGGTAGAGCACTGGGGTAGAAATACCGTCGGTCTTGCTGTGCAAGGAGCAGTGGTAAATTCTGGTTCAAGAACACTGCTCAAAGGTATGATGGTGATAAGAAACCCGGCAAGAGGCTCTGATTCTCACTTAAAGCAGCATGCTCTCTTACTCAGCCATGATAGCTTTGCCAACGCAATTCCTGGCCTTGAGATAGAAACTAATGATCTTAAAGCAAAGCACGCAGCATCGGTCTCTCAACCAGATGAAGAGCAGCTCTTCTATCTGATGAGCAGAGGTTTCAGCAGGGAAGAAGCTGTAACTGCAATAGCAACAGGGATAGTTGAGCATGTGGTGCGTGACATTCCAGACGATGATCTACGGGACTCGCTGTATGAAGAAATAAGGTCGAACCTCCTCAGCTGAATATAATCTTTCGCAATGGTTATTACCTCGTACTTCTACATTGAGTATAAATGGAAACAGTAGCGTTCAACGTGGAAGAGCTGAGGAACGATTTTCCTATACTCAGCAAGAAGTTTAACGGCAAGACTCTTGCTTATCTAGATAATGCAGCCACATCTCAAAAGCCCAGGCAGGTAATAAAAGCAATTTGTGACTTTTATGAGGGTTATAACGCTAACATTCACAGAGGAGTGTATGAAATAGAGGAGAAGGCAACGATGAAGTACGAAAGGACAAGAGAAGCAACTAGCAGATTCATAGGTGCAGAAAGTGCAGAACAGATAATCTTTACCAGAAACACCACAGAGTCTATAAATCTGGTCGCTAAGACTTGGGGTGCTTCAAACATAAGAAAAGGGGATAAGATAGTCGTTTCACTGTTGGAGCACCATAGCAACGTTGTACCATGGCAGGTACTGGCTAAGGAAAAAGGTGCTCTTCTTGAATACATAAATCTGAAGGAAGATAGCACTATCGATCTGGACGATTTCAAAGAAAAGATAGCAGGGGCAAAACTTCTTGCTATCACTCAAGCATCTAACGTGCTAGGCACGCTTGTTCCGGTCAAGCAGATGACAAGCATCGCCCATCAGGAGGGATGTACAGTGCTTGTCGACGGGGCACAATCAGCTCCTCACATGCCTGTTAGCATGACAGATATAGGATGCGACTTTTTTGCCTTTTCCTCTCATAAGATGCTCGGGCCAACTGGGGTGGGTGTGCTGTATGGTAAGAGAGAAATTCTGGATGCCATGCCCCCATACAACCTAGGAGGCGATATGATCAGTGAAGTACACAAATGGGATGTCACATGGAATGAACTTCCCTGGAAGTTTGAAGCTGGAACAAGCAACATAGCTGATGTAATAGCCTACTATCATGCTATTGAATATCTGCAAAGGCTTGGAATGGAGAGGGTGAGGGAGCATGAAAAGTCACTTACCAAATACGCACTTAAGAGGTTGAGCGAAATAAAGGGACTCAGGTACTATGGACCGGATGACATCGAAATGAGAGGAGGAATAATTTCATTCACATTGGGAGATGTGCATCCGCATGATATAGCCTCTATTCTTAGTAGAGAAGCTATAGCCATACGTTCAGGATATCATTGTGCACAGCCTCTCCATGAAGAGCTTTCTCTGGGAGGGACAGCAAGAGCAAGCTTCTACATCTATAATACGGAAGAGGAAGTAGATAGACTAGCTGAAGCTCTGAATGAAGTTAGGAAGGTGTTTGCGAAATGAGTGACGAAATATACAAAGAAATAATACTTGACCATTACAAGAATCCGCATAACTTTCACAAGCTTAAGGACCCTGACTTCAAGGCTGAAGATACCAACCCCCTATGTGGTGATCATGTAGAATTTTCAGTAAAGTTGCAGGATGGAAGGGTAAGCGAAGTGGGATTTATAGGAAGAGGTTGTGCCATAAGCCAGGCAGCAGCAAGCATACTTACCGATCTTGTGCAGGGGAAGACTATAGAGGAGCTGCAGAAGATGGAGAAAGAAGACCTGCTAGAGGCTATGGGAAACCCTGATCTTGGACCAGTAAGGATAAAATGCGCTATGCTGTCATTCAAGACGCTTAAGCTTGGTCTTTATTCATATCTTTCGTCCAAAAGTTCACATACCTAGTTGTAAAATCGCTTGGTCGAATAGCTGCTGAAATATATAATAGCTATAATCACACACCATTGCTCTTCAAGTGCATCCTATAATTGCTAAAGAGGATTGAAATTTGATAACATGCCGATTGATCTTATGGATTATACCAAAAGGAATAAAGAAGTTTAGAAGAGATCACTCTCTTATACCTTCAAGTACGGAGACTGCATTCCAGAGAGTAACTCTGGCGAATGAAGGTACGTTCGGATCCTGCGAAACCTCCTCCAACGCACTTATAGCATTTGCAGCTCTTACCCCTATAGAGAGTTTCTGATCTTTCAGATTGTCCACTACTTCTTTGGCAAGCTTTCTTATATTTCTGGGTATGTTGTTGTTATCCACGATTCCTTGAATAATAGCTATAGCCTGAGCAGCCTTTGCAGCGTTCTCAGTTTCCCTCCCTTTCTTTGTAACCATAATCATCACCCTACATAATACGAGAGCCTCGAATTTGCTTGATTTTAACCTTTCTTGATTTACCGGGAAGACTTATCTACTTTCAACATTTAGAGTTTCTCATGGAGAGGAAACCTCAGAAGCTTGTTGTAGAGCTTATGAGGAAAGGTGCGACACTCCTTAAGGAGCCATGTCCCAAGTGCGGCGGTATTTTACTGAGGTACAAGGGAAGAGAGATCTGTCCTGTTGATAGTGGTATAACAAGCATAGAAGAGCTTGAAGAAGTAGCGAAGCCGAAGGAAGATGTTTCGGATGAAGTGATAGATATATCAAGAAACAAACTGAGGCAGCTCATAAAGATGGCCAGTTCAGAAACTGACCTCGAAAGACTCAGGCTCATTCTAGATAACTCTATGAAGCTTATAGAGATAATAAAAGAAATGGAGAGCTCGAAAAATGATTAACCTAGTACTTTACCTTACCTTTCTTCCTGTAATTGCGCATTCACAACATAGCAACCGTTTTCAAGCTGTACGACTTCTCTTGCAAGTGAATTGCAAACAAAATTCTTTTTAAGGATTACTTGGCTCTGGTTGCCAAGATTTTACTGCTTGGATAGTAGCACCCCGCGCTAAAAAATCAGTTGACATTAATACATAGGCTAAACGAAACTATCTAGTGTTCCCTTTGCTTCCCTTTTCGTCTCTTCGTTCAGCTTATTTGCGAGTCTTCTCATACCGCCCAGCCGTCGTTGCACAATCCAGTGGTATGCCTCATCACTTGTCCCTTTAACCATCAGCACTATCATCCTTCCAGGTGATCTCCTACCTGTTCTCCCTCTCCGTTGGATATATCTTATCGCACTTGGGACATTATCATAAAAAAGTACTATGTTGCATTCAGCTATGTCCAGTCCCTCTTCCCCTATCTGTGTAGCTATGAGAACCTGATAATTTCCCTTTCTAAAATCCTCGACTGCCTTGACCTGCTCATCCTGTGTCTGTCCGGTCTCGCCTTGCTTGCCTATAAGTATCCAGGCCCGAATGCCAGTAGCGCTCAATGTGTTATATATTTGATCTACAGTCTCTCTATAGCCTGCAAAGATAAGCACCCTATCAGAATTACTGAGAGCTGTAATCATACTCTTCAACGCCAAGAGCTTAGGATGCTCTTCTCCTCTCTTTACAGCGTCAGATATAAGGCTGACAGACTGCGATATTCTAGCATCTCTGCTTATCATATTGCTGACCCTGCTTCCTCCTCCTATGCTCTTTGAATAATAATTCAGAAAAGATGCAAATGTCTGTGTCTCTAGATATTTCAGAAGAGTGAAGGTTTTAGCACAAAAAAGGTAAGCAAACCTATGATTCCAGTTCCCCTGCCCAAGTATCGAATCTCTTTTTCCCAGAACCTCCTTGAAGCTCAACCTCTTTACAGCTTCCTTTGATATATACCCTGCTTCTTCTAGTATTGACATCTTTTCACTTATACTACCTTTTATAAGCTTTATTGCTCTGTCCATGTATTCAGGAGGCTCAAGTACCTTGGTCTCAACGTATACCTTCTGCACAAAAGGCTGGACATCTGAACTTAGATAGTCCCTGTAAAGGACAGCTTCTGCCCTAAGCGCTGATCTTATTTCGTCTATCTTTTGCTTATCAGTTGGCAATGTAGCAGTCATACCAACCTTCTGAATATTATCGTCAGCAAATACTTGTGCGAGGCTGACGTAGCTGTGATTTCCAGTAGCTCTGTGCACTTCATCAAAGATAACTATAGAAAACTTGGAAGGGTCAAACATCTTTCTTTTAAAGTCCTGTAAAGTTATCTGCGGAGTTGCACAGATTATCTTGGACTGCCAAGCATCCCCTCTAGCTACAAGGTCGTCCTCACCCGTCAGGGATACAACAGAATCAGCTGGTAGATTCATCACTCTAACCAAAAAGTCCTTGTGCTGCTGAACAATGATTCTCGTCGGAGCAAGGAAAAGAGCTTTACCTCCTCTCCTTTGCAATGTGCTGGCAAGTATCAGAGAGGCGATAACTGTCTTTCCAAGGCCTGTAGGCAGGATAACAAGAGAATTCTTATCACCGACTTCTGCTGCTATATTTATTTGGTAATCCCTAGCCTCTATGCTACCACGTTTGATAAGGGCATACTTATCTAGACTGATCATATGGCTATGCTTATCGCCACTACTTTTATGACCTACAGTTATAAACCTCCCTACGTTGTGACGTGAAAACGCTGATATCAGCAACAGAGCTCTCCACGGCTCTATCTGATGCTGAACTCTATGTAACTGGGAGAGGCAGCACAGAGCTTCATCAACTGGCGACTCAATGGCAGCTGCCTAACCCTGTAAGGTCAGAGATACTCAGGATTGCAAATATGTTGAAAAATTTCAGAGTTTCAGAAGACAGAAGGGGGAAGTTCATTGCTTTCTCAGGCCTTGACAAGACGGGTAAAGAAACACAGCTGTTCAACCCTCATCGGAGACGCGATATTCTTTCTATCACGCAGTTCCTATCTTCTTCTGGCTATAGAGTCCTTGGCATAAAGCAACCCAGCTATGATACACTTATGGGGAAGCTTGTAGCTACATACCTGGGTAGAACTACAGAATTCAGAATTGAGGGTTCCCTCTCTTCACAATTTGCTTGGATCCTGTGGAGCCTCGATAGAGCTCAGCATAATAAGAGCATATCCGAATGGCTATCTGCTGATTCCAAAAATATAGTTCTAGCAAAACGTTGGACTGATAGCAACGTGATTTACCAAGCAGCTAATGGTGTGGAGCCGGACAGAGTTCTCAAAATGGAATCAAATATAGTAAAACCGGATGCTATAGTGGTTCTTGACGCACCGGTCGACGTTGTTATGAAAAGAATGAAGCTTGCTGATGCATATGAAGAAAGCGCCTTTCTAACAAGAGTGAAGGACTTGTATGACAAGCTTGAGAGATTCTATCCTTACTGCGAAATCTACAGAGTAGATGCCTCTGTGGAGCCCTCTAAGGTCAACGTTTATCTTCTCACACTCATCAAAAAGATATTGCAGGAGTAATGAATAAAAGAGGTCATTCGTATATTTAACGGATGACAAGTGACAAAAGTGTGCTGATTTTGGACCCTGTACACGGGTTCATTAAGGTGCAGGAGTCTGAACTTGCTGTTGTTGATACCCCAGAATTTCAAAGATTAAGGTTTATCAGACAACTTGCTAGCGCTTATCTTGCCTATCCTGGAGCTAATCATACTAGATTTGAACACTCACTTGGTGTTATGCATGTTAGTGGCCTTGCATCAGGTGTTCTTATTGAAAAAGGTTATCTTAACAAGGACGAAGGAAATATGATAAGGCTTGCATCATTGATGCATGATATAGGGCATGGTCCGTTTTCCCATGTACTTGACGAACTGATTCACGAAAAGCATGGTATAAACCATGAAGATACAACCCAGAGAATCGTCAGGAAGAGCTCTATAGCTGATGCGCTTACAGCTCATGGATACTCAGCTAGAACAATGTCTGACCTAGCTGTGGGAAAGCTTTCTGGGAAGAGAAAATACATGAACGAACTTGTTGCAGGAGGTCTGAGCGCTGACCTGATGGACTACCTGCTGAGAGATTCTTATTATACAGGAGCAGGCTTCGGAAGAGTTGATATAGCAAGGGTGATAGATTCCTTTGACATATACGAGGATCATTTGGCAATTGGCAGAGATGCGCTGAACGCATTTGAGTCGCTTGCTTTAGCAAGATACGAAATGTTCAAGGCCGTATATTTTCACAAGACTGTCAGGGCAGCGGAATCTATGATTTTAAGGGCTTTCCAGCTTGCTGACGATAAACTGCACCTTTCAGATACGTCTGACCTTGCATTGTATACTCAAAGGACAGATGAATCTGTGCTTAGAGAATTGCTAGCGTTGAAGGGTGATGATAAACCAACAGTATTGGCCTTGGAGATAACAAAGAACTATATTCAAAGAAAGCTCATCAAATGTGTATACGAGAAGATGATACTTAGGAAAGAAAGAATAGCAGAAAGAATACTTGCGAAACCAGCAATGAGGGATCAGCTAAGAAACGAGCTTGCAGAGAAATCTTCGATCGACCCCAGCCTCATATATGTTGATATACCTACCGCACCCTCTGTGCCTTATACCTCGGATAGGGAAAGATTCACTGGCTTGACCTTGCTGGTGCAGAGCCCTTCCGGGCGTAAAGCTGATAAGATATCTTTGCAGGATCTGCCTGTCGTTCAGGCTATAAGTGGATACCTAGATATTCTTCGGATATATACAACGGAAGATAATAGAGAAAAGCTTGAGAAGATAGCTATTCAAGCGCTTGGCGAAGAGAACTACAGCACAAAGATCTCAGTCTGAAAGAATTAGGGATTCTGTTTCTGCATCTATCTTGGCTTTCACACCCTTGTATTTGAGTATAGTATCTATACTGATCCCAGATATCAAAGGTGTACCTGCTACGGCGCAACCTGATACTAGATTTATATCCCCAAGCTCAGTTATGATACCTGAAGGACCAACACCATTTTTTGCAATTCCATATATTATGTAAGCTCCTACGCTGCTTCCCACGGTATAAGGCAACGCAAGTATCTTGCCTTTCAGCATAGTCCCATAAAGCTCGTGGGCTCTATCACGTACCATCCCAGTAGCTGGGTCTACACCTCCAAGAAAAGATAGTGGCTGCTTAGAAGGTAATAATAATCCCTCTGCAATTCCCTTGACAAGAACCTTTCCCTTTATCTTCATAATTTCTTAATCTCCTCCACCACCTTTTCGTACCCTGGTATTCTCCCCAGCTCGAATCTGCTTCTATCCTTTAAAAGGGAAGCGGTTGCATCTATCCCAAGCTTGTCAGTAAGAAGCAGACTCTGGTCACTGGAAGGATCTAGGCTTGACCCCTTAGCATCACGTATCATCACAATTCCTCTACCAGCCTGAAAACGGGTAGCTATAGCGTACTCAACACTCTGAGGATCCTCGGGGTTAATATCTTCGTCCACCACAACCACATGCTTCAAAGAAGGATGTGCACCAAAAGCTGCAAGAATGGCATTCTTTGGTTCTCCTTCCAGTCTCTTCTTCATCTGAATTACTGCATGCAGCCAGTTTCTCCCCCCATCAGTAAATACAACCTTCTTTGTACTCGGAACTACATCCCGAACAGCCTTGGCCACCTTCAGCTCTACAGCATAGGACATAAGGAGTCTATGCTCCCTTCCTCCTGGTAATATATCTCTGAAGTATGCCTTGTCTTTGTAGTATATTCTCTCTACCTGAAGAACAGGCTGCTTTCTAGGTATATCATAATTTCCAAGCATCTCTACCATGTAATCATCTGCTACTTCGTCTGCAAGTATTTTACCTGTAAGAACGATTTCAGAGCAGGACGGAACGTGAAGCCCGTTATTTAGCTTTGTTATACCAAGCCTACCTTGCATAAGGGAGTTTGCAAGATATAGCTCGTCGAATCCGTATGGAGCTTGGTATGATGCTGCTATCTCAACTGCTGGATGAACGCCTATAACTACAGCTACAGGCAGATCTTCTCCTGCTTCCTTGGCTAGAGTAAATGCTCTATGCAGATGCCTCCCCTCGACCATTCTTATTGCCATTCTATCTTCTCCAAGTTTAAGCAATCTGTGCACAGAGATATTCTGAGTCTTTGTCTCTTTATTCAGTGCAACAACAATGGAGCTTGTCACATAAGCACCTGCATCTTTTTCAAAATGAGTAACTATGGGAAGTATATCCAACCCTTTGGAAGTGCTATTCTTAAGAAACTCACCATCCTCCTCCCTTGGTCTTCTTGCTTCCGCTACAGCCCGTGAAAATACATTTTCCACCTGATCTTCATCGCATCCAAGCGCTAAAGAATACTTATTCTTTGTATTGATAAGATTTGCAACTATTGGGAAATTCGATTCTTCAGTTTCAATTATTACAGTGCTTTTAGAATCAAAAAACATTTCTGCAGCTGCGGCTTCGAATCTAGCAGACAGTTTCTTCGGAAGCTTGACAAGTTGTCTTCGTTTGGCTATACTGTCTACAAATCCTGCAAGACTGTATTTGTAACTCATCATCTCATGCAGTAATACGGCTATTGTTAAGATTTTCGCAGCTTAAGGCAATATATGGATGTATCATTCTTGCATGGTGATATTCTTTTCTTTCCACATGCTTCCCCGAGTCCTTGTCAGGCTGAGCTAGCAAATAAGATAGTTAAATCTGTATTAGAGGGCAAGGATATGGTTGTCGAAGCACCTCACGGATTTGGGAAGACTGCTGCAGCGATCGTTGGTCTGCCGGTATCACCTCCAACACTGCATCTGAAGATGAGTATGTCATACATATCTGCAAGAAGAGGGAGGGGAAATGCATATTCAGAGCTGATAATGGGACATGCGATATCTAGAGTAGTTCAGGCTGCAGGGCGAATATTTGGAAGGGAGAATCAGAAGGGCATAGTCCTGTTAATGGATGAAAGGTAAAGGAGAAGGAGAATACTGGAAATGCTTCGTCCTAGCTAACTTCTATTCTTGTGAGCATAGATTGCACAGATGGCAAAAGCCTCTCCGGCACAGTAAAATCTTTCTGCTAACACATACTTAATTACACCTTTTCCCCTAATACTTGCAATTGAAGCCTTACTTTAAAGAGGGACTACACTACGTGATTGTTGAAGGACTTATAGCACAATGGATTCTAATCCAGGAAATAGCCACAAGCCACGCTAATACACTGTTCATAGATATAGATGGTACTGTACCAAACATACTGAAAGAGAGAACAGGATGGTTAGCAATATTATCATCCTCAGGCCTAGCCGATATAGCGAAACAGATAATTAGCAGAGGATCACAAAATGAAATCATCATCTTCAATTCCCTAAACACTCTGATAGCTGAGTCAATACTCGAGTCGCAAAATAAAGACTGGACTTACAGACTCTTTCGTAAGGTGATAGGTGCATCAGCTCTCTGCAGTATGGCATCCAAAAGGACTGTATTTGTTCACCTGTATTGGAGACTTCCTGACAGACAGAAGTTGAGCCAAAGTTCTGTCCTCAGAATCATGGGAACTATGGCAGATATATGGTTCGTCAGATCTTATGGGAGTTCGATAAGGATGGAATCTATATCAGATAATACCAGAGAACGATCGATCGAATAGACTTTTTAACAACGTAACTAAGAGAGTAGCCAGCAATTAATCATGTACATGGATTCTTCTGTGTGATGGCTTACACAAAAGATCGGTAGCTCGATCTTGTGATCTCTTTAATGAACTATAGCTATCTTAGTCTTCTATGCTCCCTCTAGCTATAGGCTTTATCAACAATGGGCAGGGAAACCCATGCGATTTATGGGTGGGATGAAAGCCAACATGCGAGAGATCAATAAACTAAAATACAATAAAAAGAGATTACAGCAGATAGCCACTCTTCCTGCTCGCCAAAGGAAGGTGGGTGGAAGATGGAGAAACATTCATGCTTAGGAAGTTGAAGTGCTTAGTAAATCTGAGTACTTCAGGCTGCTGTCAAACAGGCAATAGCTATGGCTAATGAATCCATTGCTAAGGGCATGTAGCAGCTAGTGACAAGACAACTCCTTTAGGGAATGCTAGTTGACACTAAGCTACGGCCTTTAACACAGCGAGCGGGAAGTCCCCTTGGCAAGAGGATGGAAGCGAATAAAATATTTATATATTGTTTCCCCTATAATACAGAAGCATATAGCAGAATAGAGAAGAGTGTAATTGCGATTAACCTACAAGTTCAGGATTTATCCAAACGAAGAACAAGAACAGAAATTATTATGGATGCTTGATAAATGTTGGTTAGTTTACAATCAAATGCTCAGAGTTTTTATTAAC
>JARVJU010000017.1 GCA_029775965.1 Nitrososphaeria archaeon | reverse complement strand
GTGCTTTATTGCTATAAAGCAAACGATTAGACATTTATTATATTGCATATACGCCTACATACAAATGTTCTGTCGCATTCATCCAAGGACTGAACGTCCTTGGCTTTCTGCGGATTTCATCATAAAGGTTTACGGAGTACAGGCTGAAGGTGCTGCTCCTCTACCAAAATCCCTCATGTCAGGCAGGGCAGAGGATGTTGGAAGCCCAAATACAATAGCTGATGGGATAGCTGCCACTAGGGTGTTTGACTATATGCTTCCATTATTCAAAAAGAACCTTGATGATGTATTCACAGTTACAGATGAAGAGGTGAACTACCCCGCCCCTGCGGACGGGGTCTTCTTGCGAGATTAGATAAAGCATTTATCACTGGATTTTCATAGCAAGCGTATGAGAAAAGTGATAAGTACCGATAGAGCTCCTAGCCCTTCCGGACCTTATTCTCAGGCAGTCATTTCTAACAATTTTGTATTCGTATCCGGGCAGTTAGGGATAGACCCTAAAACAAGAATCGCACCAGAAGGCATAGTCGAGCAGACAAAGCTTGCATTGCAGAACGTTAAATCCATTCTTGAGGCTAGCGGGTGTTCACTAGAGAAGGTCGTCAGGGTTGGGGTATACCTGAGAGATATGTCATTATTCAAAGATATGAATGATGTGTACAGACAATTTTTCGTCAAAGATCCTCCTGCTAGGACTACTATCCAAGCTATATTGCCTGGTGATTATCTGATAGAGATAGATGCCATCGCAATAAAAGACTAACTAAGATGCTCTAGCACTTAGCTCCGCATACTGTGAAGACCTGCCTCTTATTTGAAACCTTTCATACGCTTCTTCCAAGTGCTTCATAAGACCTTTCTTCCACTCCAACCACGCTTCTGGTCTTTCTGGATAATTCATATTGTGTGTAATCAGAGATTCGCTCTTCTGTGCTGTATATCTTAATCCGCGAGCCAGTTGCGGTTCGCTCAGCACTCTGAACCACATAAGAGGATTAAATGCTCTGAGCTTGTTGAACTCCGGATGTTGCCTCCTAGTGATATGAGCCACATCATCTTCTGACAGAAAGTACTTCATGCCATAGTTAATCTGTTCATTGCTTAGTGTCTGCAGGTACATACGAAGAACTTCGAAGCTTGCCATAGGGTAGCCATAAAACCTCATATATTCTACGTTGTAGGACCATAAGCCAGATTCACTTGTGTCATTAGCCTCTAGTGCCTTTGCGACGACTCTGCCCAGTATAACACTAGCGTATATAGATGGACCTATACCTCCAGCATCTATAGGTCTTGGCATCCATGCTGCATCCCCAACTATAGCATAACCATTAGCTACAAGACAATCGTTATGTCTTCTTACAGGTACCTGCCAGCTACCTTTTGTGTTCCCTCTATCATTTTCGTCCTGAGACTGTACAGGGTTTTTGATCACTTTGTTCGCCTTAACATATTGGTCTATTAAGTCCTGTAATGTGTCTTTTTTGTTATATTTCTGATTTCTTGCATCCAAAGCTGATTTCTGAACCCCGAGGCCTATATTCACTTTTGATTGTCCCTTGGGAAATGTCCAGCAGTAACCTCCAGGTGCAAGATACTGGTCAAGATGGATAATTGCATAATCTGAGTCAAACCATGTTTTATCATCTGCAGCAGGTTCAAAAGTGTAAATATATCGTCCCGTACTTTCAAGATCGTCTTTGTTGATCTCCTTTTCTATCTTGGTGCTGATAGGTATGTATCTTCTTAGCTTTGTTGCAGAGCCTCCAGCATCTATAACAACTTTGGCCGTCTTCTTGAATATGCTATTATTTGTAAGGTTTCTACCTGTTACTCCTCTTATCCATCCATCCTCAGCTATAAGAGAATCAGCGCTTACATTATAGGCAAATTCCACACCTACTTTCATTGCATCCTGAACTTGCCTTTGAGGTAGTATCTTTCTGTTTAGGATGTAACCTTCTCCTTCAAAAAGGACTCTGGTTTCATGATCGGGTGAGTAAACAAGCACCCCTTTTACATTATGCTCCAGCTCTGGCTTTCCATAACGGATACCTATATTCTTGGCAAGATACTCTATGCTCCCTTTACTGACCGCATCGCCACATGTCCAGCCATTATTTGTCTTCTTTCCTGGCTCTGCAGGTTGATTTCTATCGACCACAAGAATCCTTGCTCTCTGGTTTGAATAATGCGCTATTGCAGCTGCTGTCAGCATGCCTGACATCCCACCACCAGCTATTATTACATCATAATCATACTCCATCCATCAGCTCACCCCAACCAAAGAGATTTTGATTTGTTAAGAAGTATCAAGCCTGACCCTGATTCCCTGTTTGGTCTTCTTATAAACCTTGGTTCTTTTAAACTAGACTGCTTGGCTTCATATTTTAGGCGCCATACTTAAAAATATAACAAATTAGGCTTAGTTTGATGATCATAGATGCCGGAAGCTTACTGCGTCAAATGTAGAGCAAAGGTAGAGATCAAAGATCCGAAAGAAGTCACCATGAAGAACGGAAGAAAGGCACTGCAGGGAAGCTGCCCTAAGTGTGGTACAAAACTCTTTAGAATTTTGGGTAAATAAAGAAACTAGTAAGTTTATACTCATCACTTCATCTTTTTTATCAGCCTGCTGGTATGCTTTAGCATGAAGGATGCAAACAAAACAAATCTGCAGACTGACATTTTTTCTTATAAATCTCATAAGGTTTCAATGTTCTGGCTGCAAGATGTACTTTGACCTAAATACCTGTTAAGCTTCTCGCATAATAGGTCTTCTGATTATTATAGTTTGGAATATTATAATTTCAGCTGAAAGAATTGATTAATTCTTTGGCAAACCAGTCTATCCTTTTTACCATTTCATCCGGTTTATACCTCCAGTTGATTATAAGGTATTGACATTTTGCATCGTTCAGCTTTTCTATAAGATCAACATAGCTATGATAATCGTATAATGGGTCATAAAGGTTATACGCTAGCTTAAGATCTGGACGTTTCCTTAAAAGAGTGGATGATATATTGGTATACTTATCAAGGTCTATCATTGTAGGTATCCAGCCAGTACCAAATCGCAAAGCTATAGATAGCATCTTTCTGCCTGTACTTCCAAACCAAATTTCTGGATAAGGTTTCTGTACTGGTTTTGGTTCTATACTTGCATCCTTTACTGAATAATATTTGCCTTTGTAGCTTACCCTTTCTTCTTTCCACAGTGTGGTTATCAGATGGATCCCTTCTTCCACCTTGGCAACCCTTATCTTCGGTTCATCCCATACACTGAAAGCATCAAATTCAGGTCTATGCCACCCTGCTCCTGCGCCAAGTAAAACTCTACCACCAGATAAAACGTCGAGTGTTGCTACAATCTTTGCCAGTATAGCTGGATTACGTAATGGTATGGGTGTAACACATGTTCCCAGCTGAATTGAATTTGTTCTAGCCGCTATGAATGAAAGAAAAGTCCATGCATCCATAGTCCTGTTTGTCCTAGGAACCATATAATGATCCCATGTTAAGAGAACTTTGAAGCCAGCTCTCTCAGCCCTTATGGACACTTCAGACGCAAGTTCAGGCTTCAAATATTCATCCGTGTTAGGATAGACTATTCCAAACTTCATGTGTCTATATCATAAGGTTCAGGTATTTATCTAATCTGCATAAGAGAAATCAGGTATAGTAGAAACTACTCATGCTTTTGTCAGATAACTAGGAGTAAATTCACTTTTAAATTACTAATTCGGCAAACCTAATTATATAGTATCTTAACAGGTCCTTTCACATGCATCGAAATTTAGGATTCATAACGCCTAAAGGCTCAGATGTCTATGAGTTATTCCTTATAGTAAAGTCAGGACCATCCATTCTTGGGAAGATTTCAAATGTGCTTGGCTCCAAGAATATAGATATCCTTCAAGTCCATGGACAGGTTTCAGAAGATAAGAGTATAGGGCATATAATATTCTATCTTGAAATGGCCAAGTCACTCGCATCTGTAAACCAGTTAGTTGAAGAAATGAAAGCTATGGATTTTGTGGTAGAAGCATATATCGAGCCAAAACATGAAATGCTGTACGAAAGTTTTATGTTCCCTCTTTATGGGTATACAAGCAGAGTCGTTTTAGGCAACGCCGAATCATATGCTACTGCAATAAATTCCCTTCTTGAAACATTCGGTTCAGCTGGAGAAGTGATATTACAAAATGCTGGTGAAGCATATGGTAGACAGATTATTGATCTAATAAGGAATGCACTAAGCGAGCAGTTCAGGAATGATATGAATGTACTTCTCAATAACATGAAGGGATACCTCAGAGCAACTGGAGTAGCAATAGCAGACATAAATGTCAGAGATAACTCCTTTATTGTAAAGCTCTCAGATACTATACTCGGTAATAAATACAGTAAGGTAGATTATATTCTAATAGGAATAATAAGAGGGGCGATCGAGTCGATAATTGGTAAAAGGCTAGAAGTCAAGGATACAAGATACGATATGGATGATAAGACAATTAAGTTCAAGCTCGAAACATTTGATTAGCTCTTTTTAGTCTTTTTCACTTCTGTACCTTCTACTACAGCGTAAAATCTTCCTCCTCTTCCCTTAACCACTCTTATATTCTTATAGTCCGTATTAAATACCTGGAAGTTGAACTTACTTGAGTCTAGTGACAGTGACTTCACATCAATGTAGAGCTTATCTATAAGCTTCTGTACCGCCTTCCTTATACGTTTTTGTCTGGGAGCAAGCTCTTCTTGGTGAGTTTCATAGAACTGAACTACTTTCCTGTTAAGGACTCTTCCCAGGTATGTATTGATTCCGAATACTCCATACAGCACTGCGAACGGAATGAATAACCCATATACAGGGTCAAAGGGGAAGGATATTCTCCCCAAGGTTATAAGGAGCATAAAAAATATAGCTGCTAGTGAACCTAGAAAAAGACCTAATCTGGTCCTCCTGAGTATCTGTGAATATCTTTCTACGTCAGGGGATTTGCTTGGAAAGTTGGCAATCATATATACATCATCTTTGACTTCTTTCCATATAGCATCCAAATCGCTTCCTGCATAATCTTTCAGGGCCTTTTCAACAATCTCTGGGTCTGTTGTTGAAAGGACAGAGTATGCATCGAACCAAGATATCATTCTTGCAATCAATGAACATCTCTTCTCCCTTACCTTTGGGTCCAAGCTCCCTCAACGGTACCATTGAAGAACTTCTAGATATCTTTACCCCATTTCTTGTCCTTGCGCGATATCTTTTACGTAACTTCTAAGTGTTTTTATATTCAGTCAACTACTCATGAATGAAGTTCATGGGCTTGCCCTTCCCAGGACTGGTTTATGCACAGCCTCCAGTTCATGTGCATAGGAGCCATTATGCATAGGCTAGTTGACTGTCCTCTTCTGGTGTTAATCTGGAACAATTTCTGGTTAGGAATTCTGTTCCGCAACACCAGAGTCTTGATAGCTACAGCTCTCTTGGCGAAGTCATGAAGAATGTTCGGTTTGGATTACGTCGCTTCTGTCTGAAGAAGGATAACATGATTCACTAACTCCTAACCGAAGATAGTATGGGGTCAAATACATAAGTGTAAGTCTGCCGCAATTCCTTCCACAGCTAAAGTGAGTGGGCTTCCTTGCGGTTTTGTTGTGAACCACCTCCCTTACAAACGAATTTCTACCCTATCAGTTTGTTTGGGGTTTATCGCTTCATAGGCAATGCTTACTTTTACATGATATTTATATCGCAGTACTCTCATACAAACGGGAGAGAAATGGAACAAAGACAGGTTCATAAAAAAAGGGGAATTAGACTTAGCGATGGGGCACAAATTATAATCACATTTGGGCTTCTTATTTCCCTTTTTGCTTCTCTATTTATATCAGGCAGCCTTGCTATCATACTATTCATTATTATTATGGGTATATCTTTTACTCCGCAACGCGGTATGAGATACCAAACACCTTATGGAACACCATATGCAAGCAGCTCGCCATATGGCGACCTAAACGACGCTATATATAGACCTGTGGGTTTCTGGTCTTTTCAAGAGCTCAACTATTTGCAACAAATGAACACTCAGCTACAGGAAATGAACCGAGAACTTCAGCGACTCGAGCAACGCCGGTGAACCACCTCACCCTTACCCCTTAAAAGAGGTTTGGAGAACAAAGCTCACATCGCTTTAGCGGTGGGATGAATTTGGTCTCCACACAACGTTCATATGTAGGCATGCATGCAATACAATGCTTGTCTAATCGTAAGCCACGATTAAGACATCTCCCTCTTGTCTGCGCCGAGCCACGAACTACATCGCATGAGTATTCGCGGCGTAGAAGCGCAGAAACAAAGGGAAGAAAAAGCGTGTCTGTGTCGTCTGTGACACACAGAACACAAGTGTCTCAACACGGACACTTCCATGCTGACGCAAACGCTGGATTCAACATAGCGTTGCGTCCTCCTTTCCTTTAATGGAAAGCATAGGTCAATCCAGCACAGACAGGGATGTGTTGGAAGGTAGCACTGATACCAGAGGCGCAACTCTGCGAACCCTAGAGACGCCAAAACTCGACAAAATTGTTCTGCAAAACCTACTCCAATCGCGAGAAGTGCGGACGGAATGCAACGAAAAAGCAGAACCCCACACGCTTCAGCAGTGGGAGTATGTCAGAAAGGGGCTTCTACCCTATCAGTTTGTTTGGGGCTTATCACTCGCTGAGTTAAACATGAAAGTTTCGCCTAAAGTGTTAGATGTGTTAAATAAGAGCTCCTTTGCTAGCTAGCCTGACATCCCATCTATCTCAACCGCCAACCGGGCGAAAGATTCTGTATATGGTGGACCAGAGAGAGGCGGATAGCCCTACTATGATTGCAAAGAAAAGAGGATAGATCACTATTACTATATAGGGTGAGAGGTTTATTATCCTACCTATCAATGATGCCAAGCTGAGCAAAGAGGCCATTGGATATGCTATGAATAGAGAAATGGAAGTTGCAAGACCAACCGAAAACCCTGCAACGAATGCCCTTGCAGGCTTTATGATAAATAATGGTAAAGATGCAATGAGGCCGCCCCATGCATAGGGTGATATTATAAGTGCAATATAGCATAATGCAGCAGAGATAACAACTATAACAAGATTTGTCTTATTCAAGATGCCACCTCGCAATTATCTGTCCATTTGCTAGAGAAAAGTATTGATGGTCAAGCCATGCTTGCAACTGATTTGAGTAGTAATAGCTGATGGGATTGTTACTAGGTCCGCCGGGAAAAACCCCTAGGAATTGCTGTAAAGCAGGTGACGCTATGAATCTTAATGAGGAGCCTACAGTAACATATGGCTCGGGAACTATAAGCTCATGAGATGTGGAGCCTACACTTAACGTGTGATCGTCACCCCAGATCGGCAAAGGACCTATGGATAGAGCCTGCAGACCACTCAGACTGTGGATCTCTAGCATGTGCACTCTGCCCCAAGTCCAAGAAGATACATTATCACCTAGATTGGTTGAAAGAAGATCTACGGCTTTTGTAAAAGCCTCTCTTGCTATATTAGTGAAGTTATAATTGAACCACTGCGAGTCAGGGTAATTGTATGCTAGGTATATTGTTGTAGATATAAATGGAAGAGGTAATCCTTGCAGGTTGTTCTCTTGATATATTTTCGCATATGTCATGTTATCTATTTCAGATGTAATATACCAGTAGAGAGTCATACCGACAGAACCTTCATCTGCAGTATAATTCCAATCAGATAAGTAGGTAAAGGCCTTCTGCTCCAAATCATTCATATTCATCGCATGAATTTCTTTTATAAGTAGCGGGGTTAACTGACTGGCCCAGTAATCTGTAATGTTACTCTGCAAACTTTCCATGTCATTAATGGTTACACATTGCTTTGCACTCAGATAGTGATAAATCACCTGCGCTCTGCCACCTGAAGCCCAGAAACCACCAACAAAAGGATATGGATAATCCTGCCCTACTGTTGGCTGATTTGGTGCGAACATGTAGCCTCTAGGGTTATCTTCTGACTGTGGCAAAAACTTGAATGGTACAAAACCTTCTGGCTCCCAATTACTAACAGAACCGTTGAGAATAGACCTTGAACCTATTACCATAACAGTCTTATTATCTGGAAGTGTTTCATTTATCAAGGGATACCTTCCTGCTGTTATGTATCCGGCGTGGTCTTTTGATACAAGAGCAAAGTTTTGAGGAGGTACACCCCAGAATCTGAGGGCGTTTAGCATTTCAGAATAGGTTGTCGAATTATCGAGCATAATTTCTGCTATCAGGTCATATGATGGTAATTCTGCACCTGGCCAACTCAAAGATATCCCATAATTAGAGTTTCTAGCTATAAGGGGACCGTTGTTTGTATAGTATACCGTAAACTCTTTACCATCTAGTGTGTAATTAACACTCTGCATAGGCAACCGTTTACCATCGTACAAATAGCTTGTACCGTTGAGGATTTCAAGGTAATCGTTAGCAGAATTTCCTTCTGGTGTTGTCAGACCCCAAGCTGTGCTTGTCGTATGCCCTATCAGTATACCCGGTACACCTACCAGGTTCCATCCGGTTACATTAAATGATGTATCTTGCAATTGCATGGGGATCCACAAGGAAGGAATATACAGGGGGAGGTGTGGATCGTTAGCTAGAAGCGGAGAGCCAGAGCAGCTGAATGAGCTAGCTATAACCCAACTATTACTTCCCATATCTGGTGATGCAAAGTAAGGGTCTGATATGTTCTGGAGAGCTTCTTTCAATAATGGCCGAAGTTGCTTTAGTAAAGATGTATTAACTCCTGTTGCCCACTGATCCATCCAGTTCAGAGACCATAGATAGCTTGGCTCTATGCCTTGAGCTGACAGGCTATAGTTATTTATCTCTCCGTCTCCTGGCAGCACTGTCACCTGTTCTGAATAATACGGATAGTAAGGCCAGATCTGTAATGTCGAATTAAAGCCGAGGCTACTGTACATCAAGCTGTACATCAGTGGTTCCTTTCCCCCTGTAGTAAGCGTCCAGCTCATATATTCTTGCCATACAAAACTGTAATAAGGAGTCCATTTGAAGGGCTCAATCCCAGCTAATTTGAGCACTAGCGGGTCGCTGAAGAAGGTGCTATTGATATATGCATTTACACCTTCGCTGAAGTCCTGTATTAATGAGTAGTATTGTGGATATTGTTGTTGTATATCTTTTTCAAGTGAATATGCATATTTAGGCAGTCCAAGCAACATTACCGTCTTATCTGAAGCTATGCCTGATGGCCCAACATATTTGCTAAGATTACCTGAAGCCATGATAGCCTGCAGCTCCATCTGATCAAGCCTGTTTGCTGCCACATAGAATCCTTGGGCGAAGAAGAGATCGTGGTCGTTCGCTGCAGATATATGAGCAAGGCCAGTACTGTCTATTGTTATATTCACAGGTTGATAAAGACCGGGTATGTTGAGAACCATTGATCTGTATCCAGAATTTACTGTTACGCTCCAAACACCGTTATACGGATTCAACACGGCTAATGGTTCCACAAAAAATGAAATGGCAAGGAGTAGTATTACAAGCAAAGCTGCAGTATAGTAATTTCTTCTCATCTGTTGCATGTTATAACCAGAGGCTTAAAAACAATCCTTTCATCATCTATATCTGTTTAGCTTCTGCCAATCCTGCTTGAATGATTCATACACTTGTTATAGTCGCTGGGATTTCAGTAACACTAAAAAACTATAGCCTGTTTGGGAATCATATGCAGTCTTCGGATCTTATTTCGGAGATGATAACTTATCAAGGAGCAGATGACCTTAAAATAGCAGCATACATGGCAAGACCTAAAACACAAGAAAGAAGACCAGCTGTAATAGTAATCCACGAAATATGGGGGCTTGTGGATCATATCAAAGATGTTGCCAACAGATTTGCTAGAGAGGGTTATGTCGCTCTGGCACCTGATCTTTATTCAGAAAGCAAAGAGCTTAGTTCTGTTTTGACAGCTGAAAATATAAGGTCGGCATGGAGTTTCATGCAGACGTTGCCTGTGAATAAAAGGGCGGATATGAATTTTGTCCATACCGAGCTTGCAAAGCAGGCAGTAGAAAAGAGAGCTGTCATTGAGAAGGTTATGGCAGTATTGTTTGCAGGGGGGTTACCTAGAGATAGGTTATTGAAGCATCTTGTCAAAGCTGTAGATTACCTTAATTCGAGTCCCTTTGTTCTTCAAGGTAAGATAGGTAGTGTAGGTTTCTGTTTTGGTGGTGGTATGTCTATCAACCTAGCTTGTAATGCTGAGACCTCTGCATGCATAATCTATTACGGGGAAAACCCAAATCCGATAGATTTGATTCAGAATATAAGATGCCCCGTACTCGGAATCTATGGAGGAGAGGATGACAGAATTAATTCAAACCTTGATAAACTTGTGGCAGCTTTCATAAAATATAAGAAGACAGATTTTGAAATAAAGGTCTACCCTGGAGCACCACATGCATTCTTCAACGACACCAACAGAACCACATATAGAGAAGAAGCTGCTAAAGATGCATGGAGAAGAACTCTGGAATTCTTCTCCAGGACACTGACTAATTAGTCTTTATTTTATGATGCAGTTCATAAATGAATGGATTTCCTCTTAGAGCTGAGAATATAGCAGCAACTACGCTGAGAGCTGCTCCTACATAGAAAGATAGCTTAAGGGCTGACATAAAGGCTGGTGCTATAGCGTTAGGGAACCAAGTAGTACTTGTTAGCGTATTAATTACAGAGGGTGGTATGGAATTAACAAGCTGTGGGTCTCCCATGCTGCTTATCTGCTGAAGTACAGAACTCATAGGATTGTACCCTAGAAAAGCGGCAAACAGAGCACCAGTAGGAGAAATGTGCGAGAATATAGGAGCTAACTGTGGTGCTCCAACTGTCACCAAGGCGCTAGATAATACCTGAGGTAAATTCTGAGTTAAAGCACCTATGATGATTACAAAGAATACTGCAAGACTTATTGTCTGACCCGTATTTTGCATGGTTGCTCTCATCCCAGAAGCTACTCCTCTATGCTCAGGAGGCACAGAATTCATCAGAGATGCTGTGTTTGGTGATGCAAACATTCCATTCCCTATTCCCATAAAGAAGAGAATAATTGCAAATGGTAGATAGACAAAATTATACTGCAGAAATGATAGCGCTACAAAAGCAAATGCTGTTATTATCAGTCCAAGAGTAGAAAGGAGCTTCGAGCCATATCTGTCTGATAACCACCCGCTCAATGGTCCCATTGTCACAAAGCCAAGAGTCATGGGGATCATGTATATTCCTGACCAAAATGGTGTCGAAGAATAGCTATACCCATGCAGAGGCAACCATATTCCTTGCAATAGAATTATCAGAAGAAGCATAAGACCTCCTTGACCTATGGAGCTCAGAAAAGCTGCAAAGCTAGCTGCTGAGAACATCCTTATCTTGAACAACTCCAGTCTGAATAGAGGTTGTTCAACTCTAGATTCAATGAATGGAAATAGAAGCATCATGAATACACCTACTGCTATTGCAGCTATTACCCAAGGGTCGCTCCACCCCATGGGTGAAGAGCCATATGGTATCAAGCCATAGGTGACACCAATAAGAATTAATGTTAGTCCTACTGCAAATGTCGTGTTTCCCCAAGCATCTATCTTTTGATTCCTGTTAAGAGCTGATATTTCTTTCAGCTTAAGGTAAGACCATAGAGTGCCTGCTATTCCAAATGGAACACTGACAAGAAAGACATACCTCCAATTAAAACTAGCTAGTATTCCACCTATTACCAGCCCTATGAGCGATCCAGCAAGAAAGGCAACTTGATTAATGCCTAGTGCCTTTCCTCTTTCCATGGCAGGAAAGGCATCTGTAAGTACAGCTGCACTGTTTGCAAACAGAAATGCGCCTCCAACCCCCTGTATTAACCTGAAGAATACAAGTTCGATTGCAGCAAAATCTCCTGTGCCAGGGGTTATAAAAAGCAAAATGGAGCCTACAGTAAAGATCGCAAATCCAAGATTATACAGCCTGACCCTGCCAAAGATATCTGACAGCCTTCCAAATGTAACTAATAGTGTTGCTGTTGCTATATTGTAACCAAAGAGAACCCATAACAAATATTGAAAAGATGAGAGTGGGTTAATTGCAAGACCCCTAAATATAGCTGGCAAAGAGATTAGGATAATAGTGCCGTTGATAGATGCCATAAGAACTCCTAATGTTGTATTTGATAGAGCTACCCACTTGTACTCTACCATAGATAATGCCGCACCATTGGCTGCATATTAATAACTTTGCATAAATACTGTACACTGGAATTTTGACCTAAAAAATGAAAATGGTGTGAATCTGATTTGTTCAGGTTTTTATGCAGATTCTTTCTGCTCCGTCACTACCTGCACTACTTCTGTATTAGCTGAAGGCTGCACTTCAGAGATTTCCTCAGAGTGGACTGCGCCTTCTGTACTGGTCTGATATCCTTCTAGGCTCCTTGTTATTGAAAGTAATTTTGTTGCCAGTTCGTCAAAATCGCTCCTTGGAACAGAGTTTGCCAGAGCTGCTTCCAGTTCTGCAATCTTTGATATGGCATGTTCATACTTCTCCTTGGGAACAGAATTCTCTTGTATCTTCCCTAGCTCATTCTTTATTTTGATATACTCATCAGCCGGAACCATCTGAGAAATCTTTTCCTGTAATTCTTTGATCTGTGTTGAAGCTTGCTCGTACAATGTGTATGGAACAGTGGCTATAGAAAGACGCGAAGCTATTTCGCTTACTGCATTCTTAAGATGAGATTCAAATGAATCAAAGCGCGATGAAACGCCTGCAGTGAAGTCTTCTATCTTTGATTCAATTTCTTCTCTTTTCTTAAGCTCCGCCTTTGTATTCTCAAGTTCTGTCTGTAATGAAGAGATTGTAGATTGAAGCTTTTGAACCGCCTCATCATACTCCTTCTTGGGAACAGACTGCTGCAGTTGAGCTTGCAGGTATCTGTTAGCCTGAACAAGTTTTCTAACCTCAGACGTTATTTCTTCTGCCCTGCTCACGGTCATCTAAACCTTGAGTAGGTTAGTATCAAACAACCAAAAAGAAGCAGAATAACTTGTATTTGACCCGTAACTCTGATAAGATTGACACGCTTATCATACTGCTGTATTAGCTGCTACATTATGTGCATTTATTCTTTTGATGGCTACAGCTGCTAAAAAGAATACAAGCAGAGCAGGAAGCCAGTAAGCCAATGCATAGACAGGCATGATTAGCTCTGCTGCCTCAAATATTGCCGCTACAAAAAGCTCAACTGCTACGAAAATGAAAACCAGGATAGCTCTGTTTACTTCCGAAGTTACAGAATGACTACGTATTGCATACACTAAATAGAAACTCTCCATTATTGCTATGGCATATGCTGGCAATTCTAGCCAGCTGTGAGGAAAGATAAAGAGTGACAGGAAGAGAACCTGTGCGTTAATATGGCTTGCCGATGAAGAGCTAGTCAGAGCTATCGCCTGCACTACTCTTGCAGTTTCGTACGTAGATAATGCAAATAGAGCCCAGCCTATACCTGGTATGAATTCTATACCAGCTATCAGTAGATTATGTGAGAAAATAAAAGTGGCCTTCCCCAGCAGAGTTGGGTTAGAGTATATTGGAGACGTTAAGGTCCCAAAAGTAGAATTCAGAGATGATGCTTGGGACTGTGTAATAGGAGTATTCATAATAGCAATTGAAGCTACAACTTGCAGTACAAATAATCCAATCACTACTTTCGCTCTTTGAGCCAGTGTGGAATTCAAATTTGACATCCTCTGCTGTCATCCTTGTATTTGCAGTATAGCAACGATTTAAGGATATGCTATATTTGTTTACAGTATCTTCGAGCAAGAAAGCCACTGAGCTTGCCATGGAAAGGATGCCAGAATGATATTGCAAGAATGGATTGGAGTTTGGGCAGGTTAGTGTCAATACAGAACACATATGAAATATCCTCCTTAATCATGTAACAATAGATATCCTGCCTGTTTCCTATCAAATATGATCAAAAGTTAATTAGGAAGAAGCTGATAAGCATCGATATTGAGATTAATCGCGTTAGCACTATGTGTTATCCTTATCCTTATGCTTATCGTGCCCAGCTCCACATTCGTCTATAGTGGTGTTTCTATCACTCCGCCAGTCATTCAAGGATATAAGGAAGTTGGAGCGCTTCCTCCCTCCACTTATGTGCTAGTAACCTTTAGCGTGCCCTTGAGAAATCAACAGCTGCTCAGCTATTATGCTACACAGATCGCTACACCTGATTCTTCACTTTATCATCATTTTCTGTCCCAGCAGCAAGTTTCACAGCTGTTTTATCCTGTAGATAGCTATAAGTCACTGCTCTCATACCTAACTTCTAATGGGATAAATGTTGTGATGACAGCTGCAGATTCTATAATCGTTGCCTCAGGAAGTGAGCAACAATTCTCTCAATTGCTAGGTTTATCTTTTAGCGTCTATTCTAACGGCACTTATACTTATTACTCTGCAGAAGGGAATGCTAAGCTACAGGGGATTCAGGTTTACTCTTCGAATGTTACTTCTGTGCTATTCGCCCATCCAAACACTCTTCTAACTGAAGCGATGCTGAAATCCTTACATGGTATTGCTCAGCAGTTTAACCAGACCTTTGCTATAGAATCTTACCCTTTGACGTCTCTGTCCTCTGTCTATAATGCAACCTATATGTACAGCAAAGGTATCGATGGTAAAGGGTATACAATAGGCATTTTGGATTTTTATGGTGATCCATACATAGCAAGTCAGCTACAGTACTTTGACCAATTATACGGATTGCCTGATCCACCGTCATTTTCTGTAGTACCTATTGGGCCATATGATCCTAACCTAGGGATCAATACCGGTTGGGCAGATGAGATAAGCTTGGATGTGGAGACAGCACATTCCATGGCACCTGGAGCGGATTTGAAGCTCTATGTTGCTAACGGTGCCCTGCCGCTTTCAGCTGTGATAGCTTTCATACAGCAGCAGAACGCAGTTAATGACCTATCTCAAAGCTTTACAATTCCTGAATCCTATCTGTCATCCCTTGGTGCATCTTCTCTATACTTCAACGTTGTATTGACAGATGAATATTATATGCTTGGCTCGGTAGAAGGAATAACGTTTCTGGCAGCAACAGGTGATGCTGGAGGAAGTGGATATAGTACAAGCCCATGGGGGACTCCAGGCTATCCTGCTACATCACCCTTTGTTACGTCTGTTGGAGGTACTACAACTTACATAACATTTGGTAAAGATGGTGTTATTGCTGCTAATCAAACTGCTTGGTCCAATTATGGTTTTGTACCTTTGCTTGTAAATTATGGTGGAAGCACAGGAGGTGTAAGCATATTTGAGCCTAAGCCATGGTATCAAGCACCGCTAGAAACACCTGCTAGCTATCCGTCTGGCAGAATGATTCCCGACGTGTCTCTTAATGCTAACGTCTTTCCAGGCGTGAATATAATAGGAATACTAAACCAAGAAGAAATAGCTGGTGGAACAAGCGAGAGCTGTCAGCTTCTGGCTGGCCTTCTTGCTTTGGTTATGCAGTATGATAATTCAACACTAGGCCTCATAAACCCAGCAATATACAGTATGGCACAGAATAAATCAATATATTCGGAAGCATTTACACCTATCAGCTTTGGCTATAACATCCCTTGGACTGCCAATCCTGGATATAATTTAGTTACAGGATGGGGTTCATTGAATATAGCTAATTTTGCAAAGTATTACTCTGAACTAACACCAGGAAACGAATTATCTATACAGGTCAATCTGAATAACAGCTCCGGTATAACTTCTCAGTATTTCCTTCCTGGACAGCAGGTCTTTGTCACAGCAAACATAACAGGAAGTGAAGGGATAGTCACATCAGGTAGTTTCTCTGCTGTTTTAAGTACGTCTTTGAATTCAAACATTACTGCTGTACCACTATCTTATGATCCTAGCAAGTCTATGTGGTCGGGAAGTTTCATCATCCCTCAAGGTGTTAGTGGTATGGGCTATGTCACTGTATCTGGTTCATCGTCTGGGGTAAGCGGTTTTGGACTTGCCAGTGCATTTTTAGGTTATGTAATAACATATTCATCCCCCTCGCCTTTTCTACCATATTCTGCATCTCTTGGCATAACATTACATGCCAATATAACAGATCTATACGGAAATCCGGTAAATTATGGACAGTTCTTTGTATATGTTTACTCTTATGACCTACAGAATAATCAGTACATGCTTTTATCAACCATTCATCTTTCACATCAGACTGTTAATGGTACGAGTCTCTGGATAGGTCAACTTGCTGGTGATTATCCTTCTGGTGCCATGATGCTTGTTGGTAATGGTGCATACGGCTACTTGCCCATAATAAACGGAATAGATATGCAAAGTATGTTCCTATTACCTCCAGTGGTTGCTGAGCCTGGAGGAGTTGCCCCTGGTCAGGCTATAACGATATATGGTAATATAATACCTCCTTTGAATACTCTGTCAACAACATCAAATTCTCTAGGAACTTCTCTTGCTACAGCTATATCTTATGGTTCTAACATAACTGCAGATCTTGTATCGCCGAGTGGTTCGATCATTGCAAGCACAGCAGTAAATGTATATCAAGGAAATACCTATTATGGTACACTTTTTGTTCCACAAACAGCTTCAAAGGGGCTTTATACTATACTCCTGAAGGCTTCCTATGGATCTCAAACCCTAGGCATGACATTCTATGGATCCTACTTTGGGCAGATATACGTTAACGGTATGTCTAATGTTTCTATAATAGTATCACCTGCATATGCCTTCGAAGGTAGTAGAATCTATATCTATGCAAACATAACAGACCAATATGGACATAAAGTAACTAATGGCATGTACTCAGCCTCAATATATCCTACCAATCTGCGAAACTCTTACAGTATAATAACCACACTGCAACAGATACCATTATGGTTTAACGCAACTCTAGGCTTATGGGTTGGTAATGCAACACTCGCCTCTACTAACGACCTTGGCGCTGAGAGTTATCTTGGGTCACCTGGTTATTATAGCGGTGAATATCAGGTATTCATTTCCGGCGTCAGTCCAGATGCTATGCAGACAAGCACAGATCAGGCTAATGAGCATGGCTTTTTCATATTACCTTACCTGCTGATCCAGAATGAACAGCTACGGAGCAATTATCAAACGTTTGAGTCAGCATACACAGAAGACATCTTTTACTCTTCTAATGCAAGTTTCACACATGATGTGTTTTACGGTGTGAATACATTCCAAGATGGAGTATATAATATTGATTCGAGTGAGATCAATGGTACTCTAAGGGTGATTAGAAGCAATATCACATTGTCAGGGGTTGAAGGAGATACTATAGTTTCAGTAGACAGCAACATAACTCTTATAGGAAGTAATGTAAAAACGCTAATACTGAATGCCTCGACTCTGCGTTCTGTTCAATCCAGTTTTAGCAGCATTTCACCTCCTCCGCCCACAATAGACTTTATCAGCCCAGGAAATCTAACGAGCCACTTTGGAAGTATGGATATTACAATTAACGTTTCCGAGCAAGATATAAGGGATGTAAATGTATATCTGAATAATGTTCTTATCCATGAATTTAATCATGGTGGGTTATTATCATACAGCCTGGATACTTTGTCTCTCCCTGATGGTAGTTATACTTTAAAGGTTGTAGCAACTCAGTATGACGGCATATCATCTGTTGCTTTCGCTTCAGTATTCTTTATAAACAGAAGTTTAGTGGATTCTCTACTGATATTCTTGGCGCTTGGATTTGCATTATTCGCTACTGTGCTTCTTATCATGAAACCGAGGAAGAATGCAAAGTCTGTTTTATGATTCTTTCAAGTGTGTTTTGTTCGAGCGAGAATGATATTCATTCAACTTTGGAATTAACCTGTAAGATCGTTGAAACTTTGCGTTCTATTCCATTATAAGCTCCGAATCTATAACTAGGATCTCCTGTGTCCCTTTGAACAACCCTAACTCATATTTTAGCGTAACTTCCTTCGTTTCTCTAGCTATCATTATTTTTCTATTCCATGTACAAAAGGCGAGAGTTATTGAGGATTGCGTTTCTGCTTGCTGTAAAGGTTATAGTGATACGTGTCCTATACTACAAACATTGAAGTATAGAGCTAATATCCTCAACTTCTCCTGAATGGCTCCTGTATTTACGATGAAATCCGCAGAAAGCCAAGGACGTTCAGTCCTTGGATGAATGCAGTCGCCCGAGTCGTATTTGAACTTTTGTATAATGCTTATAGGTATGTTAGATATCCGTCAGAGGGATATTGTGTGAGCCAGCGATGGGAGTATGTCAGGGGAACACTACGGTATATAACTTGGGCTATCATCTGATATTGTGTCCGAAGTATCGGAGCAGTTCTGGTTGGGGACGTGGAGAAGAGGCTGAAGGAACTTCTCTGTCAGAAGGCCTAACAGATTGAGGTCAAAATTGTAGAGTTGGAAGTGATGCCAGACCACATTCATCTGTTTGTGAAACCCACACCGACCGCTGCACCGCATTGGGTTGTGCAGCAATTGAAGGAATTCTCTTCGCATGAACTCAGAAAGGAGTTTCCTTGGTTGAAGTCTCGTCTCCCGACTCTCTGGACTCGTTCGTATTATGTCGAGTCGGTCGGCCACATCTCTGAGGACACCGTCAGGCGATACATCGAGGAGCAGAAACACAATTGATTCTAACTTTCAAAGTCAGGCATGGAATGAATTTAGCTGCCGAGTTGAGCAAGGCTCGACAGATTGCCGAGTTTGCTTTGAGGACAAAGACTCAATCTTCCAAGGATGTCGCTCAGTTTGGGTTGAAGAGTGCTCTGGCTAATCAGATTCTTCGGAAGTATTCGAGGAACAAGAAACTGAAGAGGGTCGGGAGTATGAAGTTGACTGTTCCAAGCCAGAGCATAAAGAGGGAAGGCAATGAACTGCGCGTCGCCTGTCTGGGGCTCTCTTTGCCGATGACCTTCAGAAAGGACTTCACGAAGGTGAATCAGATAGAACTCGACAAAGAGTTCGCATACGTCGCTGTAACTATTCCTGAACCAGAAACGAAAGAAGTTTCTAACTGGATAGGCGTTGATAGAAACGCAACAGGACACGTAGCTGTTGTTGCAAACCCAAAATCAGGCAAGGTTTGGAAGCTCGGCAAGCTGGCTCAGCATATTCATAAAAAATATTCTGCCATAAGAAAGGTGCTTCAGAGAGCAGGAAAATATAGAAAGGTCAAGGCCATACGAAACAGAGAATCAAAAATCATAAGAGATATCAATCATAAGATTTCGAAGAAAATTGTTGATATCGCAGAACGGATGAACTCTGGAATCAAGCTAGAAAAACTTAACGGAATAAGAAGAAACAGGCATCATAGCAGAAACTTCAACGCGACGCTTCATTCGTGGTCGTTCCACCAACTTGAACGCTTTCTCCAATATAAGGCAAAAATGAGAGGTATTCCACTTGCCTACGTTGAGCCGAGAAACACATCGCAAGAGTGCTCTCCGTGTGGAAGCGTAGGGACAAGGGAAGGAAAGAAATTCGTGTGCGAATCGAATGAATGCAAACACGTTGACCATGCTGACGCAAACGCTGGATTCAACATAGCGTTGCGTCCTCCTTTAGTGGAGAGCATAGGTCAATTGCACGCAGACAGAGATGTGTGCAAGGGGAGCTCTGATACCCCCAAAGGCGCAACTCTATGAATCCTAGAGACGCCAGAACCCCACATGCTTCAGCGGTGGGAGTATGTCAGCTTGCCTATGAGATACATTGGTGATGCAATAATCCATGCTTTAGAGTAGTTCTATATGCATAGAAACAAAAAATAAAGCAAAGTAAGTAAGTGAATCTAGCTTGCTACTACAGTTATTGTCTCGAAGCCCTCTCCCATCAGCCTTATCTGGTATGTTTGACCTGGTATTGGGGTTATTATCATGCTTGGTATCTCCATCACAGAATTCTTTGAATCATCTGGTTGATGAACAAGCTGTATTATGCCGTAGAATGTCAGGTTCACTGATTGTCCTGGCTTCAGGACAAGCATGGAATTGTTAGCTAAGGCATTATCCTCCTGGTCTCCGAACAGAGGCACTAATGTATCGGATGTTGCATTTATCTTGAATGCCAGTGAATCTGGGTGCTCTATCTCCATTTCATGTTCACTACCTACACAAGGTTGCTTCGCATGTGAGTTGTTATCTCCATTATCTGATTCTGATGTATTGCATACTCCTCCAGGCAGGTATAGAGTTGAGTTGAATTGTCCATGAATGACTATGCCAAATACTGTAGCATTTGTGCTTCCATCATTAGTTATGTTGATAGATATTTTTGTGATATTACCGTTCACAGATATTGATGCCTTGCTTATTGTCAGGTTAGATGCATTGCTTGCAGCTTCATCAAGCTTGTTCTGATCTTCGTCTGAAAGCTTTACATGCTGTCCAACCTGCAGGTTGCTCAAGCCTACCTTCACTACAGCTACTGCGCTTGGTACCATTGTAAAGTACAGTACTTTACCCCCAGTTGCGTTTGTACCTACTATCTCAACAACAGTAGGGCTCAGGTCAAGTATTGCACCTGCCTTGCTGCTTATGCTTGATGCGTTTACTATGTTTATTGTCAGAATATTGGCTAGAGGTGTAACGTTATAGCTTGACCCGTCAACACCTATGCTGACAGATTCTATTGCTAGAGATACCTTATCTACTGTAGAATTTGCTGGTATGCTGAATTGGCTCAAAACTATACTTGCATTTGCCTGATAAAGAGCCAAAAGGTCTACTGTGCCTGTAGTGTTAGAAGCTAGCCATTCACTGCTGCCATTCTTCTCTATTACATGAATTGATATGGATGAATATGTGAGGTTGAGGTAGCTAGTTCCCTGAGGTACTGTAGGAGGGTCTGTAAGAAGTACATAGAATTGTGTTGTTTGAGTGCTGCTTCTAGTGCCTGTAAGGAATGATGGTATGAAGGCTGATGCTGCTATCAGCAGTATAGCTACTGCAACGGCAGCGATCCCATACGCAATTACCCTTGTCTTTGACGCCATCTTTGGTCAGTGCACATGCTTAAACAGCTGGGTAAGTTAATACTGCATTTTTGTATGGCCTGTTTAACAATTTAGAATGATCTGCAATCTAGAGCCGGGATCAAGATAATGCAAACTTGTATACTCTATAAGCAACTTTAAACTGTAATCCTTTCACTGTAAGGTTGTAATAAAAATTAATGAAAATATGCAAGTAATACAGAATTTCATTCTATCGACCAACTAGCACATTTCTCAGCTCTTATCCTCAGAATTGGGGCTTCCCCTTCTTTCCACGAGTTTTTTCTGTAGAAATCAAAACGATCAAAGAGAATATTCAACAGCCTGAGATATTCTTCTCCACGCTCAAGTACTTCGCACCTGCCTTGTATCATCAACCCCTTGTTGGGTCTGAATTCGTCTACGACTAATGCTACCTTAGGGTTCTCCATTATGTTCTTCAGCTTCTTTGTGCCATAATCTGTTGCTATAACAATATCATAACTATCTAATGCGTAGATTACAGGAGTTACATGCGGTTCCCCATCCTTTGAGGCAGTCGCAAGTCTGCAGAGTTCATGCTCCTTCAGAAATTTGAATTCCTTGGGCTTCAACGTAAAATTATTCAATACTGGATAGAGAAAAGGTTTGCTGTTTGCACTAGATACAAGTGGCTATCGAGAGAGACACTGCATCGCAAAGTTATACCTTCATTCAGACTAGAACTTTGCTTTTTTTTACCAGTATAAGCATATTTAGCTTTTGAGTAGAGAAGCAATTTGTGAAGTTACGCTCGCTTCACATCACGATAGATGAATATGGAATTCTAGCCATGAGTATGAGTTAATGGTTAAATACTGTTGAAGGAACATATGCTTTTAGTGAATGGCTATTGGCAGTTAGTTCAGAGCTGGGAAAACTCATACTTGCAAGGATGGATAGAATACCTATCTGGTCGCTCCCAGCAAGCTTTTTAATAATCATAGGAGTTGGATATTTTTTCACGTTTTATGATATTAGTGATATAGGTTTTGCCATGCCTGCTATCGCACCTCAATTTCACCTATCCGGCTCTGAAGTACTCTTTGTGGCATTAGCTGTAGGGTTGATAGGTTATATCTTCGGCTCGTATGTTATTGGTACTCTCGCAGACAGGTATGGGCGATTTAACATGATGCTTCTTACGATGACTTTAACAGCGATTGGGTCTTTTGGTGACGCTGCAGCAACGGGTATTATTACTCTTACAATATGGCGATTTGTCACTGGGATGGGAGTCGGAGCTGATCTTAATCTAGTATCGACATACATAGGAGAGTTTGCCCCACCTAACAGACGGGGCCAGATTTCTGTGCTGACTTTTCTAATTGGAATAATAGGACAAGCCGTAACACCTTTCATAGCATTAGCTCTAGTACCTAGCTTTGTATTCGGGTGGAGATTGCTCTTTGTCATAGGAGGAATAATAGCTGTTGTTGCCCTTGCAATGAGATTTCAGCTACCGGAGTCGCCAAGGTGGCTGGTCGTTCACGGCAAGTTCGACAGAGCGGAAGAGATAGTGGCGAAGATGGAAGAGAAAGCAAAGAAGAAAGGAATGACGCTTCCCGAACCACGTGTGCAGGATTTCAGCATGGAAAAAGGGAGATTTCCAACGAAATACCTGTTCCGTAAGCCGTACTCGAATAGACTAGCACTTCTTGTATCTCTGTGGTTCTTCTGGTATATAGGAAACTATGGCTTTTTGGGTGATGCACCCACCCTTCTGTCGAATCAAGGAATAACTATTGCTAGTTCGATTTTATATCTTGCTGTTGGTGCAGTAGGCTATCCTATTGGCGCAGTAATAATGATAGCTGTTGCAGACAGGGTAGAAAGAAAATTTGTAATATTCGGCGATACTGTAGTCTGGCTTGTAGGTATGATTTTGTTTGGATTCTTAAAAAATGCGACTTCTGTAACTATTGGCTCGTTTCTAGCTTCCTTGGCGCTTGGCATGTACCTGCAGGTTGCGTACACATTTACAGCAGAAAACTATCCTACGAGAGCTAGATCTTCGGGTTTTGCATTAAGTGATGGTTTAGGACATATTGGAGGGGCATTCGGTGCTTTGGCTTTGCCATTATTTGTTGCTTCATATGGTTTTCAAACTGGTTTCATAATCATAGGTATAACTGGTCTCATCGCTGGGCTGCTCGCTATTGTAGGGCCATCAGCGACAAAGCTGAGGCTTGAACAGATCTCAGACTGAAAAATTTCACCTTAATCCGGACATATTTGGAGAACTGAAAAGAAAAGGCATTCATACAATACGAGCGAATAGATGTGTTATTCTCCATGCCAATACATATCAGTCATCCCTACGTTTTAGTGTACTTCTCTATAAAATCAATGGCTCGCTTGTAAGCATCTATTCTGTTAGCTGTCTTTCTGAACCCATGTCCTTCATCAGAGTAGAACCTTGTCTCTACCAATTTCCCGTTCTTTTCCAACTCTTCTTTTGCCTGTTCAGCTTCTTCCACAGGGCATCTAGGGTCATTGGCTCCAGCTATTAGAAGGACAGGCGCAACAATATCCTTTATGAAGAATATAGGCGAAGCCTGCTTAAGTCTTTCTCTGTCTTCTGGTTTGTCAGGATCTCCCATATTTTGTAGATCCCAAAACCTCAGGTCTTCCCGCTCATTCTTTATCTCTGTAAACCAGTTCAGAAAGGGGACTATGGCAACACCACATGACCACAGAGTAGGATACTTTGTGAGAGCACACATTGTAAGATAACCTCCAAAAGAACCGCCTGCTATAGCCACTCTACCTTCTTGGACAAGACCTTGCTTGATAAGATAGCTATATCCACTAACGCAGTCGGCCAAGTCCAAATCTCCCATGACATATCTGTTTGCTTCTCTATGCTCTTTACCAAAGCCTGTGCTACCTCTGTAGTTCGGCCTCAGAACTGCAAATCCACTGCTAACGAGGAACTGCACAAAAGGGTTCCAGCTGTTCAACGCTTGAGAAGTTGGGCCTCCATGTATCTCTATTACTGCCCTCATACCCTTTTTTATTGGTTTATAAAGTACTGCAGGAACAGGCCTTTTGTCCTTATCGTTCTGATACTGCACAGGTTCGCCTTCTACAAACATACTGACGTCAACATCTTCAGGAAGAGATCTAGTCAATTGGCTGAACTCACTCTTATCGATGCTATACATCCATAAATCTGGTGGGTTCCTTGCTGATGAGAAGATGAAGTATAGCTCTTTCGAGTTTGCAAACTCTGGCGAAGATACGACACCTCTTTTGAAGTTTACCTCTTTTCTTTCTTTATTTATCAAGTCAAACAGTTCTAACACTGCATCTGTTCCTGTATTCCTTAGATAAGCTATGAACCTGCCGTCAGGGGAGAAGACAGGATCATGACACTCGAACCCGCCCTCTGTTATCCATGTTACTTCTTTCTCATTTATTTCCCAGATACCTATGTCGTACCAGCCTAGACTGGATGATACAAACGCTAACTTTTTTCCATCGGGAGACCAGCTTGGTTCATCAGCCTCTATTTCGTTGCCTTTTGGATCAAGAAGCCTTTCTAATTCTGCTTTGTCGTCTTCCAAGTGAACAATGAAAATGTTATTTTCCTGTGCATCAACCTGGCTAGCAACTATAGCTAAATCTCCTGTTGGAGAGATTTCGCAGAAGTGGTCTGAATAATTATGCCCTGTTAAACGATGTACCGTTTTATCCTCTATATTCATCATGAAGGAAGAAAAGAGACCATTTTGATTAGAGACATACGTAATTCTTTTACCATCAGGTGAGAACATTGGATTAGGGTAGATTGCATAGTCAGTATCTGGTGTGAGGTTTATCACGCTCCTCGTATCAAGGTCTGTTAGAAATATGTCAAACTTTTCATTCCCTTCTGTATCCTTGACAAAGAGGAGCCTTTTACCATCTGGAGAAAACTTTGGACCAAATTTACTGTTATCGTCAAAGGTTAGTTGTATATCTGCCCCTTTAGAGCGGTCCAGGAGCATCAGCTGCCATTGACCTGTTCTATTAGTAATATATGCCACATAAGGAAGTCTCCTCGATACATCGAACTCTACGACACTTGGTACAGAAAAGAGAAACTCCAATGAAACAGACCTTCGTGCGGGGTAATTCAGGACCAAAGGACACCAAGCCTTTGCTTGATTGGAGATAAAAATAATTACATTTCTGTATTTTTACGCTGAAAAACAGGGAAATAAAGAAGGGTATTTTTCTAGAATCCTATCAGTGAATCTACCGAGAACTGTCCTGCGCCCAAGAAGATCAGCACTATTGCAAGCAACAGATATAGAGCATCAGCTTCGTAGCTATTGCCAGAGGGGTCGATGTACTTTGACTTTACCCTCCTCTTTTTCATTATTATGATAGACAGGAAGAATATTGCGTAGAGTAAAGAGACTATGGGGACTAGAAAGCCTATTATCATGAATATACCACCAACGAATTCCAGAAGCGCTGCAATACTAACCATCGAGGATACAGCACCTATACTGTTTTGCATTCCCCACCAGCCAGCCATCATCTGGATGACTTGTTTTCTCTGAGTAAACTTAGGGTAGCCATGTATCATTGTGTTGATGCCGTACCAAACTCTTGCTATTAGTGCAATATACGGTAAATATGGGAATAGCAGAGCAGTCAGCAAAGATGTCATTAATCTGTTCACCTCCTCCATCTAGTTACCTTGGGTAACCGAGTTTCTAAAGGTAACTATTTATACTTATCCCAATAATCTTATGATGCATTGAACCAAGAACCGATTGATGAACATTGGTGTCCTATAACAGCTGCTTCCGCCATTCTGGGAAGGCGATGGCATCTGGTTCTTATTGACAGGCTCATGAAGGGTTCTCTTAGATTCAACGAATTAAGAAATTCAATCCCATCTATATCCGGCAAAGTACTTTCCGAGACACTCAGAGAGATGGAGAGAGAGGGGCTGATTCAGAGGTCTGTCACTACTGACCATCAGATTGTTATAATGTATTCCCTGACAGAGAAAGGAAAAGAGCTAAGCAGTGTTCTGAGGGAGCTAAGGGTGTGGGGAGAAAAATGGCTGTTACCCAAAGCTAAAATCTCCCGATGATAAGGAATCAGAATAAGACTGGAACCATAACAGCTAAGACATGCTATTATTGGTCAGGCAAAAAGACGTTTCTTCAGGAGCTATGTACTTGGCAAGCTCTAACCACCAAGTATTTCTAAAGGCATATCCGCTTTAAATTGTTGATGATGACTAAACATAGAAGATTTCTGTATACGATTTACAATCCTATGAGTACTCTCTTAGCGGGAGAATTCCATCCTAAAAAGCCTTATGATAATATGTCTCTGCATCATTCATAAGGCTCGAATCCAACTCCCGCTAAGTTGACCAAATCTTCCTTTTTATGGATTTTCTAGATGGTACCAAATTATTGCGTTTGTCTTTTTATTGTTCTATCACTTGAAAATAAAGTTTGAATTCCTCGTTTCTTTGTTTTTGTCCTTTTAAAAGTTTCTTTCAGTTTTTGAGATATTGGTTTTTTGCCTATAAGCAAAGCGCCTAATAAGCATACAACACCTATGCTGCGGTATACAATAAGTGATAGAAGCATTCCGTTGGGAATCAAGGGCACATTAAGTACTTGAAACAAAAATATCCCGAATGCAAGATGAACTAAAATTTCATCAGGAGTAGGCAATAAAACGTACAAAGCTACACCTAACAAAACTATCGCCAAGGAGAGCCTGTTCATAAACCGCATTAATCTTCAGTTTTGCCTAAGAAACATGCTTTTATAACATTTACTTTGTACTAAACGGCTGTGTAAAGATGGCTCAAGGAGCTTTTGAGCTGATTGTCTAGCTTTTTCCTCATGCAAGAGATCGAGCAAAAAGTCCGTTATCCGTCCTCATGTTGCAACTCCGTAAAAGGAGGACCCCTGAGGCTATCTTACAGAGCATCTACCTCCATTTCCTGTGTCTGGGTTTCAGGGTGTACCAAAGGCATATGCAGAGTTTGTCAGCAGTGCCTTGAGCTCTTTTTATGACAAAGGGCAGAGAATCCTATATTCCATGCTCGTAACACTGCAGGATATAATGGAAAGGCAATCCAGAGTACATCTAGCTCATAAAAAGGTTTAAAGATAAACAGCACAAGGCGAGTAAATAAGGTTCATGCAGACAATATAGTCAATGATAAAGGTACATTTCCATAATTTGAAGACTACAGAAACACTTTAGACTGCCCATATAGCAATCATGAGTAATGAAAATAAATTCTGGCCTTTATCAACTAACAATAATGCTTCAAAAAACAATAGATATCTCCGTAGGCAAGCTAGGAAGTTTTACGTTTCCCGAGGGTTATTATATCTATACAGGGAGTGCAAAAAGAAATAGAGAATCGAGGATAGCAAGGCATCTAAATAAGCATAAGAAGCCTCACTGGCACATCGACTATCTTACCCAGTATGGAAACGTGATACACGTAAAGAGGTATAATGGCAAATTATCTGAGTGCGAACTGAATGGAAAAATACAAATTAGCTACGATGCTGATATAATTGCAAAGGGATTTGGTTCATCCGATTGCAGTTGCACAACGCATCTTTTCTATCTCGGCTTGAGTTCATCTCCTAGGAGAAAGTGAACTACAGACTATAGTCATTAGCCTGCCCCTTCCAAACTGCATCGCAGCGTGAACATCAAATTGGATATATTGTAGGACTCCTTGCTCAGTGTTGTGCTGTTATCAAAGCACATTGCTTTGAGCATCGTTGAAGAGAGCAAAAGGAATTGTCATTGTCTGCTTGTTATAATGCTCTACCCTTTTGATTGAATTTTTGCAACTTCTCTATTGATATGTCTGTATTGTATACTTCTGCCAGATTAGTGATATTACCAAACATCTGCTCTATTTTTGTTTTGACAAAGTTCTTCTGCTTATGCCTTATTTTTATCGATGCCTTTAATCTGTTAAAATCTTGTAGGAATACGGCCTTCTTCAAAATGTCTCTTCTTTATCCGGACTTTTTGGCGAAGATATGATTGCTTCAGTATCTTACTTTCTGAAGTGATGATGATAAAGCTCTTTGTATTGATATCTGCGGTTAGAAGATTCTTCCTAAGAACTGGTGATTCATCTACTTCCAGAGATAGGCAAGTATTCCACGGGATGGGGTCGGACTATAATTTTTACAATTATGTCTTTTTAGCACTCTACTAAGCTTGCTAAGACTCCTGTTCTTTAGTATTAGAAATGCAATTCTGTTTTTAGGGGATAAGCTGAGTTAAACAAAGAAGAATCTTTTGGTCTTGGGTGTCTTGTTTCTTGGAATGTTGAACTTGACTGCTATCTCATTACCTTTTTCGCCTCTGGACTCGGAAACAGAGGGAGTTATTTCTCATATGACTTGCATGTTGAATCCTAACCATTTCTTTTCGTTTTGATACATTAGCCTGAAGAGGATTGGATGAGTCATAATGCAATCTGGTTGCCAATACTTGGCCGGTATATACTGCAGCTTCATTCATGAGATTGTAAGAGCACTTCTCTTATGTTGCATCGCTTCTATTCGGAGGAAAACAGCACGTTTTTCTGATTCTTAATCAGAGGTACAGCTACCAGACTGTATGAATAGTCAACAGCAACTTCTCATCCCTGAAGCATTAGCTCTATAGCAGTTCCTTGTTGAATTTTGTATAAAATTGCATACTGATAGAAATTTTGCCAGTTCGAAATGATGTATCATATCTCAGTATACAGTAAATACCGTTAAGCCATTGTATATGGATAAAATAAGTTGATTCACTTCAAATACAACACAGAATGCATTTATGCTATCCGTATGTTACGTAGAAGCTTGTTCCAGAGGAAGTAAGGCTTGAGGGCGAGGCTAATACCGAGCTATGACCTCTTGTCACCATCGTAATTTGAGTATAAGGAAAGAAGGCTATAGGTTCGGTGCTGCCAGCTATTGATGCGTAATTGGTCCCTTGTATAAAGGTATAGCCTTCACCATAATATGCTGTGCCAAAATTCGCTAAGGTTGTCAGGCTTCCTCCTATGGCGGGTCTTTCAAGTATCCACTCAGCAGAACTTCTTAAAGCACCATTGACAGATGTAGCATGGGATGTATATGTCCAGCCTTCGCTTTTGTCATAGAGCGTAGTCACAAATTTTTGTGATGAGGCATCATAAGATACATTCGCATAAATAAAATCTCCTGGCTTGACAACATCACTACTTGGAGCATACACAGGAGAAGAGGGATAGAATTCATACCATGCCGAATAAACAGCCATACCATGACTGCACTGTCCTAGCACACCAGTCTGCTCAACTGTGCTATCATTATACCCATCTATTCCTACCCAAAGGGCAACATAGGATTGCTTGTTACTGCACGTAAGCTGGGGTACCACAAATGATCCATTAACTGAATTTACACTTCCTTGTTCAACAGCTACTGCGTAACCGGCCCAGTTAAGACTCTGCGATGTCGAAGCACGTATCATAGGATTCAGCAAAGTTGGTACGGTGAAAGGCATACTGAAGATTGGAACAAGGATCAGAACAAAAAGAACAACTGTATATAGCAAATGAACTCTACGCATTGCTCAAGGTAGTTATGCTCCATTATATTAATTTAACCTTTAGTTAAATGACTGGTGCAAATCACATGTTAAGTCTGTATAGGCTGCGTATAATTGCATTATTTGCAGAACATTTTTAATATCTTTGATGACCTTCGGGTACCTTACCGCTTTGTAACTATGATGATGCATGAATTGAAAAACTTGCAAGACAGACCTACGAAAGATAGGTCTAGACTAAAGATAGCTATCCGTTGAGCAAAGATCTTCTAGCTGAATCAGCATTTGATTGATGTACGCCCAGCAAAGTACCATGAAGACTATACGCGTACCCATCCTCTCAGCTAGTATTTACATACAGGCAAAAAAGGGGTTGAGTGCTCATAGCATGTATAAATTGATGAGTTGTTTGTGCTTATCAGATAGAACACTTCAAGACAACCGAAAGTCTTGTCAAAAGGAGATGCGAAGTAGACAGGCTGTTCTATAATATAAGTCAAATATTTCTTGATGCCAAGTCTTGAGTATGTAGAAACAGGAAGCTGGAAAACCTCGCAAGTTTTGGGCAGGCTCCGTCCTTCGTCAACACTCACCAAGTTAAATAGCTAGCTCAATTTTAGCTCATGTTTAGATACAGCCAAACGACAATAATAGAAAGCGAATGATTTACTCAAAAAATCCGAAGAAGAATTCCTGCAAATTCACTATTGCCCTATCTCAATACCTGACTCCTCAAAATAATGCTGTAGCATGTGTCTGTACTCGCTTGAGCTCATTAGATTACCAAATGCCCTCTGAACCACTTCACTCAAAGATGGATGAATATGAATAGCATCCTGCATAGGAAAAATGCTTCTGTCCTGCGTATACATCAGGTTTATTATTTCTTGGATAAGAATAGAAGCATACGGCCCTATAATATGTGCCCCTAGTATTTGCATAGTATCTCTTTTGATTATAACTTTGACAAAATAGTCCTTAACGTTCATCGCTTCCCCCTTTGCAGTATCCTCATACCTGTAGAATCCTATCAGAATATTATCAGAGCCATAGTGGTCAGAAGCTACCTTTTCCTTCATCCCAACACTAGCTATCTCAGGGTAGGTAAAGACAGCATGTGGAATGGCATGGTAGTCAACCTTAACTTTCCTTTTTAGCACCGCGTTGTAAAAGACAACCTCTGACTCATAATTGGCAACGTGCTTGAATAGATATCTACCATCGGCATCCCCAAATGCCCAGACATTAGGCTGTGAAGTCTCAAAATACTCATTCACCTTTATCCACCCTTCTTTTGTAAGTTCTATTCCTCCTTTTTCAGGTTTCAAAATATCGTTGTTTGGAGCCCTTCCGGCTGCAAGCAATAGTTCTTCTGCCTCAACATATAATGTACCTTTACTGACCGTGCTCACAGCTTTAATTCTTTTGATTCCACTAGGTAATTGCTCTACTTCTTCTACCTGATATCCTGTATAAATCGTCATATATCTCCCAAGTTCTTTTTTTGCCAGTGCAGAAACCTCTGGCTCTTCGTCGGGTAGAAACTGAGAATTTTTGCCCAGAATTGTAACACTGCTTCCCATTGCCGAGAAGAAATGCCCAAACTCAGCAGCTATATAGCCTCCCCCTATAATTGCAAGACTCTTGGGAAGATTCTTCATCTCCATTCTTATTATAGAATCGCTGGTGTAATAATGAGTCTTTTCTAGTCCTTTTATGTTTGGGATCTTTGCCCTTGATCCGGTTGTTAAAAAAATCATCCTTCCCTTTATTACCTTGCCATTAACCTTCATAGTATAAGGTGATATGAATTCTGCAATCGAATGATAATAGTCTATGTTTTCAGCATTACTTAACCCCTCGCTTATAGAATTTATTTCTTCGTCAATCAAAGATCTCATCCTATTCATGATCTTATTATAACTTACACTTCTGATCTGTAGCTCTAACCCAAGCTCATCTGCTCTTTCTATCGATCTGATAAGCTCAGCTGGATAGAGCATTATCTTTGATGGTATGCAGCCTCTCGTCAGGCAGATGCCTCCTGGCTCATCTTTGTCTATAACAGCTATCTTTATTGCGGGATTCTGACGAATAAGTGGGTTCACCAGATTCATCGCTGTACCGCTGCCCACAATTATAACATCATAAATTATATCTGCTTCTGACAATATTCAAATGTTCCGTATTTGGTATATAATAAACTATCAGTTCATGCACCGTTGTGGGATTCATAGGCTTTCATCCCTTCCCTTCCCTTTTACCTCTATTATTAGAGGTTCATCAAGGGCTTTCGGGGGCAACGGTAAAGCACCCCACATTGAACGTTTCATTGCTATGTTCC
>JARVJU010000016.1 GCA_029775965.1 Nitrososphaeria archaeon | reverse complement strand
CATATAATGTGATCTTTTCAAGTTGTATTATGATAGAGTTATCATTGTATTAGCATAACAACAAATAATTTTGCTCGCTTTCATCCCCTTGCCTAGGGGACTTGACATTCGCTGAGTTAAATGGTTGTTTTATGTATTTTTGATAATAGTTGTCTTGGCAAGATTATAATGTGTTAAAAGATTTAGAGTAGCTCGGATAAGTTCTGCTTTTGTTTTGAAAGAAATTAATACTATAAAGAAACTACCCTCCATTATGAAGTGGAAGAAATTGTGAATGGTAGATATTTTAATTCGGTGGGTTTTTCTGATAGCTGTCCCATTTTACATTCAGTCTAGGATCAGTTATCGTTGCGATAACATAATCTGCAAAATCGTGAGCGGTAGCTCCATCTGGTCTACCAGTTATCTTTAGTTTTGCTTCATATTGGGTGCAAATGTCTAGAGCTTTGTTAAGTTTTATTGCTTTCTCTGTATACCCAATATGCTCAAGCATCATTGCTGCAGCTCGCATTAAACTGCTCGGATCTGCATACTCACCTCTTCCTTCTCGCACCATTCGTGGGGCACTACCGTGGATGGCTTCGAACATTGCGTATCTTTTGCCAATGTTTGCGCTTCCTGCTGTTCCTACACCTCCCTGAAACTCCGCTGCCTCGTCTGTGATTATATCACCGTATAGATTAGGTAATACCACAACCTTAAATTCTCTTCTTCTTTTTTCATCTATTAATTTTGCACTAAATACATCTATATACCATGAGTCCCATTGAACATCAGGAAAGTCTTTAGCGACTTGCCTGGCTGTTTCAAGAAAGAGACCATCTGTGGTTTTTATTACGTTTGCTTTTGTCACTACAGTGACCTTATTTCTGCTTGTCCTTTTCGCATATTCAAACGCCAATCTTACTATTCTTTCTGCTCCAGGTCTGGATATAACCTTGAAGTCTACAGCTATATCAGGCGCGACCATAATTCCTTGGCTACCTAGCACATACTCACCTTCCGTATTTTCCCTAAAGAATACCCAATCTATACCTTGACTGGGTACACGAACCGGTCTTACGTTAGCAAACAAATCAAATGCTTTTCTAATGGCAATGTTGGCACTTTCAATATTTGGAACGCCACTCCCAGCCTCGGGTGTAGTTGTAGGTCCTTTTAGCAATACATTACATGCTTTTAATTCCTCCATCACTTCATCAGGAACTGGTTTCAGTTGTTTGATTCTGTTCTCAAGTGTAAGTCCCTCGATTTGTTTTAGTTGCAGTTTTCCAGACGATATTTCTTCATCTATCAGAATGTTAAGAACTCGCATGGTTTCTCTTGAGATAATGGGCCCGATTCCATCTCCCCCCGCGATTCCTATGGTTATTTTTTTAAGCTTTGAGTAGTCGAGCCACTCACCGGATTTAGATATGTTGCTTACTCTTCGTATCTGCTCTTGCATAACCTTAGCGAAATGTTCTTTCGCTTTTTCCAGATCAATTGTTGTTTCTGGAGACATGAATAACACAGTTCAGAATATGGTTTTGCGCATTTTTAAGTATTGCCAGTCAACATATCAACCATCAATTGGATGTCTGAGTCGTGACATACTATCGTTTCGTATGAGTTTTCATTCAGTGCCTCAATAAATATTGTTTCATGATAACATGAACCTCTATATCTTAATCTCTTAAAGAATGAACTTGGACATGAGCAGACTATAGGTTCCTTGAGTAAGATGTATTCGTTTTCCTTTCCAACTATTGACCATAATTCCTTCATGCTGGGTAGGAATAGGTACCTTTTAACAGATCCATCTCCAATGTGTTTGTGCTTTACAGTTTTGGATGTCATCTTACTAGCTTCTACACAAGTAGTGTAGACTGATTGATACATTAATCTTGTTGAATAGTCTTTCTGGTGTGTGTGAATTGAGTATAAGAACGTTGCAATTATGCTATTATTTCAGACTTGAGAAATGCCATATTTTTGCTTAGGTTGTAAGTTTACAGATGGAATCAATTATGTGAACGCCACGTAATATGTAAATTCGAAGATTATCAGGCTAAACTGATGTATATAAAAAAAGCGGTCTCTGATTACTCTTCTTTGAAGATAATTCCTTCTACGCATCTATCTCCGTGGCGTGGGGGGATGAACTGATAGTTGTGATTGCGAGGGATACAAATGTAATTAAATTTAAAGGAAATAGGCCTATAAATGACGAAAAACTGCGGCAAGAGCTCGTTAGCGTAATTAAATATGTTGATGCCACTATTCTGGGAGACGAAAATGACCTGATGAAAACTGTTCAACTCGTACGACCAGATATAATTGCACTGGGTTATGACCAGATTCACAGTGAATTAGAATTCTCTGAAAAGAGTAAAAAGTTGGGGATAAATTTGAAGGTAGTAAGGTTAGATTCACCATATCCATCGATAAAATCCAGAAACATAGAGGATGATCCAAGGGCAGACTGGATTTAGCATACGCTAGCGAGAAAACATTTAGGGTTTTAAACAGCTATGCTAATCCTTATAAGCAAATATAACCGATACACATCTTTATAACCCAGTATAGTTGATATATATTACAGTACTTCCGTAAGTATAGCATCTCACTCTTTTAGAACAATTTATTTAGGGCCTCATTAGCTTATGCATTTTAAGTATGAACAAACCAATGAAGCCCAATAGGAAAAGCACAAGGGAGCAATCACAGCATGAAACGGCATATGAATTAAAGCGCACACTTGAAGAGGTGATAAAGGAAGGAACTGCAACCAAATGGTAGTGTATGATGAGGTTTGGCTGGAGCTAAATGGTTAAGCCTTGCATTTTTTAGTTTAGCATGTTTTTCAATTATGCAAGGCTTATCTAGTTAGAAGTGAAACATTACTACTTGCAGAAGTACCCAATATAGATGGTTCACCCATGTCATATCGCGATAAATGTCTAACACTAGGCGATCCTAAGCGCCTGTAGCAGCTCCCCCTGCCCGCTCCCGAAGTCCGCCGGGATGAGACGTGAAACGCTGACGTATTCGATGGCCGAGAACCATGGCTTCGGCCCGGGTTCCTCATTCAGTTCCACCCTGTAGACAAAGCAATAGTCCCAGTGCATCCTTCCAGGATATCGCCTGCTAGGTTCGTAGAAGTTGAGGAGCTTCCCTTCGCCGGCCCTGTACGTCCAGACCCCGAGCTGGCCTTGGGCTATTCTTCTAAGTGTTTCATCGGGATGCTCGCCCTCCCCCACATATGAGCTGGGGAACCTCCACTTGATATATTCGGAGGATAACCTTTCGGGTTCGTAAAGCTTCCAGTTGGGCGCCCATTCCTCCCACTTGGGGTTCGCCTGTGGCCTGACGAGGAGCACCTTATCATTCTTCATTACCAGTGCAAACACGGATATGCAGAAACCCCCCGCCACTATATGGTGCCTCTCGGATGGGCCAAATAATGCACACATTGCAATGATTATTGTTTAAATCTGGTTTATAAATTATGCTGGTCTAGTTAGGGACGTTCGGCATCCGTCTCCTGCTTCATGACCAAATTTTATTCGTGTGACTAAAGGCCATCGCGCCAAATAGGCCTAATGGTTCCGATATGATTTGAACCCACGACCAAATATCCACCTCCGTGGTGTGGGTTGATACGCAGAAGTGGCTTGAGCAGTACCACGTACGCTCAATAATTGAGGCCATCAACTCAACGAAGAGAGCCATGCCGTCGCCTGTAAAGCTGACAATAAGGAAGGCGACTGAAATAGCTGCAAGGATATGCATCTATAACATAAGGCAGCTTGTGTACCTGAAGTATACAAAGGGGATAGATCCAACTATGAAGTGGCTGCCAACGGTTAGGCCTGTTGTGCTGAATTACCTGAGCCACTAGCACCGTTTCCCAAAGCCCATATTAGTATAAAATTTTTATTAAGCGTTTTTTAGGCTGTGTCTATGGGTAAACTAGAAAACATGATATTCAAGCACCGCAGGGCACTATTTGTCATTATATATATTGTAGCTTTCAGCTTTAGCTCGTCTTCTATATTAGCTGACTTGCACAAATTTTTTAACATTAATTTAATCCAAGATATCGCAATAGTGTTTTCACTTATAGGTGTTGCAGGGTGGCTGCTACGAGTTTGGGCATCTTCATACATCGGCGCATCCGTAGTTCATTCAGCTGATCTGCATGGAGAACAGCTAATCACATCAGGTCCCTATTCATACATCAGGAATCCGCTTTATACTGGCAGTATGATGATGAGTCTAGGTTTTGTGCCACTTCTGAGCATACAGTCTTCATTTTTTTTAATGGCAGCGCTTGCAGCAGTAATATATTTCCTTATGCAAGCTGAAGAAAAATACCTAATGGAGTATTATGGCGAAGTCTACAGAAAATACAAATCAAGCGTACCAGCATTTATGCCGTCATTCAAAAGATATAACGGTAAATTGTCTGTCTTGAATATTGGCGACGGGATAAAGAGCGAAATTTTATATTTGTTCATATTTTCCCCTTTGATAGGAAGTATTTTCTTTTCGAATAACATATTTAAAATTTCCTTTTTATCTTTACTTGCAGTTGGACTAGTATCATGGTTGATTCTGAGAGAGAATAAGGTAGCCTAGGGCAAATTCAAACCACTGCCTCCCCATAGTTTGTGATGAAACCCATGGATATTGCTAACTGTATTACCCTGCCTGCAGGGAAATCCCTGAAAATAGATTTGGCAAATCTGAAGTTATGTCATCAACACCCATATCATAGTACCTTTTTATTTCTACTTCGTCATCAGGAGTCCACACTCCTATCTTAAGATTATTATCATGAACTATTTTTACATCATCAGCTCCGTGGTGTGGGGCCGGGCGGATTTGAACCGCCGATCACCAGCGCCCAAGGCTGGTAGCGTAGACCAGGCTAGCCCACGACCCCTGAACCTCGTGTTATTGTAGAGTTTTTAAGGGTTATTTAGCCGAAACAAATTAATGGTTAGAATTATTAATTATATTCTCAAAAGCCTTAAGTGAGAAGGTATCTAAAGAAATGCCATGGTATATGAATCGCTCGGGAAACGTGCTCTGGCTGAAGCACTTGGGACATTCCTTTTAACGTTTGTCGGTGCTGGTTCTTCTGTCGCTACATATATTCTTACAGCTTCGGCAGGAGAATCTTTGATGATAGGAGCACTGGCTAATGGATTGGCGTTAGCGTTGGCTGTTTCTGCAACAATGAATGTTTCAGGCGGTAATATTAATCCTGCGGTTTCTCTTGCATTATTCTTAGCGAGGAAGATTTCTGCAAAGACTGCTCTGGTTTATGGTTTTTGTCAAGTGGGTGGTGCTATAATAGCTGCTGCTCTACTAAAGCTATCTTTACCACCTGAATATGGTAATCCTGTCGCTTGGGGAACTCCTCAGCTGAATGCTTCAATATCAATTTTTGAAGGAATAGTCTTGGAAGCCATTATGACATTTATCCTTATTTTTGTTGTTTTTGGTACTGCCGTAGATGAACGTGCGCCTAAAATTGGTGGATTTGGAATAGGACTGGCTGTGACTGCAGATGCATTGGTTGGAGGCCCGTTTACAGGAGCGGCGATGAATCCAGCTAGGGAAATAGGTCCTGCACTTATCTCTGGTATGTTGTCAAATTGGTACGTATACTGGATAGGTGATTTTATAGGAGCTGCTTTTGCTGCTGTGATTTATGGATATATCATATTAAGGCATAAATGATTATGATGGTTTGGAGCCCCGGGCGAGATTTGAACTCGCGGTCTCTTCCTTTATGTGTTTTTCACCTACCAAGGAAGCGCATTAGGCCGCTATGCTTTCCAGCTTATTTCGTACCGGGGCAAAACCGGGGCTCATCATGGGAGTTTTTAGGCACAATTTAAGAGTTTACAACAATTGCATAAAGACGATTTATCCGGTTTGTTATCCTAGATATAAGTGGTAAATCCATTATGAATCCCTGTATATAGTATAGGATGATATGTGTTGAATTTCCAATATTCGTCAAAGTCATCAGTGGCCCACCCGTTATGTATGGTGCCTACAATCAGGTTATGATCTCCATAATTAATGTCTTCCTGCAATCTGCACTCTAAAGCAGCCACCGAAGTATCTGGCACAGGTACATGTAAATCCTCCGTCATGTGGTATCGCAAGCCTGATTGCAAAAGCTTATCCTCTCCTAATATGCCTGCCGTGGTGCCGAGTTTTTCTACTTCCCTAACATTCCGCCTGTCAAGCAAACAAACTGAGAATCTCTGGCTTTGAGTAAGTATTGTATAAGTAAGATGTCTTGGTGAAATTGCAAGCCCGAGTTTAGGTGGATTGTGTGAAAGAATAACCATAGATATAACTGGCATCGCAGCTACTGTTTTCATGTGCTTGGCGCAGACAATAGCTGGTACGGCTGGATAAAACAATCTATAGGACTTCGTTATATCTATGGGTTTCAATCTCAGAAAACATTGTTCCTTGGTCACGTATAAACGCTTTGAAACTGATACTCTTCGTTGTATAACAGTCTTAAGAGCCTCGGGAGGGCTTATCGTTAGCATTTCGATCCCTCGACCCACAGCTTTCTTGGATGATTACTTACAAGACTGTTGCTCTACCAGCTGAGCTACCGAGGCTCTGCGTGAGCATCTGAATGTACGTTATTTAATTATTGTTGTAATGTTTGATACGGGAAGCTGTTGGCGGACGCGAGATGTTCTATTTGTGTATTCTCTATTTGCCTGCTCTACATGTAGCCCAGCGTTATGATACTCACATTTGTTTTAGTTTTACATGTTTAATAATAAAATGAGTTGTTTTGTTTGAGGTGCTCGGTTCCTTATTCGTGTACAAGGTTCTTAAGATTCACGTCAGCGCGCAGGAATGTAGGTAGTATCGTTTACAACTGGACTGGAACAACATGTTTTTAATTATATTTTTTCAGGTTGGATGCATGATAGTTGTATCTGGGTCTGCGTCTAATCATTTGGGTTTTTTAGTGGCCAAAGAGCTAAGTTGCAAACAGTTAACTACAGAAGTTAGAATGTTTCCTGATGGTGAAAGATACATTAGATTCGCAGAACGTATAGATGGTGAGGATGTAGTTGTGATTCAGTCTTTATACAAGAATCCTGATTCGCTTATAACAGAGTATGGTTTCATGGTTAGAACATTATTAGAGTTTGGTGCTCGACGTATATTGGGGGTCTTTCCATACTTAGCATACTTGCGACAAGATCAGAGATTTAAGGATGGAGAAGTCGTCAGCTCCAAAGTCGTCAGCTGGATGATTGAGACATTTGACACGTCTGAGGTTTTTGTTGTAGACCCTCATTTGCATAGGTTGGCTGGGTTGAAAGAGTTGTTCAATATACCTGCTCATAACATTTCTGCTATGCCAAATCTTGCCCACTATGCTAAAGAAATGCTGAATGCTACGAACCCCATTATTGTAGCTCCCGATGAAGAAGCATCACAATGGGCATATAAAGTGGCCTCTGAATTGAATGCTGAATTTAAGGTAGCAGAGAAGAAAAGAATGGGAGATAACGACGTTATTATCCATTTAGGAGATATATCTCCGGCTGGTAAGGATATACTTCTAGTAGACGATATGGTGAGTACTGGTGGAACTTTGGCCACTATATCAAAGAATTTGAAGCTTCTTGGAGCAAGAAGAATTATAGCATTAGTTACTCATGGATTATTTGCTGAAGGATCGTATGAAAGGTTGCAGGATGCGGGAGTTGATTATATTGTTACTTCTGACTCTGTTCCTAATCCATATGCGTTGGTTACAGTGGCTCCTTTGATAGCTGATGCCATACGTCAGGAGCTATGATAGTTCGTTTACTTCAAGAGTAAAGTCTTCGGGGTCAAGGTCAGCACCACATTTTTTGCATTTTCCTTTGTAAAGTCTTAAAACCTGCTTTGGTGATCTGACTTCGTCGCCTGAATATATTTTCGTCTTGCAGTTGGAGCATATTATAGTGAACATGTTATATGGGGTGTGGTTATGGAGATTTAAGTTTAACATATACAGATATAATTGCGTGTCTCCGGGGGTTTAGGTAGTGAAGACTGCTAAAACGTTCTTGTCATAGCAGGATGTATGCGGTTTAGCTTCCTGTGACTTTGATTTGTTGTTAATATTTGACGAATGAATCACGTGCTAATGGGGGAAAGTTGAAGGTATATATTTAGCAGATGGTTGTTAGTTTAGTTTGTTAGTGTCAGTATCTTGCTTAGTAATTTAGCACTTGTGAAATCCATCAAGAAATGTATAGTAATATGATAAAAAGTACAAACATAGGCAAACCTGCTGCGAGTACGGGTTTGGGGAGGTAACCTCTTCTTATGAACTGCCATAAAATAAGAGAGACTGCTGTAGTTATAAGGATACTTGTGTAAGCTAGGTAGTTTAAAATCCAAGTCGTTGTCAAAATTCCTATGGCTGGATAGATAGTACTGTAGAGTATCTTTTCACCGACTAAAGACGATATTGCTAACGTGTCTTTTCCTTTAAAACTCCATATTATTGCTGTCATCGTTTCTGGAATGGCAGTACCTAAAGGGATGATAATAATGGAAAATGATAGGGGGTTGATACTTAAGTCCCTTGAGAGATTAGATATTGAACTAATCATAAGGTTCCCTCCCAAGTATAAGGTTATAGAAGAAATGATTAGTTGCGTTAACGCGGCTGCGTCTGGTTTCATTATGAAATTAAGGTGTGGAATAACTTCCTCAATTGTTTCTGGTGCTGCCTCCCTGTAAGTTGATATACCAAACAAAATGTATGTGGTTATTAGTAATATAGCAAGAATCTCATGAATGAAAGGCACATCTAATATAGATGGTATAATTATTAGAGGAAAAAGAAAGGTTATGATCGCAAAGGGAAGAGCCAGACTAGATTGAATTTGTAACTTGGTACTGCTTCTCCGTTTTGCTTTGTAGCCCAAGATAACAGAAAGAAGAACTAAAGTGTAGGAAATTGTTGAAGCCATGAAAGGTTGACCTATAAGCGTCCCAATACCTATTTCTTCTCCTGCCGTCTCTTTATAAAACAGTATTGCTATCAAGAAAATTATCGCTTCGGGGATCGATGTAAATAATGGCGATAGTATAGAACCGATGAATGATGATGTGAGGTGTTTTCTTGCTTGAATGTATTCTGCTGCGTTTGTGAACAGGTATGATGCAAAAAATGTAATCACTAAGCTAAAGATAAGGGTTAAAGTCGTTAGGCTGTTCATAACATAAATTCATTCTGCGAATATATAAAAGAAGATGGTTAGCTTTAGCTTTGTGTTTTTTGTATTCTATGCATGAGTAGTAGATCTTTGCTAAAGGGTTGTAAGCTTCTGGGTATTTCTACTTGAACAGGATCTTTTAATGAAAGCCCGCTTGCTTTCTTTCGGTTCCAGATTTCGGAATTAAACTGAAGTATTTGGTCGGTTCTGTCTAGGTAGTCTGTTACGTTTCCGGGATCCGGGTATTTCTGTTTATGAATGGTTTCCTTTGTATACATCTTGGTCCATACATAATCCGTAATAAATGGCAGAATTGGTGCTAGGAGAACTAATATTACTTTGAATACATTATGAAGAGACGACCAAGCGGACTTTTGTTCTTCGGTGCTTATGCCCGGTCCTCCATATGCTCTAGTTTTAACCATTTCAATATAGTGATCGGCAAAGATGTTCCATGTAAAGTATCTGATTGATAACGCGGCCGCATTAACATCATAATGTTCGAAACTCTGCACAGCCTTAGCGATTGTATTGTTTAACTCGGAGCGGATCCATACATCTGTTGGTGTTTTCGGTTCTGTGTCAGAATAGGGGAAATAAGATATCAATCTTGCTATGTTTAGTATTTTTGTTAGGAATTTTGCGTTTCCTTCTAATCTCTCCTTTGAGTATCTAATGTCTCCTTTTGCAATGTTTCCCTCTAGAAATATCCATAACCTGAATGCTTCTGCTCCGTAATTGGTCAATATCTGTTTAGGGTCTATGACGTTGCCTAAGCTTTTACTCATTTTTTCACCTTTCTCGTCAACAACATGATAATTAATCCATACATGACGAAATGGTGCTCTTCCAAACAGAAGATACGACTTGAGAAGAGTGAAGTATAGCCATGATCTGACAATTTCTTTCCCTTGTGGCCGAAGGGTACAAGGATAGTTCTTTGTGAAGAAGTTCTTATCCCAGAGGTAACCTAGGATGTATTGCTGGCTACTGCTTGAGTCAAACCAGGTGTCAAGTATTCTTTCTTCCCCTCTAAACTCATCGCCTCCACACTTTGGACATTTTTTTACTGGTGGTGGCTCTTTCCATGGAATATAATACCTGCCTGGTTCTGGAACTATGGTCTCACCACATCTTTTGCAGTACCACAAGGGAATTTCGGTTCCATAAAACCTTGTTCTAGACAATACCCAATCGGACGAAATGCTATTTATCCAATCGAGAAGTAAGATCTGACTCTCTGGGCTGTAGAACTCCATTTGTTTTGCAATGTCAACAAGTTTCTCCTTGGCATCTGTCTGTCTGAGGTAAATTTCACGTGTGGGAATAAATTCTATTGGTGTTTTGCTACGCCAGCATATAGGTTTACGATGCAATATCTTCTCAGACTTAACCAAGGCTCCTAGTTTATCAAGGTCTATCAGAATTTTCTCTTTGGCTTCTTGCACTGTAAGATCTTTATATGGCCCCGCGTTTTCGTTCATCCGTCCGTTCTTATCTAGTACGTAAGTAGGCTTGATATTGAATTCTTTGAGGATCCTGATATCTGTATAGTCCCCATAGCTACATATCATGACTAATCCTGTACCAAAGTCCATTTTTGCTGATGGATGAGGGACTATCTTTACTTGGTGATTGAAAATTGGTACAATTGCTGTCTTACCACTAAGGCTAGAGTATCTTGTATCTGCAGGGTTAAATATGATCAGTTTGCAAGCAGGAAGAAGTTCTGGTCTGGTTGTTGCTACAACTATATCCTCTTGTGCTCCGATCTTGAACTTTATGTAGTTTAGAGTGGTATTTTCTTCTGTATACTCAACTTCCGCATCAGATATTGCCGTATGACATGATAAGCAATAGTTGCTCGTTTTTTCCCCTTCGTAAATAAGTCCTTGTGTATATAGCCTTAGAAATGTCTCTTGAGTGAGTCTCCTGTATTCTGGATCATCGGTTTCATAGCTTCCTCCTATATCATATTTCTTTTCCCATTCGTTGTAGCTGTGCCCTAAACGATATAATATGTCAATTGATTCCTTGCCTGCTTTGTTTAGCAGTTCCCTAGCTTTAAGTATAAATTGATCTCTAGGAGTATCCAAGATACTGATTTTGAATTGTTTTTCTATTTGTGTTTCAATGGGAAGACCGTTCCTGTCTAGCCCCAACGGAAATAATACGTTGTATCCTTTCATTCTTTTGTATCTTGCTATGGCATCCATCCATGTGTATGTGTATGCTTGGCCTATGTGAATGGGTGTATTTATGTAGGGTGGTGGCGTATCGATGCTAAAAACTGGGTTAGGAGAATTCTTCTGAAATTTGTACAGATTCTGCTCTTTCCAAGATGTGAGAATATCTTCTTCAAGTCTTGCTGACCATCTCTTTTCTATGAAAGGTGGATTATGTGTTGTCTCGGTCATAGGTTTCACCATGAAAATCATTCATTTGCTAGGAGTTTGGGTTTTTGGGCCGATATCGTAGTAAAGCCCCTATCCCTCCGAAGCTGTTGAACATTTGTCCATGCTCGGTCTTGCCTGAAATGACCTCAACTTGGGCTCCTGTTGCTAGTGCTTTATCGGATATGAAGTCAACTATATCTTGCTGTTGCATGTCCCAGTCCTTGGATCCACATACCTTACATTGTGTATCTGATTGCTGTGTTTGCGTGGCAAAGATGTCTTCCCTTTTTACGAATTTCTCGACAGTATTTCCACATTTTCTACATTTGAACAAAAGATACCACAGGTCCAGTTGCTCAGATATAATTATCGTGCCAGCTGAGTTATTATTTAACGCGTCTATCACATTGTTAAGACCATATACTGCTAACCCATACTCTTTTGATGCTTCGGCTATAAATTTATCAACCAAGTTATCCTCTTGGACAAGTCTTACATCCTGTAATATAGGCGTAGCTCTTTGAACTATTTCTCTTATTCCTTCTTCTCCTGTATATGATGTATCTATTACAGCTATTACAGCTTTCTGCAATCTATAGTCGAGATAATTCCCTTTATAGAATATGTCTTTGGTGGGTCCGGGTCCTCCTACAATTAACTTTTGTACAGGCGTTTCATCGATGAATGTTTTGTTTGCATGTGTAGCTACTCTTGTAAAGAAGTCGTTAATTTCATTTTCTCTTAATCTTTCAAATCTTCTGGCTGATTGTCCTCCCTGCCTGTGTTTTCCCGCTATTCCTGATGTCAATACTTCTACCACTTGAATAGCATCCCCAACAAGCCTACCTAGTGCTGCTTCTGCTGTGTCTATAGAAAGGATTCCTATTGTCTCCTCTTCACGTAGTGTTTGTCTGAGGAGATCCAAGTGAAAGTGATCATCACATCGATAAAGATACGTGTTTATGGGTCTTGGAGGAACGATTTCAAAAATCTGGATAGTCTCAGTATTAGGCCCTGATACCGGTAACGCCCCGCAGAATATGACAAGACCGTTCTCAGGAACTGTTTTATACAATTTCAGTCTTTGAGTAACTCTTGTTAGGGCGTCCAAAACATGATTCCTTGTTGTATCACTTTTGATATTAGAAGCTGTACCTGCCTCTTCTCTAAGATTATTAATGACATCATATAGTGGTTTCTTAGGTGGAATGTATAGTGATATTAGTTCTGTGCCTCTTCCTTGTTTGCTCCCAAGCTCCGCTAGCAGACGTCTCACTCTATGCATTGCTACCGAGTCCCACTTTTGCACGATCAGCACCTTATGCTACCCTTATCCTTTTATTATGGAGGTAAGAGGGTGAGCACGTGGTTTGAAGAAGATAGTAATAAAGATTAGTGGTTCTTTGTTTTACTGGGAAAGAGTGGAGGCAGATCTCCCTCTTGTGGCCCAGGTTATTAAGGGTGTGTATCATCCGCAGAATTATAGAATATTTCTTGTGGCAGGTGGTGGAGAAACCGCAAGAAGGTACATTTCTGTTGGTAGAGCGTTAGGCGGAAACGAAGGGTTATTAGACGACATGGGACTACGTTCTGCTAGGCTAAATGCGGAGCTTGTGATTGCCTCTTTGGGTGATATTGCTTATCCTGTAGTGCCTGAAGGTTTGGACGATGTTATTAAAGCTTCTGAGACGAATAAGGTAGTGGTTGTAGGGGGATTGCATCCCGGTCATAGCACTAATGCAGTAGCTGCTCTAATAGGTGAAAGAGTTAACGCTGATTTGTTCATCAATACGACTGACGTGGAAGGTGTTTATACATCTGATCCAAACAAGGACAAGAACGCTAAATTGTTAGAACGAGTGACAATAGCGGATTTGAGAAGAATGTTTGGAGATAGTAGAATGCTTGCTGGTACGTACGAATTAATGGATCTTGTTGCGATAAACGTAATTGAGAGGTCTCGGTTGAAGACTGTGATAGTAAAGTGCACTCCACAGATTCTGCATGATGCAATTTTAGGAAATCGTGTTGGAACTGAGGTAGTTATTTAGATTTAATCTAATATACTCAGTGTATACTGAGATGCGGGTGCGGGGGTTCCCGAGCTAGGTTAAAGTTTGAGACGACAAAAGGGGGCAGTCCAAAGGGTCCATACTCAAGATCTGCTGGCGCAGGCCTTCGTGGGTTCAACTCCCACCCCCCGCATTTATTCAGGCAGCAGGTAAAATAAGGGAAGAGATAACTCGTTGCTGTTATCTTCGTGACTGTAGCAATTGAACGGGCGTATGAACTATAGAAACTGGTTTTTGGTATGTATGCATTGTTGAACAGACACTATGTATTCAATAATGGTGCCACGGTAACTATCTACTGTATGAAAGAGGGGTATAGACGTAAAAGAGTTCGAATCTTGATAGGTAAGGAGTTTGAGCTTGGATTGTTCTCATTATGTTTGGTGTTGTAGTTAGTAATGTGGGGTTAAAGAGTATTTTGTGAATTGCTGAATGCTTGTAGCCTACTGTGACAATGCCATTTGATCGGCCGAATATTGCTGTACTTGCTTGTTGAGTTTGGTATACATTTGTAGGTCATTCGGTGTGTCTATATCTATTAGTGATACAAGGTTTGGATCGACGTTTTTTATTTGTTCGGTGCTTAGAAACAATACGTTCTGCATTGCTAACGGAATTGACTTTACATCCAATGATCTACTGTTTAGAAGTGATTTCGATATGGTGTATAGTTTGTCTGTCCTGTACGCTGCGTGAATTGCTTCTATTTTACCGTCAGGCCACGTAGGTACAACAGCATCAAACTCCTCAAGGTATTTTACAATAATTTGAATGAAGCTAGGTAATACAATGGGTGAATCTGAAGGTAAGACGATTGTAGAGTTGGTTTTAACGTACTTTGACGCTGAGTATATGCCCAAAAGGGGAGATCTCAAATCATGGTTGTCATCTACTACTATTTTGAGTGATGTTGATATAGCTTTTATACGCTCGACGTCTTGTTCGTTGTGAATGGAAAGAATGAGGTTTGGTGTTAATCTCTTTGCTGATTGTATAGCTTTTTCTATTATAGGTGTGCCTGAAAGTTTAACGAATCTTTTATCTTTACCCATTCTGTTCGAGAGACCGCCAGCTAGTAGTAATACAGTGGTATCTTGCATGGTTCTCGGAATAGCAGATGACTTTTAAAAGATATCTTGGTTCTGGGTGGTTGTTTTGGATGCAGAGCGTAGAGCCGTTTTAAGAAAGATGTTGGAGATGGGTTTTCAGGTTGAAGCTGCTGTATTGGATGTTTTGCTTAAAGACCGTTCAGCGGATGAAGCCCTCAACCTTTTGGCAGAGATAGCTAAGAGGAAAAGGTTAGCAGGTGCTTCTCGTATAATAACCCGGAATGACCTAGATATTGGCCATGGTGAAGAGCGACATGGGGTACCAAGTCGTAGATTACAGTTGGCGTATGACGTTGAGTATGATCCGTGGACAAGCATGAGAATTGCTGGTGACGCCTATGGGTATAACACCCTACTAAAAAGTCGATTTCAAAAATTTGATGGAATATTAAGAAACAGGGTCGAGTCACGTGAAATTCGAAAAATCAGTTCTTTGCGTAGACTGTCTTCATCAAATATGTCGAAGGTAACTGTTAGGGGGTTGGTCAGAGATAAGCGTATAGTAGACGGGCGACTAGTGCTAGAAATTGAAGATGAAAGTGGCACGTTAACTGTAGTTGGCCAGAATGGTGTAGAATTATATGATGATATTGTTTTGGATGAAATGATTATTGTAGAGATTCGTGCTTCTGAAAAGGGATTCGTAGTTGACAATTATCATCATTTAGATATACCTGATGTACGTAGAAGAGAGAGCGACGATATATGGGTTGCTTTTTTGTCAGATATTCACTTTGGATCGCCTGATTTCGATGAACGAGCGTTTAGCAGGTTTATCAGGTGGGTCAAGGGTGAGTTAGGAGAAGAGGATGTTGTAAGTAGGGTCAAGTATATAGTTATTGTTGGAGACGTAATAGACAGAACTTCGTTATTTGATGGCGGGGAGGAGTCTTTTCGAGAGGCGTATACACGGTTCAGTACGTACCTGAATGATGTAGGTAGTGATATTGTAATTTTCATAGTGCCTGGGGAAAGTGATGCAACAGTCGATGTACTACCGCAACCTCCTATTTTCAGAAGTGTTGCTGCTCCTTTGTATGAAAGAAAAAACTCGGTGTTGTTGGGAAATCCGAGTTTTCTAGCTTTAAATGGAGTGAAGATATTAGCGTATCATGGGCAGGGGATCAGTGATATTAGGGGTCAGATTTCTGGCAGTTTGGGTGTTTCTAGTGTAGATCTTATGAAAAGGTTAGTGAGAGCTAGACATCTGGCGCCAACGCTAGGAGCGCATACAGGTGTGTTTCCTATGATGGAAGATGTGTTAGTGATGGAGGAGATTCCTGATATATTTGTGTGTGGTCATATGCATTCTAGTGGCATTGGAGGCTACAAGGGGATGTTGTTGCTGTCTTTGCCGTCTTGGCTTAAGAGTGAATATGAGGAAAACAGGTCGAGAGTAGCGTTGGTTAATTTGTCCACCTTTGATGTAATGTGGAGGGGATAAATATGTTTATAGTGGTTGCATTGCGTTAAGTATTAATTGGGGTAATTTGTTGAGGTTTACCTGCGTTTATGTAAGAAGCCTAATTGTTTCGTCCTCTGCCAAGGCTTGAAGAACAGTGTCTACGGGTGCTGTTAGTTTGATTTTTTTGGATCTTCCCATTCGACCCTGACTTATGACTGGCGCATGTATGATGCCGAATGTGTCCAGTTCTGTTATGATGGAACTTACGCGCCTTTGAGTTAGTTCCTCAATTCCCAGTTTCTTACAATTCTTTACATACTGATTATATAGAGCCCCTGTGGCGTTCCATTCTGTCTGACCTGATATAGCAAGAAGAACGATTTTTGCGTGAAGAGGTAATGATCTTACTGCGTCTATTATGTGATCTTGTTCAATGCTTGTTGTAGCCATACGTACGTGATCGTCGGTTATGGTTGGTGATGATTGTCTTTCTGCTAATTCTGCTGCAACTCGGAGAAGGTCGACTGCTCTTCGTGCATCACCATGCTCTGACCCGGCTAATGCTGCACACAAATTAATGGCTGAATCATTAATTACCCCAGGATTAAACGCCAAGTTTGCTCTTTCACGGAGTATCTGTCTTAACTCATCTACAGTGTAAGGTGTAAACATAATTTCTTCTTCGTTAAGTGAGCTTAAGGTCCTGGGATCTAGCATGTCCTTAAATTGTATGTCATTTGAAATGCCTATGAGTGTTACGAAAGAGTCATGTGGGAGTCTTTCATTTGATCTAGTCATTTCGTACAGCATGTTGGATTCGTAGTTGTGAACTAAGAAATCGATCTCATCTATAATGAAAACCGATTTAGAATGTTTGTCTGATATGTGTTTTAAGATCCTGTCAAATGCTTCACTAAGAGATAGGCCAGTAAAGGGAAGACTTATGTTCATGCTGGATGCCAGTTCTACTAGGACTCTATACTCTGTGGTTGCTGTTCTTGCGTTTACGTAAGATATTGTAACGTTAACGTCTGACTCCGTTGCTCTTTGAAGTAGTTTTTGAAGGACATATTTAGTAACAACTGTTTTTCCTGTCCCTGTTTTGCCATAAAGAAGTATGTTAGACGGTTTTTGTCCTTTTAAGATTGGCGCCATTATTTGAGCCATTTTACTGATTTGGATGTCTCTAAATTGAAGCCGGGAAGGCACATAATCTATACGGAGAACGTTGCGATCCTTGAATATAGTGTAACCTGATAGTGTTTTGGTGAATATATCGTCAACTATATCTTTTTTGGATTCGTGGTTGACCGTCCCCGCCTCCCCCATGACTTCCACCGGAGGTATACTTTGCTTAAGTGTTTTTTCGTTGGTTATAGAAGGTATACCGATAAATGTCTCGGGTTGAATATTTCTTAACACTTGTCAATTCCTATCAACACAATCGTTAAATTACTTTGCTCCTGCCGATCTCAACAATAGACTCGTACACTGGAAACCCCGGGGTGGGGGAAGTCTTGTCTTTCGCACCCTCCTGATTAAATAATATTCAACACGTTAGATCTAACACCTTCCTAAAACAAGACCTTCACATTATTTACACATGTTAATAACTTACAGCTAATCGCGAACCATATCTGTGCATAAACACATCAATTTGAACTTATTTACCGTTAATCACCATATAACCGACCCCACTGTTTCCATTGGAGCCACTGCACCTTTACAGTAAACTAACTAATCATTCATTAACAACGCATGTTAACTTGGTGTATAACTCTAGACACTAACATTAATTTGTCTTGTTGTCCTTCTATTTTAACCCGTCCTTCCAAAGATTTTTATAAATCTTGGCTAAAACAGTACTTAGCATCAAGGTTAACGACGACGAAGGGAATGTATATGCTATTCGGGTAGAAGGAAAACTAGATAACAAAAAACTCGAAAAAATAATACAGGCCTACAACGCTATCAACTCTGCTCAGTCAACGGATAACATATCCACGCAAAACACACAGGTCCAACTCGATACATTCTATTCTCGCTTGACGAGCCTGATACAGCAAGAACTTGCGGATACCGAATTCACGTCGGATGAAGCACAAGAAGCATACGAAGATAGATATAATGAACCAGTTAAACTGGCCACTGTGAGCACCTACCTTTCAAGACTAACAAGACATGGGATACTCACCAGGACAAAGAGTGGAAGAACATGGACATACAAACTACAACACCCCATTATACATACGTCAGACACAATTCAGAAACAATAAATGCCATTCATCCACCCTCAACATACTTTCTTCCAAGGTCCGTTATTCTATAAACGAAAGGTTTACCTCTCTCATCTCTCTCTACATATCTCTTTTCATATAGCATTTTCATTAATCGGGCAGCATGCTCTCGAGTACAGTTCAACTCCACCATAACATCTTTTGCTGTCCTCTCGCCTTTCATCAGCAACCCAAGTACCCTTAAAACGACATCCGTCTTATGAAGACCAGTTTCCCTTGACTCTGAAGTTATCGGCGCATACACTTGTTCATCACTTTTGTCAACCTTAGTGACGTCAGTGATATCACGTTGTTGTCTTGACTTTAGACCAAGTATCTCGATTTGTGCATCCAATTCGGCAATTTTTAAATCTTGATCTTTGAGTCTAGCTAGCAAAATATCAGAAAATTCCTTTGGGGTAGCTACCATTTCGCTCTTTGATCCTTTAACCTTACCTAGGTAGATATACACTGTAAAAGTTAAGTTAGCTATGACTAGTGCATACAGAGTCAAAAGTGATATATCATTCATCACACAATGTGACATCACTTTGTGATATAAACCTTTCAATCATACCATACCGTTAAGGAACTCTTCTAGCAAAACAATAACTTTATGGTAGCTCTCTTGATTATTAGTTAGCTCATGCAGAACCTTATCAAGGTTAGGTATACTATTCATAATGTCAGAACCTACTAACCCTAGGAGAGAGCTAAGTAAAAGTGTCGCAAGAGATCTACTTATAACACGCCTACCCTGTCTATATGATCTAAAAAAAGACCCAATAGCAACCTTTTTATCTCTTAGCAATATAGCTTCTTTCAACCCTTTTGACTGATTTGAAGCAAACTTATAGCAAAGAAGACTATCCAATTCTGCTTCCTTGAACCACGACATATCGACCAGCTTTCTCAGTAACGGATCATTCTTGTATTCCTTAAGCATGGTCGAGTTTGATACAGATTTGTATAAAAACTTAACTTCCTCCATAACTGATAACCTTATAATAGTCACACAACGAAGCTCCCTCGATATGCAATGGGAAGACGAAGAAGAAAATTATACAGGCCAGTTAGACGAGTATTGCCTAAAGTATTTGGCTGCCCTAGGTGTGGTGCTATATCAGTACGGATTACTCTTCAACATAACGATCAAAAAGGCGACTTTTATCATATAGTGTGTGGAAACCCGAGCTGCAAAGTAAACGAGAAACCACTCCAAGAAGATATACCACGTACAGAAGCAGCAGAGGTAATCGATGCATATAACCGGTTCGTAGACGACTTTAACAAGAAGATAATAGAGTAACATGTGATCTTAATGCCTCGCCGCATACACACCTACATCCAAAGACAAATAAGAAAAAGAGGAAAACTCCTATTTGCCCTTCTAGATGCAGAAAACATCACAAACCCGCGAGACACCATCACAACGGTTGAAAGGTGTGATGTCGACGCTTTCCTTGTAGGAGGTAGCACGGTATATGACCAACTTCAGCTTGATGCGTTTGTAAAAGTCGCAAAACAGACCACATCAAAACCCGTGATACTTTTTCCAGGCAACATCACAGGAATATCACGTCACGCTGACGCAATATTTTTTAGCTCCCTTTTGAACTCCGAAGACCCTTATTATATTGTTGGAGCACAAGCGATCGGCGCTCTTTCAATACAAAGGTATAAGTTAGAAGCGCTTCCAATGGGATACCTCGTCATCGGACAAGGTGCAACAGCTGGATTCATAGGAAGAGCAAGACCTTTTCCTACAGACAAACCGGAACTGGTAGCAATGTACGCTCTTGCTGCGCAGTATCTGGGCATGAAATACCTCTACCTCGAGGCCGGGTCAGGAGCTACTGAAACAATCCCACCGCAAGTTGTACAAGCTGTCAAAAGAAGATACTCAGGAACTGTAATAGTAGGCGGTGGAATAACATTACCCAAGACAGCACATGATCTTGCTGTTGCAGGAGCCGACATAATCGTTATAGGAAATCTTCTCGAACGTCCCGACTTCGTTCCTACACTAAAACATATATCCGCATCATTACGTATACGAGAGTCATAAATGTCTAAAGCAACTGGACAAACTACTGCATCTCTCTCAAAAGCCCGAAAATTTGTCACAATGGCTATGCGTGATTATGAGACATGCATACTATCACAATTTTATGAAGTGTACAAAGCAGCCCACTCTGCAAGGCTTAAGAACCTTGACCCAGAACCAACACCAGAACAAACAATCATATACGACACCCCAGGTCGGCTAACCACTATACTCAGAAACACAACATTCATGAAGGACCTCGACTTGACTCCAGTTATAAATTACAAAAAATACATATCAACAGTAGACAACTTACTATCAAAGAACGCCACCATCTTAAACAACATAGAACAAATACAACAGTTAATATCAACTTCAATCACGTATATCACAAGGGCGACCTCACGTCAGACAGCCAACTCCTTTATAATTACCCAACACACTGGTAACGACGAAAAAACACACATGGTTCTTCTCATCAAAAGGGGAGCAACTGTAGTCGGCCCAAGGAAACTTCTCTTCATGCTTCTACTCATAGATCATATACTAGCCTTACGTGGAGAAACTCAGTATAACATATATTCGGCGCATCCAACTCTGCCATACTATTTTGGGTCAGCTTTGGAAAAATATCACATCACAAGTCATCACATCCTTAGGGTTCATAATCTGCTTATGGAATTTCTTAATCACATGCATTACGAAATAATCGATTATGCCACTTATCTATCAATGAAGAAAGACAAGTGGAACTACCATCCACCTTACACAACAGTGAAGTTGCTACTTTACATACTATCATATCCCGATAAACTCAAAGTACTTCAACTATTCAACCAAAAAGACATCCGCTGGCTAGACACCATGCATTTACCACCCGTACAAAATACGCAAGAAGGCGCTGGTTTACATATTCCTCTTTTGATACAAAACTTTCATTTAAAAATCGACCGTACTCCTAATACCGGAATCGGAACTATAGGCATTCATCCAGTTGTGTTTGAACTTCTCGACCGAAGAATCACGTGTGGCGTGCAGGTTCTTGTTAATGACAAGCGGTATACGCTGACTTCCACATCTTTAGCCAAACCCCCACTCGCTAAACTCAGATCGAAATCTATAGTACAACTAAAAGATACAGATACATTAAAACAAGTAAAACATCAAATAGAATACCTTACTTCATGGGGAGAAGCTATTTTCTCACCGGAAGACTTCCCTCAAGAGAACCAGAACAGTCTATATACACGTCTCAAATGGATGGAAGACCTTTCGAACAAAATAACGGACAGAACAACCGAGACAGGAATATATCCAGATGAACTAAAGAACTTCAGCCTGTTCGCTAACAACCTCTACATAGAACCAACAGCCGAACAAACAACACATGCTTCGGAGTTATTAGGAATTCCACTCCACCCATCCTTTCACTATGGATTAGGTTTCTTGTCATCGCAAGAAATACTTGCTTTACAGACTAACTCATCTGTAGATTCACTTAATGTTAAGATTGAAATTTCTAGCAACAAATTAACCGACCAAATTGTCGAGAAGCTACTTATTCCAACTACGTTTGATCCTTCAAGAAACGTATACATAGTAGAAGGAGACCCTGCCAAAATCTTTAATTTCATTCTCCAAAGATGCAAAATAAACGATTTCCATGTCATAAGTAACATCTGCCCTCGTTCTATTGTTCCCATACAGCTACACATAATCAACCAAGAAACAAATCAGCAGAATACACAACCGCAAGCTCACGTAATATTTCCTGTAGGAAGCTACGTTCAGAATAACGATATTATCTCATCATATTCACTTCCATTCCGCATGCCTATCTGCAAACGGTTATGCAATGTCTGTTCTTTCGTATCGCCTTATAAGATATGTCCAATCTGCGATTCAGAAACAACTCAGCTTTACTATTGCCAAACATGCAAAACAAGCTCCACCTCTCCAACATGCAACAAGTGCAATTCCTCTTGTGTTTCTTACGACAATAACTATGTTGACATAGAAAAGATTATCGACCACGCCGTTAAAAAGGTAGGTATAAGACCCTACGCACCCCTACGAGGAATAACACAGGCTACAGGTCCTTTCAAAGAAGTAGAGAGAATCGAAAAAGGAATTCTACGACAAAAACACAACCTCAATGTATTCAAAGACGGTTCTGTACGATTTACCATAACTAATGCGCCATTAACAACTTTTACGCCAAAACTTGTTAATGCTTCCGTCGGGCGTTTGAAAGAGCTCGGCTACTTGACTGATATAAACAACAAAGAGCTTAGAAGCGAAGAACAAATAATTTATCTAAAACCACAGGACGTAATCTTATCTTTTAAAGCTGCAGACCATTTGAGACGAGTTTGCGACTTCCTAGATGAAGAACTATCCTCCTTATACTCTGTCACACCATTCTATAACATAAAAGATCAGAGCGATCTTATAGGTCACCTAATTGTCTCTATAAATGAGAACAATGATTTTGCGCTAGTCGGACGGATAATAGGATTTACCGAATCTCCACTTTGCCTAGCTCACCCCGTCTGGCACTTATCAAAGCAAAGTAGATGCTCTGGAGTTGCAGACCAAATAACTATGCTTCTCGATGCACTGCTAAACTTTTCAAGCCACTACTTTTCCCCCTTGAATTCAAAAGGAACCATATCTTCTATACAACCTATACTAGATCCCGAAGAATATTTCCAATTTACAAACAACATAGCAATAACCTCCTCTTCTATTCGTTCTCGAACAATACGTCTAAAAACCGAGGATTACATCTTCAAGATGTATTCCTCTAGTCAACACCTTCCTACTATCTGTTCACAAAACCATTCTTCATACTACGACCTGTCACATTTAGACCAAATCAAACTACAAATACAGATAAATGAATACTCATCAACACCCAACGAGATACTAGACAATACAATAAAGACTACTGTTATACCAACTATCTTATACACAATCAGCAGATATACGAAACAACAATTCAAATGTAAAAACTGTAACAAAGTTTACAGGAGACAAACATACTCTGGAACATGCATCGTATGCGGTAAACAACTCCAACCAACAGTCACACTTCAAGAGACAGAGATACTCTCCAATTATATTTCTAATATAACTGAAAATATCATGATTAATCAGGCTACTAAAGAAGCCTTCAATGTAGCAGCGAATGCACTACAACTTACAAAATATGGCAAGAAACAGGCAACCCTAAGCGACTTCACTTAACAATAAGGGCCTAGCGTCGCAGAGAGATATATTCATATGCCGTTCTACTAGTATCAAAGGCATATTTTATGCTTTGATAACTCTTCCGTAGTTCAGCTACCTTCAATGATACATCCTCTGGTGATTTCTTTCCTGTGACGACGGAGACTATTAACTCAGAAATGTAATCCATATCATTCTTTCCCATACCTAAACGAGTAACTTCTTGCACTCCGAATCTTAGACCGCCAGGATTATCAAAATGTCTACCAGCTTTTATATCAGTTGGTATCATATTTCTATTGACTATTATGTTAGCTTTTTCCAGACTCTTCTCCAGAATTCCTCCTCCACCATACATAGATACATCCATTAGCACTTGATGAGATTGCGTATATCCAACACGCTCACCGAATATCCTCATACCTCTCGAAGCCAATCCCTCCGCCAAAGTCTTAGCATTCTCTTGAACAGCCCTTGCGTAATCTTCTCCAAATGATAAGAACTCAGCAAATGCAACTGCCTTTCCGGCAACATGGTGAAGGTGGTGGTTAGAAATATTACCAGGAAACGCAGATCTCTTTAAGAGTTCTGAGTATTTATTCCAGGAGAGAACGATTCCACCCTGCGGACCGGGCAATGTCTTATGAGTACTTCCTGTGATTACATCGGAACCCTCTCGTAGCGGATCTTGGAATACATGGCCCCCTATAAGCCCAAGCACATGAGCTCCATCATACATTAGTGTGATTCCATAGGAATGTAGGAGAGCCTCCAGTTCTTTTACAGGATGTGGAAAAAGAAACACTGATGCTCCGAAAATAGCAAGTTTCGGTTTCTTACCTTCACTTATTAATCTTTCAATTTTTTTTCTGGTCGCATCTATATCTATATTCATTATATTCTCGTCAAATGGGAAATACTCAATCTTGAGACCACGTACTGCTCCAGCCGTCCCACCTAATTCCAATCTACCATAGGAAATATGACCTCCGTTCGGTATTGACAAGGCCAATGCTATGTCACCAGGACTAGTGAAAGCCGTGTACGCAATCAGGTTGGAGTTTACACCAGAAACTGGACGTACGTCTACAAATTCTGCATGAAATATCTGCTTAGCTAGGTCGATCGCAATCTTCTCAACTTCGTCTATGTACATGCAGCCAGCATAGACTCTTTCACCGGGCCATCCATGCGGAGATCGTCTTAATCTACGATCTTTTCCGCGTACCGGTTACCAAAGTCAGATGCTATAGCTTCTCTTACAGCCGCGCTTACTACGTTTTCGGAGGCGATTAACGGGAGGCTACGTGCAAGCAACTCATGGTGTCTTTTCAAATAACTAAATATATTATCATAGTACTCCTTTAGTTGATTCATTGCATAATGTAACTCTCAACTTATCTTTAAGCTTTTATTATAATTATCTCACAGGGACAAAAGTAAGAGTTATAGATTAGCAATACAACACAATATGCGACGTCTATGAGTGAAAAGAAGAGAAAGAACGCACCATTGCCCGCGTCGAGCGCCGGGTTATTAAGATTCTTTGAAGATGATACACCGGGTGTTAGGACGCGGCCAGAGATAGTAGTCAGTATAGGAATCGCATTAATTGTAGCATCTATTATGCTTCTATGGTTATTCCCACACGGACTTTAGGTTGAATTCTACCAATTTACGCACTTCAACTCCACCTTCAACAGACATAAGAAGACGTTCTAGATTCCTGTTTACTCTTCCTCGCTCGGCTAAAGTCATGTTCATAGCATACTTTGTTGTATCATTCATCATCTTCCTTCCCTTCCTTCTAGAAGAGGAAAGATCAGTGATTACCATATTAACCTTCACGGGTATATTCTTCGCTATCCAGATTCTCTCCTTTATGCTCTCAACACGAACACTTAAGAGGAATTCAAAAACATTCAATACCAGAAGACTTTTAGGAACTTATTTATTCTCAGATATAGTTATCGTTATTCCTCTATGTCTAATTATATTTTTCAACCATTCAGTGGAGAAGCAGGTAGAGTCATTGCTGTTATTAACATTCTTGGCCATAACAATAAACTTATTTGTAATTTGGCCAGTATTTTCAACGCGTCTCTCTTACTCGTTGTTTACATCAGTACTAGGCATACTTCCCACTACAGCCTTGGTACTAACCTTAAGGTCACCATCGTCCTTTACTTGGCTATCAATTCCACTTGGCGTTATTTTAATACTTTCAATGTACCTGACATTGATCAAGGTACAGCATTCTGGATTAAAGCGATTTAATACACCTACTTTCGACATCTTAAAAGCATTCTTGGTCAGCTGGACAGACGGGAATCCATCAGACCTAGAAAACATACTACTGAATACAGCCACGGATAATACTATAGATACCAAGGTAATTACTATTGAAAACTCAAAGAAGTTGGCGATAATCATACCCAATGTGCATCCAGGTCCATTTTATCCAGTAGGCAGTTATAACCTAACTGAAAGACTTCATAACGCTTTTCTAAAAAAAGGATACGATCATTGCTTTGTATTACATGGTATAGTAGACCACACATATAACATCGCCTCCACATCTGATGTAGATACATATCTTTCCCAACTCGCAGAGAATGACAATTTTGTACCCATGCAAAACATTACAACTCCGATCACATTAACTAAAAACAATGTTACAGTAACCAGCATATCCCTAGGGAACGTCCCCCTTATCATAATTTCCTCTTGGCCCTTCGGAGGAGAAGATTACCCGCCAAAGTTTACTCGTTCAGCTGATATCATAATGCGAAAGGATAGTCAGTTGTTCGCTATTGTGGATGCACACAATTCAATAGGTAAAGACCCAGACGACGAAAAACAATCAACTTTGCTTGAACTTATTACGGAATGTCTATCTAAAGGTAAAGACGCCCAATCCCATACCCCATATTGCGCATTCACAACGTATTATCCTAGACATACGGATCCCTTATCATCAGACATAGGCAATGGAGGAATTGGACTTCTGCTTCTTCAGTTGGGTAATGAAAAATATGCACTAATCTCAATAGATGCAAATAATGCAGTTAACGAAGTTAGACAAGCTATAGAATCCAAACTAGAATCATTGAATATAAAATTATTAGAACTGTGTACATCTGATACCCATTTTAACGCGGCGAGAATAAGAAACGGCAAGGGCTACTTGTTACTTGGTGAGATAACCAAACCGGAAACTATAGCTGACATAATACACAAAATGGCTACTACCCTTATACAGGCACTCGAACCCAGTAAGATAAAATTTTCAAACGTAAAAAATACTGTTAAAACATTAAACGAAGATGTATTCAAAAAATTTCAGATCCTTATAAGGGAATCACTACAACTGCTAAAGGCAGAAAGCGTTATCCTAGCAGGTATAACATTTCTTGGTCTGTTTTTCATTTCTTATTTTCACTAAAACTTCATAATAAACTGTAAACTGTTATAAGGTCAAGAAACACTTCCAAGAAACAATGGACGAAGACCGTCTATTTACTATAGTTAATCAAATACTCCAAAGTAGACCAGACTTAACCCGTGATACCATTCTAGCATATATTGCAGACAAAAAGGCAAAAGTTGGTTCCGGGTTTCTTACCGATGTAGGAGCCGCTTACTTGGTAGCTTCAGACTTGGGGATAAATATATCGAGCATAGATCGCAGAGTATACAATCTATCCGAAATTCAATCGGGGATGAGTAACATTTCGATAAAGGCTCATTTTCTTTGTATATCGCGCAAAGGAGAATTTATTCACAACAATACTAAAGGTTCTTACCTAGTCTTCTTACTTTTCGATCAAACTAACATCACAAAAGCCGTGACTTGGAATATAGATACGAGCAGCAATTTAGAAAACATTACAACAGGAACCCCCGTCTTACTCAATAATGTATCTGTAAGGCTGGGGAGAGACGGTTCACCTGAAATACATATGAACACGAGTTCGCAGATAGAAGTACTTCATAACAATACCAAAGCTTCTATAGATCCTATAACTCAAACACCATCTCAGATCAAAAATATCGGGCATTTCACAATAGTTAAAGGATACATCGATTCTTCTATGAGAGAGATAAAATTCTCAAAAAAAGACGGTACGCAAGGCAATGCAATTCAGTTCTTCATAAGAGACGAAAACACGAATTCAAAGTTCAGAGTTATTCTATGGAATGCTGTTGGCCGAATAAAACCCACATTTAATCCGGGGGATCTTATTAGGCTCGTAAATGTACAATCAAGGGTAGGCAGAGATTCAAATATGGAGTTTCATGGATCCGAGTTAACGACCATGGAGAAAATGCAGCAAAAATATACAACCTCACCAACCAGCTCGTTTATTGCGGTTTCTATAGGGCCTATAATGGATGAGGATAGAAGAAGAACAGCTCTCCTGTACGACGGAAACGAAACATACACATGGACAACATCGGGAAGGTATGCTTTCATAATGGATACTTTAACCGTGGGTGATGAAATCCATATGGAGAACTATACTATTGTGAATAATCAAGTAATAGTTACGCAACCAGACAAAAACATTTCCATAATAAGAAATAATGCAGAAGCTTTATCCAAACTTACTACAAAGATATCAGAAATCATCAAATCAAATTCACCAATGATACTGGATGTAGTGGCACTGTCGAAAAGCAAGATGCGAAATATAACATTAAAAACGGGTAGGTCTGTCATTCTAACTGAGCTCTCTGTAGGTGATATGAGCGGTCAAGCAGAGCTAATCGCCTGGGGGAAGATAGGCGAACAAATATCAGAGATACTTCCAGGTCGCAGGCTTACACTGTATGGTGTTGTTGGAAAGCTTTCCCCACAAAAAGAAATAAACTTGCAGCTAAAGGAGTTTTCATTTGTAAGAAAAATATCAGACTAATTGGTAATTGGTTTATTATTTGTACAAAACTCTTCCAACATATGAACGTATAAAATGTACTTAAGAGCTCCTACTGGAATAATTCCTAGCTTTCACTAGGGATCAGACACCGATCAAACCATCGATCTTTGTAGCATCAACAATAGTTCTCCAAATTTTCTCCATCATTTATTACATAAGTTGAGTCTCACCATAACCTATACTCTAGTGACGTAATTCGACTCTATGTACCTCAACAAACTTTATGGCTCCTTACCAGTTTACCGCTAATCTTTTCTTGTTATTTCCTAGAGTAGTAATATTCGTATATTAACGCAGAAGCAACCCCCAGTACTATCAGAACAATTGTAATGTTTCCGGCAAACTGAAAGAACGTCAACTTCCACACAACCCGGAATAGGAGTTATTAAACATTTGACATATTATAGAACATTAGAATTCTGGATGTTATTCCAAAGCGTAAATCGTAAAGACACATAGCTATTCTGTTCCTCTACCTGTATAGCAACTCCGAAAAGATTTTGGACTGCCTCAGAAAGATACCCACCCATAAACTTCGACCATCTAGCACCCATATCATGATGTAATATTATAATATGCTCGTTTCCTATCATGCTGTGTTCATACGAGAACCAGTTATTGTACCTTGATAACTGACTTAGGAACTTCAGAAAAGAATCTAAATTAATTTCATTTCCAGAAAACCTAATCATTTCTTTAGGATCTTCACGTCCTTGATCCCTAGCTATCTTCTCAATGATACTTTCATCACTATTTTCAAGTATATTTCTGAAAGCAACCTTTGGAAGAACTATAACACCTATCTTCTCCTCATACCTATAGGATTCGACATACCTCCTGAGAATCAAATTCAGAAGCACATTTTCACTTATACCCTTTACCGAAGCGTCTAACTGTATAACTCTATCAATTTCTAGTGGCACTCTAATAGTTCTGAGAACTGTTCTCTTTTTACTGTCCATTAGTCCTAGAGCATCCTGAGAGCTATTATCCTTATATGGCACTCACAGACACCCACCTTCTATGTACAGAGTACACACTCACCATGATCAGTACACCTATCATACTATAAGTAAATCAGTTGTACACGTAGGTAATATATACGTGATGTTTAAGGTTTTTCACAAGAAAGCAATTGGAAATTTACTCGTTCGATGAAAGAAAAAAGGAAGAAAGGAAACCGGCCTTCAGAAGATCGGAACTGGAAACTATGTGTGATGTCTTGAAGATAATTTCGCAGGGAATAAGCAGACCTACACGTATCATGTATAAAGCTAATCTCAGCTGGACCAAACTTCAACAGATATTTAGTACACTGGAAAAGCTTGATATGATAATGAAAGAACCCGATGGCAAACACCTACAGTTCAGCCTAACTAAAAAAGGATATCTCGTACTTAGTACTTACAACGAGATTTTAACTGCGTTCGGTAGAATATGGGTTGATGAAACCATGTGGCAATAAACAACATTTAGATTATTCCCAATCTATTACGGTATTTTATACTAAAAAGATGTATTCATATCTTTCGTAATTCACTAAAAAGAGAAATAAACCGCATAATATACACTATGCAGGATGTCTATTGACGGAAGAAGATGGTAACGAAACTGTTAAGCTTACAATTACGCTCTCGAAAAAACTCTATAACGCAATAAGGTTTCTTGCCGATTGTGATAATACATCTATTGAACAGTTCGTCATGTATGCTATATATGACAGAACAAAAGCCAGCCTTGAATCAGTAGATCCAGCAGAACTGATTGGTACTTAAAGTGGTAACCACTCACGAGGTAACTTAAAATACATTATCTTATGGCTCCGAGTCTAGAGCCGGGGTAGCTCAGCCTGGTTAGAGCGCCAGGCTCCAAACTTTGGGCGTAACTCATAATCTGGAGATGGCGTATATGCCTACCGGAAGCCAGGGGTTCAAAACCCCTCCCCGGCATTATCTAATCGATCCCTAAAATTATATCAATCATCTTTAACGCTTCAGGATCGACCATTCCATAAACAACCTCTTCCGTACCATCGAGTAACCTCGCAGGCAGTCTTGCTATTCCAGGAGGGATATCAATCTCAGACAAGTACTCCTGCGAGTCTATCTGAATCAATTTTTGCCAGTTTGCACCATCATACCTAAAGCAGTACAATCGTTCAATTACTCTGTGACCGAAACCACCAGCTCTTCCGCCAGCAGCTCCTAAGCCCTCTGCAACTACAATAACATATAACTTGTTTGGTTGGTTAGATGTCAGGTATACATAGTTCTCTGATATCACTATCTTCCTTGTGTAGTCTTTCAATAAATTATCAAGCTCTTTTGAAGCATCCAATCTAATTTGCATCTCCTACCCTAAAAAACAACACTCTTTCCTGACTTACCATCTAACCATACTGAGCGTATTCTTCTGTTCAAGACCAAGTCAACTTTGTAAAGAGGATATAAAAACTCCGTAAACTCATCCACATCAGAATTAGGATAGATACCTCTTACTATATTTCTTACATCGTTCTCAGGTGAACTACCCCTCGCTATCGCAAGGTGCTTCCAGCATAGGCTGGTTATGGGCTGGTTCACAGGCAGCCAGGCTAAGTGCATGTAGCCCAAAGCCCTCTCAAATTTTTTAGCCATGTTGATGGCTCCGTTTAGGTCTGCGTTATATTCTCCATGGCGAGGGCAAAGGAAGAGCCCTTGCGTTGGTCGCTGGCCCCCCTTGCCTCCATATGTCTTACAAACCTCTCTATGTTAACCCTGTCGTCCTCAGCCATATTAGCCCTCCTGAGCAGGTCATGGGCCAGCCTCAGGCTACGAGAATAATTATAGCTCATGCCTTTACATACCTTCACAGCTTAAAAGGAGCCGATTTTGACTTGCAAGAGAAGGTGCGGGGGGTGGGATTTGAACCCACGAACCCCTTCGGGATGAGGTCCTGAGCCTCGTGAATATTCTATTATATCTCACGCCTTTGGCCAGGCTTGGCGACCCCCGCGGAAAACCAATATGATCATAAGTCTAAAGCTTTTATGGAGTACTTTTGTAATATTATATTTGAAAGGTTTATGAAGTCCATATCTTACCCTCTATCCATAGCTGAGACATGCCAAGCAGAATTAAGATAGATTTTACCCTAATCGTCATTGTATTGATAGGTATTATCACAGTCTCAGGCTTTACTGTTGCAGCGCTCAACTACAGCACCTCACAGAACTATCCACCATGGGTTCATCCAAACCTGCACAAACCTGCAATGATATATGTGCCCGTGGTAAACGGTACCATAGCTAATACAGCAACACTATATAATGCGTATGGTAATCTTTTAGCAAATCTAACCTTTATTTCGTCAAACTCCTCTTTCTCTTCGTTCTCCACAGGGAGCTATAATATAGTTACCGGTTACGCATACAAAGTCTGGGTTCCACAACAAAATATAGTGTATGACTTTGGCCTACAGAATCCTCCAATAGGGCAAGCTTATCAACATTATTACTACGTGGTACTCAATGTGAATATGCAAGACCAACTCTGGAGACCAACAAATACAACATAACCTTTGCTATTGGATTTTCTAAAACTCCGATAGAAGCAGCATCATAAATCTTAAGGGATTTTAGACATGTATAAACAGATAGCAAAAAATAGGGTTCTTTAACGGAACAAGCAACATAAGCACGCCTAACAGCTCAGCCAAACACCTATCGTTAAAGCCTACCCGTTACATAAGATATGATAAATATACATAGCTTTGTCTGGAAATCAACAATACTGAAGATACGATCAAAGCGTATCACGACTTGTTCCTTTACTTGCCTTACATGGCATAAACTAAGTCACAAAATACCGGTTGTTTTGATTATTACTCCAATGAACCTGACGTTTGCGTTAGTTTCTGTACTTTTTAAATTAAGAAGACTAGACTATATACTTAAAGATACAAAACCAAAATACAGTACGCCGGGGTGGCGGAGTGGCTATACCCAGATACCATATAACGCGTCAGCCTCGAGATCAAAACATATGGGCTAGAGAGCTGATGGGCCCTTGAGGCCCCCATGGGTTCAAGTCCCATCCCCGGCGCTAATTTCTGTAATAAAAAGTCTATCAGTTAAATGATAATCTAAGACGAAGATACTAAGTCAAGTTAACTTAACTTAAGTTAAGTTATGTTGGCTCTTAATGGCTTCTTGTCGATTTTACCCGTGCTCGTCTTTGGAAGCGGTTCATTAACTATCACAAACCTATCCGGAATCCAGAACCTTGCGATTTTACCCTCATCAACAAATTTCATCATATATTCCCTCAGCTCTGCAGGGTCAAGTTTTTGCTTTGTATAAACTACAGCTAATGGTCTTTCACCCCATCTGTCGTCTTTAACTCCTATAACTGCTGCTTCGATCACGGCCGGATGCCTTATTATCAAATCTTCCAGCACTATAGTGGAAATCCATTCTCCTCCACTCCTTATGGCATCTCTTAACCTGTCAACTATCGTTATATACCCCTCATCATCCATAACTGCCAAATCCCCCGTATGAAGCCAACCACCGGCCCAGAGCTGTGAACTTTTCTCTGGATCTTTGTAATATTCTTTTGTCAGCCAAGGCGCTCTTACTATTATCTCTCCAAAAGTTCTATTATCTCTAGGTACATCATTCATTTCACTGTTTACAACTCTCAGCTCAACAAGAGGAATTGGTAATCCCGTCTTTAATAGAACGGAATCAAGCAAATCTTCATCACTCATATGAGCATATCTTTCAGTAGGAGTGGCCAGGGTCAAGACAGGAGCTGTTTCGCTTAATCCATAACCAGACATCACTTTAATTCCCAGCTTAATCGCTCTTAATGCGAGGCCTCTGGGCAATGCTGCCCCGCCTACAACAACCTTCCATTTACTCAACGCATCTATATAATTATCCACTTCTGGATAATTGACTATCATATTGAGTATTGTGGGAACCATAGATGAAAAAGTCACTCTTTCATTTTTCAGTAATTCGAGTACATTCTTGGGGTCATACTTACCACACAGTACTAACTTCATACCCATAAAACCCGCGTTATACGGCATACCCCAGCTATGTACATGGAAAAATGGAACAAGCGGCATCATAACATCGGTAGCTTCCAAACCATGTCCTTTTGCAGCAAAGAAAAAGCCAAACATAGTGGCTAGAGAATGTAATACTATCTGTCTATGAGTAAACCAGACCCCCTTGGGAAAGCCAGTAGTGCCAGATGTGTAAAACAGAGTTGCAACATCATTTTCACTTGGTTCCTTGAATGTATAAGAAGGATCACCCCTAGATAATAAATCATCATAGAAATATGTAGCTCTGCCTTGGAATTGGGGGGCAGAACCTGAATCACTCATAGTTATAACGCCTTTTATTCTTGTAAGTGAAGGTAATGTCTTCATAATTAAAGGCAAGAAGTCTTCTGTTACAATTAGAAATTCATCTTCAGCGTTCTCTATTGTGTAGATAAGATGCTCTGGGGGGAGTCTTAAGTTGATTGTATGCAAAATTGCACCCATCATGGGGATGGTATAATAGCACTCGAGGTATCTATTAGTATCAAAGTCTATAACCCCTACTTTAGTGCCTTTTTTAACACCAATAGATTCTAAACTCGATGCTAATTTAGTTATTCTGTCGTGGAACTCCAGCCAGGTGTATCTAGTTTTTCCGTAAACGATTTGTGAAGGACTTTTCCTATAAAGAGTTCTGGTTAGTATTCTATTTATTGTCAAGGGATAATCAAATGACACAAGCTATAGCGAACAAGCCAGAGTATAAGCTTTCTGTTATGCAATATGCAGAAACTATGTCAACTTGCATGCATGAAGATGTTGAATAAGGTATTCCTATAGTAATATCAAACGAATGCAATGCTAATTATATAGAGGAAGCTTTATATTAAGAATCGAAATCCCTTAGTCTTTGGCACGCTGTTTTGGCGGCATCGATGAGGAGATGGGCCTAGCCCGACAATGATACATCGACCTCCTGGCGTGTGCACATCATGAGGATTCAATCGTGGTGATTGAATCTGACTATATGGGTTGTTTGCTCACTCGCAAAAGTCAGCAGTGCTGTACTCCCAATCGATTCCGGTTGATCCTGCCGGACCCGACTGCTATCGGCATGGGATTAAGCCATGTTAGTCGTGCGTCCTCTAGCTGTTGAGGACGCGGCGTACGGCTCAGTAGCACGTAGTCAACCTGCCTTGAAGACGCGGACAATCCCGGGAAACTGGGGCTAATCCGCGATAGGCTTAGAGTTCTGGAATGGCTTTAAGCTTAAAGGATTAGGAAAGCATGCTTTCCTAATTGCTTCAAGATGGGACTGCGGCCGATCAGGTTGTTGGCGGGGTAATGGCCCACCAAGCCTATAACCGGTGCGGGCTCTGAGAGGAGGAGCCCGGAGATGGACACTGAGACAAGGGTCCAGGCCCTACGGGGCGCAGCAGGCGCGAAACCTTCACACTGCGCGAAAGCGCGATGAGGCTATACCGAGTGCCATCCGCTGAGGGTGGCTTTTCCTTGGTCTAAAAAGCCAAGGGAATAAGGGGAGGGCAAGCCTGGTGTCAGCCGCCGCGGTAATACCAGCACCCCGAGTGGTCGGGACGTTTATTGGGCCTAAAGCATCCGTAGCCGGCTTCATAGGTCTCTTGTTAAATCCAACGGCTCAACCGTTGGACCGCAGGAGATACCATGGAGCTAGGGGGCGGGAGAGGCAAGCGGTACTCGATGGGTAGGGGTAAAATCCGTTGATCCATTGAAGACCACCAGTGGCGAAGGCGGCTTGCCAGAACGCGCTCGACGGTGAGGGATGAAAGCTGGGGGAGCAAACCGGATTAGATACCCGGGTAGTCCCAGCTGTAAACGATGCAGGCTAGGTGATAGGGAGGCTATACGCCTTTCTAGTGCCGCAGGGAAGCCGATAAGCCTGCCGCCTGGGGAGTACGGCCGCAAGGCTGAAACTTAAAGGAATTGGCGGGGGAGCACCACAAGGGGTGAAGCCTGCGGTTCAATTGGAGTCAACGCCGGGAACCTTACCAGGGGCGACAGCAGGATGAAGGTCACTCTAAAGAAATTACCAGACGAGCTGAGAGGAGGTGCATGGCCGTCGCCAGCTCGTGCCGTGAGGCGTCCTGTTAAGTCAGGAAACGAGCGAGACCCCCACCACAAGTTGCTATCATTGCCCGAAAGGGCAGTGGGGCTAATTTGTGGGACCGCCACCGCCAAGGTGGAGGAAGGAGGGGGCCACGGCAGGTCAGTATGCCCCGAAACCCCTGGGCCACACGCGGGCTGCAATGATAGGTACAGCGGGTTCCGACCTCGAAAGAGGAAGGTAATCCTCAAACCCTATCCCAGTTATGACTGAGGGCTGCAACCCGCCCTCACGAATCTGGAATCCCTAGTAACCGCGTGTCACCACCGCGCGGTGAATACGTCCCTGCTCCTTGCACACACCGCCCGTCGCTCCACCCGAGTTGGCTTATGGCGAGGTGGCGTCTTGTTGGCGTCATCGAACCTTAGGTCGACGAGGGGGGAGAAGTCGTAACAAGGTGGCCGTACGGGAACGTGCGGCCGGATCACCTCCTAAGATACAGGGAGCCTTGCAGCAGCACTGCTGGCTGCGAATAGATGAGTAAACAACCCGTGATGCAACCATACATCTTTGGGTGTATGGTGAAGGGCGAAGCAATGGGCCTGACCGGGCCTATATGCGATTATCGCCGTGTATAGGAAATGCGCAAGCCTTAATGTATCGCTCCCGATGGGTGCTACGACGCCATCTGGTGGATGGCTTGGCTTGGGTGACGATGAAGGGCGTGGCAAGCTGCGATAAGCCTCGGGGAGACGCATGCAGTCTTTGATCCGGGGATACCCGAATAGGACTTCCTTTCCAAGAGTAATCTTGGAAGATCAGGTTTCTGGCCTGATCGTGAACCTCCCGAAGGGAAGCATCTGAGTAGGGAGAGGAAAAGAAATCAAACGAGATCCCCTGAGTAGGGGCGACCGAAACGGGGAGAGCCCAAACCGAATCTACCATAGCAATATGGCAGAGATGTAGTGTCCCCAGAAACATTTACCAGCCTGAACCTCTAGCTGAAGTGGCCTGGAAGGGCCTGGCATAGATGGTGAGACCCCAGTAAGCAAAAGGGGTAAGGGTTGGTGTTTTTGGGAAGAGTACCTGGCCTTGACAGTGGCTAGGGAAGAATGGGGGAAAGCAGCCTCCAAGGCTAAATACAACCCAAGACCGATAGCGCAATAGTACCGTGAGGGAAAGCTGAAAAGAACCCCGGAAGGGGGGTGAAAAGAGCCTGAAACCAGGTGGTTACAGACGTGTGTCGCCTGAAAGGATCCGAAATTTTGGAGTCAGTCCGCAAGGATTGGCTTCAGAACTAGGGTCCAAGGTGATACATTCCGTCTAGAAACACGGGCCGGGGAGTTCATCTTCATGGCAAGCTTAAGAGTTAGAAGCTCGAAGGCAAAGGGAAACCGATACCTCGCAGCGTCGCAAGATGTGAGGAGGGGGGTCTTAAAAGGGCCCTATAGTCATGGGGATGAGACTAGAAACCGAGCGATCGTATCCCGAGCAGGATGAAGCCGGGCGAAAGCCTGGTGGAGGTCCGAAAGGGTGGTGACGTGCAACTCCCTCCCCAGACTCGGGATAAGGGGCCAAAAGCCAATCTAGCTCGGTGATATCTAGTTCCCGCCGAAGTAGATCTAAGTCTAGCCCAGGCAGATGTTGCCGGCGCTGTAGAGCACCGATCGAAAGGCAAGGATCCGAAAGGGTCCACCTTTCTTTCGAACTCCGAAGGTGCCGGCTCAGTAGAAGCCTGGAGACGGGTTTGTGTGGGGTAAGCTCCACAGCCGAAAGGGGGTTAACCCAGACTTGAGTTAAGGTCCCTAAGTACAGGCTAAGTGTCAAACCAAAGGGCGTCTTCTTGCTAAGACAGCAGGGAGGTAGGCTCAGAAGCGGCCATCCTTTAAAGAGTGCGTAACAGCTCACCTGCCGAGCAAGGGGGCCCCGAAGATGGACGGGACTCAAGCCTGTCACCGATACTCAGGGCTACCTCTCTATCCGAGAGGTAAGCGGTAGGCGGGCGTAGAGGTTGGGGCGAAGCGGGACCGTGAGGTCCTGTGGACCGGCCTCTAGTGCAGATCCCGGTGGTAGTAGCAGCGAAGCGTGGTGAGAATCCACGCCGCCGAAAGGGCAAGGTTTTCCTGGTAATGCGTCGTCAGCCAGGAGGTAGCCGGTCCTAAGCACAGCCCGAAAGGGTGATGGGCAAAGAGGGAAACCCGTTAATATTCGGGTGCCTCAGATTGACCGAGCCGCAAGGCGCACTCAGCTCCGCAGCTTCCGGATAGGGTGTGCGGAACAGTCATTCCGTTTAATCGTCCAAGGTTGGGGGAGTGTCGTAATGACGAGAACTCAACCAAGGCGAGAATAGCCTGCCTGTGGGCGGGTACACCTGATTCCAGGAGACAATGAAAACGGAGTTGAGGAGGTCGTTCTGAGACCGTACCGAGAACCGACACAGGTGCCCCTAGGTGAGAAGCCTAAGGCGTATCGGGTAACCGCAGGCGAGGGAACTCGGCAAGTCAGCCCCGTACCTTCGGTATAAGGGGTGCCTGCGGCTTTATCGAAAAGATGGAGTCGCAGGTCGCAGTGACAAGGGGGTCCCGACTGTTTAATAAAAACACAGGTGACTGCAAGCCCGAAAGGGTGTGTACAGTCACTGAATCCTGGCCAGTGGCGGTACCTAAAACCCCGGTTCAACGGGGCTAAGGGCCGCTTAACGCCGGGAGTAACTCTGACTCTCTTAAGGTAGCCAAATGCCTTGTCGGGTAAGTTCCGACGTGCATGAATGGACCAACGAGGGCCCCACTGTCCCCGCCTGCAACCCGGCGAACCCACGTAAGGTGGACGAACAGTCCATCAACCCCCATCGGGGAGAGAAGTCCCTGTGGAGCTTTACTGCAACCTGTTGCTGCGATGTGGCCATGGATGCAGAGCGTAGCTGGGAGCCGTTATGCATATCCTTTCGGGGATGTGATAGGCGACAATGTAACACCAGCCTTCCGTGACTGCGTCGCTAACCGTACAAAATACGGGACAACGGCAGGCGGGCAGTTCGGCTGGGGCGGCACCCCCTCGAAAAGATATCAAGGGGGCCCAAAGATCGGCTCAAGCGGGTCAGAACCCCGCTGTAGAGGGCAAGGCCAAAAGCCGGTTTGACTGGATCCCTAAAAGCGTCGGATCCAGGGGCGAAAGCCGGGCCTAGCGAACCTCTATGTCCCCACTGTTGGGGGCTGGAGACGACAGAAAAGTTACCCCAGGGGTAACAGGCTCGTCGCGGGCGAGAGCTCCTATCGACCCCGCGGTTTGGTACCTCGATGTCGGCTCTTCCCATCCCGGTCCTGCAGCAGGGGCCAAGGGTGGGGCTGCTCGCCCATTAAAGGGGAACGTGAGCTGGGTTTAGACCGTCGTGAGACAGGTCGGCCTCTACCTGATGGGGGCGAAGGCTGTCTGAGGGGAGCTTGCCCTCAGTACGAGAGGAACAGGGCAAGGCGGCCTCTGGTGTACCGGTTGTCCGACAGGGCACCGCCGGGCAGCTAAGCCGTTGAGGATAACCCCTGAAAGCATCTAAGGGGGAAGCCTTTCCCGAGAAGAGACAGCCGTCCGTCTTTCTGTTCTCGCCGCAAGGCGGGGGCAGGGGGCGGAGGAGGACTCCGATAGAATATCGGGTTGATAGGACGGAGGTGTACGCTGGAAGCTTCGGCGACCAGTTTAGCCTGCCGTTACTAATCGTCCAACGTGCTCATCATAAGGAACGATGCATAAGGGCGCAAATTTCCTATACACGGTGAATAATAATGTAGCAATAGTAATTATCATAAGGCTGTCATTTCATAATAATCTTCCTCATAATAATCTGTTATTAATTGCTCATTCCAAAATGTCTTAAGCACCAAATTCTGATAATTGAAGAATTAAATACAATAATTCTTTCCTACACTACTAAACTTGATTCTTTATTTATCACAGTATGTAGTTAAACTATTTCAAGTCAAGTCAACTATCTAGCTAAAGAGTTTGGCTTGCACCCTAACGGCAAAAAGCTCAACAAAATACTTCTATGTGTAGGAGGGTTGATAACAACCCTGCCCTCGAATAGATTCATAGGTTATACGACGTATTCTGTAAATGCATGTAATCTACACAATTACCCAACGCTACCGAAGTTTGTGTTAAAGATAAGATATCAAAGCTATAGACGACAAAGATTATTCCTAGATAACTTTTTTCATTTGACGAAGCAACTACTGAAGTAAGAATATCCATAGATCCAGCAACATAAGAAATAATTTTAACAATACTATATCATTCGAACAAAGCAAATTCCTTATGTATTGACTTTACAGCCCTTATACCATCTTTTTCTTTCACTACCAGCGAGATATTTAATTCTGATGAGCCTTGTGCTATCATCCTAACATTGATATTTTCTTTGGCGAGTGCAGAAAACAACCTTGAAGCAATCCCAGGGGTATCCTTGATCGCAGCACCAACAGCCGAAATTATACATATATCATCTTCATTTGTTATCTCTCTTACAAGTCCAGTTCCAAGTAAAGAGATTTCCAAAGAACTCCTAGCCCTTGATAATTCTTCCCTTCTTATGACAAAAGAGATATCAGACTCCGATACACTCTGAGATATCATTAGTATGTTTATTCCGTCTTTGGCGACAGTCTGAAACACTTTAGCGGCTGTACCAGGAGCTCCTACCATGCCTCCCCCTCTAACATTGATAAGTGCAACGTTTTTTATCAGGTTTACAAGTTTAATCGGTCTGCCATTAGCTGATTCTGAACTTATTAACGTACCTGAAACAGAAGGATTGAAAACATTCTTGATCACCACTGGGATATTGGAAAGCATCGCGGGTTCAAGTGCCTTTGGATGCATCTTTTTCGCTCCGAACACAGCACTCTCAATTGCTTCCTGAAAAGAAAGATGTGGGACTATCCTTGCCTCAGGAACTATCTTTGGATCAGCTGTCATTATACCATCTACATCAGTCCAGATAAACACTTTATTAGCTCCCAATGCTGAAGCAAGTATTGTAGCTGTATAGTCAGAGCCACCTCGCCCTAATGTGGTTATTTCTCCATCCTGATTCTCTGCTATAAAACCAGTTACGACTACAATTTGACCTTTGTTTAACAAGGGAATTATTTTAGATTTAACTTGATGCGAGGTAATCTCCATCAGTGGGTTTGCTTCCCCAAAGTTAGAATCTGTTATTATTCCTGCTTCACCTTGAAGAGCCACAAAGAAGCCCACACTCTTTAGAGGTGGGAGGAATTGTGGCGGGATGTTTATATAGTCCAATACCACAGGATTACGCTGAACAAGGAGGACGCCTACCACACGTCCAAGCGGTGTTCCCGCTGCGGTGCAGTCGGGAAGGGACATGATGGAAGCATCTATTCCCTGTTCAGATACAAAGAATGCGACCAGGTCGTCAATCCAACCGGAAGGCCAGTCTGACTGTAGCTATCAAAACTCTGGTGTTGCGGAACAGAATTCCTAACAAGAAATGGTTCCAGATTAACACCAGAAGAGTCCCTGTCAACGGGCTCTTGCATAATGGCTCCGATGCACCTGGACTGGAGGCTGTGCATAAACCAGTCCTGGGAAGGGGCAAGCCCATGAACTTCACTCGTGGGTAGTTGACCTCCAGTTAGCCATATGCACTTTATACCTTTACTCTGCAAGGAACCACAAACTATGGGAGCTGACAGCTGTTCTCCAAACGACAATATTCTATCCATAGACCTCTTTGTAACCTCCTTTATGTAAGCTACACCTACAAGAGTATTCTCGAGCTCTTGAATCTTGTTCAATATTATTTTTCTAACTTCTTTTTTGATCTCTTTATCCATTACAGCTTCTTGTATAACGTCTTGATGTCTATTTAGCAACTCCTTCATGAAGTGTCTTATTGATATTAAATCTCCTTTTTTGGCTACTCCAGTTATACCTGCTAATGAATCAGTAACTCCTTCAAGGGCTGAGATAACTACTACTATTTTTTTATCAGAATATGATGAAATTATCTCTGGAAGGCTTGCTATATTCTTGCCTGTTGCTACAGAAGAACCACCGAACTTCATTACGATCATCTTACTCTCCTCCACCAAGAATTTGCATACCTGCTCTAATATCAAGCAGGTCTCTCAGTATTGCACTAGCTGTTTCTGTACCACCAGCTCCTCTTCCTATTATTGTCTGATCCCCAGCATACCGAGATGTAAATGTTACAGCGTTCAACACACCATCAACTGCAATTGGATCATTTACACAGATTTCTTCGGGTGCAACTCTTAAGTCATCCCTTGCTGTAGCCACCAATCTTATGGTACTACCTCTCGCACCGGCCTCCTTAATCAGTTCTTCATGAACTTCTCGTATACCTCTTATTTTAACCTGTGCTAGAGTTACTTTCTTTCCCATAGCTACGTTTGCAAGTATTACAAGTTTGCAAGCTGCATCCAGACCATCTATATCAATTGATGGATCAACCTCTACGTAACCTCTTCTTTTTGCATTCTGTAAAGCTCTATCAAACCTTATTCCCTTTTGCATCTGAGTAAGAATATAATTTGTTGTGCCATTGAGTATGCCTCTTATAGAAATAATATCATCTCCTACGAGACATTTTTTGGCAAAATCGATCATAGGAGTGCCTCCACCCACCGCTCCGCTGAACTTGAACATTACATCATTGTATCTTGCAAGCTCAAGTAGAGGTGACATGAATAGAGCCAGAGAACCTTTGTTGGTAGTTATCGCATGCTTTCCATGTTTGAAAGCTGATTTGATATAAGTTACACTAGGTTCGCCATCATTTATATTCGATGGAATAGCTTCTATCACTACTTCTGCATCAACAGACTCTATAGCCTTTATAACGTCGTGATGTATCTTCCCTAATTCATTAAACTCGATTACACTTCTATTATTCTTTTTTATCTTTATCACCTTAGCAATGTCTATTCCTTCTTCATTTACTACAACTCCTTTAGAGTCTGCTACAGCTACAACTTGGGGATTCAATCCAAAACGAGCTATTAGGCGTTCTCTATGCTTTAGAAAGATCTTCAAAAGGGCAAGATTTACGACTCCACACCCAACTAGGATTATTCTCAGCTCTACCATCACCCAAGTAACCAATTGATCAAGGGTAATGCAAAAGGGAAAAAAGATGGGTTTTTAAACCATACATATTGCATTAATAAAAGACTTATTTAGTGTGATTAAAAAGGATAGAAGATATGTCATCAAGATTATTTACAAGATTCTCTACAACATCAGCACAGCCGAGAATAGATAAGATCCCTGACAGTGGATTCTGCCTGTCGGTATTTCTTGTAATCTCCCAGACAGGTAATAAGGACAAAGTATTGCTAGGCAAACCTAATGTGAATGCTCCGTGGGAGCATATTGGTGCCCTTGACAAGGATAGGATGATAAATAATAGTAATAGGTGGATGCTTCCATCTTCACACCTTATTTTCGGGGAATCACCCTGGGATGCAGCAAAGAGGGTATCAGATGAACAGCTAGGTATAAGGAATATAGAGCTGCAGGGGCCATTTGTATTTTCAGAGGTTTGGGGTCCTAAAAATCACTGGGACATAGAATTTATCTTTCAAGGTGAAAGAAACGATGTGCCTCAACATGATGCATGGAAAGAACTGAAGTTTCTTGACACAACCAAGCTTAGAAGAGAAGACTTTGCAAGATCACACGAAGATATACTCGAGCATATAGGAATGTGGAGAGATACCCGTTAATTTTTTAAAATAAATTCTTAATTTACTCCTGCGATTATATCCAAGAGGTGCTTGAACTCTGAACTCTATTACAGTTAGAATATCTGCTATAGTGTAGATTGCCTGATCGTCTTGTCTTTAGCAGATTCAAGCCTCATTTTATAATCTTACACACATTTCCAATGGCCAAACTCATCATTATTATACCAGAATAAGCTATGTTAGCCCTTATACTTGCTTTATGTATAATGAGCTCAGCTAGCTACACAGAGAACTTACTGCAGCATCAAGTTGTATAAGATATGCTGAACAAATCTTGCATTCAAAAGGCTTCAGATAGATAATAGCCTGAGATACAAATTTCATAAGACCTATCTTGGGTTTTGGATGAACCCAACATATACAGCTGCATCAAAAGTAATACACGAAGAATACAGATAAGGCACCGTGACTACAGTGATAAGAGAACATCAGAAGATAGATCTAATCAACCAAGTGAACTACCTACGACTGAAGCCGTAGGCTTCTTGCTTCACAGGAACAAACTTGCTTATCCTTCTTTTGATAAGTAGAGGCTGTTCCTCAGCATGTGCATGTTCCAGACCCATAGCTAGAATGTTTCTAG
>JARVJU010000015.1 GCA_029775965.1 Nitrososphaeria archaeon | reverse complement strand
TTGGACCCATGGCACTACACAGTTCTGCCATAGCTGCCTCCATTGGGTACCGAAGGAACTCTCTGAGAGAGAGCATGTCTGCTCTAACTGTAGTGAACAACTATCAAGAGACATGAACTCAGCTCTTCTCCTCAAAAGGCTTGGCATCCAAAGAAGCTTGGCCCAGGACGGGGGCTTGTCACCCGCAGAGCAAGGACCTCTGCCATCCCTAAGGGGTTTGGTAAGCTAGAGCGCTGAAGCGGGGAGCCATAGGTTAAAACCGGTGGAGGACGTCACATTGCTAGACCAATGAAGATATAGACCTCCCGGCAAACTTAGAATCAATGAACATAACAAAGACTGACTATAAGAAAGAAGTATTTTGGTCCTGCAAAGATGCATATTACAGCGAGAACAAACACAAATTCTTTAACCGAGTCTCTTATAAGGCTACTTCTCTCTTAGACTGCCGATTGCTGTATGGTTCAATTTACTTCAGCTACTGTAAGATGGATAGGCGATGATACATATGTAGCTTATGATGATAAAGGTCATTCTGTTCTAATCGATGCTGCTAGCAATGATAGCAGAGTGGCTCTAAGGCCGACACAGCTTCTTATGGCAGCTGTTGGATCCTGCTCTGCAGTTGACGTAGTCAACATACTGAAGAAGATGAAAAAAGAACTTATCTCTCTGAAAGTCATGGTTACAGGGGAGAGAGAAGAAGGCTTTCCGACGTACTTCAATACGATAAAGGTAAAATACATTTTGCATGGAAAAGGGATCACAAAGGAAGACGCTGAAAGAGCAATCAAGCTTTCCCAAGAGAAGTATTGCTCAGTGTCTCTCACTCTTGCAGGAAAAGCAAAGATAGACTGGGAATATGAGATAATCGAATAACAAATCGAACTAATTGCAATTCTTTGTCAACTATAATGAACTTGCGCCTTGTTAAAAGGGCTCAGAGAAGAAATAAGAGCTTGCTGAAGACAGTAAGAAAGATTGAGGAAAACCTCAAAGAGAGGCTTCCCATAGCAATGCAATTTGCAGAGGCCATGTATATGGAGAAGACAAAGCTGCATATAGGAAGACTTTACCAGAAGAGTGATATAGGAAAAAAGATGGTCAAAGCTGGTATAGCTCTTATAGCAATACCAGACCCTGTTACAGATATACCTGGAGCAGCCATGGCTGTATCAGGTGTCATAATAAACAGGTATAAGAGCTCCATAGCAATTACAGACCTGAAAAGAGAGCTAAGGAGTATGCTAGCAAATCTGCAAGCTCTTTAGATGATAAGAGGTAGTTTCCTTCTGTCGATTACCCGCTACTAAAGCATGAGAGCTCCATTGCGCTTATTTACTGATTTCAAAAACAAAATAGCAAAGGATTAATCTGGGTTAAGAGTCCTCTATGCCATGCTAAAGCATGGTCTGTATGAGATAACTTATCTTGAACATGATACCTTTAGGGTAAAAGCAAAGGATGTTATTATATACACTGACCCTTTCAAAATAAAAACACAGAATATCAAGGCAGATATAGTGACTATTTCTCATGACCATTTTGACCATATGAGTGCGGAAGACCTTAAGAAGGTGCTCAAACCAGAAACGATAATAATAGCATCGACAAACTGTTCAGATGACCTAGCTGGGATTTCTGCCTCAGAAAAGATATTTCTCAAGCCTGGAGAAAGGGTCAAGAGGCTTGGTGTAGAATTTGAAGCTGTATATGCTTATAATGTGAATAAGTTTAGAGCCCCAGGACAGCCTTTCCATCCGAAGGATTATCTTGGTGTTGGGTTTGTTATAGATACAAATGGAGAAAGAATATATCATGCAGGCGATACTGATAATATATTAGAAATGGCTGGATTGAAGGATATTGGCATAGCTATGCTACCTGTAAGCGGGACATACGTTATGACAGCTGAAGAGGCAGCACAGGCTGCCCAATCATTCAAGCCAAGGCTGGCTGTGCCTATGCATTACGGTGCAATAGTAGGTACTGAGGAAGATGCAAAGAGGTTCAGCAAGCTTACTGTTTCGAGCATTAAAGCAGAAGTTATGAAGAAAGAGCAATAACTTTAATTTAACAAGCCTCTGTATTCTGAATGAGACGTGTTTTGATAACGCTATCTGACAAGATCTTGTTTCTGCTATGCAAACTTTCCTAATCCTTTCTTCAGCAGCGAATATGTCCTCTCAAGATGCTGCGGTATTACCTTCGTTTCTGCAAGTACTGGCATATAGTTTGTATCGCCATTCCATCTGGGCACTATATGAAAGTGCAGATGCTCATACCCAGCACCAGCAACAAACCCAATATTAGCGCCTATGTTGAATCCCTGAGGATGAAATTCCTTAGAAAGAAGGTCCGTTGACAAAACAAGCAAACCAAATACCTCTTGCCATTCATCTTTATTCAGCTCCTTTATCTCCTTGATATGCCTGTTCGGAGCAACCATAAGATGTCCGTTCGCATACGGGAATTTGTTCATTATTATGATGGCTCTTTTTCCTCTGTGAAGCAAAAGAGATGCTTTATCATCACTAGCATTTATTGCATCACAAAATATACAGCTCTCGGACTTTGACTCTATGTATTTCATTCTCCAGGGCGCCCACAGAACTTTCATGAACAGAAGAACACAGACCCAGTAATAAAAGCTCTACCTTTATGCTTTTATCAGCTGCAGCCCCTTCCTTTTTGCTATGGACATAGCTGCAACAACATCCTTGGGTAAACCAGATTTAGCCATGGCAGAGGTACCACCTTCGTCGACCATCTCTATTGTTGTATCTTTATCAGCTGTTTGGAGAAGGAGATTTGCTATGTCTTTACCCCTCCAGTTTCCGGAGCCTATCCTTACCACCTTCTTCTTTGCAGGTAAGGATAGAGTATGGTTTACAAGCCTTACCGCCTGTCCCACATGATCAAAAGACCTGAATGCTATTATCACTCCCTTATATATTGCCACTACCCCCGTAATACCTCCAGGGTCTATACCTATTGTCAGAACGTCAGCTGCACCTGCTTTTATCTTTCTTGCTATCTCAAATTTATCATGCACTTCATCCCCATTCAGCTCCTCAAACAAGAGAAGTTCTCCCTTAAAACCGGGAGGTTTTTCTCTCTCTGTTGTAAGTAAAAGATTTGAATCATCGCTGACCTCCCAAGGCAAAAGGTCCTCATGCTGATAGCCTAGTGACCTCAGAAGGGTTACAAAATAGTAATATGCTCTTCCATTCACCGTTGCTATTGTGATCGTCTTCTGCTTTTTACTATCCTTCATGTGATCACTTACCAAACAGAGTAAAAGCATTACAGCAAAAGATGTAAAGAATGATCTTTAGCATCCATCCCTTAGCCAGGACGGCATATTATTTGAGCTTTAGTCAGAAAAACAGTTTTCCTTGCTATGCCTGTAAAGGAGGCACATTTCTTATAAGTTATCAGATTTGACCTGATTGCTGGAGAAATTTGGTAGAAGCGAGATTCAAAGTTCCTGTTTATACAACACAGAATAAGTACAAAATTCCTTCAGAGATGACTTCCCAGCTGAAGGGAGCTGTAAGCGGAAAGATGATCGTCTCTATGAAGAAGGAAGCCGTAAACTGCCCTGTTGTGAATTCAGAGGTGCCGTTTCTAGTATGCTTTACCTGCCCTTCCTTCCTGAACAGAGTTAAGGGAGTTGTTGGATGCGCAGGAGAAAAGGGGCCAGACTGGCCTGCAAAGAAATGAATATGCCTGGTCAAAGGGGAGTCAGAATGTTCATTTAAGGCAAAGTAAGTTAAAATATTCGCATGTAATTGACCCCTATGCGATCTAGCTAGATAAAACAACTCCTTGCAAACCAAAAAGGGACAATTGATAAAAGGTTTTTCAATACCAGTATCTTATATATGAAGCGTGATAGGAAAGAATTACGAATTCACCGTTACCTTTACTGCAAAGGAAGGGTGGGTCGACGAGATATTTCTGGGTAACATGCTGGCTGAAATGCTCGGTTCTATGGCAAAATCCACAAATGCATTTAGCTTTGACATAAAGTTCCTCGGACATAACGAAAAGCCGAAATAGATGAAATATATGCTACTTTAATAGTTTAATTATCTCCCTTTTGAATTGCTTTCTTATATTCCTCTACATATCTTGCTGCCTCTTGCTCCGTAAGCTTGAAGTTTTCAGAAATTCTTTTGATAACAAAAGAGTCTCTATCCTTAACATCATCATCCATAAAATCGTATAGGATCTCTATCTGGAACATTATCTCATCTGCGTTCTCCGGCAATCCTATCCTTACCATCAGCTAGCTACTTTTTAACCGCATCGCCCTGCTGCCTAAAGATAATCAGCTAAAGAAGTAAATAGCTCAAATGTAATTTTTTGCAGCAGAGCTGCAGGAATAGGGATAGAGCAGAAAGCTACATTGTATGAAGGACATACTATACAACTTAACGGCAGAATAAAAGCTAAATCATGGACTTCAGGATCAGCTGAACAGATGATGCAAGAGTAGCTGGTTTGATAGGATAAGGCTACAGGGTGCAATACAAGTAATTTCGATCGTTTGCGCCCTTTCACCGCAGGCAGAGAGTTTTGCCAAACATTCAGCCTGTGAACTTGATACTGCATATCATCCTTCGCCAGCGGTGCTTCGAGACATGACCCCTCCGCAGCGTCAGCTCCTGATGAAATGAAGTATCCCGTTCACTAACATCCAGCCTAGCTACGCTCTTTGTGAGCAGCTGATGATAAACCAGTCCCAGGGTCATAGGAAAATCGATTCGCTCTCCTCCTAGCTAGCAAGGAGAGAGGCTACCTCTCCTGAGCCTAGAGACCTAGCTTTATCACCAAGGGGCGCAACGGTCAGTATACAGTGATAATTTGTTTACTTTAAGCAGTCATCTTCATTATAGGCACCTAATTGTCAAATGCTGTTGACAAGCTTCCGTTTAGTGAAGTATAGATGCATAAAGTCTATAACTTTGCCAAGGTATACTCGGTATGTGAAGGTCTCATCCATAATCGGGATAGTATCTGCTATAATGATAGTGATAGGAATAATAGCTTTAGCTATCCCTTTGCTCTCGCTTGCAGGTGTCAGGATATCAACATCCCAGCAATTGTATGCTGCAGGCTGTTGCAGTGTAACCATTCCTGTGACTGTAAGCAACTATGGTTTGCTCCCTTTAAATGATATAAACTTAAGTGTAACAGGCTATGTCAATAACCTATCCGTGCATGGAGGAGGCTTCGCACAATCAATACCTGCAGGTCATGCATCATTGCTCAACATCACAATCGCTTTACCTGAAGAGCCAGAGCTTCTCTTTCAAAGTGGAACTATGAACATAACAGCTTATCTTACAGGCAAAGTCAGCTCTTTAATAGGCCTTTCAGCAAAGGCAAATCTAAGCATGCCATGGCAAGCACCATTACAGAGCTTAGCTATTGGAAAGCCTCAATTCACTTTAACATCAGTCCCCTCTATAGTCATACCTTACAGCTTTTCCGACGCTTCGCCTTACATCCCTATTACTGGGGAACTTGTGGTAAATCTGACCAGCAATGGTGCAAATATAGGTTATGGTGCCTCTGCTGTTGATGCACAGCCCGGCTCTACTTTCAGCGGAAACATGCTTGTTAACATAACAGGTGTAACCATAAAATCCTTGCTGACCAATTCAGCAGACATGAATTACTCGGTCTTCTTCCTTTATCAGGGAAGAAGTATACAAGTATACAACTCTTCATACCACTGGGGAGCTCCACTTAGCAATATGTCAATAGGCAATATTACATACTCGCTACAGGGGTCAGGTATAGAGGCTTCTATACCCGTCTACTTTGAAGACCTATCTTCGATTTCTCTGAATACAGAGATGTCTGCTTCTCTGATCATATCAGGAAACTATTACAATTCAACTCAGATGGCATATATGATAAGGCCTGGTGCAAATAACCTAACTTTTAATATATCTTTTCCAGTAACAAACAACAAACCATCTGAGCTCCTGCTCAGCATTACTGTGCAAGGTATTCATATCACCTACAGCTTTTTGCTAGGAGGTTAGATGTTGAAGCTATTTAGCATAATAGCTGGTGTCTTGGAGATTATATTTTTATCATTGCTTCTTGTCATAGTGCCAAACCTAATTTCTAGCTATGTTCACATTCAGTCAGTAAACATTACACAGCTCATAGATCAAGTATATCCCTTAAGGACTCAGGCAGTAGCATTACTGCTTGCAATTGCATCTGGCGCAACAACTATTCTGTCAGGTAATAAGTATAGGGGTTATGCAAGAATGCTGCAAGGGATTGCGATGAGTATATACTTCTATCTCGTTTTAAATTCTGGAGCAATATCGATCAGCATTATTCTACCTAATGTAGCATTGCAGGTTGGTGCTTTTGTTGCACTTCAGCTTATGATACTGGAGGTGGCATCATTTGCGAAGATCGCTCAGGCTGGTCTTGAGATAGCTGGGAAGTAGTTTGATTACTTTCCAGCATTTTTTTGACTGCCAATAGAAGAGCAATAAGTAGAATTACAAAGGTCACGGGGAGCAATGCTGTAAGACCTCTAAAACCCCAGAGGGCAGGTGTGATATAGCCCAGGTATGGTATTATCGCTATCACCTTGCCAATATAATAACTCTGTGTTACATTCCATGGGTCTGGAGTAGGGTTTGTCTGATTATTATCTCCCTTTGTCATGAAACAGAGCTGACCATTGCAACTGTTTGCTGAAATTATTCTGTGAACTATTACATCAGGATTTCCCCTTGGATCATTGAATACTATAATATCTCCAACATGAAGTTGTTGAAAGGGGACCTTGTATATCATAACAACCCAACCGTAGTTTATTGTAGGTGACATACTGCTCGGATTATCAGCAACAACGTAGAAAGGTGGGACACCCATAGCAAAGTCTACTGCAGAAAATAAGAACAGAGCTACAACTATTGCAGAGAGAAAATATCCTGTGTATTCATACAACTTGCTTTTTTTCATTGCCTATCCCACGTTTAGCGTAATCCCATAGATGCTATATGGACCGTTTGATGAGTTCAGTAAAAGGTATATTGTTAGTGTTGAAACACCAAAGCTTGAGGCTGTCGCGTTTACAGCTATGTAGACTGTTGATGAAGGTGCTAAAGATATTGGAGAGCCAGTTGTAATCATAGTACTTACTGCACTTCCTATGCTTATCTGTTTACTTACTGAGGTGGAGTTGAACCAGACAGTAAGATTGGTAAGTCTGGTTGAATCTGTCGTAGTAATAAGCCCCAAGTTTATATGCCACGTGGAGCTGGTTGGGTTGTACACTTTGAGTATATAGTTGTAGGTGCTCGGGGATCGAAAGTTGGTGGGATGCCCATTGCCCCAGAAAATTTTGAATGATTGGGGATTGGAAGGTCCAGTTGGGGCAGTGATAGCGAGTCTGATGTAGCCGTTCGCTGGTACAATCCCTGAGGAGCCGTGGAAAGTCGTAATGACCTCATTTGCAACATTCGACTGCGGTATGGTGGCGGTGGGCTGGTTGTTTACAATAGTGGAGATAATTGCCCCTGTCGAATTAACAGTCTGGATTGTCACATACATAGACCCGGCCTTCTTTGCCCCTGCCCAAAGGTCGAGGATCCAGTCCCCCGCATAGAGCGTGGTAGCCACGGTGTACTGAGGAGACCAGAGATACCCTGTGCTGCCTCTGTTGATAGCGAAAGAACCAGACGATGATGGTACAGCGAAAGTCGTATCGACTATCAATGGGGTTTGACTGGTGGGCATGTTTGCATTTTCGTAAAAGACGAGCCCAGCAGTTATACTTGTTGTAGCTGAAGAACCTAGCTGTGATATGCTGGAAGAACCAATATTCCCTTGCTGAAGTACAACAGAAGGGCTCTGAACGATTGATGATACATCTGTTATTGTAATTTCATAAACGCTCGCAGATGCGGCTAAATATATCAGTGTAAATAAAACCAAGGAAAGCAAGGGTGAAGGCCAGCTGAATAGCCTTCTCATCTCTCTTACGACCACTGTATTGCTATAGTGAAGATTACAGTTCCAGCAGTTGCTCTAGAACCTGCATAACCGACAACCTCTATGTAACCAGTCTCATTTGGAGTAAGAGTAACAGGTTTTGAGAGTACTGCTAGTGGATGTGAGCTAGAACTTGTTATTGAAGCTGAACCCACACATGGTGAAATTGGCAGACCAGTTGTCAAGTTGAATTCTGTCTGGGTGGAGCAGTAATAGACGGTTATGTTTCCGAGATAAGTCAATCCTGCAAAGTTCCCTAGCTCTATTGCACTGATTGTATGAGTTGCTGTTCCTGTATTCTTTATAACTGTTAAATTAGTATAGTATGTAGCAGGTATAGGAGGAGTACCCCCTGGAGATGGAAATATACTCAGCGATACGGTTGCCTGGTCGTAGTTTGATACGGAAACTGTTGCGCATGGATATGCTGTGCATGATGCACTTGCATCTGTTCCAGCATACAGCTTCAGGTCTGGGCTCTGAACTGTTGCTGTAGTATTGACGTAGTAGAACACATATACTGATGCAGTTCCAGCCACCACTACTGCAACGAGAAGGATGGTAACAAGTAAGCTGTACTTTTTCTTAAATAGTCTTTTCATTTCCATACCTTTTGTCACTAACCTGACCTCTTGCTGTGCATATATAATTATTATTTAACAATATGCAATCTTGTTGTCAAAGAATTTTGGATTTTTACAAAAAGAGTATTAATAATTAAATAGTAGTCATAATTTAGCAATCAGCCGAACCCTGCCTGCTCTCCTGAACCAAATAGCTCTTCTCCTCCTTCAGCCTCATCCCCTCCTCTGCGCATAACGAAAAGCACAATTACAATAGCAGCTACAGCTATAGGAACAGCTATCAGTATTACAATATAAGGAAAGCTGAGAAGCCTCTGCTCCAGCGTAGGCTGAGGTATCTGCATTACATTTATCTGATAACTCGTATGCCAGCTACCATAGATGGAATCCTGCACAGTAACAGTAACGATATCTATGCCAACATAAGATGGGATGAGCTGAGCAGTAGCACTTCCTGCTATGTTAGTAACAGATTGCTGGCTAGAGATCTGCCCATTTGATGCAGACCACGTCACATTGGCTCCTGGTATCGGTTGACCCTGCAGTGTTAACGAAACAGTAAGACTTACAACTTGCCCCGTATGTGTGAATGGTGTTGAAGCCTGAACAGATAAGCTTGCGGGTATATCCACCACAACCAAGCTGGCCCAAGCAGAAAGAAGGTTTTGGGCAGATGCTGTAAGGTTGATATTACCTGTAGAGGAGAATGTAAGGAATGTATACGCATAATCCCCTCCTACAGGAATGCTCAGCACTTGACTTGATGATAAGATGTTAGAATTGTTGGCTGTAAGTATTATACTAAATGGCTTCGTTGTATTGGATGGATTTCCAAAACCGTCCTGAAGCTGGGCAACAACCATAGCATCATTTCCTGCAGGTGTCTCTATCGCTCTGTCTGTAGAAACGTATAATGCTATCTTAGATGGTGATGGCTCTACTGTGGAAAGAATCGCTGATGATGAGGTATAATTAGATGCTGAAGCTGTTATTGTTGTAGTTCCAGCCAACAAAGTTGTATAGATTTGAGTTTCGACAGACGAATAACCTTTAGGGATTGTAACCATGTTTTGCACTTGAGCAACAGCAGTAGTAGATGATGATAGGTAAACTAGCACATCGCTAGGTGCCAAAGCTGGTCTTCCAGCAGTTGTATTTTCAAGGGTTACAGAAATAGCCCAGTATGCATTACCATCTGCTGGAACTATACCGGGTGTTGCTGAGACTGAAACAGATAGACCTGAGGATTGATTAATAGGCTTCACAACGTTTATAGTGTTAGTTCCAGGAAAATAGCCTGATGCAGAAGCTGTTATTTCAACAGTTCCGTTTTGAGGAGATGAGGATTCCTCAAGAACAGTGTAATCTGTATATGCATCTATCTGACCTGCTCCTATTACAAGGTTCTGCTGCTTTATAGCAATTATTGGGTTTGATGAAGTCAGAGTTACAGCTATTGGGGCAACAGCTGGAGCAGGCATGTTTGTGTCATCAACACTTTCTACTATCAGCTTCCCCTTGCTTCCGTTAACAGATGGTTGCAGGCCAGGCAGAGGGAAGACCAACAGCTTTGTAGGAAATCCAGTAGCATCTACAGTTTTGACGCTAGCTGTAGCTGAGATAAGGCCTACGGATGAAGCTGTTATTATCGTAATCCCAGGGAGTCTGGTTGAAGTAAAATTAGCAACTACAAAAGAACGCCCTGGCTCTATGGTTACAGGTGTTTCAACTTGTCCAACTTTTAACTGCGAAGAAGTCAGGTAAACCAAGATTGGGCTTGTGGCGACAACAGGTTGCCCGTTAGGGCCAAGCAATTGTACTATAAGAGCTGGATGGACAGAATTATCGGCTGGAAGCTCTGGAGGAATTACGTTTATTGCTAGGTAATACTGGGATGAATCGGCGTAGGCAAATACAGAGGAAGAGCATGCAAAGATCAATAATATTGCAATGGCGAGTAGTAGTTTATTCAACGAGGAGACTTCATCGCTTCGTTATATAAAGACGATAGAATCTCTGTTATAGAATTGCAGTTCATATTATAATCACTTGAGAAGATGTAAAGATGGATTCTGAATTCATAAAGGCTATATATTAAATCGATACATCTTTATTCTAGATAAAGTTTGGACGAATACTACCAGTTTAGATCTCCCCTGTCGCCACTGTTTGAGTCGACTGCAAGGCCTAAGGTAAGGAGAAGCCAGCTTGAGATAAGGATGGATATACTTAAAGTGATTCAGGCTGGGATAGATGCTCCCACACAGATAATGTACAAAGCAAACCTATCATGGGTTGTTCTGCAGGAGCATCTGCAGTCTCTGATTCAGAATGGCTTTCTAAGAGAGAACAATTATGGGAATAGAAAAAAGTATGAGATAACTGAAAAGGCGATTGCAATAATTTCACATTTTGACAAAGTAGCTGAGGCTATTCTTTCAAACCCAAGTAAGAGAATCTAGCCATAGCAATGATTTCCAGATAATCATCATTAATTCAGACTATTTAGTTGCAAACATTCTAGCAAGTCTGAGACCGTTGCTATCAAGGATCATATGATTAACAAAGAGTCCTTTTGTCGTGCTTGCCACAGCTTCATCATGAGATCTTGCAAGAATAATGAAAAGAGCTGTAACTTTTGGATTGCTCAGAATGCTATTTGCTTCCTTTATGAACTTGTAGCATGTATCATATCCCCAGTAGACTATCATATCTGTAATACTGTCTAATACAATTGCAATATTTCTTTCAGGGCTAAGGTCTATTGTTTTTTCAATCACGTCAAGCAGTACAGCTTGGTCATTCTGAGGAACAAGAATCTCTTGGCTCTGCTCTACCCTTTTAGGATAGGAGACTCTTGTGCTGAATATATAAAAGCCAATTCCTTGGCTACTATAAAGTGCATTATACACTCTGCTTCCTTTTGATGTAAATACATAGACAGATTTGCCCAAAGAAACTGATTCATTGGAAAACTCTTTTATGAGTTCTTCATACTGATAGTCTGGGTCAACCTCAAGCAACGAGACTTTACCTTCTATCGATGATATATTGCCTAATCTTCTACTGAAGCTGTACTGAGGCTGTATGGCTACTTTGCTCTGCAATGGCTCGAATACATCAGCAAGTAAAGATGCCCTTCTGAAGATCATACCTGTAAGGCCAAAGCATAATGCAGCAATAAGGTAGCCTAAAGGGCTCACATCGTAATTACCGTTTAGGAGGAAGCCGTTGAAAAATAGAAGTTCCAAGCCTATAAGAGACCATACAGCTGGTAAGAGTATCAAAGCTCTGCTTACTCTTTTGCTCTTTACTCTTCTCGATGCAGTAACAAGCAATACTGAGGGATACAGAATGAATATTATCAGCACTATAAAAAGCAGAGCAAGATAATTTGTGTTGAAGTTTGTGTTTGATATAGTAGTGCCTACAATGCTGATATACTGCCTTATCGAGAAAGGTCTAAAAATTATAAGATAAATATCAGCAAATACAATGTAGCCTATGAATGCCAGAAAAACAGGACCATGAATATGACTCTTCATCATCTCTGTAAACATACCCTTACTTCCTGCCCCAGAAGGACGATAGTAGACTGTAAACGCTACGAGAGTCAAAAGTGCTACATCTATAAGCACAAAGGTAGTATTTGCTATTGTGTATATATCCATGAATAACGTAGAGTTATCTATAACTCTTATCAGTTCGAAGACAAGTATTCCTGCAAAAAATACATGAACTGCTACAAGTATGTTTCTAACATAGTCATAAGAGGTGAGTTTCTGCCTTAAAACGTTATAACCAGAAAGCAGAACGATAAACAACGTAATAAGCTGAATGTTATCTACTAATGGCATAAGATTCATGGAAATGACCTATCCATTACCAGACAGTAAGCCACCTTCAGTTCATCGATGCCATGTGGTGTTAAGATTTTAATCTTTTGTTCTTTGCATATATGCATACCCTTCATTCATCAGCTTCTCAAAGCTTATTATAAGCAAATTTTTCCGTTTTCCAAAAAGACATAGCATCACCTTTACTAATAACTTATGGAGGTCAAATATAGACTCCTTTATCATATATGCTATGCTAAGATGTTCAAGGCTTGAAGTGCTGGTCGATATAATAAAGGTGATAGCAGAAGAAAGAGATAAGAAGAACAAGAGTCATGTACAGAGCAAACCCAGCATGGAAAGTGCTTAAGGAATCGCTCAATTTTCTAAAGAAGAACAATATAATTCAGGAAAGAGAAAAGGCAGCAGGCATTATGATCAGTTTAGTGAACTACCCCGCCCTTGCAGATGTGGCTTCTTGCGAGATTAGATAAAGCAGGGTTATTCTGTGCTTTCTAGATACACGGAGATAGAAGCTGTCTTCTCTCCTATTGCACCTGTTGCTTATCCTCAACCGAGGCAGAACACTATCTTTACTTAAAAGACCTGTTTCTGAGCTGTTTAGTCGTTCACTGGCGCTGCAGAAACCTCATTCATAGAGGAGACCTCTACAGTCTTTAGCAGTCCTGGACTGGGATAAGGTATCTTTAGAGAGCCACATAGCAAATACAACACAGCATATACCTTCTGGTATATGATCATGAATATTTGAGGAGGGCTATCTTTATCCTTTGGCGTTAAAAGTGAATCTATTTCGTTATCTTCACCTTTTATCGTTGCCATTCCAGAAACATTCAGAGTAGCCACTGAAGGCTTGGTGCCCATCTTTATGTTAAATTTGAGTGTTAACTGCTGATATGTCCTTTCAGCCTCTGACATCAGAGCGTTTACATCGTAGGTAACCTGAGAATCCTGTGCATCTTCTTCTGTTAACCTGCTACCTTCCACTGTCTTTATGGCTACTTTTACATCTACCATACTTTTAACACCATATCACACGCATGGCTGATATTAAATAATATGGATTGCTAATACAGATAACCAGTCCGTAAACATTTAATTAAATGAAGAGAAGGTTCATCTCATGGGGAGTGGCGACTTACCAAGGAAGACGATAACAAGCAGGGTTGAGGGACAGGCTGGTTCTGTTTCGGTAAAGATAGAGTTAACCCCTAGGATGGGAGAGCAGCTACTCAAAGAGAAGTATGCCGTCCAGAAGTATGAATTGGCATCAGGATACATAATGCCTGATTCGATAAGAAGTTTGGTCCCTACAAATGTGCCTGATTTTGTTGATGACGGTGAAAACTACGTTGCAAGGCTGACAAGGGCTCTTTATTTCTTCAAGCAAGCAGCCTTGATAGGTCCCTCAGGAACTGGCAAAACTCATCTTGTATACCTTGTCGCGAAGTTGGCAGGTCTTCCTTTGTGGGAGATAAACTGCAGCCTGCAGACATCTGTATATGACCTGTTTGGAAGGTTTGTAGGGTTAGGGAAAGAGAACTGGGTCGATGGGCAGATTGTTTCGTGGTGCAGGTATGGTGGCATACTGTACCTAGATGAGGCTAACATGATGAAGCAGGATATAGCTACAAGGCTTAACCCGATACTGGATACAAGAGGTCATCTTGTCCTTACAGAGAAGGATAACGAAATAATACCTAGGCATCAATACGGTTACGTAGTTATAAGTATGAACCCCTATGCATCTGAGTTCGCAGGTACAAAACCTCTTAACGCCGCATTCAGGAGAAGAATGAGTGTCTGGATAGATTTTGACTATCTGAGCGTTGGTGCAAAGATATCTCAGAATGAGGTGAAGATGATAAGCCAGAGAGGAAAGGTGGATATTCAGACAGCAGAGAAGATGGTAAGGGTTGCAGCAGAAATGAGAAAGAGATACAAGACAGGAGACCTTCCTTATGCACCCTCAGTAGGCGATCTGATAAACTGGGCCACTCTTGTTGCAGATGGGCTCCCAGCAGGTAATGCTGCAGAAGAAACTGTAATTTCTATGACATCAGATGACATTGATGTTCAGGCATCTGTGAGAAGAATTGTGAGAATGATAGTAGGAAACGAGGGTGGCGTGGCTACTCAAGTTGAAGCTAAATGAATTTGCATGGAATACAGTGACAAGTATAGCACAAAAGGACTATAGGGAACTGAGACTCATACTTGACGAAGAGCTAACTTATCCTGCTTTAGCAAAGGACGACAATGGTTTTGTGCTGAAAATTCCATTACCCAAGCCAGTAAAGGATGAATTCTATCAGCTTCATGGTCTTTACTTTGACAAGGATGAACATTCTTTGCTGAATCTGTGGAGGGTCTTCAAAGCTTCTTTGTATCATGCTGCGCTGCATGCTGCTTACTCAGACTATGCCAGGTATGCTCCTTGGGCGAAGGGAAAAGAAATAAAGACAGCTACATTTGCAGTTTCTCTGATAGAGGATTATAGAGTTACTATAAAGGCTACAAGGCAATGGCCTGGCATTATACCAGATATTTCTTTTGCGAATTATGTGGCAGCTTTAAGGCTGAATGAGTCAGTAGATAACAGTGTTTTGGGGCATGCCACGAAGATTCTTTTGGCGTTATGGCATGTCATAGATAGAGAGCAGCTTGATAATGAAGTTGAGTCGCTTGTAGCAAAGGTCTCTTCACTTGTCAGAGAGCATGTCAGGCTTGAACAGATGAGACCTGATAGGCTACTTTATGAGGCATTTCAAAATGTATACGACAGCTTAATGCTGAAAGGTTCACTAAGGCAGATACCCTTCTTTCCTCACACAGAGTCGCATGGCATCTATGAGTTGTTTGACAACAAGCTGACAGATAGACCTGGATCCCAGTCTATACTGCATTCTGCATTCGATGCACTGGGCACAGGCTTTGAGAGCTTAGATGATAAAACAGATCTTTATGAATCAAGAGAATTCTTCGAAACTCTTGCTTCTAGCAGCGAAAGGGCAAACAGTATAGCACTCCACCTTAAGGAGATGACAGGCACTACAAAGCTGCAGGGTATAGAATTCCCTAAAGGGGATTATGGGATGTTTCTTAGGGTGAGGGCAAATTTATCTGGGTCGATAAGAAATATCAGGGATCAGTTGAGACTTGTTAAGAATGTACTGGATGAAACAACAGGGCATGAGAGTGGTCAGGTTGATACTCAGCTTGCAATGCAGGTTATAGCTGGAGGGACAAAGAGGAATGATGTATTTACAAGGGAAGAAGTGAATTATAAGAGTGAGTCATGGGCTATTCTCATAGACGCAAGCAAAAGCATTTCTCCTTTTGCACAGACTGCTAGGGAGGTTGCTGTAGCATTGGCTGAGGTTGCCAAAGACCTCTTCCCAGCCTACAGCAACTGGGGGCTCTATTCTTTCAACAGCAGCTTCCAAGTGCTGAAAGACTTTGATGAACACTATACAATAGATGCGAAGGCAAGAATAGGAGGGATAGTGCAGAGAAATGCTACCCTTTTGCCAGATGCATTAGCAGTAGGCTACAAGCTTCTCGCTTCAACTCCAACAGAGATAAAAGTGATGGTTGTTGCATCTGATGGTAACCCTACTGGCTACCTTGGTATAGAGCAAGCTCTCGTCAACACAATAAAAGCGATTAGCAGATCAGGCATACTGCTGATGGGAGTTGGGATAGACAGCAGAGAAATTCAGAATTATTTCACTGTAAACTGTGTTGTGGACAGCCCCTACCAGATGATGAAGTCATTCGTTAAGTCATACCTGCAGCTGTCCTCAATGTTTTAGCCTTATGACTTACTAAATCAAACTGAAAAGATTCTGGAAAACGGTAAAAAAACGTAATTTTTAATCTGAGCTGGGGTTGCTTAAATGAAATCCATCATAGCTTCTGCAACCCTGCTCTTAGTGCTAGCTACTGCGTTAATAGCTACCCCAGCAATAGCTCAATCGTTACCACCTACAATTACAGGGTACTGGATAATAACAAAGGCAGCAGCTCAATCCTCAGGCCAGGCACCAACAATAATTGCATGCGGTACATTCACCATAAGCTCCATCCCAGCTATGCAAGGGGGATACGAGGGAACCCTTACTTTCAGCCAGCAATATCCATCTTCACCAATTCCGATCGAAATTCCTGGTGTCAATGCACCTCCAGAGAATATAGTTCTGAAGGTTTCGAGTCCTATACCAGGAGTACTCTTTGTAGCGTTCAATGGTAGCAGCCCTGTAGCATTGTCTGGCTCTTTCACCTCTCCTTCAAGCGTTCCACATCCATCTATAGATCCGAGCTCAGTAGGATGCCAGGCTTTCTTGCCACAAGAATTCTTGGGACTTGTTCATCTTCCAAGCCAAGGAACTGAAGGTATGACAATCTACGGCAAAGCCATAAGTTCAACCTAAAACAGCATCATATCATAGCTGGCTATTCTAATCATTTTTTCTTTTTTATTTTTTTATGCTAAATCGATTAGTAGTTGGAGATCTTAAGCTTTGGAGTAAGTATGACTGAATGGTACTTTCTGCTATGCTCAGTACCTCTCATCTTCAGAACCATGAATCTCGTCTTGAATCTATCTTCATCCAGCCAATTCTCAAGCAGCATTACCGAATCACATATGAATGCCTCTGCACCGATTCTCTCATTCTGTCCAAGGCTGACAGTCATAAGAGTCGTTACCTTCATCTGCTTGAGAGACCTATAAAGCGACTTCACAAAGGTTCTCAGTTCGAAAGGTGTTTCGCATGCAAGAAGCAGTGCTGTAAGAGAATCAACAACCAGTATGTTTGCCCTTGCATCCTTAACAGCAGCTAGCAATAGAGATATGTTTGATTCGAGCTCCTTCCCCCTCACAGCATCAAGGTCCACTATGCTGACGAGGTTTGAGGATTCAAGTGGCGCAAAGCTGATACCTATTGACTTCATATTCTGCCTGAAAGATTCTGCTGACTCTTCAAATGTTGCATAAACACTCTTCAATGCCAAATCTTTAGCTGCATTATATACCAAGTTCGAGGCAAAAATCGTTTTTCCAGTTCCTGGTCCTCCTGCTAGAAGATGGATATCCCCCTTTATGAGGCCTCCTTCGATCAATTCGTCCAAGCCCTCTATTCCTGTCTTAAGTCTTTCAGTAGATTCTACGACTGCCATGAGTTCTCTCTCCTCATCTCTGGAAAGCATATGCTAAAACCTTTTCCGAGTTCATGCATCATCTGTATCTACTCTCCAGCTCATAGGTCAGCTTCTCAAGCAATGCCCTTGCTTTACTGTTGGGAAGAATAGAAAGATGTCTTCTACTCCTCTCTGCAAACTTCCTTACCAAAGATTCAGCATAGTCCAAAGAACCCAACTGCTTCATAAGCTCAATAAATTCTTCCTTATCACGCCTAGTATATACCTCACGATACATGAAGGAAAATATCATATTTTTCTGCTTTGGATTTGCTTTTGAAATCGCATCAACAACTACTATATTGCATGAATTATTCTTTACGTCGTTGAGTATGGGCTTACCAAGTTTTTTTTCACTTGCTATTATATCAAGAATATCATCCCTGATCTGAAATGCTATGCCAAGGTTTAGACCAAAATTGTACATGCTATGTACTGTTTCGGCATCAGCTTTTGCAAGAGTTGCACCTGATGAAGCTGATGCGGCATACAGAGCTCCTGTCTTCATGCTAGCTATCTGTATATATTCATCTTCATCAAGACTGTTTAGCGATGAGCCCATTTCTTTATACTGTCCTTTTATAGCCAGATGAGCAGCTTTGTTTATCTGTTTAAGAAGCATAAGTAATGTATGTTTAGAGATAGATGCTTGGGAGTAAAACGAAAGCTCCTTGAATATATCAAAGATAAGGATGTCCGATACCAGTATAGCTTTAACTATACCATACTTCTGATAGGTAGTAAGCTTGTTGTGCCTGATTTCTGATTCGTCTATCATATCATCTTGGACAAGCGAGGCTGTATGCGCAAGTTCGTATGCTATAGCAACAGGTATCGCAATAGCATAGCTGCCTGAAATAGATTCACAGATGAGTAGTGTTATTATAGGCCTCAGCCTTTTGCCTGCTTCTAGTGCTTCGTTAGCAGCGATCATCAGCTTATATTCAGGCCTGTACAGCCTTGCTATAGCATCCTCTATAGCATTTCTGTACTCAGCAATGTGATCGTTTGACATCTCATACCACCAGACCAGACAGCAACCTACCTGCGAGAAGTACTGGGGCCCAGAGGAGATACTCGCCATCTGCAACAAGATCACAAAGAATATTCATCTTCCCATTGTCCCTTGTTGCTATATGCCTATAGTAAAAGGAGTAGAGAGATGTTACTACAAGCAGTATAGAGTATGAAGGGATTATATTAGCTACAGATGAAAGAATTATAATCAAAGCAGAAGCTATGTCAGATAGCTCCATAGCTTTGAACGATTTGTTTATTCCTAGGACAACTGGTACAGTGCTAACTCCGAACCTTCTGTCTGCTTCTACATCTCTTACGTCGAAGAATATTGTGTTCAGCATGAGACGAAAAAAGATGAAAAGAGAAATGGGTATTATAGCTACAGAGAGCTTTAAGTAATAAAGAGAGACGATAAAAGGGATAAGAGCCCATGATAGTGAAATTACAACATTCTTAACCAATAATTTATCTTTAAGTCTTCTTGCCCCTATCAGCTTCTCAAGTCTTTTGGACCCTATGCTATAGGCAAATGCGAGTATCAAAGGAAGCAGTAGAACAGTAAAAAAATAGATATTCACTGTTATTGCAAGAATATAACCCAAGAGCAGATATGCAGAAGAGATTAAAGGAATAAACTTACTTCTGCTAGCCAGATGAGAAGTTCTTTCAGGGTTAGATATCATATCTTGTTGCATCTCAGCCCTTCTGTTGATGGAATATGCTCCGTATGAAAAAAGGTAAGCCATCAGCAACAGGTTAAATGTAGGATTATGCTGCATCAGCAGGGCTGAGGTTGCAGCTATACCTGCTGTCCCTAAGGCGAGCATGTGCCCCCCTAGAACAAATTCCTTATACAGCAGGCTAGCCTTCATTCTTTTCGCCAACGATTGCTGATGTATTTGGAACATATCCGGGTAATGACCAACCCCATTTCTTGTCAAATATTTCACATTCAAGCTGGAAGCGTTTCGTAGAATCAAGGAATACTATCTCAGGTTTAGTGCTCAAGAGGCTCAGTCTTTCTTCTATGTATTTCATTGTCTCATGGAAAAGTTCTATAGGTATATCGACAAACGCGACATAGCTCCCCTCTTCCTTTCCTCCCTCAAGCCAGGTAAAAGGTAGCCTGTTGAATACCTTTCTTACATTTGCAGCTCCAACCTTTTCAACCTTCCTGAATATGAAGACTGCCTGCATAAGGTCTGAGGACTTGCCTGACTGATAAGGTGCAACCCACCTTATATTGTTACCTAGTATCAGCTTCTTCTTTACAACATGCTCTAGATGATGATATCTTATTGTCCTTGGATTCATCCCTGTCGCTTTTGCTATCTTTGCTATACTTATCGTTGGCTCCTCCTGCATTGACCTTAGTATTTTCAAGTCGAATTCATCTACTTTGCTATCCCTCTCCAGGTATGAAGTCATCACTCCTGACTCGTTCTGTATCAGGTCGAGCCTATTCCAGTCGATCTTCCACTTTCTCTCGCCAAAATCATAAAATTCAGCTCTGAATGGAGGAAAACGCAGCCAATCTAACTCTATCATCTCGTAATCCTGCAGAAGAGCTTCTTGCTTCAATGTAAGAATAAACTCATAATACTTCTTCTTCAGCCTATATGGGACTGAAAAGACACAGTAATACTTCTCAAGCCCCACAGCTTTACCCGAAAAGAGCAGATAATGCAATTTGCCAAACAATAGATCATTCGACCCGTAGTTTGCTACCATCACCATAAAGCCTGATGAAAAACCTAGCTCACCAAAGTTCAGATTCACCATAACCTTCAGGCCAAGTCTTTGCAGATGCCTGTTCACCCTGTATCTTACAGTTTCTGCATTCAAGCCAGTAAGTCTTGCTATAAGAGAATAGTTAGCTATCCCTACCTGCTTTATCGTCTCGACCAAAAGGTAGTCTTGGTTCCGCCTCCTTAGGCTAGTCAGGCTAGACATCCACAAAAGGTTATGAGATTAAACAAATAAATATGACGGATTTTAAATCTATGTAAATAGCTAGCATTAGCTGAGCTGATATACAACCAAAAAGGCTTAGATAGATGATAGACTTTTTGGGTTTAGGGAAATAACCTATTTAAGTATGCTAAACAGAGCAGTTAGCACGTTGAACATAGCTGACACAAGACGAAGAGTCCCGATCGGAATACCAAGGGTTGATGAATTTATACAGGGGGGTCTTCACATTGGTGACTTTGTTCTACTGGAGGGAGGTATAGGAACAGGCAAGACTATATTCTCAACACAGTTTGTCTACAATGCTACTTTGAATGAAGAAAAGGCAGTCTTCGCCTCCTTTGAGGAGGATCTGCCAAGCCTGAAGAGAAATATGCTCAGGTTTGGGATTGATTTGGCTTCCCTTGAAAATAAGGGTATGATAAGACTGATCGACCTGGAGTCTTTGGAAGGGGCAGGCATGGGTTCAAACATAGAGACAATTCTTAATGCCCTTGACGAAATAAAAGCAAAAAGGCTTGTGGTTGACTCTCTAACTGCTTTTCTCAGTGGTGCCAAGGAGAAGTTCGATTACAGCTTTCTCATGCACCTCATATACAAGACTTTGAAGAGAGAAGGGATAACAACACTTATGACCGTAAGTATGGCTGACAAGAACAGCTTAGAACCTACTATTGAGGAATTTGTTGCAGATGGTGTGTTCTTGCTTGAAAACTACATGAAGGATATGGAGCTGAGGACAAGGTTCATGATTAAAAAGCTAAGAGGAACTGAACATAGCAGAAGATATCATAATGTGATCTTCACAAGCAAAGGCTTGGAAATTTTGCCTTTCTAAGTTATATCTTTTCCTCACTAGGGTTTCTGAGTTGTGTACCTACATAACTCAGACTCATGAGCTTGACAGTCCTCCTGAATTCACCGGGCTCTTCATCAGCCTCTCCCCCACTCTTTTATTTGGTTGTTCTGTTAATACAAGTTCTCTCGCGGAAATGGTTTCTTGTATATGAGTGAGAAAGTGCTCAGGGCACCTGCCTGACATTAGAGTTGTAAAATACATAAATTAAATGGAGTGCAAGGAACTACGAGCACCTAGATCTTATGCTAAATATATCGAAGATGCACTATATGAATGAGAAGAAAAGTAACAGCATGATAGAAACAGGTTCGATTGTACATAAGGAAACGCTTTAGAGGTCGATTCAAATTTAAATGGTGCGATAAATATAATGAAGCTAGCAGTGAGTGAACTACCCCGCCCTTGCGGACGGGGTCTTCTTGCGAGATTAGATAAAGCTTTACAATCATTAAAAGAAAATCAGTGCGACTTTAAAAGACTTTGTATGTAATACTCAGTAAAGATTATTCCTCACGCAGATTGCTAAGGCCTTTTAGGCTCCTTCAGCTACAGCAGCGAAAGACAGGGATAATTACCGGATTCTACAAATTTTGCACCATTATTTTAGACAATCTGCTGATAAACCTTAACTTAATCCCTGTTGGAAGAGCTACTATGCTGGCACTTCTGCCCCAGCTGAAGAACGTACAGCTCAACAGGGTTAGGTTCAGCAGACTCTCGTCCAAGCAGGACAATGATGTAGCCTACAACTTGAGGGCAGAATTCAAAGAAAGATCGAACACAAAAAATTCGATCGATATGTTTTACAGACTAGCTATAGAGTCTTATCCTATGGCTCAAAGGGCTGAGATTGAAGGTACTGTAACATTAGAATTCCCGAGCTTCTTACAGAATTTTGTCTCTGCTTTGTCGGATAAGCTAGCTACTGATATAGCTATAGAGCTCTACAGAATGAACTATGAAACAGTCTATCTGGTATTCGAATCACTGGGGATTAAGGCTCCTTCACCCTATATGATCAAGGATGTCTTTTTTGCTGGCACAAAGATAACTACAGGCTAGCAATAGTCTGAACGAAGCAGCCAAGCAAGAAACATACCATAGAGGTTTATACAGCTAGCTTAGAAGACATTTATAGATAGGTAATATCAGACCAGCTCGGTTAATTGCATAGCAAAATATTACATCGTAATACATTTCTCTTGTGCGATAAGTGCAAAAGTTGTATGCATAAAATGGTATCATTCTATCCTTTTGATTGCATTCAACCCTAGATTTTCATCGTATTCTCTGTAGGCCTTATTCTGAGTAGGAGTTATAACGGCTTCAAGAAATGGCTCGGCCACAGCTTTAACCACATGCCCTCCCACAATAGAATAGTCTCTTCTACCGAAGGAGCCATGTATATGCAGAATAGGTTCCCCTCTCATCATCGATACGTTTCCAAGCATCGAAATAACTTCCATATCCTCCTTCAACACTTTGCTCTCATACTTCTTTTTGGCATGATCATAGTATGCTATTTCTACTTCCTTTACAGCACCTATCATTTCAACTCTGGCTGTTTGAATTTGCTCACTTTTGGCTATGTCTAAAATCACCTTTGGAACCTCTTTATTTGCAGTTACAAGGTATATCTTTGCCATGGTACTAAAAAGGCAAGTCAGGTATTTAACTATGCTCTGCTTACAGTATCTTTGAGCAAGAAAGCCACTGAGCTTGCGATGTGGATGAATTGCGATGTTTATCAGAATTATTGGAATTGGGATTGATAAAAGCAGGGAAGGGCATTCCCGAATTCACGCCTATAGCAAGTGCTACATGCATGGAACTCTCAAAAGGAGGTCAAAAGCTGTCATTCTATGAAGTAGGAACCTCCTATCGTTTGCGATGCAGAGGATGTCAGAAAGAACACTGATATACAAGGCTCATGGTAGGAGCATGGGAAATTTTTGAGTCTTACTTATAAACTCATGCAATCAGATAGATTTAAGCAAAGACCCCTATGAGAATCTTTTAGTCTGTATAACGTTGTAATAATAGCAGCTGCACCCTAAAGTTTTTGCCCTGAATAGGAACAGAAGGGCTTCTGAAGCATACAATAAATATCTTAATCCTATGCTTGATAAAAATTGCCTTAAAACTTTGATACCACTCAAGGTTGAATTCTCTCTCGTTGATTCCTTTCAATTTCAGACGAATCTTCAGGCTTAATAGCTTGCGTTTGAAAGTCATTTAAACAGAAGAGACTCTTTTCTGCTAATGAAAACTTGTTTCAGTAAATACTATAGTTGAGCTTATGACGTTATGAAGTGCATAATTCAAATAACTTATTATAATAGTGGTTCTTACCTAACAAGCAGCCATGGCTGACAGTGAGCAAGGGTATGAGTGTGCTATATGTCATGCTCAGGTTATGAACAAGCCTGAACTGATAAAGCACCTTAATCAGCATCACGAAATTTTAGAAGTTATTTCATATGCAGCAACAACTATGATCTTTGAACAGGAAAGGGATAGACAGGCTTCTGAATACCATAGACAATTCCAACATATAAAAAGAGAGCTGCAGGGTAGCGACTGAAGTTTTTCCGTTTTCCAAAGATTTTAAATCTATATTCAGAGTTCTACTAGATTTATAAATGCCTTATGCTACTTCATCTCGTGGCTTGGATAACAATAAACAGGTACAGGGTGGATGTGTATGAGAATGCTGTTGCGTCTGTAGTTGATGTTACAAGCATATTTATTGCATATACTATTGGAGTTAACCAGATGGGCTTTGGTATAGCTTATGCTCTGTTCGATGCATGGATGGTTGTATGGATGAGAAAACGAATCTTTTCTCTTGTGAAGAAGATAATGGGGAAGCTGAAGGGAAAGCAGAATAAGCTGTACTGGGTCAACTACCAGAAGATCTAGCTTTTTCTCTTTTCCAATGTTTATTAGTGCAAATGCTGCATAGTATGGTATGGCATCCACAAGCTTGGAACTTCTACGAAAGGATATAGATCTGAAAGTAATAACAGATAAAAATGTATCAACCCTCTGGATTCTTCTTCCCTTTCTATCCATAATTGTAGCACTGATTTTCTTTGCAATTTCAATAGCATTTTTTAGCCCTGTAGCTCCAGCTCCTACCTTTCCGTTTACATTCTTCACACCTGGCTTCGGCCCATTCTTTGCTGTATTCTTTCTGATAGATATACTGCAGCTCTACTTCTTCTACATTTTGATAAGACGTAGGAACCAGCATTTTGCAAGGCAGCACAACCTGACTACAGACATTATTGCAGTGTTGAAGGATATCGCTGCCAGAAAGAGTATAAACATAGATGGTGTGCTAGGCTCGATAGAGAATATAAAAAGGACAGAGCAGGTTGAAGAGACAGAGAAGAGTGCTGTATTATGGGTTATACTTTTGCTTATCCCAATAGTCGGTATAATTGCATGGCTTTACATATTCTATTTTCTGAACTATGACTTTTACAACCACGAGAAGAGAGAAGACTTTCTCCTTTCAGACCTGGAGAGAGCATTTACCGCTCTTGGGCTGCAATTCAGCTTCAGGAGAAGTTCACCCATACAGCATAGGAGTTATGTTTTATACCTCGTTCTGACAGTAATCACATTTGGCCTTTTTGGCATATACTGGGAATATACATTCATAACAGATGGCAACAATCACTTCGCCAACCATTCTGTTTTTGAACAGAGCATACTTCAGCTAGTTGCAGCTGCAGTATAATCTCATTTGTAATCTTTCTTTATTTATCAGGATAGTTTTCAAGCTTAAATCAAAGGGGTATATGAATGAAGAAACCGCTCAGTATTATTGTCAGTGCTCCTGCTATAACAAGTATAAATGCATGAATAAAACCGTTTGCTAATGAGCCACTACCCATCTTGCCAGCTACGAAACCAACAACCCAGCTCTCAAAGATTGTAGCTACAAGCAGCTCCTCTATCACAGTAGGGCTGACAGCACCACCAAGAGATGATGCACCATAAGAGCTGATAGCAGGTTGTGTCATGAGATAAACCATAAGAAATGTAGTTATCACTATCATAAGACCTGCCATGTATATGACCATTATGTAGGGTTTCAAAGAGGCTTTCAGGTCATTCTCAAACTCCTGCACTTTTCTTGTAAAGTCCGCAAGCTCAGAGAAGCTTTGCACCATGCCACCACCTGCATCTACAACCTCAAGCATCAAAGTGCCTACCACCTTTGCAAGCCAGCTGTTAACCTGATTAACAAAGCTCTTCATTACCTTATCAAGCGAGAGACCCCAGGATAGCTGAGAACCCATCTTTCTTACAGGGCTACTCAAAAGGCCGTAGCCTTTGTTTACGAGCTGCTCTATGCTCATTTCAGGGGATAGACCTATCTTTCTTCCTTCAGCCACATCTCTTATGAAATCAGGCAACGCATTCTCTATGCTTGTTCTTTCTCTTGCATATTTCATCGAGAGGATAGCCGGATAGGAAACCATGGCTGCTAAAGCAATAGAGACATGCAGGTATAGCTTTAAAGGCAGAGGAATCAAGAATAGAGCTGCTCCTATAACTCCGCTTACAGCAAATGCTTTGAATGGTCTATAATCTATATATGGCTGCTTAGGCTGCATACTATCAAGCAACCATATGAATACTGCTGATATCAATGGCACTATCACAAAGGCAAAAAGAAAGATGCTCTGCAAGCCTGCCTGGTTATGGGATATAACAGACTGAACTTCGTAAAGCATGAAGAGGCTTATACCTAGAACAGATGTAACGGTTACGTATGATTCTGCAAGGGTGCCTATAGTGTCAGCTGACCTTTTCAGCTTCATATTCCTCTTGTCGAATAGCTCCCTCATCTTTATGTGCACATAATTTCCTACATCACCTCCTGTCTTCAGTATAGTTGCATAGCCATAGAGAAACTCTGCGAAATCCCTGTTAGGATTTGTCCTTGCTGCATTTGTCAACGCTGTTATCGGATCCTTTCCAAACACTTCTATATCGATAAGTATCCTCTTGGCTTCCTTTGATGCAGCAGGGAAGACTTTGCTCATGCCAGATATTCTCTTTAGAGCAATTATTGGCGAAACACCACCCCCAGCAAGTACCTGCATGAAACCCATCACGTAGGGTAATTCATTCTCAACCGCATAAGCTCTGGAAGATTGACTCATCTTTGGAGACATTACAAGAACAATGAAGACTATCGGAGGTATGACTACAGCCATGAAAAGATAAAGGAATCTCAGCAATAAGGCAAGAATTACAAGCACAGCCGAGATTATACCTGTTATCGTTGTGAGGAATAAAGCAAGTGAGATAAGAGCCTCAGGCGTTAATCTCATATTCGACTTTAGAAGCTCTTCTCTCATACTAGGCATCTTTTTAGCTATGGAAGTTGCAGGACCTCTGAAAATTCTGTATGCTATTGTGCTGATTGTATCTAGAGAATCTCTTTCTTCCTTCTGCCGCTTCTTCACCTTTTTAAGTTTGGCCTTCTGCATTACCCTCAACCACCTGCTCAAGCTGAGCCTCTGCAGTAGTCTTCGTAAGCCCAAGCTCTCTGAGGGATCTCTCATACACCTCCTTTTGTTTAGACCTGTATTCTTCAAATAAAGCAGAGAGCTCCCTGAAATTCCTGATTCCTTTCTGCTGTGCCCATCTGAGAACCATAGTCCTTCTGTTTAATTCATCTGCAAGGTCAGCTAATGTAACACCTATATCTTTGGCAAGCCTGTTCAGCTTCACACTGTTCTTTAGAGGGGAGACGATATGCCTATCTGTTTGAGGATCCCAGCTGAACATCTTCACATAATTACCTACACTGAGTATTTCATCTACAGAGAGAACCCTTCTTACCACCCTCTGCCCCCCTCCTGGTAAAGGAATTGCTACTCTTCTTATTGTAAGCACTAGGTCTAGGAATGGGATGAATGCTGGTGGTACATCCATAGGCTTCGTTGTCAATCTTTGTATGGCTGATGCCGCATCATCAGCGTGCACAGTGCCAAGACCTCCGTGTCCAGTATTGTGCAATGCTATAGGCGACTCGCCACCAAAGAAAGCTTCAGTGCCTGGAACAGAGATATCATAAACATATCCGTTGAATTTTTCTCTTTCTATCTTTAATATAGGCGAAGCGATAAGTGAGCTGTTAAGGAAGTTTGATATTCTATCTATCAGCTGGGATGCTTCCCATGTAAGAGGGGCTCTTTTCTTCTGGATTATTTCCTGCATAGCTTTTCTTGCCCTAGCTTTTGAGATCATTTTTGCACTTTCTTTGGGGATAAACCTCCAAGCAGTAGAATTCAGCATCTTTTTTAGATTTGTGAGCAGCTTTGCAGGTATGACATTGCTTCTGCAGATGGTATCTATCTTTGATACGTATACAGTCAGGTATCTTCTATTTCTCTCAATTATAAATGAAGACCTTCCAGCCAATCTTGCAAGCCAGGATATTGAGCTTATCAGCTCTTTCCTTTCTGAAGTGTAGCAATAATAGTCGCTCTTTAATGCTCTATTTGCATCATTACTCAGCCCTTCGAAAAACGCATCAACAATATCTGTTGGAGCTGTCCACAGGAGGTCTGGGATTCTTTTATCACTAGGCTTTTTACCGCAGAGATATTCGAAGATATTTGCAAGAGGAGCATTGTCGAATTCGTAAATAGAATAAGTTTCTCTTTGCTGTATTGATGCCCCAACACCAAGCCTGGAGAAGAACTCAAGAATATCCTGAGCGAAGAGTGATTCTCTCTTTTTGCTTAGCTTGAAAACTATTCTGGAATCCTCATGCTGCCAAATGTATCCATCAGCTAGGAATACGCCAAGCACTCTAGCAAAAAGCCTGTCCACCTCTATTGTGCTAGGAATACGTGTTAATTTTGTAAAAGATATCAAGCTTTCTTCTTTCGTAGCTATTCTGTCTGTATAAAGCTCAGTAATCTTTGCAGAAAAGCTATTGCTAAAATCATTGCATCTATATTCTTTCTCAATTCCTGGAGACTCTTTTTCTATAGTCTGCTTCGAACCATATCTTGGAAGTGCTTGTAATAATCTTTCCGTTTTCGATCTATGCCATTCTAAGTTGCTAAGTATCTCTTTGCAGTCTATTGCTTGCTTATTACGTTCTATTTGTGAGCCACATGTGCTTACCAATACTTCGCCTGCAGCCAGAGTGCTTACTGGCTTTTCGACTATCTTGCCATACTCATCTATCACAAAAACGGAATGGCTTGCGGTTGCTCTAACCTCTCCACCCCTGTAGAATATTCTGTACACTTCATCAGCTTTATGCCTGAGCAGATATGTGATAGGCCTGAAAAGAACACTGCCATCATTGGTGAAAGAGAGCACTTCTTTACCAGAGACATATACTGGCACTCTTTCCACTCCATCTCTGTAGAACCTATCTACAAATTCCCCTATGCTAGTAAGCTTGACTTTGTCATCTTCTTTTATCAGTATAGGCGTATCGCCAGTAACACTAGCTATAGCCTGAAAGAGTACGTATGCCTCTTCTCCTCTTACTTCTCCTACAACTAGTACATCAGGCCTCATCCTCATCGCTGTCTTCACAAGGTCGAAAAGACTTACTTCCCTGCCATGCTCGTCTATAGCGCCAAAGCTTTCTCTTGAAACCAGAGCTGTCCAGTTTGAATGAGGGATGTTAATCTCCTGCACCTCTTCTATTGTAACAACTTTGATGTTTGTTCTTGTTAGAGTCAGAAGAGCGTTGAGCAGGGTAGTCTTTCCTGCACCAGTAGAGCCAACGACCAAGCTGCTCATGTTATTTTCCATAAGCAGCCAGACATAAGATGCGAGATTATGGTCAATTACATTAAGGTTCAGCATATCTATTATTGTTAAGGGGTCTTCCCTGAATTTTCTTATTGTGAAGCTGCCTCCTTGTGGAGAGATCTCCCTTCTGTATGTTGCAGCTAGTCTGTGCCTGCCTGGCAATATGCCTTGCACTATAGGAAATGCTGTTGAAACATGCTTACCTGATAGATGGGCGAGCTTCGAGATTAAATTATCCAGCCTCTCCTCATCCTTCATTATTATATTAGTTTCAAGGCTTTCATACTTGCGTTGATAGACAAATATAGGTCTATTGACACCATCAGCAGAAATATCCTCTATGTTGGGGTCTCTCATGAGGCCATCTATAACATCAAAGCCTACAAGGTCTCTTTCTGCAAAGTAGTATATTTTAGGCCACGCTATCTGAGAAGCCTTTATCTTGTATTTGCTTATGATTCTGTTAGCCTGCTCCATGAAATACGTCTTTGGGTTTATCTCACTTCTGGGCACGGTAAGCTCATTTTCTAGAGTATCAAGCAAATTGGTGTAGATTGCAGCCTCTATCTTCGATAATGATAATTCATCAAGAAAATATTTCTTTACTCCAGTTGAGGGGTCTTCAGCGATTATTGCAAAGGCAAAGGGAGCATTCAGAGCATATTTATCTATGACCATCCATGAAGGAGGTAAAGCTTCACCTACGAATGGATACCTTATCTGTTCAATACTCTTTTTGCTGAAGAGGTCATGTTTTTTACCCATAAGCTTATCAAACATATGCTATTCACCTCTACTCATACAAGCTGGTCACATACGGCATATTCTGACCATAATTTTGTGTTTGGCTTTGTGGTATTCCCTCCCATCCATGGGATACTATAAAACATTGAGCAGTTACTGGTCCTTTACCAACCGGAAGGTGGGTCGGGGACTGTGGGCTAAAAGAGCCGGGTAATCCAGACCCAAAAATTATAGTAACGGGAACATCATAAGGCAACACAACGGGTGTATACTGGGACATTATCACGTTGTTGCCGGATGAATCCGTCTTATTTGTTATAATATACCAGAAATTATTCTTAAAACTCTGTGAATTGCTAAAAAAATTTTGCAACAGAAGTGAGTACTGATCGAGAGTTATGGTGAGCTGATTAGTATTTAGATTCGTTACCTGAACAGAAAAAGCAATTCCTGCTGAACCGCTAATTGTGTTTACGGGAATCGTGAAGGCTGGGCCTTGTTGATTAAGACAATATCCCGAGCTTCCTGAGAGACTTGATTGACAGCTCACTACAGTATAATACGTATAGGAAGAGAATCGAAGGTATAGATCCCCAATTGCGCCGCTGGAAAGAGCTTGAGCTGCTAAAGAGGTTGCTGTGGGAGGGTAGGTGGTGCTGAAAACATTTCCTGCCTGAGTAAGAACCTTGATAACGTACGTATTACCTGAAACGTAAAGTACACTGGTAGTTATTTGTGATGAAGCTGCTCCGGAATTGAGTGCTATTGGAAGACCGATTTTGCTATTCGTTGAATTATAATAAGCAAATATATAACCGCTTGAGTTGGTTACTATTGCAGCTACTATTGTAGATGGTACTCCTCCAATATTGTTAACCACAAAGGCTATGTAGCTATTTGACGTAGAAGCAGTTATCAAAAGGTTCTCCGAAATTGAAGTTTGTATGTTGTTTGCCCTAGTCAAAAGGGACTGGCTATATCTTAAATTTTGACTGTTTAAGAAAAGGAAGAAAGCCAAGCCCGTAGTGAAGAGCATAGCAAAAAGGATTACTGCTGCGACTATCCCTGCTATTGCCCTTCTTCTTATGACTCTTGCTTTACTTTTTGAAAACATTTCCAAGATCACCTTGTCTGATAATAAATTACTGTGTTACCGTATAATCCGAGCACATTCACATAATAGGTTACACCTTTCACAAAGGAAACAGAGCAGGTTGAAGGTATAGTTAATTTCAATATAGTTATGTATCCAGGTGCCAGATTAATTGACCCAGGTTGTGGAGAGCTCTGCTGGGTTGGGTTATACAGCAACGGAGATTCAAGGCCAGAAGAGGATGCCGAGCATGAAGTTCCGCTGAGACTCTTTACAGTCGTAGCATTATAGAGCATATAAAACGATTTGCTTGAATTGTAAACTAATACCTGAACAACCCTCAAATTGATATTGCCTGTATTGTATAACCATATGCTTAAGCTATTGCCATTGTTACTGTAGTTTATATCCACTATAATAAATTTCTCAGCCAGAAAACTGACAGTATTTCCAACACTCTGACCATAGATATTCTCACTGACGCCTGCTTGGGAGTTAACAAAGCTGAATACAGCTACGCCTGCTATTATTGTTATAGCTACTGTTAATAACGCTCCAACGAGATCTGAAATTCCTCTTTGCCTCTGGTTTCCCTTTTTCAAGTTACGTAACGAGCGATGCTGTTCATACTTAATGATTGTGAATTCGAGCTCTATATTCAGGATACAATTTACTTACACAAATGACATGATTGATGTTCTACTTTACTGTGCACACTTTTGTTCTATCTGCTGGACTCTTTTGGGAAGGTGCATCAAATATTCTGCGTAGATATGGTAGCTGTATCTCCGTCCTTCGGCGTGGTTCATATTTCGAAAGATCCGACTGTTCTCGTTCGCCCGAAGCTTTCTTCGCAGTATGTTTTCTCTTCTTCACGGAGTAGCAGCTCTTTTCTTCAGTCTTAGCGTCCCCTGCTCAGTCGAATCATGAACCCAATGAAGAATTACTCGACCTCGTGTATCGTCTTGAGACTCCCTCTGAGAGTTTGCACCTTCTTGGGTAATGGCAATTATCTGCAGAAGAGGAACCCAAGTAAAATATGGATGCCACTAAGGACGGTTCTCTCCTAGATGGTAGGAATCCAAGGTCGATGTACCGTACTGCCTGTAAAGGATGAGATGAATGGTAACATGTCTCCAGGCCTAGGCTTAAACTGTTTCTGTTCAGAGCCCTGTAAACTTAAGCGACGTCACCTCCTCTCAAGAACCCTATCAGGTTCCTGAACCCTATTATGTGTCTCCTCCTGTTGTAGTGCATGTCGACAAATAGGTTGAGCCAGTTCCATACCTGGCCCATGTCGCACCCCTTCTTTCTGCAGGGATAATAGTCATAGAACTCTTCAACCCTATCGTTCAGATACAGGTTTGTCTTCTCCATAATGCTCTTCTCGTATGGTGAATGGAGCCTGTGCTCTAGGCCTAAGGCTCGACAAGCCTCTGAGTACCAGGTTCCACCATCAGTGTTGACAACATGCCTGCCATACTTCTCGATGATGCTCTTCAGGAAGAGCTCTGCTAAGGTAATGTTCTTGTGCCTTGACAGGTAGATGGATGCCAAGGATGAATAGAATCGATGCACAGGCTCGACTGCTACCCATACCCACGCCTCGAAAGAGCCAACCTTTACATATGTTTCGTCCACAAGAAATGTATGAACTCTCTTCACGCCGAAGACTCGATGAGGCAAGTATCTCTGCACCCACTTCCATACAACCTCATCACTCCTCTTGAGGAGGGGTTCTAACGCCTTTGATACACGCCCAAAAACTCAGACCAAAAAATATAGCTGGAGGGCGTACAAGACTGCTTAGGAGGAAGTGCTATCTCTTCGGAATTGCAACATGAAGAGGGAGGATGAACCTCCCACCTAATTCTCTGAATGTGAAGAGGAAGACTAGACAATCAGCTCAAGAGACGCTTAAGTTTACAGGGCCCACCAAGAGAATGGTAATGAATAAGTATAGAAAGAAACGAAGAATAAATTAAGCTGACGAAGAAGATAGCACTCCGATCAGCACTAACATGCAGAGAGAGTTCTGTATAAGAGTATATAATCCATAACCGATATGTTCAATACGGTGTTAGGCGTACCGATCTTTGTTTCGTTTAAGCAACTAGGTCCGATGCTATGCCGGATATGTATTCGGATTATATAAGCAACAAAGGATAGTGTAAGGTTGTATTGCATTGCATAGACAATAGCGAAGAGAATGTGATTTTTGGGTACAAACATAACAAATAATAGGGTGCATGGTTACAAACAAGATGGTGCTTTCTACCATTGCTACATGAGTTTCTGTATAAAGTACAACTATAGGAACAGAAAGTAGATGATAGACGCTAGTCGTAATAGAGAGGGAAGAAATAAAAAAATTAAATAAAAAAACTACTGGAATTGACCTTGGTAGGGCACTTGACCGCCGTTAGATAGCGTTACTGTTAAAAGGTATTCTGTACCAGAACTAACGGAGCCGCTCGGAACTGAAGCACTTCTAATTTGAATAACTGCAAGATAGAGAATTCCACCAGCAGGTACCGAGCATGGTGCACTACTAGCAGCTGTCAACGGTATGTTTGTCCCATTAACTTTTATCGACACTGAGGTTACTAATGCAGAACTGGTGCCCGTATTACTAAGTACTGTGTAATTTTTAAGAGTAGAGCTCGAGGTACCGGCCGGCATACAGGTATAAGTATTAGTGGTAAAGGTGCTAGAGACTGCTGAGGTCGTTATATCCGCGCCCGTCACTGATACCTGTGCACTGCTTGTGAACGAACCGAACAGACCGAAGACAAATCCTCCTATTGCAACTGCAGCTATGAGTGTTATTGCTATGAGTATTACAGTGGCTATGACTGGACTTATTGCCTTCTTCTTTCCTTTATCCCTTGCCTTGTGATGATATTTGCTCATTAAGCTGATGCTCCTTGCTAGCTATATTAAGCGTTGTGAAGTTGAGATGCAGATTAGAAATCTATTACTGATTTACTATGCGAAAAGAGCAAAAAGGTATCAAGCTAGGTTATTATCAAAAAATAGCCTCTACCTTATCGGATCTGTCTAGTATGAGACAATATTCGCTCGCTGGGTGGCATTCGCCTTCTGGCTGCGTTTTTAACGCTTGCTTTGTTTCTGTTCTATGAACGTGACGTCCTCCACCGGTTAAAACCAGTGGTTTTCTGTTTGGACTGTGGTAATACATAAATTCGGGATGGTCAGGCTAAAGCAAGATATGTAAAAAAAAGGTGGTTTCTAACTTATCTTCTATGGAACATAATTTCTTCTTCTATGTATCTATCTCCGTAGCATTGGTTGAGGGTTCATCTGTCGGATAGCTCCACTGGATCATCGGGCAGGTGATCTATACCGCCGAACTCTGGCACAACTATTTGCTTTACCTTGGCCCCTTAGCTCAGTCTGCAGCTTGGGCCAGGTCATCTCTCTTTCCCCTCCGATGCTTTTGCAGTCGTCTTCCACTATGACGTCGGGAGCTATCCTCCTCGCAACTTGCCCGTAATCCTCGCCGCCAATCCTGAAGAATAGCTCAGCCATTGGGGCGCCTCCGTCTTTCAGGGCAGTCCTCACTTTCTCTATATTCTCGCTCGTCTTCTTCGAGGTCAGGTATACTATTGTGGCTCCACACCTCTGCCAAGCCCTAAGCTTTGCAGTTGCGTTGCTCTTTAGCGACCTGCATTGTTCAGAATATGTTGGAATTTTCATATATGCAAAGAATGCTCTGCACCTTTCTTAATTATCTGTATCCCAGAGAATGCTTGACACTTCAGCAAGTTCTGAAGATGCGTCCCATTCTCAACTGTATGATTGAGGAGAGTTTTAGATGTCCTAAACACATCAGAATCTGAAATGGATTCATACTAAAGTCTTCGCTACCCCCAGCTGAAGAAATGGACTTGCGCTCTAGTATTGACTGTCGCTTCCGCTATTAATTTGAGCTCGATATTTCGAATTCACAAGAATTATAAATACAAAACATATGATTCGTGCTTAGGGCGTTTGGTATGTAATTTAAAGATGAAGCTCAAGAATTCCTCGAAGTTGAAAGAATAGAATCAGCGATGCGATTGGCACGACCAAACGTCGCTGTTGTTGGCCTAGGTGGCGCAGGAAGCAACATAGTATCATGGGTAAAGCAGAGAAGCATAGCTGGAGGCAAGCTCATAGCTGCAAACACAGACGCTGCACACCTCAGCATAACAAAAGCTGACAGAAGGATACTCATGGGCGAAAAACTGACCAGGGGTCAGGGAGCAGGTGGGTACCCGGAAGTTGGTGAAAGGGCTGCTGAGGAGAGCCTTCAAGAACTGCTTAAGGAGGTTCACGGATCCAACATAGTATTTCTGTGTGCAGGTCTTGGAGGAGGAACAGGAACAGGTTCTGCACAAGTGCTATCAAGAGAGCTAAAGAACAGCGGGTCCCTTGTAATAGGAGTTGTTACCTTACCCTTCGCAATAGAGAGGTACAGGTATGAAAACGCAAGGAAGGGACTTCAAAAACTAAAAGAGAACTGCGATACAGTAGTAGCTATAGATAATACAAAGCTAGCCAAAGTGGCAGGAAACTTGCCATTGCAGGAAGCTTTGGGTGTTGCGAACGAGCTAGTAGGCCAGTTCGTCAAGGGTATTACTGAGACAATAACTACAGCAAGTCTGATCAACATAGACTACGCAGACCTCAGAGCAATAATGGAGAGGAAAGCCTTGCAGCAATAGGTGTAGGTCAGGCTGAGGGAGCGGACAGAGTTGAGACTTCAGTAAGACAGGCAATAGACGGACAGTTGCTGGATATAAGGGACGCAACAAAATCCAGAGGGGTACTGGTGCATGTAGCAGGTGGAAGTGACGTAACGTTGGAGGAAGTAACAAAGGCAGGAGAGCTTGTAACCAAGTCTTTGCCCCCCATGACAAAGATAGTCTGGGGAGCTAGAGTAGACCCTACGATGAACGGCAGAGCAAGAGTTATGGTCGTGCTGACAGGTGTTGAAAGTACATTCCTGAGCGAACAGCAGGCTCCGAGGTCTGTATTCGGGCTCAGGCTAGGTAAGGGGAGTTAAAAGCTCCTCCAATAATCAAAAATTATTTTTTCATTCTAAGCTACAGTAGAGTAGAAAAATCAAAAAGTAGAAGGCATAGTATATATATCTACTCATAATACGTTTGAATCAGCATTCATGCACCTTGATGCTTAAAATCCATAAACACAAAAACAATATAAGTAGGTCAGTATGCTAAATACTAGCAGGGCAATTGATAGGAAGCGTAACAGACTGGGTAATACTCATAGTAGTGATATTGGTACTGTTTGGTGGCGCAAGGAAGATACCCGAGCTTGCTAGAGCTATGGGAAGGGCTATGGGGGAGTTTAGAAAGGGGCAGGCAGAAGTGGAAAGAGAACTACAAAAGATGTCTACAGATACAACAACAGATCAGTCTGCAAACGTAGCTGATAATAAATCATCTACAGATACAGATGCAAAGATAGCAGAACTCGAAAGGCAACTGGAAGAGCTTAAGAAGAGCAAGCAGTCGTAGCAAAAAGCATTCTTATACCCTGGCCACCATTCAGCAGGGATAGTGTGAAGTTTGAAGTCTGATGACTCTAGATTAGCAGAGTTCATGGAGCATTTATCTGAGCTGGTTCGAAGGATCCTTACTGCACTTGCTGTCTTCTTCATTTTCTTCTTTCTCTTTTTCGCATTCAAGCCTGTCTGGGTTGATATTGGATTGATTAAGCTACTTTATCCCTATCCCAGCCTTTTTGATAGCTTTGCTGTACAGTTTTTCAACCTGATAAAGCGAACCCTACTTCCTCCTGAGATGATGCTGATAAATGTAAACTCCTTTGATACCTTGGTAGCAGTTATTTATGTAGCGATGAGTTTTGCCCTTATCTTCTCTTTGCCTGTCTGGATATATGAGCTAGCTGTTTTTGTTGCCCCAGCTCTGTATCAAAATGAAAAGAGAATACTAAGGCTTCTACTTATACCATCTACATTGCTTTTCGTAGCAGGTGCAATGTTCGCATACTATGTTGTTTTACCAATTCTGTTCAGGTTCCTCTATTACCTGACAATTTATACGGGTGTAGAACCCACAATAAGTGTAAGGACCTTTGTTTCAGTTGTAATAAGCTATACCATAGCTCTTGGTCTATCTTTTGAGTTACCCATGGTTATGCTCGGCCTTACATACATAGGTGTAGTAGGCTATGAGGGATGGATTAAAAACTGGAGATATGCTGTTGTTGTTGCTTTCTTTATAGCATTACTTATCTCCCCAGGTGCAACAGGGGGTCTTATGGAGACTACTATAGGCCTGACACTTTCAGCGCTTTACTTTGTAGGTGCCCTTCTCTCAAGGCATTTTACAGGAAGACAAAAGATTTGAGATTTTGCTTAAAATATATGGGAAGTGAAATGCTACAAAATTGCTAATTATGCAAATGATAATAGCTTACTTTTGGAAGTTTTGTTTAAATATCTGACTCTGGCAAGAATGAATATGCGTAGAAGAGGCTTGCTCTTTTTCTCTTCTTTCTTTGAAAGGATTTCAAACAACATAAGGGAAAGGCAGAAGAGAGATGTTGAATTCCTCAATTCCCTCTCCATAAGTAAAATGAATGACATCCTCTGGCCTCTTTATGTTTCATTCGTCTGCCTGAGCTTCCTTGATGTCTATTCTACCATTTTAGCGTTATCAAGCAGCACAAGCTTCCACGAGCTGAACCCTATTGCAGGACCTTTATTCGGCATGCAGCTTCCTGGCCTGCTGTTAGCTTTAACGTTCAAGTATCTTCCTATGATACCTTTATTCTATGCTGTTTTTATAAGGGATAAGCCGGAGCATCATCTTCAGGTTGTGATTGTAAAGTTTTCCGCTCTGATAGCTTTAGCAGCTGCTGACATCTTTCTTGCATCCATACTCCTAACAAACAACATACCATTGCTCTTGAAATGGGCCCTAGCAAATTCTTGAAAGCATTATACAACTTTGAATGTAGCTGAAAAGACAAAGGGTTCCCTTTTCTTCTCAGCTTGATTCACTATGATAGCCTCTGGCAGGCCATTTCTGAAATAGACAAGGAAAGATGCGTCTTCAGCTATACCAGCAGTAGAGAAACCTTCTACAGACTTCAAAACATCCGATACCCTTGCGAGCTTCTGCTTCATCTCTTCCTGCATCTGAAACATTATTTCAGCGTAGGCAGTGCTAGAAGATGACATGTTTATGGATACAGAGCCTATCTTGGACCATCCCTTTCTAACCTGTTTATCATTGTTCTGCTTTTCTCCTGTTTGACCTCCTGCCCGCAACAACTCTCCTAGTTTGTCTCCGCACTGCTGCACCTGCCTCTGGTAGAAATCCACCATACTTCTAATATAGGATAGCAGCTCAGCTTTAGAATAGAACTTGAGCACTATGGTGCCAGGATAGACCTCAGGTTGAGAGCTCAAACCGCATTAGCACTCTACCCGCTTGCTATAGAGCTTTCGACCAGATCTTCTTCTTGCTCTTCTTCCACTTCCTTCTTAATGCCTGAAGAAGCCTTCTTCATCTCTTTCAGTATCCTCTCTATAAGGTCGACTCTCTCACTGGTCTGCTCCTTCTTTTCCTTGATAACCCTCTTCAGCTCTGGTGTAACAGCCCTCACAATCTTAAGTATATCCCTTGGCTCAAATTCTGACAAAGACTTTGATATTACAGAATTCTCTTTATCCTTCATCACAACTACAGCACAAGCAATAAGCTGAGCTTCTTCAACGTCTCCTCTGACTTCCTTTATAACAGCTTGCTCTATTTCTAAAGCCACATCAACATGTTTTTGCAAAAGCTTCATAGCCTCGACAAGCTTCTGCGCATAGTCATGTTCAAGCTCATCAAGCTCTGATAGCTGGGCATATTCATTCTGCACCTCTCTAAGCTCATCTACTATTTCATCCTTTATCTGTTCAGCCTTACTTCGCTCTTCCAATTCATCTTCTCCTCTGCTTATGCCATTAAAATAAGTTATGGATTTCAACTCTATTCTATTCTCATAGCTTTTATATGCGGGACAATAAGCCTGGTAAGATGAAGGTTAGGGCGTTTGTCACTGATGTAGATGGCACTATGACTGAGAATTACCCTGTCATCGATCTTGAAGCTGCCTCGGTATTGAAAAACTTGGTAAAAATGGGTTATAAGGTTGTCCTTGCAAGCGGGAGGTCGATCTATGAACTTTATTCTCTTTCTATGTTTCTGGGCCTCGGAAAGTATGCTGTAGGAGAGAATGGTGCAATAATAGTAGAAGGTACAGCTGAAAAGATAAAGCCATTAGCTGATAACTGGTATCCTCTTCAGGCCTTAAGCTATCTTGAGAAGGATCTGCCAGAGGTAAAGGTAAAGTCGTCATTGCCCAGGTTTACTGAGGTTGTTCTGGAAAGAGTGCCTGAGGTGGAAAGAGTAAGGGAATCGCTTAAGAAGTCTGGGTTACCAGTAAGAGTTCTTGATAGCGGGTATGCATACCATATAGTAAATCAACATGTGTCAAAAGCATTGGGTGTGAAGGAACTGCTAAATGCATTATCGATAAAACCGGATGAAACTGTTGCATTTGGAGATAGTGAAACAGATGTTTCACTCTTTCAGCTATGTGGTTATAGTGTAGCTATGGCAAATTCTGACGAGGAGGCAAAGGCTCACGCAAGGCACATTACAAATGCTTCCCAAGGCAAAGGCCTGATAGAGGCTGTGGATTTCGTCTTTGCGAAGTTAGCTGATTGACAGAGCTCTTTACATTAAATCTACCCTTTATAGCCTTGATAAGTTTAACGTCTACGCAATTCAAAGGTCAAAAGTATTAATCTTTCCTCTCTATCCCTCTTGGAAAGCAAAAATGGCATATTCACAGCTAAGAGCAGAAGCGGAGAGGCTGGTTAATTCTGCTATAGAAAGACTAAAGCTGCAATACGTTAGGCAGATAATTTCCAGAACACCGAGTGAAGAGCTTGGTGAGCTGAGCAGCAATGCATCTTTCATGCTCTCCAAGGCTTTGGGAAGGGCTCCGTATGAAATAGCCGTTGAGATAACTAACAATATGGACAGGTCATCGTTCGACCTGATAAAGAGCGCAGAAGCGCATCAGACAGGTTATATCAATTTCAGAATAGACTGGGAGAAATTTTTAGCAAGAGCTTTGGAGGCCATCTTTTCAGATAAGAAATATGGAATACCTAAAGCCAGAAAGATTAAGGTTATTGTAGAACACACAAGTGTGAACCCCAACAAAGCGCTGCATATAGGCCATGTAAGAAATGTAGTAATAGGAGATACTGTAGCAAGAATTATGAAAGCTCTGGGCCATGATGTGCAGATTCTGAATTATATTGATGATACAGGAGTTCAAGTGGCAGACCTTGTGCTTGGTTTTCTCCATCTAGGTTATTCAAGGCAGGCTCCAGCTGGTAAGAAGCTTGATCATTATTATGGGGATGATGTGTATGTCAATGTGAATAGGGCTTATGAAAAGGAACCGTCTTTGCAGGAAAAGAGAAAAGAAATAACAAGACAGCTGGAAGAAGGGTATGGTGAAGGAGCGAAGATTGCGGAAGAAATAGTGCATGATGTGCTTGTTGAGCAGCTAAAGACATGCTGGAGAGTCGGGGCTGAATATGATCTGTTGAATTATGAAAGTCAGATTCTGAGGCAGAGGTACTGGGAAGAGGTGTTTGAAAGACTGAAGAATGCTGGAGCCGTGAAACTTGCAAGGGGAGGAAAATTTGATGGTTGCTGGGTAATGGAAGGAGGAGAGGAAGAAGAGGAGAAGGTTCTTGTCAGAAGTGATGGAACTACTGTTTATGCCGCAAAGGATATACCTTATGCAGCCTGGAAGCTGGGGCTTGTTAGGGATAGGTTTGCATATGATATATTCACAGAGCAACCTTCAGGAAAGAGGCTATGGATGACAGCTTTTGATAAAGGAAGGGATGACCATCCTAACTTTGGCAGTGCAGACATAGCGATAACTGTAATCGGGGTAGAGCAGACAAGACTACAAAATTTTGTCAAGAAGGCCCTTGAATACCTTGGCAAAGGTGAGAGGGAATACATTCATCTAGCCTATGAGAAAGTAGCACTGAGCAAGAAGACTGCAAGGCAGCTTGGAATTGAAGGGCAGAGAGAATTTGTGCAGATGAAGGGAAGAACTGGCATCTACATAAATGCGGATGATGTGTTTGATATGCTTTACAAAAAGGCAAAGGAAGAAACAAAAAGGAGAAATAGCGAGAAGGATGAACAATGGGTAAAGCAGGTAGCTGAGGCGATAGCATTATCAGCAATAAGATATGAAATGCTGAAGCAAGACATTAAGAAGATTATCGTATTTGACATGGATGAAGCACTTAACCTTGAAGGAGATACTGGCCCGTACCTCATGTACAGCTACGCAAGAGCAGTTAGCGTACTGAGAAAAGCAAATTACACAAACATGCAACCTATTAAGCAATATGACCTATCTGATTTGGACCAGAAAGAAAAAGAATTGATCCTCTGCATGTCTAGAATGGAGGAAGAACTTCAAAACATTATAGATACCTTAGCTCCAGACTCATTATGCAGATATGCCCATGAGCTGGCTACATCTTTTAATGCATTCTACGAAAGATGCCCGATCATAAATTCTGAGTATAGAGAGAGAAGACTTATGATAACAGAAGCATTCAGAAGGTTACTTGCTGAAAACCTTGATTTACTTGGTATAAAAGCAATGGATGCCATATAGCATTCACACTCTATCTTTTGTCTTAAGCTTGATATGTATACCATCGCAAAAGTGTATTATTCCAGATATACCTTCATCACACAAAGCTAAAGAAACTAGGCTCACATACAATTTCCTTCTCTCTGAATGATATAAAAATTTCTTTGTATGAAGTATTTTGAGTGAAAAAATTTACTAGAGATAGCTGAGTACTGCTGAAAGGTTTGGAATAGCCTCTATTCCTATTTGCTTTGCAAGGATTTCATTGCCAATAAGCAACCCTTTACCAGCTGATTTCAGGAAGGTTGTATCATAGTCAGAATCGCCTACTGCAAGGACAGAATTCAGCTTAACTCCAGTCTCCTTTGATAGCTTCTGCAGAGCGAGATGCTTATTCTTCGGGTCAACCAAAGGGTACACACTGCCGTTATAGATGTCATTTGCGTCAAAACCTATCTTGTTGCACATGCAGTATTCAATCCCTAACTTTTTGCATAGATCTTCTGCTATGATATCAAGCGCAGCTGTAACCACAGCTGTTTTTATCCCAGCCCTCTTCAGGTTGTCAACTACATCTTTTGCTTCTTCTCTTAGCTGATATTTTAGTAGAACTTCCTGTAACATTGATCTTGCAAGTGGTTTTGGCCACATTGATAGGTCCATGAGCATGTATTGCCTGTAGCTTATTTTACCTTGGGAATAAAGACAGTCAAGTTCAATGCTTCTCTCGAGCGTGCCGAACCTTCTGTGAAGCATCCACCAGCTACCCTCACCCTTGGTCAAAGTGCCGTCAAGGTCAAACGCTACAAGCCTGTACTTCAACGCCTGCAGATACACATTACAATGTAATAATTTTTTAGCCTAAAATTAAGAGATAGGATTACCAGCTTTGGTTGTTCAACTTTTGAAGTCAACTACCCATGAATGAAGTTCATGGGCTTGCCCTTCCGAGGACTGGTTTATGCACAGCCTCCAGTTCATGTACATTGAAGCCATTATGCATAAGCTAGTTGACTGTCCTCTACTGGTGTTAATCTGGAACCTTTTCTGGTTAGGAATTCTGTTCCGCAACACCAGAGTCTTGATAGCTACAGCTTTCTTGGCGAAGTCATGAAGAATGTTCAGTTTGGATTGCGTCGCTTCTGTCTGAAGAAGGATAACGATTCACTAACTCCTAACCGAAGATAGTATGGTGTCAAATACATAAGTGTAAGTCTGCCACAATTCCTCCCACAGCTAGAGTGGGCTTCCTTGGGGCTTTGTTGTGAAGATATTCGAATCTGTTCTTCACACTAATTGAAATAAACATCTTTCATAGATCGATAAATGAGCAAAATTAATTAGTAGCATTTATTTTACAAAAAAGATATGAAAAGTCATTATTTGAGGCTATGCTTAATAATTGCACTCATTTTCTCCTTAACCTCTTTTACAAGCTTTGCCCAAACAACAGGATCGTCATCAATTACACTAAGCAGCACAAGTATAACTGTTCCACAAGGAGGTACAAGTTCTTCTATCTCATACAAGGTTGACCTTGCAAGCGGTAGCACGTGGGGAACACAGCTTGTTGTCTCCAACATGCAGACGTTACAAAGCGAAGGGATCACGATAAACGGTCTTCCAAGTGGTATGGAGGATCCTCCTTTCTCCGGAACTTTTACTGTTTCTGTAAGCAGCTCTGCAGCAGCCGGAAGCTATTCTGTGGTGCTTGCAGCAACAGGAGATGACCCATCCACAAGCAGTGTAACTCTGACTGTAGATGTGACAGCTGTTGCAGTGCCTACTCTGAGCATCTCTCTTGCACCAAACATAGCAAGTGTTGTCCAGGGTAGCTCTATCAGCACAGTAGTAAGTGTAAACATAAGCTCCGGAAGCGTTGCATTATCAGCATCTGGTCTCCCTGCTGGTGCTTCAGCTACCTTTTCTCCATCTACCCTAACTGCATCTGGAAGCTCTACAATGTCTATATCCACTTCATCAGCTACCCCACCAGGCACTTATACAATATCTGTAACAGCTAGCGGTCCACAGGGTGTGTCAAAAGTAGCTAGCTATACTCTGACTGTAACAAGCATACCAACTACTCAGAAACAGACCACCTCCCCTGTATATGAGTATGTGGCCATCGTAATAGCAGTAATAGTTATACTAATTGCTGCATACTTAGCAATCAGCAGGAGAGCAGGCAACGCTCGGGAAAGAGTCAATCCTTAGCACTTATATGTCTGCTCTGTGCAAAATCAACAAGAATGGTAAAAGTAAGTGAGATTTTTTTGTTTTTTCCGATTCCTACCCTTTTGCATAAACTTCAGTATATAAATATCCATTTACGTCATCATAGCCTTCCGACGACTTGATTTAAGAGATATGATTTGGTAAGAAGACTTTTATCGGCAATATAGAACAGGCTTTTTTTATGGCCAAGCTAGATCAGAAGGCTGTAGACTTGATTGAAAAACCCAATTTCGGTTATCTTGCAACCTTGAATAAAGATGGCTCTCCACAGGTAACACCTGTCTGGGTTGATTATGATAGAGAAAATAACTATGTGCTGGTAAACACTGCAATTGGAAGGGTAAAACAGAAGAATGTAAAAAGAGACCCAAGGGTCTCCTTGGCTGTTGCTGATGCATCAAATCAGTATAACAAAGTGATTATAAGAGGAAGGGTTGTCGAAGTGACAATGGATGGGGCTGATGAGCATATTGACAAAATGGCAAAGAAGTATCTGGGGAAAGATAGGTACCCCTGGAAGTCAAGCTCAGAAAAGAGAGTAATAATCAAGATCAAGCCTGAAAGAGTAGTTTATTGATGTAATATCATCTGATTCTAGACCTAGTTGGATTAACTGTGAATCTGTGGAGTGCTATGTTAGCTGTTATCCCTGTCAGAAAAAGAGGGAAGATATAGCTGACTATCCGCCATGTAAATACCAAAGGCCAGGAAGCAAAACCGAGTACAAGACCAGTGTAATAGTATACACTCAGTTCAGCTATGCCTGAACCACCCAAGGTTATGGGAAGATTACCAAGAACTATGGAAACAAATACTGCAAGTGTTGCAAGAAGAAGATTCAACCTGAAAGAAAGACCCATTGATATAAGATACAGAGTTGAACCCGTTATTATTACAAGAGCTACTGTATAGATTGCTATTATCGCTATTTGTCTTGCATTTTTCCTGTTAAGAGTAGCTAGGGATGCATAGCTGAATTCTGTAAGGAATCTGTTACCTTTTTCTATTACCCACGAAGATCTAGTTTCACTAAGAATTTTTCGTAGTATTTTGACTATGGCTATGGGTATAGTTAGGCCTTCTTTTCTAGAGAAAAAAACGAGTAACCAAATCAGCACAAATATAGCAGAAGATACAAGGATAACTATGCTTCCAAGGAAGTAATTACCAAAATATATAGCATATAAGCCAGCTACAAAGGCAACTATATTGCTTGATATGACGTCAAAGATTATTTCTATATAAGGAAGCCAGAGCGCCCTGCCTGGCTCGACACCCTTCGATGCAAGCCACGCAGCTCTAGCTACTTCCCCACCTACGTAGCCTGGAGTCGTCATCGCAACGAACTGACTTCCCATCCTGACAAGCAGTGTTTCTAGAAAGGGAAAATTGCTGAAGCCAGAGAAGTTGTCTACTATGTATTTGAACCTGACAGCCTGCACTATAAGCAAAAGTATGGAAGAAATGAAGGCAAGCAACAGAAAGAGTGGATTTATTGAAAAGATGGTGCTGAAGTTGTATCTAAACTGCGAGGCTATTGCAAATAGTATTGCCAAGCTGAGTATTATCCCAGCTGGGGGAAGAAACTTCAGGTATGACTGCTTCAAGCACCATCGCTCTTCTCAATGTGCAACTACTTTATAGAAATTAGGGTGCAGAGATACGGGCTTAACAGTTGAGGAAGTAACAATAACGATTAATTTGCATGATAAGTTAATAGTTCAGCATAGACCTTGCCAATTCTATTATCTTTTCTCTAGGAGACTCTGCTTTAGCTACTGCACTAGCCACAAGCACACCTTCAGCCCCCAGTAAAACAGCTGCCCTTACATCATCTGCAGATGTTATCCCTGCACCGCAGAGAACCTTTATGCTTGGATCAACGCTTTTAACAGATTTTACACCTTCCTCAACTATAGCTGGAGAGACCTTCGAGACTGCCCTTCCTGTGCCTATCAGTTCAGGTGGCTCTATAGCTATTGCATCCGGATGAAATTTTGCCACTTCTTTGGCAGACAAATTATCCTGCGTGCAGACCAAGCTGAGCAAGCCTAATTCCCTCAGCTGTTGTATAGAATTGCTCAGAGTCTGCATATCAAGCCTTCTTTCGCTATGGTTGAGTATTGTACCTACAGCTCCGTTTGCTCTGAGTGAAAAAATAGGAAATTTACCAGTGCTGGCTTCACCCTTTTCAGCATCAGCATGCTGAGCGAGTATGGGTATATCTACACTTTTTGAAACAAAATAAAGACATGGCGTAGGAGGGGCTACGACTATGTTTGAATTCGTCAATTTTGCTGCATGCTGAGCTGATTTTGCCAGTTCCAAGCTCCCTTTGCCTTGTAAATTTGCATAGTTCTTGAAGTTTATCACTAGCACAGGAGTTCTAAGCTGGTACAACGAGCATCTCTTTTGCAGGTTTCATCCTGGAGCTTAATGATTTCAGAACTTCTGCCAGCTGTGTATACTCCATCTCCTCAGGACCAAGCCTATGAGGCATGAAAGGACCGTGCATTCTCATGAAATCTGCAATCCTGTTTGCTTCCTGCCTTGCTCTGTCAAATGCAATATCATCAAACATGTCAGCTGGACCTATCAGTCTACCTTTGGTTATCTGGAAGCCAAGTCCTACTACCCTAGGCGGACCATCGAACCTGGTGCACTTTGCGTCCTTAATTCCTACAGGAATAAGAGGTCCTACATGTGATCCTCTTGTCCATCCAGCAACAAGGTGAGGTGTAGCAAAAGGTTCCAATGCTTCACCCATGGCAGGAAAACCGGACTGGACTCTTATGAAGAGGCATGGGTCATCCTTCCCAACATATCTTCCTGCCATAAGGCTCAGTCTAGCTGTAGAAGAAACTGCAGCAAGAGCATTATCCGCCCTTCTCCATACGCTGTGAACAGCATATCTTCCTGTGGTACCTATAAGTGCAAGCACTTCATATGACTCTTCGGGTGTTTTAAGGTCTACAAACTTGTCTTCATACATATCCATGACTCTGAAGATGAAACCCTTTCTCATCTTAGCATCTATTACAAGGCCTGGGGTGCACATCGGGTCTGCAAATATCTTGTAAAGAGGCCAGTTCCATGCCCCAGGCTCTGTCTTATCAGCCATAAGTACAAGCAAAGGTTCACTCGGTCTTTCTTCGAACTCTCCTTCGGCAAAGCCCGGCCCCATCCCTTTCAGATTGCCTGAGAATGCATCGGACAGCAAGTCTTGACCAGCCCCATACAGACCCATCGGCTTAGATACCTTATCTGTCACCTCTTTAAATGCTCTCCAGGCTAGGTCATGTATTTCTTTGTTGTCAGGACCTTTTGTATGAGTCATTATCAGCTGTATATCATCACCTACTGCAGTCACGTAGAAGTCAAGCAGCAAACCTGACTCTCTTGCCTTAGAAAGAACCTTTTCCGCAACTTCAAGCTGTTCAGGTACCACCTTATGGTGTCCTGCTATACTGCCCACGTCAGCTTTTATAACAGATAGAGTGACCTTCAAAGCTTACCCTAGCTATGGTATTACAGCTTACTAAAAAATATTTTTGTTTGTGTGCTTTATTACAGAATTGCTGTTTCACTTTGCCCTCATAGCTTTTATCAAGCATGTTTTTCTTTGTTGCTGGCAAGTTGTATTCTGGAGATTTGATTTTGGTCTTTTGTATAAATATCTACTATTAATAAATATAGCAACATTGAAACAGAATACATGAAGATAGCACAAAGTGACAAAAGATGCGAAAGCCTTGCTGATAAGCTAGATTATCAGAGCTGGCAAAACCTTTCAGCTATAGTTCATCATCAACACTAGCAAAAGAGACCAATAAAAGCAAATTGGTGTAGAACTAGCTAAAATTCTTCTTCGTCTTCATCCTCGTAGTCTTCTAAATCATCATCGTAATCTTCTTCGTCTTCTTCCCATTCTTCTTCGTCTTCATCGATTGGTGGCAAAACTGGAACCCCGCGTTTCCGTATGCAGTTTAGGTGGGTGATATAAGCATTTCCCAAAGTGAACTACCCCTCGCTATCGCAAGTGGCTTCCTGCTTCAACGACAGAGCTTGCTGGTATTTCTACCAGTATGGGTTCCATCTCAGCAGGCGAATCAGGGCTGCCTCAGCCCTCTTTTTTATCCTAT
>JARVJU010000014.1 GCA_029775965.1 Nitrososphaeria archaeon | reverse complement strand
ACGACTTGAGATTCCAAAATAGACTGTAAACTTCGTTTTGTAAGACTTGGGAATAAACACCTTTTAGGTTAGGATATTTTTCCTTTAAGGAGAGTAGCTGATGTTCCAATGCGTATTTGTCAGTTTTCTCCTGGTTATTCAAATCATTAAGCATTTGATTGTAAACAAACCTACATTTATCAAGCATCCATAATAATTTCTGTTCTTGTTCTTCGTTTGGATATAGCTTGAATTTATAGGTTAGTCGCAATTACACTCTTCTCTATTCTGTTATATGTTTCTGTATTATAGAGGAAACAATATATAAATATTTTATTCGCTTCCATCCCCTTGCCAAGGGGACTTCCCGCTCGCTGTGTTAAATTCTCCTTTGAATTCAGAATTGTCGTCGCAACTATACTTCGGTAAGCCAGTGCCTGTACTTTTGTGCTCTGCCAGTAACCACATCTGTATAGCTTCTCTTAATCTCCTCAGTTATTTTGCCAGGCTTGCCATCTCCCACCCTTCTACCATCCACTTCAATCACAGGCTCCACTTCAGCTGCAGTCCCTGTAAAAAACATTTCATCAGCAGTATATAGCTCACTCCTGTCAATAGGTCTGCAATTCACTTCTATGCCTTTATCCAGAGCTATTTTTATCACAGTGTCTCTTGTTATACCTTCCAGTATGGATGAGTAAACTTCTGGAGTAACTAGCTTGCCATCGCTAACCATGAATATGTTCTCACCCGCACCTTCTGAGACGTAACCATTCTGGTCGAGAAGAATAGCCTCATCATAACCTGATATCTTTGCTTCTATTGTTGCTATGCAAGAGTTCAGATAGTTAGCTGATGCCTTTGCTCTAGGTAGCATCGATGTATTAGAAACTCTTCTCCAAGATGACACGCAGACTCTCAACCCTTGCCTTTCGAAATAAGATGCAAAAGGAAAGGCAAAGATAGATGCGTGTACGGGATGCTTTCTATAATCTAAATTGATACCTCCGGAGCCTACAAAGATTATTGGTCTTATGTAGACTGGATTAGAAAACCCGTTCTTGCGAAGAAGATCTACAGTAGCTTCACACAGCTCTTCAGCGCTATAGCTAGTTTTCAGGTATAGCATATTGGCAGATCTGATAAGCCTTTTCATATGATCTTGAAGCCTGAAGACGCACAGCTTTCTGCCATTGCTATATGCCCTAATTCCCTCAAAGACAGAAGTTCCGTAGTGTAGAGAATGGACCTTCACTGATACACTTGCTTCTTCAGAATAGACTAGCCTGCCATCGAACCACACATACTCTCTCTGCATTAGTGCGCGAAAAGCTTAAAGTGCACATATTTAAGCATTGATAAATGGCTGTTGCGTTTTCTAGCAAAACTTTTTGCTATTCAGTAAGGTATAGAGGCACTTTGAGTGCTTTAATCATTCATAATAGAGACGGCTATATATTTATCATTGAACATAGCCCTGCTAACATACCTCTGAAGAAATGGGCTTGCGCTCTGCTGTTGGTCATTTGCAGAGCAAAGGTCTCTGCGTAAAGTCAGGATTCAAAGGAGAAATAGTTTAAGGTCAAAATGTGTGGATGATGCTTCAGTATATTGGTAGCTCAATATATGGCAAGACTCTTTTTCATGGATTCTATCTCTGCTTTGCTGTATCCAAGTTCCTTAAGAATCTCTTCAGTGTCCTCTCCAAGGGTAGGAGGGGCTTTACTAATCTTAAATGTATAGTTATTGAACCTGTAAGGAATGTTCAACTGTTTTATCCTCCCCGCTTTTTTGTGTTCTATCTCCATCACAACTTGCCTGGCTTTAACATGCTCATCTGCAAATACATCTGATATGCTGTTTATGACGCAGCATGGTACGCCAGCCTTGGAAATCTTTTCAACCCAGTTTCTAGCATTATCTTTTACGAATACGCTCGAAAGTATCTTCTCCAGCTCTGTCCTATTCTTCACTCTGTCAGGGTTACTTTTAAATCTCGTATCCTCCTTGAGAGAATTCAGCTCCAATACATCACACAACCTTCTCCAATGCTCATCATTTCCTGCAGCGATTATGAAATAACCATCTCTTGCTCTAAAGGCTTGATAAGGAGCTATTGAAAGATGTGCAGAGCCCAGTCTCTCCGGGTCTTTCAACGTAGCAAAATAGTATCCTGCTTGGTAGGTGAGCCAGAATATCTGCCCTTCAAGCAAGCTCACATCTATATACTCACCAATTCCTGTTCTTTCTCTTCTAAAAAGAGCAGATGCTATAGCATAGGCTGCGAACATACCTGCACCTATGTCAGCTACAGGTACTCCCATCTTGACAGGAGGCCTGCCTGCTTCCCCTGTAATACTCATCATTCCGCTCATTGCGAAGGCTATTATATCATAACCAGGAAGCTCTCTGTACGGTCCTGTCTGTCCGAACCCGGATATAGAGCAGTAGATCACCTTTGGATTGTAAGACTTTACAGTATCATAATCTATACCCAACTTCTTCGTAGTTCCTGGCCTAAAGTTCTCTACTACAACATCGGCAAGGGATAGCAGTCTTCTAGCGACTTCTTTTCCAACATCATTTCTCAAGTCCAATACTATGCTTCTTTTGTTTCTGTTAACACTCATAAAGTAAGTACTTTCCCCTCCTAAGAAAGGAGGTCCCCAGAGCCTTGCTTCGTCGCCAGAAGGTGGCGGTTCCACCTTAACTACTTCTGCCCCAAGGTCTGCAAGCATCATTGTGCAGAATGGTCCAGCTAGGGCACGGGTCAGGTCTACAACTTTAACCCCCTTCAATAAGGCTTCGTCTGCCATACATCATAGTTTCGAAAAATTCCTTTATAAATGAAGGTGATGCTTATTCTTCCTTTGCTAAAGCAAACATATCATGTGCCAGTGGAAGCTGCATTTGAAATAGGAAGACCCTCAACCCATTTTTCTGTACCTGTCTTAAGAAGCTCCTTTTTCCATATCGGAGCATCTTGCTTTATCCTATCTATTATGAATCTGCATGCCTCGAAGGCTTCCTTTCTATGAGCAGAAGAGACAGCTACAGCCACAGATATTTCGCTCAGCTTCAGCTTCCCCACCCTATGCAGAACAGCGATTTTTTTGATAGGCCAATTCTTTTTAGCTTCTTCCTCTATTTGTTCGATTCTCTTCTCCGCCATTTCTTTGTATGCCTCATAAAAGATCCCCTTTACTTCCCCTGCCTCACTTGTGTTTCTTACTGTTCCAACAAAAAGAACTATCCCTCCTGCTGACTTATCTGTAACTTTTCTGATCAACCTACCGGCATCTATTGGTCTTCTTGTTATGCGCCTGATCATCAATAGGATACCCTAAACATGTGAAAGATAAAAAAATTCTGTTTATTGCTTTCTTACCTTCTTGGGAGTGCGAACCTCTTGAATTATTACCTCTTCTTGTTCCTCCTCAGGCTCCATTATCTCCTCCCAGTCATAGCAGTCGCACATATCACTTATCATAGAATAAGAGCTATAAATTAAATCTTTCTAATTCTATATGAAGATCAACCACCAGCAACTGCTGGCAGAAGAGCAAGCTCATCTCCATCCCTGATTTTATGATCATCATCTACTACCTCTTTATTCACTGCTATTCTAATCTGTTTTTTTATCCTGCCAAGTTCACTATGCCTTTTTACTATGGCATCAACAGCATTTGCAACATTTAATCCATCAGGCAAGTTAATTATTTCGCTTCTCTTGCCAACTGCCTCTTTGGCTTGAGCCCAGTAGAGTACCTTTATCTTGGGCATAAAACTATCCGCCTATTGCATGCATAGCTCTTGGTTTTTCCCATCCCGTCTTTATCCAAGGCATGTATGCTATGCCCGGAGGTTTCATATATACGTACTTCTTTATGTAAGACTCAAGCTCCGAATCAGATAAGCCTTTACGCATGAAGCTCTTAAGATCATTATACCTTGTATCAAAAAGGCATGTAAGAAGCTTCCCATCTGCAGTAAGCCTTATTCTATCGCATGTATCACAGAAGGGATTCGACATGGGTGTTATAACCCCGATCTCCCCTATTCGATCTTCAAAATCGTATAACGTTGCTGTATCTCCAGCCTCTCTGCCTTTCGGTATCAACCTATACTTCGCTGATACTATCCTGATTATCTCTTCTCCCTTTATCATCTTGTCCTGTGACCAAACACCCAGTCCATCAAGAGGCATGAATTCGATAAATCTTATTGATATGTTTCTCTTCCTAGCAAAATCTACCAGCTCAATCATCTCATCATCATTATACCCAGCAATGGCTACACTGTTAATCTTTACAGGGGCAAGCCCTGCCTCTATCGCTTTATCAATACCCTGTACAACTCTGTCGAGAGCATCGATACCTGATATCTTTGCGAATCTATCACGCCTCAAGCTGTGAAGGCTGACTGTCACCCCCCTCAACCCCGCCTCTCTTAATTTGTATGCTTTTTCAGCCAAGAACCAACCGTTTGTGGTCATGTCTAGTGCCTTGATACCTGGGATTGCTGCAAGCATCGCCACAAGCTTTTCAACATCTTTTCTCATTAATGGTTCTCCTCCTGTTATTCTTACCTTTTCAATCCCCAGCTTGACGAAAAGTCTTGTCAGCCGTTCTATTTCTTCAAACGTAAGTATATCTTCCTTTGGTATCCATTTTACTTTATTTTTTTCCGGCATGCAGAAAAGGCATGCAAAATTGCATCTATCCGTTATGGATATTCTTAGCTTTCTGGCTATTCTACTGTAAGCATCTATCAGCTTCTCAGCCAAAGATTGTCCTGTTAGCTAAATTGATACTAAAAAAGCTTTTGCAAGTATTACGGCTCTAGCCTGACTTGGCTCATGTGAGTATGATTTATCATTTCTCAATTTTACCATACATTCATCAGAAAAGCTGGCACCTAGAAGCTATAGTAATTAGAAAAATGAGTGGTAGCTATTCAGTAAATACTTATCTACCTTCCTGCTGTTATTCCATGATAAATCAAGCTATTGTAAAAAGGCTCTATTCTGCATTGTAGTCTCTGATAAATTTTTAATAATGAAAGCATCATTTTTTATCACGACATTCCCCATAGAATAAACAGCCTCGCAATACATACCCATCAAACTGTGGCAAGTCCTCAGTTGGGAGCCTAATTATACCCATTGGGGTATATGTATCACCTCGGAACAGTATAATGAAGTAAATGAAACAGAATACTGCCTTTACTGTACTGCCTCTTTAACAAAATCTATTTCTTTCATAAACTGTTGAAGATGAAACTTTATTCTTTTTAATATATAAGCAGTATCACTCATTTCCATTACGTTAACAAATGCAAGAAGGTCTGTAAAGATAAAAAGATCTAGTGGGCTCTTGTTTCTAACATTGTTAATTTGAAGAGAGTTCTGTTGCTCCGCCAGCTTCTTCTGAAGTTCAAGAAATAGCTCATATGCTGCTTTTAGTCTCGGATCTGATAGATTTATTGCGAACAAATCAGAAGGTACATAACGAAGTGCCGAGGCGCCCCAGATCTTCTTCTCTAGGTTCCCAACCTTGACTACCTTCCTAACCTCTATGATTCCAGCTTCCTTCAGCTTTCCAAGTCTTCTCCATACCCTAACTACTGGTGCTTGTATTTTTCTTGATAGTTCAGATGTGGACATCTCGCTTTGAAGGAGTATTCTAACAATCTTCAAGTTCAGAGGATCATAGAGAAGCCTTGAAGCGCTTTCATCAAGAAGAAGTACCTTTTTCATGTTCTGAAAGCGTTAACAGATAGTATATAAGGATATAGAATGCGCTTCCCGCATTAAATGCAGAACATTAACTCGGTATACTTTGTCGGTCCTGCAGTAGTGCTTCTAGCTTGCTCAATTCTTCTACTTTACTGGCATCGAAACAGAAGGTTAACCATGAATGCTCTAGTATATTCGCTACTTGCTTATGGATCTGCAATAGCAGGCAAATACATAATTCAATTCTTTACTCTTGCCGGATACACACTGACTGTAAATGGAAGTAAAATTGCTCTTGGGATATACTATGGTCTTCAGACTGCAATACTTGAGGTTGGTATTGCACTTCTTGTTGCAACATTAGCCTTAAGAAGAGGGAAACTCACGGAGAAGGATGCTGAGGGTTACGGTCTCGGCCTTGCATTCTGGGAAAACGGTGTTCTTTTAGGCATCATTTCTTTGCTGAACTACATAGCATACTATATAATCTTATCATCGGCAACTCCCCAGGCTGAAACAGTTTACAATGTTCTCATATCAAGAGAGCCAGTCCTCTTCTATCCTTTGAGTAAGGCCCTTCCATTTGTCGCATACTTCGTTATCGAAAGAATTTCATCGATACTCCTGCATTTTATCTGGGGACTATTAGCCATATTAGCTGTCGTTCACAAAAAAAATCTTATCTATCCTATCCTATTTATATCCGGCTTTATTGTTGACTTCCTTGCTCCTGTTTCTGGTAGTATAGGTCTTCAGCTTACCGAACTGTTAACCTTTATTGTGTCTGCGTCCGCCCTTGGGTTAGGGCTGCTAATGGCTAAGTCACATCAACATGAGCAGTATTTAAAACAGCAAGATGGGGTATCAGACGGGCTAAGTCGATAATAATTTTGTTTAGGAAAAATATACAGTAGGGAATAAAAATTAGTTAGCTCCGCTTCTACTTCTTATCAATCCTTCCATTTGTATCTGTACACTTTAATAAGTTAGTTTTTCTTCCACTCTAGATTGTTAAAATTAAAACTTATCCTTGTGGCTATTGAAAATAGGAGGTTCGCTTGACTTGGCGAAGTTATGAACGAGTAACAACTTTAAACGTGCAAGATAGCAGATATGTGACGCCTTACTGAACTGAAAAATGTGGTTGATAACAAAGATAATGCAAACTCGGCTAGGGCCACCATGTAAGTATGTGGAGACAGAACGATTAGTTGTACAAACAAAATATAAGACATCTCTGCAATTGTTGCGGAAGGAAGAGTATTTTAGTCTCGTGCTACGAATGTGCAAGAGTATCTTTATTCTTCAGCTACATAGTATGACAAGCAAATCTACGGCTATTATCTTCTTACATAAATTCAAACTTCAACCGGTAAGAATCAATCAAACTTTTATGCAGCAGAATGCTATGGAATGATACAATAACACTAAGATTTATGGGGCAGGTGCTTTCCATGCTTTACTGCAATCATGTCAGCCATTATGCTGATAGCTATCTCCATGGGTGTGACAGCCCCTATATCTACTCCTATAGGGGCATGAATCCTAGATATCGATTCATCGGTAAAGCCTTTATTCTTTAGTGCTTGAAGATCATCATTCACCCTTTTCCTGCTGGCCAGAAGACCTATGAATCTAGCATTTGACTTTAATGACTTCTCAAGCAAAGGAACGTCCCTTTCACCCTTCGTCAGCACCACGATAGAGTCATTTCTATCAAAATTAAAGGTAGAAATATCAAAATCTAGGTCTTTTATCAGTGTATCAGGTTGCTCGGAGAGTATAGGGGCGTGATCTATCACTATAACCTCGTAGTCTAGCAACTTGGCAAGTTTTACAAGCGCATCCTCTACATCATCTTTGCCACCCTGTCCTATCAGAATAACTCTATCAATCGGCATGTATGGTTCTACGTAAACCTCTATCATCCCTCCGCAATTAGTTTCGACATGAATTTCATCATAACTTTTACTCTTAATACTTGCTTCGAGTGCTTTACCTGTATCCTCCAAATAGACCTTAACAGTTCTGGGTTCCCCTGTCTGCATAGTCTGCAAACCAATTTCTGCTATTGCAGATTCTGGGCATACACCGCCCAAAGTTCCATATACTATTCTTCCGTCCTTAGATATCAACACCTTAAATCCTGGCTTTCCTAGCGATGAACCAGAAGTCTTTACAATTGTAGCCATTGCAAATGGCTCTCTTTCCTTTGCGAGCTGATGCATCCTACTTGCTAACTCTTCATGCTTCATAGATTTTCCTTCATTATAAGTAAACAGGCATATGCTTAAACCTTGCTGTGGTTCAAAAGAGAATCTTTGACATGAAAGAACAAGCCTCAAACATAAAGGAAAAGCTGTTGATCTACATTCTAACCTTGAGCTGAAAGCCTGAGAAGCAATTAGAAGAAAATAGCATCCTGTTATAGTAAAGGTCAGCATTTAAGACATTTTAGCAGCTGTTCTTTTGTCATTATTCTTGTCCTGTTTGACAGGAGCATATATGCTGCCTCTATCTTAGTAACATGGTGCAAATGTGCAACTGCTGTATTACGGATTCAATAGACTTGATATTTCTAATCCATGCTATATTGTTAATTCTTGATACTAAAGTATAAAATCTTGCCATAAAGAGCTTTGCACATGGCGAACGATTATAGGAGATTGACCAGATACATAGCAGCAACACTGGTCGCTCTACTGGCAGTAGGCATTCTGGCCTACTATACAATATTTGTGTTTAACGTTTTACCGATCAAATTCGCTACCCTTGCAGTAATTGCTGTTGCTCTTGTAGCCGGATACCTTGCGATTCGTATCTTATCAAAAGAGATCAGGATTGTGGCATCGAAGCTTCTTGGAACAAAAAAAGCAAATAACATTTCTGTAGCCTTCGAGTACATTGGTTACATTGTACTAGCTATAGTGGTTCTTGGCTTGGCAGGTGTTAGCGGCAACGCTCTGCTTGCAGGTGGTACATTTGCAGGACTTGTCCTCGGTTTGGCAGGTCAGACTGTAATATCCAATGTCCTTGCAGGCATATTGCTGATTACTGCTAGGCCCATGGAGATAGGGGACAGGGTTACCATTGCAACGTGGCAGTATGGTATGGTTGTTCCAGTGTATCCTCCGAAGTTCTTTTCCGATGATAGGCTGATAGTAGGTTATACTGGAGTGATAAAAGATATAGGCCTAACATACTGTGTTCTTACACTAGATGAAGGACCAACAGTCAAGATACCTAATAACGTAATCATTCAGGCTGCAGTAATACGTCATGGTCTAAATGAAAGACTCGTCAGGGTCAGATATCAAGCTCCAGCCTCGATACCTCTCGATGTTCTTATACCTGCGATTCAAGAGGGGATAAAAAAGAACGAGTGGGTATCAAGGCAGGATTCTGTGGCTGTTTATGTGCAGAACGTAACAAATGATTCGTTTGTTCTTGCAATAGATGCAGTCTGCAAAGGGGAATTTGAAGACCCTCCTAGAAGCTCCATTTACATTGATACATGGAAGATAGTAAAAGCACTCAGTTCAACGGCCTAAATTGAATTTAGAAGAAACCACGTACCTAAAGCTTTTGAGCATACTCTGCCGTTGATATCTACAACTTCACCCTCAGCTACAGCTGTATGCCTCCCTATTCTTACCACTTTTCCTTTCACTTGAAAAGGTCCATCCTTAAGGGGTTCTAGAAAATTCGTCTTAAGCTCAACTGTATACTGGTCTATCCCAGGGTTTAAGGTCATCACAGCAAGTCCCATAGTTGTATCCAGAGAGTACATTATTATCCCTCCGTGCACTATCCCTCCTGTCCTCATAATCATTTCAGTCATAGGAAAAGAAAGTCTTGCAATTCCGCTATCAAGCTCTTCAACCTTATAGCCTATCTTTGCGAATAAAGGATAATCTTTAGAGAAGGCTTCATTTATCCTGTCCTCTACCTTGATCCCTTGCTGACGCAAAGCTTTGAACAGCTTTTGGAAGCCTCCAGCTTTGCTTACGTATTCTCTGAAACTCAACTTTCAAACCTCTTTACTCTTTCCTTTTTTTACTTTTATGCTAGAATTTACCCACTTAAGATAATCTTTATACCCTTCTCTGATTTCGAATGATAATATCTGAGGAACCTTATAGCTGTGCAAATCTTTTATCGCTTTCTCTAAACGGTCATATGAGTCTTTGCTGGTCTTAAATACGCAAAGCCATTCTTTACCCTTTTCAATCGAACCTTGCCACCAGTATATGCTGGCTATTGGTCCTATTACCTGTCCGCATGCTGCAAGCCTATTCTCAACAATACTTCTTGTCATTTTATACGCTTCTTCTTCTGTGGATACGGTTGTAGTTACCTCAATAAAGTCACTCATATTGGCATACTCCGAGTAGTGCATATATATACTGGCAGCAATAATTTATAAACCTGCAATAGCAACTCTCAGAACTGTAATGAATAAAGCACTCTTAGCTATACCCTTGCTATTAGTTATGCTTGCTTCAACTCCAGCAGTGAATAGTAACAATTACAGCAACACTCACTTACCAAGAGAGGCCCCAGCAGCATCCACAGCTGGAGCATTCTCCTTTGTTTCTAACTTCGAATCAGGTACACTTGAGGGATGGAGTATAGTTCAAGGGACTGCTATTGTCACAACAAAGGTGAATTATTTTGGTGAACCTTCACTTGCGTCGAAGGCCCAAAACGGCAAGGTACAGATAGATATAGCGAACAAGAACTTTGTTACTGGTGATTCGTTCATATCTTTTCAGGTAGTAATTAACGCACAGAAGGGAAATGGATTTTTTGGGCTTTACACCTTGCAAGCAAACCCAGTTGCTGTGGTAGGTGTATCTGATGGCTATGTATATGCAGGTACATCTCCTACCAATGCAGTAAAAATAGAATCAGTTCCATTATCCTCTGCTTATCCAAATGGCTGGGTGTATATAGCAGCAAATGTGTATGATGCAAGCACACCTTCTTCTCCAAATGCAGGATGGGTAATGCAGGTATTTGTAGATAGAACAGATCAAGTGGCAGCAACAGTAAATGTTCCCTATGCGTCTAGCTACTCTGGAGCTATAATAGAGACATTGTCTGGCACCGTCTACTATACTAACATAGTGGTTTCTACGTATGAGATACCAATATACATAGCTGGGTATAACAACATGGAAGGCTATGGCCAGGGTTCGGGGCTCTTGGTCAATTTACTTCCTGCATTCTACAACCTGACAGCAGAAATGAAGTTGAACAGCTGGTCAACACCACAAAATGGAATTCTGAGCTTTCAGATAAATGCAATGAATTACTATGGAACAACTACATCCAGCTGCGTTGGATTCTTCCAGCTTGGGGTTGATCTTAATCCTAACAGCTATATATCACCATGGTATGTTCCTGGCAAAAACTGTTTTGCCTATTACTTTCTACCATCTCAGAATCCAGCCGTAGAACCAGGATTTTACTCTCCACCAGGCACATTACTGATACTTTCAATAGTTTACTACCCTAGTCAGAATCAGATAACGTTCACAATCAAGGATCTGAACACTTCGGCAGTATACACAGCTTCCATACCATACGATGGTACAGCATTTTATGGCTCGTACACACAGCTGGAATTTCAACCATGCTGCAATACATCACCAATACAGGACTACAAAATTAATGCGGAGCTTTACAGCATGCAAATAACTACTTTACTGGGTAATCAAGAGTTTCTAAACGCAAGCTATATGCTGCCCTTTACACTTGATGCCCCTCCTTCCTGGGACTTTACCTACTACCAAAACTCTACGTATGGCTATACGCAGATATCACAGTAATAATTTTTTAGATAACAATTATCCAGTCTTTACTATTACCTCTCCTGCCATCCAGAAATGGTATACACAGTAATACTCATACGTACCCGGCTCGGTGAATGTGTAAGTGAATGTAGCTCCTGGCTGCATATTGCCAGAGTCAAATACTCCGTTAACTGATGTTACAGTATGCGCGATAGAGTCATGATTTACCCATTGCACAGTATTATTTACTCCTATGACAACCACAATTACATCAGGCGAATAATACTGATTTGAAATTATGTGGCTACCATTCCAGTTTGAAGGAGGAACACCTGCTCCTGCTGGTATAACGACTTGTACTGTGCTAGCTGAAGGTGGAGTAGTTGTCTTCATTTTTGTTTGCTGTTCTAATGCCAAGCTTGCTCCAATTATCGCAACCACAGCAACAGCTACTATGATGATAATTACAGTTCTTGATATACCTCTGCCCTTTTGCATACGCAAGTAAATCACACGGTTAAATAAAGACGTTTTCTTGTTTTTGTTTTTTTAGCTTCGCTTAAATAATGTTAGCGTAAGCAAAATTGGCTTATGTCCCAATATAATATCAAAATCTTAGGATTTGCTGGAAGTCTCAGAAAGGATTCTTACAACAGAAAACTTCTGAACGCAGCCATTGAGCTTAAGCCAGACAACACTGTGATAGAAGTATTTGATTTAGCTGGTATTCCTTTATACAATCAGGATGAAGAGTACAATCCTCCTCCTAGAGTAAGAGAGTTCAAGCAGAAGATAAGACAGTCTGATGCATTGCTTATAGCAACTCCAGAATACAACTATTCTGTTCCTGGAGTACTTAAGAATGCAATAGACTGGGCTTCAAGGCCATATAGCGATAACGTATTCGAGGGAAAGCCTGTTGCTATTATGAGTGCATCAATAGGCATGATAGGTGGTGCAAGAGCACAGTATCATCTAAGGCAGAGCTTTGTCTTCCTTAACATGTTCCCAATAAACAGGCCTGAAGTCATAGTAACCTTTGCGCCCAAGAAATTTGACGAAAATGGGAAACTGATAGATACAGATGCAAGGAACTTCATCACTCAGCTTCTTAATAACCTTGTTGACTATACCCTGAGGTTAAAGAGGGGTTCAGAAGTACTCGCAGAAATTAATAAACAGTAGAACACGGGTACTGCTTTGCTTTCTATCAAGGTGGGATAGTTCAGAAGTACTCGCAGAAATTAATAAACAGTAGAACATATATGACTTTACCTTTCTACTACAGAGTTTAAGTTTGTGCCTTTAACAGCTTAAGAAATGTAAAGCTAACCATACCTGCAACCATATGAGATGCGAGAAACAAAAGGTAGTCTAACTTGTTATGGTTGCTAGCTATATGTAGTTTTGCCAATATAAGCTCAGATATTGTCCTTAGAACTGTTTAAGTACATTTACAGCTTTACAAGAAATGTGAGCTACGCAAGTAACTCAGCCAAGATGGCTATAATCATATTGGCGGCAGGCCTATCTGAGAGGATGGGTAAAGATAAACAGATTATCGAATTTATGGGAAAACCAATTCTTCAATGGGTAATAGAGTCCGCTAAGGGCTCAAGAGTTAAGGAAATATATGTTGTTCTCGGGCACCATAGCGATAAGATTGAGAAAGCAATATCTATGGATGGAATCAAAAAGGTATTCTGCAAGAATTACAAGATAGGAATAAGCGCTTCACTCAAGGCAGGTGTGAACGCTTTGCAAAAAGACGTTTCCGCTGCTATAGTGATGCTTGGGGATCAACCTCTTGTAAAGAGTAGCACGATAGATAAGCTTGTTGAAGCATACGATTCTTACGATGCGGACATGATTATACCTTCATATAAAGGAAGAAGGGGCAATCCTGTATTGCTCTCAAAGAAGACCTTCAATCTTATACAAGGTTTGGAAGGTGATCAGGGTGCAAGGGTACTGATGAAGAGGGTAAGAGTAAGAAAAATAGAAGTGGATGATTCCGGTATTCTTCTTGATGTTGACACATCCCGTGATTTAGAATCGCTTCAAGCAAAATACAAGAATCATAATCTTACCAGATCTGTAAGGCGTTAATCAAAATGTTTTTTTCTGGTCGCAAAGGGATAGACAGACGAAGGCAATATTGTTAATGCTCCAAACTGCATCCCAACTACTTGCAGACTTATTTTTACGATCATATAGTGTCTGTCCATTCTTCCAATGTAAGTTATGATGATAATTAATCGACTCTTATGATTTCAAGCAACCTTCTGGCATAGTACATGATGAATAATGTTGAAAGAAGCTGATGATAGTAGCAAACCTAGTAACAAGCTAAGCAGTAACTGACTTCACATGCCCCTTGTCAGCACAGCTATTATCTAGCTATATCTTCTGTTATGCTCAGATTTGTGTAAACGTGATGATTTGCAAGTACAGAATATCTGATGCAGTAGGTCGACCCATCTGAGTGGTGTAGAGCTTCCTGCAGCGCATAAGGCTTTGAGTGTTTCAGTTCTTGCAAGACTTTTCAGTGATGTAGGCTTATCTTCTGTATTTCTTTTAAAGACGTAAAATTGACATGTAAGAGTATTCACATCATATAAGCGTATAATTTATAGCATATCCATAGCATCGTTATTCCATGGCGATAGAAGGATCTGCTCAGATACCAATCGTAGAAAAAAAGAGACTGGTAGGGCAGTCGATAAAAAGAGCTGAAGATCCAAAATTTCTCACTGGAACTGCAAGATACCTTGATGATATAAAGGTGGAAGGAATTGTACATGCAGCTTTTGTTAGAAGCCCTTATCCCCATGCAAAGATTACAAAAATAGATCTATCCAAAGCATTAAATTATCCTGGAGTGCTTTTGGTTCTTACCCAGAAGGAGCTTGAAGGTGCAGTTAAGGACATGCCTACTGTAAAAGCTGACAAGAATGTTAAATACACGAGAAGAACAGTTTTGGCTAGTGACGAGGTAAATTATCAGGGCGAGGCAGTTGCGGCTGTTATAGCATCTGATCCCTATGCTGCTTCTGATGCTGCAGACTTGGTTAGCGTCGAATATGAACTCTTACCAGCTGTAATGGACACTCTTAAAGCCATAGAGGATGATTCTACCAAAGTGCATAAGGAACTGCAGGATAACCTTGCGTACAAATATACAATAGATTCTGGCAGTGTAGATGAACTTTTTGAAAAGGCAGACCAGATAGTGAAAGCTCGGTTTCTAAACCAGAGGATAGCACCCACTCCCATGGAAACAAGAGGTGCAGTAGCTCAGTTTGACCCCGGTTCAAAGATTTTGAGGATATATATTTCGACGCAGGACCCATTCTACCTTAGGGACCAGCTTGCAAGTATACTGGGTCTAGAGAAACCTCAGGTCGAAGTGTTCTCACCTGATGTCGGAGGCGCTTTTGGGTCGAAGATTTCGCTTTATCCCGAAGAAGTAGTTGTTTCTTATGCATCAATGCTTTTACACAGACCAGTAAAGTGGACAGAAAGCAGAAGAGAGAGTCTTCTAACCACTACACAGGGTAGAGGACAGATCCAGTTCGTTGAAGCAGCAGTAAAAAATAATGGAAAAATACTTGCATTAAGGGTTAGAATTGTTGCAGATGCTGGCGCCTATTCCACAGAAAGCGCTGTTTATGGTCCAAAGGTTACAGTGCAGATTTCCACAGGGAACTATGATATCCAAGGGATAAAAGCAGAATTACTTTGTGCTTTTACAAACAAGGTGCCACATGATGCCTACAGAGGGGCTGGAAGACCAGAGGCTACTTATCTCATAGAAAGGACAATCAATACTATAGCATTGAAGCTGAAGCTTGATCCAGCAAAGGTGAGATTGGTTAACTATATACCGAAGGATAGGTTCCCCTTCCAGATAATTACTCGAAGATTCACCTATGATAGCGGTGACTACGAGAGGAACCTCAAAAAAGCTCTAGAAATTTTCGATTACGAAGGAATGAGAAGTTATCAGGCAAGGGCAAGGGAAGAAGGAAGGCTTGTTGGGATAGGGATAGCAAGTTATGTAGAAGTGTGTGGTTTTGGGCCTGACTATCCACAGACAGCCTCAATAACAGTTACTCCAGATGGAAAAGTGCTAGTCAACTCAGGCACCAATCCTCATGGTCAGGGTCATGTGACTCCTTTTGCGCAGATTGTAGCTGATGAGCTGGGTGTGAATCTTTCTGATATTCATGTCAGGTATGGGGATACGTTATCGTTACCATATGGTACCGTTACAGCAGGAAGCAGGTCTGCTGCTGTAGGGGGAAGTGCTGTTCTGATATCAGCAAGAAAGGTCAAAAATAAGATGTCTCTGATAGCCTCAAAGATCCTAAACATAGCACCTGAAGAGCTCGTATTTAATGCAGGAAAGATCTACTCTATTCATGATGAGTCGAAGAGCCTGAGCTTCTCAGAAGTGGCTGAGGCAGCTTATGATCCAGGTCAGCTGCCAAAAGGGATGGAGCCGACACTTTATGAGTACACAGCCTTTGCACCGAAGAGCAACACATTTCCTTTTGGTAATCATGTAGTTATGGTAGAGATAGATAAGGAGACTGGGGAGATAAGAATACTGCGCTATATTGCAGTCGACGACTGTGGCAGGATACTTAACCCTCTTGTCGCAGAAGGACAGGTTCATGGTGGAGTAGCACAGGGGCTTGGTCAGGCTCTTGTGGAAGGGCTCTTCTACGATGATTCAGGACAGCTGCTGACAGCAACCTTGGCAGATTATGCTATATTAAACGCAGAGATGATGCCGAGGGTTCAATGGTATACCACTGAAACACCCACTGACGCTAACCCTCTAGGTGTAAAAGGTATAGGAGAAGCACCTACAATAGCCTCTACTCCCGCTGTTGTAAATGCTGTAGAAGATGCTTTATCGCAATACGGAGTAACAATAGATAAAATGCCACTTTCTCCGTCCTACATCTGGCAATTACTTCACAAGAATTAAGAAATTTTATGCTTTATTCCTTCTTCTATAAATTTCTCTATCTCATCTGTATCGTTCAATGGTTTCTCCGACCAAAGAGCATCTTGAAGCTGCCATTCGGGTTGATACATCTTTATAATGTCTTGTAAAGACAGCATCGGTTCTTCTCCTTTAAGCATGTGAAGCATGTCGTTTATCAGGTATTGATAGGATAATGGTCCCTTTGGAGATAATACCTTAACAACCTTACCTCGCTCTGAAATCTCCATTCTTCCCCTTGTCCCTGTAAGAAACTCGTCGTCTGTGCTTATGTACAGTAATTCTGCATATGCATCTTCGAAATTTATCCTGAAGACCTTGAACGGACTGTCAACCCCTTTCGCAACTCTTATTACTGCTGTTGCTCCCTCTTGGAAGAATTTTCCGCTTATTTTGTAAAGTGAGTAAAAGCCAGAGGGATTCTTCTCATCATACATCTTTTGCACTATGTATGGCTTTGCCTTCTGTAACTCCAATCTATCAGCCCTCATGATAAAGGAGATTATAGAGATAGGGTGTATCCAGTCCATCGCTATGCCTCCGTTTTCTGGCTTGAATAACCACTTTCTTCTTGCGTCTTCTTCCCTTACCTCTTCAAAGAAGGAAGCGCTTACAGATCTGACTTTGCCATACTGCTCAACAAGGCTTGGCATCAGTTTTCCAAGCTCTATACTGAGTGTCTTTGTAATGTAATGCAGACCCAGTGTTACCCTGCCTTCATGTTTCCCTTTTATAAAATTGATCACTTCATCAAAATCTTCTTTGCTTGTTGCAAACGTCTTCTCTGTCACTGTAACTTTTCCACTGCGAAGAGCCTGCATTGTCTGATCTTTGTGAAACTGATTTGGGCTGGCTACATATACAACATCCAATCCATCAAAGAAAGCTTCGGGCAACATTTCTCCAGCCTTGATGCTGAAATAATTATCCCTAGATATCTCATAACGTTCCAGCTCATCCCTTCTATCTTCATAACTTCTCGTACCAGCTGCTTTGAGCAGTACTAATTCATTATTTATTTCATCCAACGTCATTCTGAGTCTTCTGACCCAATGCCCTAGACCCGATGCCCCCATGTAGTATGTCAAATTTTAGTCTCTCTCCCATTCTGTATGAAAAGAACCCTGTCTGTCCACTCTTGTATATGTATGCGCACCAAAATAATCTCTTTGCGCCTGAATCAGATTTGCAGGCAGCCTGGATGTGAAGTAACCATCATAGTAACTTAGTGCTGAAGACATACCCGGCACAGGTATACCTGCATCAATAGCAGCAGAAACAAGATTTCTCCAAGCCTTCTCCTTCTCCACCACACTTTTGAGCAGAAAAGGATCGAGAAGTAGATTCTTGAGTTGTTTATCTCGAAATGCATCTTCCACATTCTGTAGAAGCCTTGCTCTTATTATGCACCCACCTTGCCATATATGTGCCACAGCAGCATTATCTATCCCCCATTTGTAGAACCTAGAAGCCTCCGAAAGCAGATAAAAGCCTTGTGAATAGGCACATATCTTCGATGCATACAGCGCGTCATGAAGCTGGTCTTCATCCACTTCTATCTTGACGCTCTTAGGACGATGTTTTGAAGCTTCAACCCTTTCTTCTTTTCTTGATGACATGAACCTAGAATATACTGATGCAGCTATGCTGTAAACTGGTACTCCAAGTTCCATGGAGCTTTCGGCAGCCCATAGTCCTGTCCCTTTTTGTTCAGCTGTATCCATTATTACATCAAGAATAGACCTTCCTGTTTCGCTATCCTTTTTTCTTAGAATCTTAGATGTGATCTGTATCAGATAAGATTCAAGATCCCCTTTGTTCCAATTTTCAAATAGATCAGCCATTTCGGAATAAGTGTAGCCTGCATGCTGCATTATGTGGAATACTTCGCTTATCAGCTGCATGTCTATATATTCAATGGCATTATGAACCATCTTTACGTAATGTCCTGACCCATCTGGACCCATCCTATCGCAGGTAGGACTTCCATCATAGGCCTTTGCTGATATACTGCTGAACATAGGAGCTATAACCTGCCAAGCTTCCTGTGAGCATCCAGCCATTATGCTTGGACCTTTGAGGGCACCTTCCTCTCCTCCTGATATACCTATTCCAGCAAAGAGTATCCCTTTTTTTGATAAGGATTCGCTTCTTCGCATAGTATCCTTAAAGTATGAGTTACCTGCATCAACTATTATATCCCCTTCCTCCAGTAAAGGAAGCATATTGTCTATCATAGAGTCAACAGCCTGTCCAGCCGTGACCATCAGAACTATTACTCTAGGTCTTCCCAGCAAAGAAATGAAATCTTTGAGGCTGAAAGCTCCCTTTATATTAGCGTCTTTATGTTTTGATATGAATTCCTCTGTTATATTCTCAGTCCTGTTAAATACAGCTGTCTTGAAGCCCTTACTTGCAAAGTTAAGGGCTAGATTTTTTCCCATCACTCCTAGGCCTGCTATTCCCAGCTGATAATCTCCCATGTATAGGTTCTCCTTCCGCATACTATCTGCACAGGGTAGAGCAAGATAGCTCTATCCATGGCTCCTAAAGAACAGTTCTTATGCTTTTTTAGAAAGAATTGCTAACTTCTCAACATCTGCTTGTTCTAGGATAAGGTCTCCTGCTTTTGCATCTTCAGCTACGTGCCTAGATTTTGAAGCTCTCGGGATAGGAAACACAAGCTGACTCCTTGAGGTTAACCAAGCTAGTGCAAGCTGAGCTGGAGTTGCACCTTTATACTTTTCAAGAATTTCATAAACTCTGCTGTTTCTTGCAAGGCGCCCGTGCGCAAGAGGATAGTAGGCAAGAATTGCCATTCTATTTTTTATGCAATAAGGCATTATGTCATCTTCTATACTTCTGTGCATTAAATTATAATGCATCTGCGTGGAAGCTAGCTCGTATTTTGTCATACATTCCTGAGCCTTAATCATCTGTTCCAATGAGAAATTACTGACGCCAATGTATTTGATCTTGCCATCATCTACAAGCTTCTCAAGAGCCCTCATTATCTCTGCTATCCTTCCAAAACGAAATGGAAAATGAATCTGGTACAGGTCTATATAGCTTGTCTGAAGCCTTCTTAGGCTTGCTTCACAAGCTTTTATCACCCCATGGTATGAGAAGTGGTTTGGAGAAGATACCTTGGTTGCAATAAATATTTCATCTCTCTTATAGTCTTTGATCGCATCTGCTACTATATTTTCTGATTTGTACAATTCTGCTGTATCTATAAGGTTGATTCCTTCTTCGAGTCCTGTCTTTATGGCTTGAATCTTTTCATCTTTGCCTCTCCTTATACCTAGATTTGCAAAGAATATCCATAAGGGGTCATAGTAAGTACCCATACCTATGACAGATGAGTTGAATCCAGTTTTACCAAATGATCTATAATTCATATTCTTACCTTTCTCTTTCTTGTATTTAACTTCTATAAAGGGAACATGTCATACAGTGAGCTCCCCCGTATCCCCCTGTAAGGTTGGTGAGAATAATAGGAAAGGCATCTATCCCGTTTTCGTATATCTCCTTTTTATGTGGAAAGAAATTTCCTGTCATTCTTAGCTGCTCATAATCCTTACTGGCCTGTTGCATCAACATGCCATATTTTTGCGGATCTTCTTTTGCTTTGAGCTGTAGATTGGACAGCACCTTCCTAGCTATCCTATCTGTCTCCACAGCTAGTATCATTCCATCCTGTACGCATAGGAAATTTGTTGCATAACACATCTGTTCAAGTGTTGTAATTCCTATTATTGTGAAGCCCTTTTTCTTTAGGTATGAGTAGAGATCTGTTGTTTCCTTTCTCTTTAAGTACCTCCCCTTTCTTTCTCTTGTATATACCTCTACTTTTGCCCCTTTTAGCATCAGCTCGTTTCCAACTACGATGCTGCTCGATGCAACATTCAGATACGTGTCTAGATGCATACTTATCATTCTGTCTGTTTTATTATCAGGCAGTAAAGGATGCTTTGGCTGATGTACTACCGCCACCTCAGGAAAACCCAGTGCAGTATTCATCATCTGGTTGACACCTTCGTAATTTGTTCTATCGCCTACCCCTATTAGAGCAAAATCCTGCATCGGCATAAAATCACCCCCTTCGAACGTGCCTGGTGACTGTGTTTCATGGGTAATGGGTATGTCAAGAGCTTCCCATGCAAGTCTAGTAATAAGAGATTCCCTTCTTCTCTGTGGCTTCGACATTCTAGAAATAAATATGCCATTATCTGTTATAGCCTGCTGGTCCCTCATAAAATACAGATTCGAGAGTGGCTGCCTCTCTGTTATATCTAGGTAGATAGCTCTAGAACCCTTCCCCTTTGACAGGTCTATCAAAGGATGCAACAGCAGTATATTAAAGAAATGAACAGGATCAAGTATTTCGGAATTTGCCTCCAGATCCTTCTTTGCTAGCAAAACTTCTTCTCTGTTTCCTCTAAAGTTAATCCACTCCAAAGCAGTATCGATCAGTCTTGCTCTAAATTGAACGTCAGAATTTGAACGCCTGAGGATTATAGCCTTCAGCTTATGTACAGCTATCCCGAACTCTCTTTTTAGTATATACTCCAGCCTTTGATGCTCTCTGATTGCTTCTCCTATGTGGAATGCTCTTTCATAAAGAGAGGCATAGGGAGCAAGCAACCCAAGATGCATTTCTATTCCTGGTCTATGAATAACGACACTTCTCAGTCTATGCCATTCTGCCTTGACGCCAACATTCATCTTGATACACCATTGCAGATTTTACGCTAGAGTTTTGTATTCCTTAAGGTATCGAAGACAGCCTTACTTGCTTTATCTACGTATCGCTTCAGTTGCTCAGCATCTACCATTGGAGTCATCTCAGCCAGATTGTCACTGATTAAAAGAAGTGATGCAGCCCTGACCTTCCTCATCATAGCCAGACCAAAAATGGTTGCACATTCCATTTCTACAGCTATGTAGCCTCTGGATGACCATCTGCTTACAAACTGTGGATCCTCAGCATAAAACGCATCGCTAGAGAAGACAGGTCCAACGTAGCTTTTAAGACCAAGTCTTTCTGTATTGTGGAAAAGCTCTTCTGTCAGTCTGAAATCAGGCACAGGTGTTATGTGTGCATCTGGTATGTATTGATTCAGCGTTCCTCCAAGATATGCTGCTCCGTTTGGTATAACAACCTCCCCTATCCTCATCCCCTGTAAAAGTGCTCCTGTTGAGCCTAACCTTATGAGAATCTTTGCCCCAAGCATTATCAGTTCTTCAAAGACAAGGGCTGCAGAAGCCCCCCCTATGCCATGGCAAACTATTGTCATAGGCGTTTCCTCATACCTTCCTGTATACATTATGAGGCCTCTATTTTCATTAACAAGCTTGGAATCCTTTAGCATATTAGCAAGCTGAACAACTCTAGCTGGGTCCCCTGCCATAATGACCCTTTCAGCAACATCCTGTCTTTTTGCCTTCAAATGCTGTGGCTCTGTCATAGCCTCGGTATTATCTTACCTTATCTAAAAACTTGTTAAGTATTAGCATCTAATCTTTCGTACCCTTCCCTTTTGACTACTACGTTTGATTCAATCCTACATCCTGTTTTGCCAGGAATGTAAATGCCTGGCTCTATGGCTAATACCATACCCTCCTGCAGTTTATATTCAAATTCAGTCTCTATTATAGGTGCTTCGTGAACAGAAAGTCCAATTCCATGTCCTATCCTGTGCTGTGGTTCTGGCAGATTCTTCTGCCTTATTACATCTCTTGCAGCTCTAGCTACAGCGCTTACCGGCATGCCATGCCTTACCATCGTTAGCGAGGCATCCAATGATGACTTTACAGTATCTTTGATCCTTCGCCTTTTCTCATCAATTTTCCCAACTTCGAGTGTTCTGGTTATATCCCTGGTATAGCCTTCAACCCTCGCACCTATGTCAATAACAAGCAGTCCATCGCCTTTTACAACAGTGCTGTCAGAGACATGATGTGGAACAGAGGCATTTGATTCATACTGAACATGAACGAAAGATTTTTCTGCTCCAAACTTTTCCATTGTAAATGAAGCTTCAGCAGCTAGTTCAGATTCTGTCATTCCTGACCCCAACATATCGTTAATTTTCAAAATCGCATTTTCTGTTATGTTTACAGCTTTTCTGATATTTTTTAGCTCTTCTCTAGTCTTTACCATCCTTAACTTACGTATCTCTTCTCCGAAAGCTACAGGAGTAATATCCAGCCTCTTCAACCTAGAATAGATCTCAACAGTGAGTTCTGAGTCATCTATGCCTATCTTCTTATGCTTTAGTCCTTTCTCTTCTATCAAGGATGCCAAAAATTTTAGAGCATTATCAATCGGTATTGTCTTAGCTACTCTCACATCCTTTATGAAACTAGAGTATCTAGCCCTGCCTCCCTCGAAGTCCTTTACAAAGAGCACAGGATCATCATCCGTTGGAATGAGAATTCCAGAGTCCTCCAATCCACCTACGCCCGAAAGATAGCGGAGAGTAACAAACTCCCTTGCCTTGTTCGTCTGATAGTGTATGAAACCTTCGAGCTCTTCTTCTCTCAGTAACTTTCTGAGCCTCTGTATTACTTGGCTCATACAGACATTTTGTTATTAGAAGCTAATAAATGATTGCTTGCTGGATCAGTACTCGAGAACCTTTCTTACAGCAGATACTATTCTTTCTTGTGATGGTACGTTATATTCCCCTAGCTTTGACAGCGGAGTGGTTATGTCATAACCAGTCACCCTTTTTATTGGTGCTTTAAGATATTCTAATACCTTATCTGCAGCCAGTGCTGCAATCTCAGACCCCAAGCCCAAAGTTCTAGGGGCCTCATGTACTATGACAAGCCTGCCTGTTTTCTTTACAGAGTTTACTATCGTATCATAGTCCAGAGGGGATAATGTCCTTAGGTCTATCACTTCAGGAGAGCATATTCCCTGACTTCTTAGGTATTCAGCTGATTCTAATGCCTGCACCATCATGGAACCGTAAGATATGATACTAACGTCATTGCCTTCAATAACCACTTTAGCTTTTCCTATTGGTATTCTGTATCTTTCCTCAGGCACATTTGTCCTGGGTGAATCGTAAAGTTTCTTCGGCTCCATGTATATCACAGGGTTTGGTTCTTCAAGTGCAGAGGCAAGCAAACCTTTGGCATCGTAAGGTGTCGAAGGAACGACCACCTTTAGGCCAGGTGTATGGCAGAAGTATGTCTCCGGCGAATCGAGGTGATGTTCTGGTGCATTGATTCCTGCACCGTAAGGGAACCTGATCACCCCTCTAGCATGGTATTTACCCCTGCTCCTATTTCTTATTCTAGCGATATGGCTGAAGATCTGGTCGAAGGCTGGAGGTGTAAAACCTTCAAACTGAAACTCAGCGACAGGAATTAGACCAGCTAAACTCAACCCGAAGAACATAGCGGCTATGCCAAGTTCAGAAAGAGGTGTATCAAATACTCTTTCAACACCAAACTCATCCTGCAGGCCTCGTGTCACCTGAAATACACCTCCATTCTTGCCTACATCTTCGCCGAAGAGGACTATATTGTGGTCTCTTTGCATCTCTTGCCTCAGAGCCATGTTTATTGCGTTTCTGATATTAACTCCGGGTCTGCCTCCTTGTAGCAGCTCTTCTTGTACAGGAGTATAGAGCTTTTCTACAGCTACATTACCAATGGCTTCCTGCATCTGATCAAGCAGATTGGGTGTCAGGCTATCATAAGCATACATGAAGATATCCATTGGATTAGGCGATGCTATGGACCTAAACGATTGTACAGCTTTGTTCATCTCACTCTTTGCTCTTGATCTTGTCTTTTCAATTTCTGTATTGTCTATTATTCCTTCTTGCAACAGGTATCTTTCCATTCTTGTTATCGGGTCTTTGGCTTCCCATTCTTTGAGTTCTTCCTGTGGTTGCAGTTTATGTGATACAAGCTCTGCTGTAGTATGCACGCTCCGTCTGTAAGTATAAAGCTCGATGAGAGTAGGACCATTGCCTTCTCTAGCTTTTTCGTGAGCATACTTTGCAGCCTCGTATGTTGCGATAACATCATTTCCATCTACCAGTATGCCCTCAAAACCATAAGCCACTGCCTTTTGAGCCAGTGTCTTAGAAGCTGTCTGTTTGGCTCTTGGCAGAGAAATCGCATATTGATTGTTTTCGACAGCAAACACTACTGGTAATTTGAAGGTTCCAGCCATGTTAAGCCCTTCATGAAAATCACCCTTTGATGTCCCTCCATCTCCTGTAGTAACGAGTACGGCTGCTTTCTGCTTCTTTATCTTTAGAGCCATTGCTATTCCTGATGCTTGAGGTACCTGCGTACCTACAGGCACAGCCAATGGCACCATGTTAACCCCCTGTGGAATGCTCATACCTCGCTCATCGCCTGACCAGTACTGCAGAATACTTTCTGCAGGTAGGCCTTTGATTATCATGCCCAGATTATCCCTGTACATAGGAACATACCAATCATCTTGCCTTTGAGCTAGTACTATGCCAGTCTGTGCTGCTTCCTGCCCCATATGTGGAGCATAGGTACCTATTTCTCTGAAGGTAGATAGCCTGCTTGCCTGCTCGTCGAACTCTCTACCGAAGAGCATAAGGTAGTACATCTGTAAAAGGAGCTCTTTCGGTATATCTGGCTTCTCACCTATGAGCGTTCCATCAGGTGTAATTCTTTGATAGTATAGTTCCTCTATCTTTACAGCTTCGTCAAGACCCAGGTTGGATTCGCTAAACGAACGGAACTTTTGCAACTTGAGCAATTCGTTTTTCTTTAGGGACTAGGGCTTTTACACCTTTCGGTCTATTTTGAGAAAAATTTTTACGTAAGCTGTGCAACTCAGAAATTTATGCGTTTCGATTTACTTTATTTTACTTGTACCATTCCTCTTTACAAAGGTTTAATCATAGTTTTTCCCTTCGAAAGTTGTAGAGAGAGGTGCAGGAAGCATGTCTGCTTCAGCCTCTGATCACTTCAATAATAAGCATGGGTTCAAGATAGTTCTAACTGGGGAAACGGCCATCATGAGCGATTATGGTGGGCAGTCCCTTGTGGGTTTTGCATCAGCTCTTCCAGAAGGATGGATCAGGGGGTTCGTTGAACAGAGACTATTTCCAACACGCAGTGATGCTAAGGGTAGAATGTATTTAGCTCCTTACGGTGTTGCTAAAGTAGAAGCCTCACTATTAAACCATGGGTTTACGAGGGATGAAGTGATCATCGCAGACCCCAGAAGGCTGTCAGAGGTAGTTGGCCCAGACACAAGGGTTGTCGGTATAACCACCATGGACCCCATGGGGGTCAGCTATGGTATAGGTATTGTTAACCTGATGCTAAGAGCCATAGGAATAAAGTATGACGGTTTGCCTTATATCAGCAGAAGTTTCTTCGATGTCATAAAAAGCGACGCGATACGCAAGTATAGACCAAGAATTATAGTTGGAGGACCAGCATCCTGGCAATTAGTTGATACGGGTGCTCATGAGCCACTTGGTGTAGATTGTGTCTTTGAAGGTGAGTTCGAGAAGGACGGTTGGAAGCTCTTTTACAACGCAGTAAGAGGCGATCCTATACCGAAGAGATTTCATGGCGGTATACCTGCAGTGCAGGAAATCCCTCCTATAGCTACACCTGCAATAGGTGGTGAAGTAGAAATAAGCAGAGGGTGTGGAAGAGGATGTAAATTCTGCACACCAACTCTGCTAAGATGGTTAAGCCTTCCATACGACCTGATAGAAAAAGAGGTCAGATTCAATCTTGAACACGGAGAAAAAAGGCATATAACTCTGCACTCTGAAGAGTTCTTCAAGTATGGGTCAGATAATGTCTTCCAACCTAACAGAGAAAAGGTAATGAAGCTTTTGGGCAGAGTAGACGCCATAAGGAAGGAATACGAGAGCAAAAAGGGTTATGACGAGATATCTATAGCTACAGATTTCACAACAGCCGTTTCCGTTGTTTCTGATCCAACTCTTGTCAAACTTTCTTCAGAATACATGAACCCTGGAGGATCATTCAGCTATATAGAGATGGGTATAGAAACTGGCAGTCCTAGACTGATTGATATAATCATGCCAGGAAAGGTTAGACCATTTACATCAAAGGAATATCCTTCGATAGTCGAGAGAGCAGTCGGAATTCTCAATGACAATAGGTGGGTTGTTGTAGGAACCATGATAATGAACTTTCCGGGAGAAACTGAAGATGATCTTATCAGAAGTCTTGAGCTTGTTGATAGGCTAAAGCCATATAATGTGCTCATATGGACATTGCCTTTCATTCCTATGGGAGGTCTGAGGAAAAAAGGATGGACTATTCTTGAAGAAATACTTGAGCATCCATTACGAAAAGAGCTGCTGGTTAGAGCTCTGTATAAGACATTTAGCGTGCTACTGAAGGAAGTTAATTCGCCAACAGAGGAGATGAGAAGCGTGATCGACAGGATCGTATGGACACCTGTTTCTAAATTTGGTTTTGCATACATGATGATTCATATGCGCAGGCAGATGTCAAGAATGCAATTACACGCAAAAAACATAGAAGAAAGAAAGCAGGTTGAAGCTGTGCAACGCGTTTAACTGTAGGTAAGAGAAACTGTTACGTAAAGTCATTTCACCAAATTCTGTTCTTTTTCCAGTAATTCCTTAGCCAGTGATTGGATTATTTCTACACTGTGACTTGAGCCAATCCTTGTAGCCCCTGCTTCTATCATCATCAATGCATCATAGGCAGTGCGTATTCCGCCTGCTGCCTTCACCCCCATATTACTTCCTACAGTATTTGACATCAATTTCACATCATGAACAGTTGCTCCTCCTTTTCCATATCCTGTGCTTGTCTTGACATAATCAGCCCCTGCCTTCTCAGCAACTTTACAGGCCATTATCTTCTCTTCATCCGTAAGATAGCATGTTTCCAGTATCACCTTGACTACCTTTCCATTATGTTTGCTTACATCTACTACAGATCCTATATCCTCCTCGACAATATCCCAATCTCCGGACTTGGCCGCACCAATGTTCATAACCATATCTACTTCATCAGCCCCCATCTCTATCGCTCTCTTTGCTTCTTGGCTCTTCACTTCTTTGAACGTAGCTCCGAAGGGAAAGCCTACTACACTAACAACTTTTACGTTGGAGCCCTTCAGTCTGTTCCTGCAGTAGGGAACGTAGTAAGGGTTTACAGTAACAGAGTAAAACGAGAAAGCTAAAGCTTCATCGCACAATCTGTCTATAGCATTTTTATCAGAGGAAGGTTCAAGCAATGTGTGGTCTATTATACTAGCTAAATCCCGTTTCGACTTTATGCTTATCATACCCTTTAAGGCTAGCCTGAAGTAAATTATGGTATGTGTTAACTTGTTCACATGATATGATTGGCACTATCTAATGACACCGATGCCATCTTGGTAAATGCAAACGGGCTAGAGGAAAAGGATGAAATGTAATCCATACATTACTTTTTTTTACTGGTTGCGATATGCTTTTGAGAGCGGGGGTTCCCGAGCTAGGCCAAAGCTGGCGATGCGACTACAGGGGGCGGAGCGTATGCGTCCAGACTTAAGATCCGCTGGCATAGGCCTTCGTGGGTTCGAGTCCCACCCCCCGCATTCAATACAAGGTTGATACCCTTTGCACTTTTAAAAGGGAGATGGCTAAACTCATTTACAGACAATGATGCTACTGCGGTTATCCGCTCAAATTGAAGAGGTACTATATCGGACATGAGATTGACGTTGAAGATGTTAAAACGGCAAAAAGAGTAAGAGAATTTGTGAAAAGAAAAAGGAACAAAGATGCTAAAAGGAGGCTGGAAGATTTCTGCCGAGAAAGGTATCCAACAGATACGAGGGGAAAGATTCTTCCGAAATATGGCAAGCAAGCTGTCTAAGATTATCGACTCAAGAGAGCTGTTGGTCAAGCCAAACGATCTCTTCCCGAAATTTCGTTCTCTGCATAGTAATAAATTGGGGTTATGAATGTATCCACGCAGAGGGAGAAAGATTAGAGCAGATGCTTTGAACAAAACTCAGTAGAAAAATATCAAAGAATTGTTCCTTTAAGCTTATAGTACGCATAACCTTGATGCAGATGTGAGGCAGCAACTATTAATGTTAAGATTCAACAAGCTAGACTGTAGTATTGAAGGTAATATGAGCCTAGGCAGGTTCGACAGTTGCATATCGTTGCAGTAGAAAAAGTAAAGGTATAATACTTGCTTATTCAAATTCTACTAGTTTTGGAAGCTGACTGCATAATCTGCGGAGATGGAGGATGGGAAAAGTGTCCATATTGCAAACTGGTTATCTGCGAAGGTTGCCACCAGATGCTTGGTTTTCATTGTGCTGAATCCGTATTTCTTACCACGCAGCTTGCAACTATTCCTTTATAGAGTCGGGTTATAGCTCAAAAAACTATGCACATCATTTACTTGTATCAGCGTTTAATCGGTAGCTTATTTTGGATTTTGTATTAACTTCATCACCTTGATAGGTAATTGTTCAAAAAAAATGCATTTATTATACATTTGTTACGACTATCCCTGAAAGGTCAAAGCAAAACATAGTAATTCGTATCCGTGAGAAAAGTCTGGGCAGAGTCTTCCAGATAGCGGTTTTTCTGAAATGGTGAATTGACAATACCAGAAACTTAGAAATACATTAAAAACACGATAACAGATAGAGTGATCAGTCGAAACTTAATCTAGCTCTTTGGTGGTATAGATAGAATATCTTTGGAGAGAATATTTCTATTTCTTGTTTCTAAAAAAGCTATTACTATTAACTTGTATAACATATCAATAGACCCCAGTATTGGCAACATAACAACATCAAAGTATATCTGTCGTCTTGAATCAATTCTTCAGTTAAGGTTTCTAGTAAATTTTAGACTCTTATCAAAGCCAGAATCGCATAAATTGAAAAAGCACCACTATGCGACAACATCTTTAACATACTCTTTTCTGGGAAAACTTGATTCATCATTGGACTGTAGTTATGAGCAATGCTGTTAACTGTTTTGGAGCCAAGAATTTCTGCAAAAAGAGAAACAAAATGATAGACACACCTCAAACAATAGAATGTTTGCTGTTGAGGTCAGCTAAACTATCAGGCCTTACTGTTCTATGAGGGTCAACTTATAGACATGCTAATCGTTACAGCTTATAGTTTTTATCTTCACTACAGGTGTGTTGAATAACTCCGGAGTCTGTTGCAATGCTTCAGCCTGCCTTTCCTGTTTTTGTAGATCTTGATGCAATATTTGTTCAACACTCACAATTATGAAAATTGCACAATATATAAGCTGTTCAGCAGACCTCTTCACTACCGAAAAACTTTTAACAGATATATCTGGGACGAACCCCACATAATAGTGACTTGCACTATGTTCGATAAATTTACCATCTTAGTCTTTGCTGGTAGAAAAATGATGGAGGTATTCTAAATGTATCTTGCAGAGGAGCTCGCTCTTCTAGGAGCCGTAGTTGCACTTGTATATGCTGCTATACTGATCAGGTATGTACTTAGCAGAAGCCCTGGCGCACCAAGGATGCAGGAGTTAGCGAATTATGTCAAGCAGGGAGCCAATGCTTTTTTGAGGAGAGAGTATTTGACCATAACCCCAGTAGCAGTAGCTCTTGCCATAATCATAGGCATAGTGGTTCAGCCAAGAGGAATAGTAGCATTGGGCTTTTTGATTGGAGCAGGCTTTTCCGCAGCAGCAGGGTACATAGGGATGGGTATGACTGTGAGGTCCAGTGCAAGGGCAGCTGAAGCTGCAAGAAAGGGGATAGGGCAAGCCCTTGTTCTAGCATTTAGAGGAGGCTCTGTTCTGGGTATGGCGGTGCCTGGCCTTGCACTGCTTGGGCTTTCTCTCTTCTATATCCTGATACCTAGACCTGCGGCTATAGTAGGATTCGGATTCGGAGCCAGTCTCATAGCTATGTTCATAAGGGTTGGAGGAGGTATCTATACAAAGGCAGCCGACCTTGGTGCAGACATTGCAGGGAAGGTAGAAGAAGGTATCCCGGAAGATGATCCAAGAAATGCAGGTGTTATCGCTGATAACGTGGGGGATAATGTAGGGGACTGCGCAGGGATGGGCGCGGATGTGTATGAGTCTTACATAGTTACTGCACTTGCTGGAATACTCTTGGGTACATTCGTCTTTCAAAATGCACCACAATATGTGGCTTATCCTCTTGCAATAGGAGGCATGGGGATACTTGCTTCTATAGTAGGAGGACTGATGATAAGAGGAGCCGAAAGAGGAAGAGCTATGTCATCTTTGAATAGAGGCTTGTATACCACAGCAGTAATCGCAGCTATCTTGGAAGTAATAGTAGCTTACCTTGTATTTGCATCTGATAGCAGACTTGCAACAGCCATGGCAGCTTCTTCTGTCCTAGGTCTTGTTGTTGTTGTTGTAATAGAAACAATTACAGACTATTATACATCCTACAGGTTTTCTCCTGTAAAATCCATATCCGAAGCCTCGCAGACAGGACCGGCAACGAACTTTCTTACCGGCTTTGCTGTAGGGCTTAAGAGCGTAGCGCCTGTGCTAATAATACTTGCAGTTGCAATAGGTGGTTCTTATGGACTTGGGTATTGGGCAGCAAACGGATCTTGCACAGGCTTATCAGTATGTGGTCCAGGAGTGTACGCAACGGCAATCACCACCATGAGCATGCTTTCTCTGACAGGGATAATTCTATCGATAGATGCATTTGGACCTATAACAGATAATGCAAACGGTATAGTAGAAATGGCTGGTGTTGAGGGGGTTAGAGAAGTTACTGATGAACTCGATGCAATAGGAAATACTACAAAAGCGACAACCAAGGGATTTGCTATAGGTTCAGCTGCACTTGCTGCTCTCTCCTTGTTTATTGCATATCAGCAAGAGGTTGGTGCCAACTATCAGGCGCTTGGAGGAGTAGCCCCCCAGTACCTGCTTACTGACCCCCTGCTTCTGATAGGCCTTCTCATAGGAGGTCTTTTACCATTTTACTTCTCATCATTTCTCATAGGAGCCGTTGGCAAGGCAGGATTCAAGATGGTTAATGAGATAAGAAGGCAGTTCAGGGAGATACCTGGGCTAAGGGAAGGGAAAGCAACACCCGATTATGAAAAATGCGTAGATATAAGCACGAGTGCGGCTCTCAGAGAATTGATAGCTCCAGGAGCTCTTGCAATACTGACTCCCATAGTTGTAGGGGTAGTCCTAGGACCTGTAGCCCTCGGAGGAGTGCTGATAGGTAGTGTGGTATCTGGTGTGTTCCTAGCTCTTCTGATGGCAAATTCTGGCGCTGCATGGGATAATGCAAAAAAGCTGATCGAAACAGGCCAGTATGGTGGTAAAGGCACTCCTACACATGCAGCAGCTGTAAGCGGTGATACTGTTGGAGACCCATTCAAAGATACAGCTGGACCAAGCATAAATTCACTAATAAAAGTGCTGAACACAATATCAATAGTCTTCGTGTTTGTATTTGTTCTTCTGCATCTTTAGAAATAGATATTTACAGATTGCTTCTACCGTAGGCTATGCAAAATATACTGTTTCTGGTTGCAGATGAGTATGAGGATCTTGAGCTCTTCTATCCATACTATAGATTAAAGGAATCAGGATACAACCCTGTCATCGCTGCATCAAAAAAAGGAGCTCTGACAGGAAAGCACAACTATCAGATCCAGGCTGATGTGACTTTCTCAGAAGTTAGAGCTGATGATTATGTTGCGCTTGTACTTCCAGGAGGAAAGAGCCCAGAAAGGGTCAGACTTGATAAGGATGCTTTAACAATAGTAAAGTACTTTATGTCAAACGGACACCCTGTGGCTGCAATCTGCCATGGTCCTCAAATACTCATTTCTGCTGGTTTAGTAAAAGGAAGAAGAATGACTTGTTGGAAAGGTGTAAGGGATGATCTGATTGCTGCAGGAGCAATGTACGAAGATTCGAGCTGCGTTGTAGATAGGAACCTTGTTACAGCAAGACAGCCGAGTGATCTCCATGCATTCATGAAAGAGTTCCTCAACATACTTAAGTTGCAGAAAACTGAACAGGTTCAAGTGGTTTAAAAAGGGAAAAAGAGACCCAACTGAGAGTATGCTATCTCCAATAATTCCTGTCTTCATACTAGGAATTATCGTAGGATACTTGTTAAGAAAGATGAGGACAGGCTTTTTGGGTAGGATCTCTCTATGGATTGCTGTAATACTGCTCTTTCTTACAGGCCTAGACCTAGGCAGTAGCTGGCTGTACACTTCTTTCGGGTTAATGCTGCTACTCTCATTAGTTCTAGCTGTTATGGCTATGATCTTTGGAGTTATAGTTCAGGTAGCAGTTGAAAAAAGATGAAATACAACGGTATCTTGTTTTCTATTATACTGCTGGCTTCTTTCTTAACTGGTTCTTTGGCTTCTAACAGAATATCACTTGTCTGCCAGGCTAATACATGTAGCTATCTGCTTCAATTCGTCCTTTTACTCTTTGTTTTTATAGTTTCCATAGAGGTTGGTTCAAAGCTAGATATTAGCAGGCTGAATGAGATATTCACAAAGACGTGGTCTCTTGTGTCTTCGACCATTGTTGGGAGTCTTATTGCCGGAGTTGTTTTTTCACTTCTCTTCAGTTACAGTATAAAGTTGTCCCTTGCAATATCTCTCGGCATGGGATGGTATTCATTTGATGCCCCTACAGTAGAGGCATATTCTGGCTCCATGGCTGGCTCGTTAGCATTCTTTGCAAACTTTTTTAGAGAATTTCTGACCATCGCTTTATACCCTGTAGCTTCAAAGCTAATAGGAAAGACCAGACCGATAATCTTCGGTGGAGCAACTACTATGGATACAAGCCTAACGGTGATAAAGACAATTGGGGATACTGACACAATCGCTGTAGCATTCATGCATGGAGCTTTTCTGACGCTTATTGTGCCTTTGCTGGTACCAGCATTACTGTCTATTTAGAACTTGAATATTGCAGGAAAGCACATAGTTCTTGCAGAAATGTCAGGCTAGCATGATCTCCCCGTTTGGCATTATAATTAAGTCAAGGTCCTTAGTGAACCTACCTGATTCCATATTGCCTCTAGCTCTAGACCTTAAAAATGCGGTTATGCTTAGTGCATCATCTTTAATCCTTATCCTCTCTTTATCAGCCTTAAAAATAACTTCTTTAGCGGCATCGAGAATATGAGTGTCTTTAGGTATCCTAACTCTAACTGCAATGCCGAGATTCTGAATCAATAAAATAGTTCTTTGTGCTTTAGCAATATTTCTTCTAGCTCTTGTTATCAGCACATACACATTTTGCCTGCTCGTATGGAGTTTTTCTGCTATGTCTGCCTGTGTAAATCCTTCGCTTGCAAGCTTTAGTATTTCAAGCTGCCTGGGTGTCAAGAGACCAAGGTCCTGTTTTGTCAACCTATTCCATTTTAAAAAGACTTATATGTAAACGTTTTCACTTTGCAAAGCATGCATAGAGCAGCTCTATTCATAGTTGTTATACTGGCAGCATCATCGATTGGTGGGGCTGTTGGATACTATTCAAGAGGAAATGAAGCTACAAAAGCTCCTTTAAGTATAATCACCGCATCTCTATATACTCAGCTTCTCGAATCTGCCTCAAAAGATTCAGGGATAAAAGCTGTTGTACAGGGGATGGGGGCAGTGCAGGCAGCAAGGCAATTGATGCTTGTGAATGGTAGCTATGATCTATTTGTCTCTGTTGATCCCTTTATAATATCTTCTATTCTTGAACCTCGATATGCTTCTTGGTACATAGCTATAGCCTCAGACAGCATGACTATAGGGTACTCTTCATTTGCTCCCGATGCAAAACAGATAGAGCAGCTCGCAAGAAACATAAGCCTGTATGATGCAATCAAAGACTACTCTCAGGCCTTGGTGTATACAGAGAAGGTTCTCAACATAATCTTCTCCTCAGAAGGTAAAATTGGAATTAGTAATCCGAATACTGACCCAGAAGGCTACAGAGCGCTGATGCTACTGCAGCTTGCTGGGTTACTTTTCTATAACAACCAAAGCTATTATACATCTTTACTTCAAAGATACAATGAGACTGGAAATGTTGTAGAGTTAAATGCCGGCAGCCAACTGCTGAGCTATCTGCAGAGTGGAGAGATAGATTATGACATAGCGCTTTATCTTTCATCAGCCAGACAGGCAGGTGTAGACTATATCACGCTTCCCCCTCAGCTCAGCCTAGGAGATGCAAATTTTTCTTCCCTATATTCTATGGCTTCTGTGACTATACATAGCGGTGGCACTGCGATAACAATCAAGGGAGCGCCGATATTCTTATCTGTGACAGTTCCATCTGGTGCAAAAGATCAAGATCTTGCTGCAGAATTTATCTTATTTCTTATATCACAGCAAGGGAGGGCGCTTATGACAAACCTTGGTATTTTGCCCTTGACCCCAGCCCTTCTGTATGGTAATGTAACCAATGTACCTCCTCCTTTGCTGTATGTAGAAAACACCTCCATTCTTCAGGTGGAAGGATGAACCAGAAAAATTTCATTCTCGGTCTTCCAACACTTTTACTATCAACAATTCTGCTCGTTCCTATAGTTGTGATGCTTGTTATATCTTTGGAGAATGGTATGATCAGTTCCTTCTTTGACAAGTCATTCCTGCTATCCCTTTTCCTTACTATCTCGGGAGCAACAGTAGCCTCCCTTGCTTGCATAATACTGGGCACACCAGCAGCTTATTCTCTTGCAAGAGGATATTTCAAAGGCAGAATGAATACTCTTCTCGAGGCTCTACTAACTTCGCCCATGACTATACCCCATGTAGTAGCTGGTATAGCGCTGCTGATAACCTTCTCCCCTATATCACCCATTCATGGAATTCTCAACGGTTTCACAATTTACCAGAGTTTTGCAGGTATTACGCTTGCCTATTTTTTTGTCAGTGTTCCTATATATGTGTCGTCGATGAAAGAAAGCATAGAAAGGTTTGATGTCAAGCTAGAGCTCTCTGCCCAGTCCTTAGGGGCATCTTTTGGCAGGATCTTTTCACGGATAGTAGTACCTAATCTAAGAACTGCAATAGTCGAGTCTTTCCTACTGGCATGGGCTAGGTCCATGAGCGAATTCGGTTCTATACTAATACTTGCCTACGTGGTCTTCTCTCCACCTTTGTTCAATTATGTCTATCCTGCTCCTGTATATGTATGGAATCAATACGAAACATCTGGTCTTTTTTCGGGTTTAAAATATGCCGGAGCCCTTTTGCTGATATCCATTGTAATGTTGATAATACTCGAGGGAATAAAACGAAGAAGGTGATTTTTTGCTAGAACTAAAAAAGGTCAGTAAGGCTCTTGGGTCATTTCTACTCGGCCCTGTAGATTTGAAGTTAGAGAGGGGTATTTACGCCGCTCTAGTAGGACCTAACGGAGCAGGAAAGACGACTTTGCAGTATCTCATAGCAGGATTCATTCATCAGGATTCAGGGGAGATAATGTTCGAAGGGCATGATATAGGCTCTTTACCCACCGATAAAAGGAGTGCAGCATTTGTCTTTTCCGAGCCAGCTCTCTTCCCTAATATGACAATCGAGGAAAACCTTTCTTTCGCTTGCAGGAACGAGAAGGCAAGAGACGAATTGATAAATCTATTTTCTCTCAAGTCTATGCTGAGAAAGAAATCCTCGCAATTAAGCGCAGGAGAAGCTAGAATAGTAGAAATAGCTAGGGCGATTCTCTCAGAGCCCTCAATACTGCTACTCGATGAACCTTTTGCCCCGCTAGATGCCAAGAACAGAAAGGAAATTTCAGGTTATCTAAAGGAATACACAGAAAAGAGAAGAATATGCACCCTGATTAGTGCTCACTCTGAATCTGAGCTTGATGGTGTTGACTATGTCTTCCATATTACAAACGGAAAGTTGCAGAGAAGCTCAATATAAATGTTAAGCATCTCTGAAGATAGCTCAATAGGATTAATCTTCCTTCTTTGCTCTCCATGGGAGCTTTATAACCAAATGCAATGCAGATCATCAACAGACTAATATACAAAAATCGAAACTCGGTCTAAAAGATAATCAAATTTAGATGGTCTAAAAAGTATAGTCACAATAATGCAGTTACAGTAAAGCTCAGTCTAAATCTTCACCAGGCTGCACTTTTTGCACAACTTTGATCTGTTTACCACTTTCTCTTGTGAAGAGACTATATGCTTCCTCTACACTTTTTCCTTCCTTGACCACTGCTCTTAGCGCCTTTACCATTGCTACTGGATCTTCCGACTGGAATATATTTCTACCCATGTCAACTCCCAGTGCACCATCTTTTATTGCGTTATATGCAAGCTGGAGGGCATCTTTCTCAGCTATCTTCTTCCCTCCTGCTATAACTACGGGGACGGGGCAACCCTCGACCACTTTGTAAAAGTCTTCACAATAGTAAGTCTTGACCATATGAGCACCAAGCTCTGCAGCAATTCTACTGGCCAAAGCAAGGTATCTAGCATCTCTGTTCATTTCTCTGCCTACAGCTGTGACAGCTAATACTGGCATCCCATACCTTTCTCCCTCGTCAACAACCTTTGCCAGATTATCCAGACTTTCCTTTTCATGATCAGCTCCGACAAATATTGAGACAGCTACTGCCGAAGCATTCAGCCTTATAGCCTCCTCCATAGAAGTGGTTACTACTTCGTTGGATAATTCTTTGAGTATACTTGTCCCCCCTGAAACTCTCAGCACGATAGGAATATCTGTAGACGGCTCCACAGAAGTCCTTAAGACGCCTCTAGTGACCATAAGGCTATCGACATAAGGCAATAATGGTTCTATTGTCCTCCTTGGATTCTCAAGTCCAGTAGTTGGTCCCTGAAAATAACCATGATCAACAGCAAGCATGATTATCTTGCCATTATTTGTTATTCTTGAGAGCCTATTCTTCAAACCCCATTGCAATTTATGCTCACCCAATATTTGCAGGATATGGTTTTAAGTGTTTAGGATGAATATATCACAACTTTCAAAGCTTCTCCAGAGATTGATGCTTCAACTGCCTTTGAGAACTCATCTATAGAATACCTATGAGTGATGATTGATGAAAACAGCTTTCCATTCCTTTCTATCAGTCTTAATGCTTCGTTTGTTTCTTTTTCTGTAGCTCCATAATTTGTCAGTATTGATATCTCTGAATTGAAAATCTCGCTTATATCATAATCAAGAACAGAGCCTTTACTCGGCACCCCAAAAAGGCATAGCCTACCTCCTTTTCTTATTGCTCTCAACGCCTGATTCATCGCAGAAATGCTACCGGATGCTGTTATCGCATAATCAACCCCTCTACCGTCTGTCATGCTCTTAACTTGCTGCTCTACGTCATTATTTGCATCCAGTGTATAGCTTACCCCAAGCTTTCTAGCCATTTCTAGCCTGCTTGGCTTTATGTCAGATACGATTGGCTTTATTCCTTTTATCATAAGAAGTAATGCATGCATAAGACCAAGAGGTCCAGCTCCGACTACCAATACGCTATCGCTTCCTTCAATATTCCATCTATTTATTGCTCTGATACAGCATGCAAGAGGCTCTATCAAACTTCCTTCTTCAAAACTTACACCATCAGGCAGCTTCAGTATTGCTCCATGCTGAACATTCCATTTAGGCACTCTAAAATACTCTGCAAATCCTCCAGGGAATATATTACTAGATCTATAGCTAGGACACATTGTCTCGCTGCCATGTTTACAATAAAAGCATTCTCCACATGGTACGTGGTGATGCACAAACACTCTATCACCTATTTCTAATCCCTCAACTCCTACACCTTTACCTGCTACTACGCCTGCAGGCTCATGTCCTACTATAGGCATAGAAGCTACGTACTCTCCTCTGATCTTTTCTATATCTGTTCCACACAGGCCACAGACCTTCATCTTTACAAGAACCTCCCCCTCTGAGATTTCTGGAATTTCTACGTCAGCTAGGGCTGCTCCTGACCCTTTCTTAACCAGGATTGCCTTCATGTACTTGAGTGTAGAATCACTATGAATTTAAACGGAATGTCAAGCTGATCCTTGGATCCAGCTGCCCATTCTTCACCTGTTTTGCTACAGACTCTTTGAGACTTCTTATGTCCACCCCATAATAGTTATCATGCTCGTATAATTCAAGCTTCCTAAGGGCCCTCTCAAGAATACTGACTGCAACTTGCCTTCTTCCCTTCTGCCTGTGTACATGGGCCGCGCAGAGTAGTATGAATCCTTGTAGTAACTCCTTTTCACTTCCCTTAGGCATGCTTCTCCACTTTGATTCTAACAATTCATGAGCCTCCCAGTATCTTTCCTGTTCAATCATAGCTGAGCTCTCTTTCAAGGTCTCTTCAAACGAAGTAAAGTCTCTAGCTGTGGATAGATTCTTTGCATCTATTATCTCCGTGAATAAGTCACCGATTTTCTTGATCTGTTCTTTTATTTCATCTTCCTTAACACCAAATATGTCAAACTCTATAGCTTGAGAGGATATTCTTATATTAAATGCATCAACGTCTAATACCTTCAATCTTTCCTTCACTTTTAAGCAATCTTCAGCTGTAGGGCTGAGACCTATATTTCTGACTCTTATGAGATACCTGATTCTTTTGTCTGGTATTCTCTCAACCCCCAATCGTCACATATGCTCGCTCTGACTTAAGAACGCAACTCTGCATTTGCTTCTCTTTAAATTTCAGATTAGGCTAGTTCCTTGCGTCACTTACATTGAAGCAAAGATCTCCATCAGCTAGATGCTTTTAATGAACATATTTATGTATGCAGACAATCATCTATGCCTCTTACATTCACACAACTGCCATTGTATTTTTTATCTAATCTCGCAAGAAGACCCCGTCCTCAAGGGCGGGGTAGTTCACCACCGCAAACCATTAAGTGTTCTAACTCTTTTCCAGTAGTTGTCACCCATGTCCTTGACAAGGTAAAGTGGAGCAATACTCTAGTTAATGCTCTCCTGATCTTTCAGCTTTAGGTGCAAGACATCGAGGTAGAACTATTTCTGTAATCACTTGTGGACTGGCTTGTAGCTATGCTAGTACGTCGGTTAAAATACATAAGTTAAAAGGGCAACGGATATAATTGCTGTACTGCATTACGACGATGATGTACGATATACTTCTGCAGAACTGCCACATATTTGGTCATGATGAGAGTGATACACTTGGTATAAGAAACGGGATGATAGAATACATAGGTAATGGCGTAGAAAAACAAGCCAAGAAAAAAATAGACCTCGAGGGCAGAATGATCGTTCCGGGTTTTGTTGACTCTCACACTCATATGCTTTCGCTCGGTCTCAGCTTGACAGGGCTCGAGCTTTCTGGCGCAAAAAGTAAGGACGAGGCTTTGAATAAGGTAAAAGAATACGCAAAGAAAGCAGAAAAGATCATCGTCGGCAGAGGCTGGGACGAATCCCTTTGGAAGGATAGAACCTACATAACAAGGGAAGATCTTGATGTGATTGAGAAGCCAGTGATCCTCTTTAGAAGAGACGGTCACATGGCCACGCTTAACATTGCAGCTCTAAGGATTCTAGCTTTAGAATCAAGGAAGGATGGCATTCTAAAGGAAAAAGAGCTAGATCTTCTTGATCCATTGATCACACCGAGCAAGACTGTGCAGAAAAAAGCACTCCAAGAAGCATTCAAAAGAGCTCTACAAGAGGGAGTGACATTTGTAAGGGATATAGTTGATGCTAACACATTTGAGGTTTATAAGAAGATGAAGCATATACCTATAGGCGTAAAGATGCTGATCTATGACAATGATGCAAACAAGAGCATTTGCAATGAAAGTAGTATATGTGGTGTCAAAACCTTCCTCGATGGCTCAATTGGAGCTATGACGGCAGCTGTCAGCGACTGGGACTCATCTAACGTCTTAGCTACAAAGGATAATCTAAGCAGTATCGCACAACATGCATGGAACATGAAGCTGCCCTTAGCTGTGCATGCTATAGGAGATAAAGCAACGGAGCTGGCTGCAGAAGTTCTGTCAGAAGGCAGTCATTTTAAGAATAGCATTGAGCATTTTGAGCTCGTCCACGATGATCTGCTACAGAGTATGGATAGGCATATAATAGCTTCATGCCAACCTAATTTTCTTCAATGGTCACTACCGGGAGGCCTGTATGAAAGGAGGCTTGGGAGATACTGGCTTGAAAATAATAATCCATACAGAAAGATCCTTGATTCTGGAATCCATCTTGCATTCGGCTCAGATTGTATGCCATTCGGTCCTCTATACGGAATAAAATTAGCTACTAGTTCACCGTTTCAAAAGCAAAGAATAAGTGCTGAAGAAGCAATAACATGCTATACGTATGAAGGTGCATATCTGCTGGGAATGGAGCAGATAGGGAAGCTTGAGAAGGGATATTATGCAGATATAGTTATCCTTTCTAATACCTTGGACAGGCTTGATAACTGTAAGGTAGAAGCTACACTGGTCCACGGAAGAACTCTCTACTCCTCTGATAGTTTTAAAGGATTAAAATGAGTAACTTGAGTGCATAGGTGTAAGAACTATGCTTATATCGTATAAGACCTTACTTGATTACAGCATATATCTGACAGTTCTGCTAGGTCCTCTACTCCTTTTTCAGGTGTACGGATTAGTTGAACTATGGCTCTTTAGCAGCCTGTTTGTTGGATGGTTACTGTATATTGTAGCAGTAGTCCTTATAGCCACAAACAGAGCAGTAGGTTATGCATTAGCATTTGTGCTTTCTTTATTAGTCCTTGCTACTTCACTTCCTCAGCCAGAGCACTACACATTCTTCTCAGCGGGAGATCTACTTGCAGGTGTTACATTTGTCATTGGCTCTGTACTTCAGCTTATAATCCTTGTTCTATCTCCCATACACATCTTTAGATTAAGGAAAAAAGCTCGACTATGATGAAGTATCCCTTTCAAGGGCTGCCCTTTCCGCTTCTCTTAACTTTCTTCTTGCCAATCCTTCTTGCCATCTTCTCTTTTCTTCGGGTGTTTCTGGTATTATCTTAGGCACTGGTGAAGGTCTACCATTTTCATCCAGAGCTACGTATGTTAGGTAGCATGATCCTGTATGAGTAGTCTTTCCTGTCTTGAGGTTCTCAGCTTCTATCCTTACTCCTATCTCCATGGATGTGTTGCCCACGTAGTTGATCGATGCCTTAAGTATGAGCAGATCTCCAACAAACACAGGAGCGAAAAAGTTCATTCTGTCTATAGATGCAGTGACGACGTTTTTCCTTGCGTGGCGTGTTGCTACTATAGCGGCTATTTCATCCATAGCTTTCATTATCGTACCACCAAAAACATTGCCTGAGGGGTTTGCATCAGTTGGCATCATCAGCCTAACCATGGTGGTAGCTGATTCAGAGACCTTCTTCGGAGGCAATTCTTCGTTTTGCATGCATACCCATTGTTATAGGTTGCAAATAAATGTAATACATTCAGGAAAGGCTAATACGGGAGTGCAATTATCTGCTTAACGTGCAAACAAACTCAAAGCCAGAGTGGCTGACCGTTATTCCAAAGAAGAATGAAGAATACATAAAGCTGAAAGAATTATTCAGGTCTTTGAATCTGCATACTGTATGCGAAGAAGCACACTGTCCCAACGTGTTTGAGTGTTGGAATGCAGGCACAGCTACACTTATGCTGCTCGGGGATGTTTGCAGCAGAGCATGTAGGTTCTGCATGGTGAAGCCAGGAAAACCTAATGGAGTAGTAGATGAAATGGAGCCGGAGCATGTGGGCTATGCTTTGTCGAAGATGAATCTTTCTTATGTTGTGCTGACTTCTGTTGACAGAGATGATCTTAAAGATGGTGGTGCCTCTCATTTTGCGAGAACAATATTGCAGGTCAGAAAGTGGAATCCTCATATAACAATCGAGGTACTGATACCTGACTTTCAGAACGATATTTATGCATTGGCAGAAGTTGTTAAGGCGAAGCCAGATGTGATAGCGCACAATATAGAAACTACAATGTTTCTGACAAGAACCGTCAGAGATCCACGCGCTGGTTACTGGCAATCTCTATCTGTGTTACGGAATGTTAAGAAGCTAGACAGAAACATCTATACAAAATCATCTATAATGGTTGGGCTCGGGGAAACAGAAGAAGAGATTCAGCTGGCGATGATGCATCTTAGGCAGGCAGATGTTGACTTTCTTACAATAGGTCAGTATCTTCGCCCTTCGCCAAGGCATCTTGCTGTAAAAGAATATCTTTCTCCATCAAAATTCGATTACTACAAAAGACTTGGTGAAGAAATGGGGTTTAAGTACGTAGCTTCTGGTCCTTTTGTCAGAAGTAGTTACAGAGCAGGCGAATATTTCATCATGGCAGCAGTAGAAGCGAAGAAACATTCTTAACGCATCATTTATCTTTATGTTGTTTAATGTATAGGCTATCATGAGCTACCAAGTTAAGCTACCGGATATAGGAGAAGGTATAGCTGAGGGGGAGATAGTAAAGTGGCTCGTTAAGGAAGGCGATTCTGTAAAGCAGGATCAGCCAATTGTAGAGGTTATGACAGATAAGGTAAACGTCCAGATACCTTCTCCAAAAAATGGAATCATTCGCCGGATTCTCGCTCAAGAGGGACAGATGGTTAAGGTAGGGCAGGCTATACTTGAAATTGATGCCGAGGGTCAGGAGCAAGCAGAAATGCAACCTCCAAGCCAAGTGACAAAAGAAGAAATAAGCAAAAAAGAAGAAAAACAGACTGTCCAAGAAAACGTAATAGCTACACCATCTGTGAGGAGGCTTGCAAGAGAGCTAAGTGTTGACATAACAAAAGTGAAGGGTTCGGGTCCTCTTGGAAGAATCACAGAGCAAGATGTCAAAGCATATGCACAACAAAGAACAGAATCAGCAACTCAGATGACAGAAACTGTAACAAAAGAGAAAGAGGAAGAAGTAGAAATATACCAGCTGAGGGGCGTGCGAAGAAACATCTCAGAGCATCTTGTAAAAGCAAGAAATGCTACAGTGGCAGTCACTCATGTTGATGAGGCTGATGTAACTGAGCTTGTATCATTAAGAGAAGCACTAAAAGGTCCAGCTGAAAAGAAGGGTGTGAAACTAACCTATCTACCCATTATTATGAAGGCGCTAATCCCAGTACTAAAAGAGTTTCCTTTTGTTAATGCATCACTAGATGATGAAAGAGAAGCAATAGTATTGAAGAAGTATTACAATATTGGAATAGCTACGGACACTGAGCAGGGACTAATAGTTCCTGTCATAAAGAATGTCGATAAGAAGGATGTTTTTCAGATAGCATCCGAACTTAACAACCTCGCTGAAAAGGCAAGGAATGGAGCACTAACTCTTGATGAAGTAAAGGGTTCCACATTCAGCATAACAAACCCAGGTACTTTTGGTGGGCTCTTTGCTACTCCTATGATAAACTGGCCTGATGTGGCAATACTGGGAATTTATAAAATAAGCAAAAGACCTGTAGTAAAGGATGGGGAGATACAGATAAGAGACACGACATACCTGTCGCTAACCTTCGACCATAGAGTTATTGATGGTGCATACGCTGCTAGATTTATGAGCAGGCTCATAGAAATACTTCAGGATCCAAAGAGGATAATGTCAGAAGTGCTCTGATATGCAAGAAGCAGATATCGCAATCATAGGTGGGGGTCCAGGAGGCTATGTATGCGCAATCAGAGCAGCACAGCTAGGATTAAGGACAATAGTAATAGAAAAGGATAGGATGGGAGGAGAGTGCCTAAACTACGGTTGCATCCCATCAAAAGCATTGATAACAGCAGTAAAGCTGTATGATAAGATCAGAAATGCGCAGAAACTTGGAATAAAAGTGACTGGTGTTGAAGTCGATATGCAAATAATGCAAGCATGGAAGAAGAATGTGGTTGAGACATTTGTATCAGGTGTAGAACAACTCTGCAAAGGGTATGGTGCAAAGATAATAAAAGGAGAAGCTGAATTAGTAGCCAAGGACAGAATAAGAGTAACAAATAAGGATCAAGTTGAAGAGATAAGCACAGAAAAGCTTGTCATAGCAACAGGCAGCATTCCTCTAGAGTTACCGTTCATGCGGTTCGACCATAGATCAATAATAGATTCAAGAGATTCACTTGAGTTGACAGAGGTGCCCAAGAGATTTCTTGTCGTAGGAGGTGGGGCTATTGGCCTTGAAATAGCCTCCCTCTACCAGAAGCTGGGTAGCCAAGTAACTATTGTAGAACTTACAGAACAACTTCTACCAGGCACAGACCCAGAAGTAGTCAGAATAGTGCAGAGAAACCTCGAGAGAAAGGGTGTAAAGATATACCTGAAATCAAAGGTTGTTTATGCAGAAAAAACACCTTACTCTGTAAAAGTGACTGTGCAGACACCAGAAGGCAATGTTGAGGTTGAAACTGATAAAATTCTTTTAAGCATAGGAAGAAGACCAAACACAGATAAGTTGAACCTAGGGCAGCTTGGCATACTGACAGACCAAAAAGGATACATCTTGGTAAATAAACAGATGAGTACAAGCGTTGAAGGAGTATATGCGATAGGTGATGTTACTGGTCCTCCCATGCTCGCGCACAAGGCATCTAAACAGGGGATTGTTGCCGCTGAGGCTGCAGCTGGCTTGCCTGCAAGTGCTGACTGGAAGGTCATACCAGATGCCACATTCTCAGAGCCTGAGGTTGCTAATGTTGGTATGACAGAAGCTACAGCGCAAGTCAAAGGGTTTGCTGCAGCCAAGGCGAGATTTCCCTTTGCAGCACTAGGGCGGTCACTTACTGCTGGAGAAACAGAAGGTTTTGTAAAGCTAGTATATGATCAAAATACAAAGCTCCTTTTGGGGGCACAGATAGTTGGCTCTTCAGCTTCAGACCTGATAAGTGAAGTAAGCCTTGCGATAGAGATGGGGGCAAGTGTAGAAGATTTAGCAATGACAATTCACCCTCATCCTACTCTTCCCGAGGGGATAATGGAGGCAGCGGAGATAGCTTCCGGAAAGCCTATACACCAGCTTAGGATAGGTCAAAGATGATAGAGCTCATTGATTTAGGAAGAAAGGAGTACTCTGAGGTATGGGAGCTGCAGAAGAAATTTGTAAACCTCAGAGCAAACGACCAGATAAATGACACGCTTATACTTGTTGAGCATGAACATGTTATAACCCTAGGTAGAAGGACAAGTCCCGAAAACTTCAGAGAGCAAAGGATACCAGTGTTCGTTGTAGAAAGAGGTGGGGATGCGACATACCATGGACCAGGACAGTTGGTAGGGTATCCAATAATAAAGATGATAAAGCCAGACGTAAAATCATACCTCAGATCTCTTGAAGAGGTTCTCATAGCAGCTGCTAGAAACTTCAAAATATACGCTGAGAGGCATGAAGGACATACAGGAGTCTGGGTAGGTCAGAAAAAACTAGCATCTATAGGCGTGGCTGTATCTAATTGGGTCACTTACCATGGTTTTGCACTGAATGTAAACACAGACCTGAGCTACTTTCAGCTTATAAAACCATGTGGTCTAGACCCACTTACTATGACCTCGATGAAGAAGCTTTTGGGCAGAGAGCTGGATATGAACGAAGTCAAGATGAAAGTAGTAGAATCGTTTAGCAAGGTATTTAACGCAGAGATTGTGGAACAAAAGAGTATGATCTATTAAAGTGCCTTTTATGACCCCAAGGCTAAATTCATTCAGGAGCTATCTCTTTATACCTTCAGGAAACGAACGTTTTATTTCCAAGGCCCTTTCGGCAAGTGAAAGAGAAGCACCTGATGCAATAATACTTGACCTAGAGGACTCCATACCAGTAAACGAAAAGGATACTGCCAGGTCCAAACTCTCTTCTTCCATAGAATCAATTGGCAAGAAAATAGCTGTTGCAGTGCGTGTCAATGCTTCTGACACTCCATTCTTTGACAAAGACATTATTGCCGCTGCAAGAGAAGATATATTCGCTATCTTCCTGCCAAAGACTACAGGGATAAGAGATATTGAGCTGGCGCAGTCTTTGATGAATTACTCTCTGAAGAAAAAAGGAAGAAAGAAGGGGTCAATAAAGCTCGTCCCAATGGTAGAAAATGCAGCTGGTGCCAGTTCGCTGAAAGAAATTTGTAGCTATAATGCAGATATAGCAGCTGTAGGCTTTGGAGCTGGTGATTATGCGCTTGATATGGGCTTGCCCTGGACAAAGGAAGGCTATGAGTATCAGATAGCTAGGATGCTTATACCTCTTGAGGCCAGAGCAGCTGAAAGGACAGCTATCGACGGTGTATTTATGGATCTGAATGATAAAGAATCATTTAGAAGGGATTGTATGTTAAGCAGACGCCTTGGATACTCAGGCAGGATGGTTGTTCATCCGGATCAGGTGACAATAGCGAATGAAGTCTATCAACCATCAAAGGAGGAAATAGAATGGGCCCAAAGGGTAGTTGTGGCATATGAAGAGGCAGGGAAAAGAGGACAGGGAGCAGTCAAGGTCGACGGTTACTTGGTTGATGTACTTCATTACAAATTAGCAAAGCGCATTTTGAGTGAAACAGGCAAGCAGAATCGTCAGACATAAAGATTATACAAACCTATCCTTTACCTGTTAATCTCGCTTTGATTTTACATCTACTAATCATTGTATGTGCCCCAGTAGAAGTCTGGTGTGGCACCGTGCTCTACCAAAGGCTTTGTGCTCTTCTTGTTCTTTATACCGCATCTTCTCTGGTGCCTTACCCATTTCTTATCACTTATCATCTTGCCGCACTTTGGACATATGGGCATGGCATGCTCAGCAAGAATCTTGTTATTACGTGTTTCTATCCAACCTTGCAGGTTAAAATGTCTATGCCACTGTATTCGAATATGTAATAAAAGGTCTCCGACCTAATTGACGGTAAGAAGTTCAGTCGCTATCTTCGAATTTAGTGTTATGATACATTGAAGAATACAAACGAAGTTTCTCACATGTTCTGGCAATATATTTATCCATGCATAATTAAAAGCAAAGGTACTGTTGTCTACTTGGGATCCTGGCAGCGTCGCGAAGAGTTCGAGTAAAGCTAAAGTTTTACTGAGATTCATAAGGATAGAGCATACATTTCTCAGCTTGCCTATGGCCTACTCTGGTGCTTTTGTAGCACTGCTTTCTACTCCACCTTTGCCAGTGCTTGCCCTGATCTTTTCTGCCCTCTTCTTCCTCAGAGTCGCAGGAATGACAATGGACAATATAGTAGACCTCGATATAGATTCCATAAATCCAAGGACAAAGAACAGACCTCTTGTCACAGGAGCACTATCTCTCAGAGAAGCTTGGTCCATGATCGCTATAGGCCTTGCTGCTTTCTTTTTATCAGCATATTTTATCAACTTCTGGGCACTTCTATTCTCACCAGTTGTGGCTGCTGTTGTAATATCTTATCCATATGTAAAAAAGTACACATCTTTGGGAGCATATCACATAGCTTTGGTCGAGGCTCTGTCAGTATTTAGCGGCGCAATAGCATCCAAAGGTATACTCACGAAAGACATAACCACTTTGCTATTCGGTATTCCATGGCTCTTGATTCTCTCCACTCTTTTCTGGGCTGTCGGATTTGACCTGTACAATCATATTCAGGACATGGATTTTGATAGGTCAGTTGGCTTGAAAAATCTTACGATGCTGTTAGGGCAAAGAGTTTTGAAGTTTGCTGGATTAAATCAAATCGCATCCGTAATCCTAGCATTCCTGGCTGATTACTTCTACAGGTTAGGACCAATATCTTATGTAGCCACTGTTGCTCATGGTTTGATAATGGCATATGCATACACTTCTGCTACCAGGGGCAATTACGGTAAGGCATTCAACTATAACATAGTATCTTCAGTAGTATTGGGTACAGGAATAGTTCTAGATGTTCTTCTTGGGAGACCTGACTTTGGCCTCTAGCTGTATCAGAGGAGAGCGAGAAAACCCATATTCCCCTTTCTATAGATATAGTATCTCTCTATGAATCTCTTGAAAAGCAACCTTAGGGCAGATACCTTTACACTCTGATAGCTCCCTCGCCAAGGGAGGTTGCTCTTTATGTGTATACCTTTACCTGATGATGTGTCCATTATATAAGTGAACATCGGTTCAAACCTGAGGGGTCTTCCAACGTTTATCGAATTTGCCACATGAATTCCCATCTTCATCGACATTTCTCCAAGCTTTGGACCCATATCGACTATATCTCCTGCTGCATAAACTCCATCCTTAATCATGAGATTTTCATCAACTTTAATGAATGAATCGAGTGGCGCAGGAGGCTGAGGAGCTGGGATGATATAATCTGCCTTATCCACTATCTTTATTCCTGACTCTTCGACAACAGAACGAACGGTTTTAGAAACCTCTTCCCCAAGCCAGTCCATAAAGCCACCAGCATAGGATACCTGCTTCTTCTTGCTGTTCAGGTATAATGCCATCTGCAAAGCGATATATTCATCAAACCTAGATTCCGATGCTATACTTGGCCTATCAGATTTCGTTGCACTGTAGAGTATTTTGTCAAGACCACTACGTATGGACCCCATGGCTATTACAATTATATCAGCTTCATACCTCCCATGGTTTGTTATAACCTGCCTAGAGTCAATATCCAAATCCGTTACTGTTTCTTTTATTATATAACTTGGCAATTGAACATAATAGTTTTGCTTATTTAGAATGACACTTCGTAGCCTAGCGGTTTCAAATACAAACATATCGGATGATGCTATAATCCGTACCCCAACTCTTCTTCTTATTCTGTAGTATACGTTCAGACCAGCATATCCTGCTCCCAGTATAAGCATACTATTTTTCGATTTTGTCTCTGAGTTCGCCTGAGGTTTGCTTCTCTTTATTTTCCCCAAACCTAAACTCATAACATCTCACAGAAGTAAAATTGTTATGCAAGCTCACCCTGCCAAAGAAGAGATTGCTTGCTGTCTAATTCTCAATTTTGACATCTCTGCTGTTTCTTGCATGTATGGCAGTTGTCATTAGCCGTACTTAATTTTTGTCTTTTGCTCCCAGACTGAAAAGTCGCCCATCCTTTTTTAACACAGCGAGCGGGAAGTCCCCTTGACTTGGCAAGGGGATGGAAGCGAATAAAATTTTTATAGATATGTTGAATATAGTATAATACGCTACAAATAGCAAAGAACATTAGAATACGAGAAAAAGGCAAGGAAACAAGAGCAAGGCGTAAAGGTCAGATTGCAAAAGTATATGAAATAAAACTTGATAAGAGCAAAATATCAAAACAAAGATTAGGCATACTTCAAAGGATCTTTCTTGAGGCAAAGTGGTTTACAAACCATATAATAGCAAAAGGCATATCGAATT
>JARVJU010000013.1 GCA_029775965.1 Nitrososphaeria archaeon | reverse complement strand
GGAGCCATCAACATGGCTAAAAAATTTGAGAGGGCTTTGGGCTACATGCCCTTAGCCGGGGCTGCCTGTGAACCAGCCCATAACCAGCCTATGCTGGAAGCCCTTGCGATAGCGAGGGGTAGTTCACTTAGCATGATCCTTGCATTAAATTCTTCTTGCACACGATGACCGTAGCTTACAAGCCATCTAACCTTTCTTAGTTGTTTCATCTCTATGCCCTTGACGGATACACCTACTCTTGTTCCTCTGCTGACTTCTTCATAGTCTTTATCATTAACTTGAATGTTTCTGACTTCTACAGAAGCTTGCAAAGGGATAGCATAAAACTTATCATGAATACGCAATGATCCTTCTAGTACGAAACCAAGAAGTACACTACCAACACCTTTAACCTCGAAAGCTTTATCAATCCAGATCAATGTCTCTGCGTTCTGATTATCTGACTTGGGTTTATCGAACAGTTTACTTGCAGAACCAGTAAACCTTTCAAACTGGTAATTTGTAACTATACTTCCCATGAAGGAACGTCTTATTTGAACTTCTTCGAACATATTCCTCATGTCAACAATGATCCCTTTTATTGCAAGGCTATCAAACAATAGAGCAAGCTCTCCATCATTTGCATCAATTTTTCCATCTTTTGGAAGAATGTAGAAGACATAGTCAACCAGGGATGCTATTCTGCCATATGTGGATATCTTTTCAGGGTATTGATCAGTATCTAAGAAGGTGTATGTATTCTCTCCTGAAACTCTCTGGTAAATTATTAAGGGACTCTCTTCATGCTTCTTCCCTTGAGCTCTCAGAAACTCCGTTTTAAGCTGCGAATCTGTACTAAACACACCTATTATTTGTCCGTTAATCATATCCCTCTCCAAGTGATTGCTTGCAATCTTAAACGGATGGTTATTATGTGTTATAGCTGATCAATGGGATCGATTGAAATAATATCACAAAAGCCTCTATGCCTAGTGTAATATACATATCATATACATATCTGCTCCCGCCACAGAGACACTGACAGAATCGATTAATTGATAATAGTATCAAGTAGTATATGCCAGGGCGAAAGAGATAAATAGATGACTTATTATCATATTTTGATATGCAAACCGTCAAGCCAGTAATCGAAGTAACACCTCTTGCAAGAGAGAAACTTCTGGAATCTCTCAACCAGTCAGGAATAAGTAACCCTTTGATAAGGGTTGGTGTAAGCAGAGAGTTAGGTGGTTGTTCTTGCTGCTCCAGCTACAGGTATTCTCTTAGCTTAAAGGAGACGGCAGATGTCGAAGACGTTGTTGAAGATGTAGGTGGCATCAGATTCGCTATAGACAGAGTTGATTGTGACTTTATTAGAGGCTCTGTTCTGGATTACGTTGAGACAGGAGAAGGTTCTGGTTTCCTGATCCAGAATCCTAATGAAGAAGCATCCAGCTGTGGATGCGGGGATCAATGATCAACCAAGCAAGATAAGCACGTCTACGGGACCGTTATAAGCATGATCGGGTGCCTGTATTACAAGCGCTAGTGTAACGCTTGTCCCTGGAGCGATAGAATAAGGGAGCGCGTAGCCACCAGAAAGGAGGGTAAAACCAGCTGTAAGTATTATTATAGATAATATATGGATATTAAAGGGCGCAGGGTTTGCAGGCAAAGTGATCATAGCAACAAAGCTTGATCCTGGTAGCACATCATATGATGAAAATGAAGCTGGCTGATAATAAGCTGCATACTGAGTTATAGAGCCTAAAAATGAATATTGTATATGCAAAGGATTCACAATGACCTCGTACTTGGATTCAGGCGGGTTATAAACGAGAAAATTCGTCAATGCGAACGCCGTGAAGATAACTAGTATAATGATGCCTGCAATAGGAAGTATCTTTTTAACCTTGGGCGAAATATTTTGCTTATTTCCCTTAGTTATCAGAGCTCTGCTATATCCACATTTATAACAGAATACATGACTTTTATCTATTAGTTCACCACACCTGGGGCATAATGTAGAATCTGATATTCGATAAAGAACTATTAAGTTACCTTTACACGAATAACATACTGTGTCATTCTGATTTACTCTCTTTCCGCACTCAGGGCAGTAAGGCACGCAGTAGCAAAATTCTGTACATTCTAATAAAATCATTCATGCTTCCTTTTATTAATCCTTTTATCCTCTCTTTTTGCTGGTATCAGATAAATGGAAGAGAACTCGTTTAAAGCATCCGTTGTTATGATGATATTATCCGGTCGCACAGAGAAAGCCATCTCTCTGCTGAGTGACTTTTACAAGATAAAAGCTCCAATGATAAGAGTAGGGCATGTTAAAGGTAAGAAGAGAGCTTTGGGAGTTTATGTTGCAAAAGAAAATACTATATATTTTGCTAGGAGTGAAAACCTTACAGATCCTTTCGTAGTTTTGCATGAATTCTATCATCATCTAAGAAACAGAGGAGGAGAGCATAAAGGAAACGAGAAACTTGCAAATAAATTTGCTATATCATATATAAAGTCATTCATGTCTGTTTCTTGATCTTCCACCTTTCTCGCATGACTCTGTCGGTTATGTGTTTTATTATAGTCTTTAACGGAGTACCAGGTCCGTAGTTGCCAGTTATACCTAGCTTTTCCAGTTTGACCCTGTCATCATCGGGTATGATGCCACCTCCAACTACAAGAATATCCTTGCCTCCATATTCTTCTAGCATTTTTTTGACCCTAGGAAAGGCGGTCATATGCGCTCCGTTAAGGAGGCTTAGTGCAACTACGTCCACATCTTCATCAATAGCCATCCTTGCTACTTGTTCAGGAGTGGGCAGAAGACCTGCATAGATAACCTCCATACCAGCATCTCTAAATGCTCTGCATAAAACTAAAGCCCCTCGATCATGACCATCCAATCCAGGCTTGGCAACGAGTATTCGTATCTTCCTGTTTCGGCTTTTGTTCTTTACAACAACTGTGGCTCTGCCCATGGACCATAGACCTCTCTTCCAACCTGCATTATTTCTCCAAGAGTTGCCTTTGCCTTTACAGCTTTTATCATAGGATACATCACATTGGTCTTGCTATCAAGGAATGCTTCCCTCAATTCTTCTAGGCTCTTCTTAACATCTGCTTCGTTTCTTGTCTTCTTAAGACGCTGAACCCTTTCGATCTGAAGCTTCTGAGCTCTTTCATCTATTGTGAGAATGTCGATCGGCTTCTTTTCTTTTATTCTGTAGGCGTTCACACCTACTATTATTCTCTCCTTATCCTCTATTTCCTTTTGAGTTTCATAGGCTGTGTTAGCTATCTCCCTCTGAATATAACCACTTTTTATAGCCTCTAGCAGTCCTCCTGCCTCCTCAATTTTTTCCATATACCTATAGAACCCCTTTTCCATTTCTCTTGTTAACCATTCAAGATAGTATGACCCTCCAAGCGGGTCTATTACATCAGGTATCCCTGTCTCTTCAGCTATTATTTGCTGTGTCCTCAAAGCTATTCTAGCAGCCTTCTCAGTAGGCAAAGCCCATGCCTCATCATATGAATTTGTATGCAACGACTGAGTACCTCCAAGCACTGCAGCCAAAGCTTCTATAGCAGTTCTGATTATATTATTCATTGGCTGTTGCCATGTAAGTGAAGCACCAGATGTCTGCGTATGAAAACGCAGAAGCATCGACCTAGGATCCTTTGCATGATATTTTTCTTTCATAACTGTTGCCCATATCTTCCTGGCAGCTCTGAACTTCGCTATTTCTTCAAAGAAGTTCATTGTACAATTAAAGAAGAATGAAAGCCTGGGAGCAAATGAATCAACAGGTAGACCTGCATTTACCCCCAGATCTACATACGCAAAGCCATCAGCTAGTGTAAAAGACAGTTCCTGAATCGCATTTGCTCCAGCTTCTCTAATGTGATAACCGCTTATACTTATGTAGTTCCATAATGGCATGTTTCGAGTTGAATAAACCATCATATCTCGTATAATTCTTAAATGAGCTTCTGGTGGAAATGCCCATTCTTTCTGTGCAATGTATTCTTTTAATATATCCGTCTGCACCGTACCTCGAAGCTTTTCAGGTGCCACACCTTGTTCCTCTGCGACTGCTATATACATAGCCATAAGCACAGCCGCCGGGGCGTTTATCGTCATAGATGTACTGACTTGGTCAAGAGGTATTCCGTCAAATATAATCTTCATATCATCCAATGAAGTTACGTTAACTCCACATCTTCCAACCTCGCCAAAGGAACGCGGGTCATCAGCATCATATCCATAAAGAGTTGGCATATCAAAGGCTATACTAAGCCCTGTTTCTCCATGCTGTAGAAGATACTTCAGTCTCTTATTAGTATCTTCAGGTGCGCCAAAACCAGAAAACATCCTCATAGTCCAGAGTCTCCCTCTGTACATTGAAGGATACACTCCTCTTGTGAATGGGTACTCGCCCGGATATCCTATATCATGCAATGGGTCTATGTGCTGCACATCTTCGTGTGTATATACAGGCTTTAACTCTATGCCTGATGTGTTTTTGAAAGAATCCTTTCTTTCCTTGTTGGCTTTGACCCAACGGCTATAGATTTCTCTTTCCCATTTCTTGTATTCTGCATTATTGATTTTTGATTCTTTTAATGTAAGCTCCTTCAGCTTGGATGCCCAGTACTCGTCCTTCTTCATACCAGCCAATGGTATTATCTTGCATGTGTATTTCTCTCTTTTGCCAGAAGTCTCAGTCCAAGCTTATATAGCAATCCCACAGCTGATGGTCAGATGAGTAATACTGACATCATCAAAGGGATAGTGAAGGGAGATAGGAAAGCTATATCTAAAGCTATAACTATGATTGAAGATGAACTACCTGGCTCCAAAGAACTATACTTTCAGCTGTACAAGATGTCTGGATCTTCTTTCGTGATCGGTATAGCTGGGCCTCCGGGCGCAGGTAAAAGCACGCTGGTGAATTGCCTTGTAAAGGAATTTCGCTCTAGGGGGGACAGAGTTGGTGTCATAGCAGTAGACCCCACCAGCCCGGTAAGCGGAGGTGCATTGCTAGGTGACAGGATAAGAATGTTAGAGCATTCTCTCGATGAAGGTGTTTACATACGCAGTATGGCTTCTAGGGGGAGTGAAGGCGGCATTTCTAGAGCCACAAGGAAGGCTATAGTTGTTCTTGATGCAGCCAAATATACAAAGATACTTGTAGAAACAGTAGGAATAGGGCAGACTGAACTGGATATATCAAAGGTTTCTGACTTGACAGTAGTTGTTATCATGCCTCAGATGGGAGATGAAGTTCAGGCTATAAAGGCAGGGTTGATGGAGATAGGTGATATCTTCGTTGTGAATAAGTCGGACCTTGAGGGATCCGATAAAGCAGTTTTGCAGATATTACCCTTTGTCAAGGAGAAAGATGGATGGAAACCTCCTGTAATAAGGACCTCAGCTAAAAATTGTTCCGGTATATCAGAGCTTGCAAAATCTATATCTATGTATGAAGAATGGTTTAGAAATAGGCAACAGAAAGAAAATCTAAATAGAGTGGTTATGGAAGTAAAAGAAGCTGTTTACAGTAAGCTTGAAAATCTGATTAATAAAGCCATGGATGAAAAAGATACAAGAGCTATGCTCTATAAGATAGCTGAAAGAAACATGGACCCTGATACCTTAGCAGATCTCATAATAAAGAGAATATTCAAGAATTTCTGATTGATTTTATCTCCTTTACTATCTCTGCAACTTTGTCATATGTTACTCTGTGCTCTGAGCCCAGTCTCTTTAACACTTCATCTAATATATCAGGTGTCGCGCCTGCAAGCATCGCCAAGTTTCTTGCGTGTAGCTTCATATGCCCTTTGTTTATCCCTTCAGCCGCTAGAGCCCTTAGCGCAGCAAGGTTCTGGGCAAGGCCGACAGAAGCCATAATACCTGCAAGTTCTTGTGCGGTCTTTACTTGTAAGAGTCTGATTGCTGCTTTCGCAGCTGGGTGAGTTGACGTTGCTCCACCAAGTATACCTGCTGCAATTGGTAGCTCTATGCTGCCAACTAAATTACCGTTTGAATCTTTGGAATACTTTGTAAGAGATCTGTATCTTCCATCCCTAGCTGCATATGAATGCGCGCCTGCCTCTATTGCTCTTGTATCATTGCCAGTAGCTAATGCAACAGCAGTTATACCATTCATAATACCCTTGTTGTGCGTAGTGCATCTGTATGGATCGGCTTCGGCAAATGCGTACGCATCCAGTATCCCTTCTACTACGTCCTCACCTCCCAACATCTCCCTGTCAAAGATAGCCCAAGACCTTGCTAGTCTCTTGACTGCTAGATTAGTTATAATTCTGAGTCTTACTCTGCCTCCTGTCAAAGATTCGATCAACGGTGCTATTGTTTCCGCCATGGTATTTACCGTATTAGCTCCCATAGCATCCCTACAGTCAACCTCAAGCTCAACCAACACCATCTTCCCTCTTATAGTCTCTATAACCCTTGTATCAAGATCTATTGCCCCGCCTCCAACTTTAACAAGTGTTGGATTTGTGGAGTTGCATATTTCAAGTATCTTTTGTGATTCTGATAGAACCCTCTGCGCTGCTGCATAAGGGTCCTGAACGCCCACAACCTGAACCTGTCCTATCATTATTGGCCTGGTTGCTTGAGCGTGAAATCCGCCATGGGGTCTGGCCATTCGTGCTGCATTACTTGCTGCAGCCACTACACTAGGTTCCTCGATCGCCATAGGTATAAGCTTCTCTTCCCCGTTAATTACAAAGTTTGTAGCTACGCCTACAGGAACTTGTATAGCCCCTATGACGTTCTCTATCATTCTGTCTGCAAGGTCTCGTGATAGCGATGTCATTGAATATATTGCCTCAATTTCTTCATCACTCATACCAGAAAACGATTTAACTGCATCTTTTCTCTTATCCATTGTTTGCCTGTAAAGTCCTCCGATTATCTTATTGCTCATCGCTACTCCTTTGTCAGTAACACAGATAAATAAACTGATTGAGTACAGATTTGTCCATCAGAAAGTGACATGAAAGGTTTAAATCAACTTTTTATTGGCATGCGGTTCAGAGGGCCGGTCGTCTAGCCTGGTCTTGGACGTCGCTCTGACACAATAGATGCAGGAGACGGCGGAGATCACAGGTTCAAATCCTGTCCGGCCCACTAGGTCTCAATTACTTGTTAGTGCATTATATAGCGTTGTAAGCCTCGACTGAATCGCACGTTGATCCAGAATAGGAAATTCTACTTGAGCTATACATACGCCAGTTTCCAGAATGTTTAATCTTATACCCTTTTCAACATTGAAAGCTATCGAGAATCTTGACTTCGTTATTCGCCCATTATTCATCTGTTTGATCTTTTTCGATAGTCTAGCTAGATCTAACTTCTTTGGAGAGGTTGGTGTTATAAAGTAAACTCCTGACCCATCTCTGGCACACCCTACCTCAAATGAATTTTCTGTTCTGGGAATAATAATATTTTGAATATCGCCACAAGCTTCGCATTCATTCCTTCTTTTCACTTTGATGTGATCAAACGAGAGAGAAGAAAGTTCTATAAATAACAAGTCATTTATCAACAATGGCCTCTTTTTGGTTATAATTCTCAAAACTTCGCTGACCTGCACCCCAGCCACTATACTCAGAATAGAGGGTTCAACGCCTGCTACTGCACATCTGGGCAGGTCTGTATCATTAAGACCTGGATAGATACATTCAAGACAAGCAGATTGATTTGGAAGCACTGTGAATGCAGTCCCATAGGTCTGTATTGCTGCTCCATACACATATGGGATCCTTTTTTTCAGACATGCTCTATTCACTAGATACCTCGCATTTATTGAATCCATGCAATCAACTATAACATCCATACCATCAACTATACCTTCAACGGTATAGTGAGCTATTGGCACAGGTAAAGGTTCTATATTTATTGATGGATTAAGTTCTGATAATTTCTCTGCTGCTACTTCTACCTTTGTCCTTCCGATATCTTTAGTTGAGAAAAGATGTTGCCTGTGTAGGTCTGTCAAGGAAACTATATCCCTATCTACTAACCTTAAGTGACCTACCCCCAACCCCGCAAGCTGCTGAGCTACAGGCGATCCTAGACCTCCTATACCTACTATGCATACTTTTGATCTTTTTATCAGTTCTTGTCCTTCTACACCTATTTCAGGCAGAACTATCTGCCTTGAATATCTCTGTATTTCATCATCGCTTAATTGCGACAAACTACCCACCAGCTACCGAAGGAAGTATACTTACCTCATCTCCATCGTTTAGCTGAATCTCCAGATCGTTCTGCCTCTTTCCGTTTACATAAAGATTGAGGAACTTTTTAATTTTACCAGAGTCATCAAACAAACGATTCCTTTCTACTATACCATCTTTTTCTAGAAGAAATAGTAGCTCCTTGACGTCTTTTGCATCAACCTTTATCCTAGCCTTCTCTTTGCTGTTGCTGATCACAGACGGTATAAATACTTCTACTATAGCCAAAACTTTACCCTCCTAACAATATAGAGCTTAGCGCTTTCAGCTCAGGCTTTACAACAATCGGCCTAGGGAGGATGCTTTGTAATACGTCCGGTGCCTTGAGGCCATTTCCAGTTATATAGCAGACTATCTTATCATCTTTGCCAATCTTTCCTTGTTCAACAAGCTTCTTCAAAACGGCTATAGCTACGCCCCCAGCTGGCTCTGTGAAAATTCCCTCTGTCTGGGCCAGTAATCTGCAACCTTCTATAATTTCGTCATCGTCAGCATCTTCTGCCAGTCCGTTGTTTCTCAGCCTTCTCAGTACGTATATTCCATCACCTGGGTCACCTATAGCCAGGCTCTTAGCTATCGTATCTGGTTGCTGAATTGGCATTATTACATCTTTACCTTCTTTGTATGCTCTTGATATTGGGTTACACCCTGATGCTTGTGCTGCTACAATAGTTGCTGGAGTATTTCTGACAAACCCTATCTCCATTAACTCTTCGAATCCTCTACAAATTGCATTTAGCATAGCACCACTTGCTGTAGGTACCACTATCGTATCAGGTACATCCCATCCAAGTTGCTCTGCAACTTCAAAGGCTAGTGTCTTGGACCCCTCTACGTAATATGGTCTGAGATTAATGTTAACCATGCCAATATTATAATATTCTCCAGCTTGGGCAGCCAGTCTATTAGAATCATCATAGGTTCCTTCTACGGCTATTATAGTTGCCCCGTATGCTTGGGCTTGGGAAATTTTTGACTGCTCTATGCTGCTTGGTATGACGACATAGCAAGGTAAACCTGCTCTTGCAGCATATGCTGCAGTAGCTGCGGCTAGGTTTCCTGTTGAAGCACAACCCACTGCTTCAAGTCCAAAATTTAATGCAGCAGCTACGCCTAGCGCTGCAGGTCTATCCTTGAAGGAAAAGGTCGGATTAACAGAGTCATTCTTTATATAAAGATTGTTAAGGCCCAAGGCTTTCGCCAGTTTAGAAGCTTTAATTAAGGGTGTCCATCCAGAATGGAAACTGTACAGAGAATCTTGAGGCTCTACTGGTAGTAGCTCTTTGTACCTCCACATGTTATTTTCTCTATTCGCAAGTAGATTCTTGGTCAGATGAATACTATCATAATCATAAATTACGTCCAAGGCACCAAAGCAATCATCACAGACATACCTGATCGATGGACTGAACTCTTTTTTGCATTCTCTGCATCTCAGGCCTATTATCATATCCCATAAGCGGTTTAATAATTATTATATTAGTATTTTTGTATGAATTATTCAGTTATGAATAATTCCCTTCCTTTTGATGCTGACATCCTTATCAGATAGCTTCTCTTACTATTTTATATTGCAATCTTAAACTGATTTTAGGGAAGCTTAAGCACCGGAAAATCGTCATTAAGAACCTAAAACTTATGAATCAACACGAAAGTCCTGGTACCTATATTTCTTAATCAAGTCCTGTTATTTATCCTTTATAGTAGATATAGCAACATTATATTCATAAAAAGTAAAACTAGGGACAAAACGATTAAAAGACAAGGCACAAAAGTCAAAAGGGTAAAATGGGTGAAATATTTTGCCAACACGTGCAGAAGATCCTACGGTAAAGCTCGTCAAAGCTATTATTCAGGCTGGGCCTAGAAACTTTTCTCAGTTAGCCAGGCTTACTGGTATACCCGCAGAAACTGTGAGATACAAAATAAAAAGTCAGCTTGTTGCTAAGGGGATATACATACATGCCATCCCCGATACTTCAAAACTAGGATTGCAAAGATTCATGGCCCATTTGACCTTTACGGATAATTATAGGTCTGTCGCTAAGGCTTTACTGCAGAGTTTACATGAGTTGTCGTATCTAACCTATTATTCAGCAGAGTTAATGACAAAAAGGCATTATTGCCTGTTTCAAGTTCCAATCGAATTCAAAAATGAATTCACGGAGTTCTTGGATGCGATGATAGACTATAAAATACTTGAAAGCTACTCCCTATGGCCTATCGCTTGGATAAACTACATTTCTTTAAAACCTGAATACTTCGACTTTCAAAGAGAAATATGGGATATAGACTGGCAGCATCTTTCTCTTCCTGCAGATATACCTCAAATCACTCCTGAAGAAATTAAGGATGTAGAATTTGACAAGTCTGACCTCTTACTTATTAAAGAGCTGACAGTAAACTCCATGAGTACTATAGCTGATATTTCAAAAAAGATTGGTTCGAATGTCAAGACACTACAATATCATTATCTTAGCCACGTATTAGGAAGAAATATGATTAAGAATTATACCGTAAGATGGATGGGAGATATAGAAAGTACTCGCATGCACAGAATTGTCTTTATGAGATTATACATGGAGCGTTTAACCAGGTCAGAAATGGATCTCATGCGTAGAGTAATTTACGGCTTGCCATTCACTTGGAGTGAAATTATTTCTGATAACAGACAGTTGTTTGTATCAGGAGTATGTATTCCAGTTGACCAGATTATGGATTATAAATATTATATGCACAAAAATTTAGGAGATTTGGGCTCAAAGCTAGAAGAGAGAGTCCTTGATGTTTTCGAATCCGGAGCATTTACCCTGCCTTATAACCTATATGATCCAACCTTTAGGAAATGGACTTTCGATATAAAGAAAAATGTATCTGGCCTACAGAACCTTCAGATGACATATAAACAATAAAATTTTTTACTAATCTAACCGAAATGTATTAAATAAAAATGTGATGTGTTAAGATAATGCACTACTCGTTAACCTAGGTCTACTACTCCACCCACCCAGTCTAGGATGATAGGTGCAACACCTAATAGTGCCAGTACAGCTATCGGGGCGAGCTCCTTTACTACTGCCTTTTTATCCAAGCGATCAGCCACCTCCCTTTATTGGATATCAGCACCCTAATAAATTTATCGTTTTAGCAAAGAACTATAATAATTTTGGCTAATATTCTAACAAAGAGACTTGCCAATGAATCATAGCCTTAGCGAGGCATATGATTCTGCTTTATCTTATCTAAGAGGTCTGTCATCATTTCCATTGTTAGTTTCTTGGTGTAAGTGTTGCGTGGTGTGGGATGGTATGATGCATACAATTCTGGCACTCCGTCTATTTGATACCTTGCTCCATGGGCGAATTTTAAGCCTCTTACACTCTTGCCAACCCTCTTTACATAGTCCAAGCATGCATCGAAGGCTATTTTACCAAGTGCGAGAATGGCCTTCTTATTCTTCAGCAAATAGAACTCAGCATCAAGGTATCTACTACAATTGTTGCATTCTTCTCTTGTAGGCTTGTTATCTGGAGGTACGCATTTTACCGCTGCCGTCAAAAAGCAACCCTTCAGTTTTAGACCGTCATCCCTGGACACAGATTCAGGTTGATTTGCAAACCCTGTTCTATACAGTGCTTGCACAAGGAATCTGCCTGTTTCATCCCCAGTAAAGACTCTACCAGTCCTATTTCCTCCATGCGCCGCAGGTGCAAGACCTACTATCACTAGCCAAGCTTCCGGGTCCCCAAATCCCGGAACAGGCTTCCTCCAGTACTGAGTATTAGTAAAGGCTTTCCTCGCAGGTACTGTTTCGCGAAATCTCACGAGTCTCGGACACAGCCTACAGGCTATTATTTCCTCAGATAACTCTTCCAAAGATTCAAATCTGATGGACATTCTCTACCTCTTGTTTTTGACTCCGAGTAATTCTTCATTGATCAAATTAAGCTACAAGCTCTTCATTAATCCCTTCTTTGACATTAATGTACCTCGCAAGAACAAAAAGTAATGAAGAGAGTCTGTTTATGAAAGGTATACTATGCTCAGGCAGTTTTCTTTGCCTATCAAGAGCCACTACACTTCTTTCCGCTCTTCTGCATACTGCCCTAGCAATGTGCAATGCTATACTTCCTTCACTTCCAGCAGGAAGAATAAAGTGCCTTAATTCAGGCAATTCTTTGTCAAATTCTATAGCTTTTTGCTCCAGCCATTCAACATCAACCTGCGTTATTTTGTATTCTCTCATATTATGAATTACAGCTGCATAAGTAAACAACTTTAGCTGAATTTGCTTTAGCAGCTCTTTCACCTCTTGAGTTTGTACCTTTGTCCTTGCAAACCCAAGAAAGCAATCCAGTTCATCTATATCCCCTAGGGCTTGCACCACCAACGAATCCTTTGCCACTCGTCCTGTTGCTACTGATGTCTCGCCTTTATCCCCTGTAGCGGTGAACGGCTTCTTGCTCAAGTTATATCGCCTGATGAATACATGCTTACTAAGTTAAAAACTTCACCAAATGATACTAAGAATTTATTTAGGAATCTTCTTTTGCTTAAGCATTTGTTAAAGAAAGTGCGCTTGAATGAAACACTTAGCCTAGATTTGACACTTGGAAGCGGTCAAGTGTTCCGATGGAGAAAGATTGATGATTCATGGCTAGGACCCATAAAGGGATCTGCCGTTCTGCTTCGTTGCAATAAGAATGTATTAGAATTCAGATCAAACCCAGAACTAAAAGAAGATGACATCAGATGGTTCTTTATGCTGGATTTGGATTATAGAAGGGTGCTTGACACCTTTCCAAAGGACCAAATCACACAATCAATAATGAAGAAATATAATGGATTAAGAATCGTCAGGCAGGAACCCTGGGACTGCTTTATAGCATACATAATCTCTTCGGGTATAAGCATAATTGCTATTGAATCCGTTCTTGATCGATTATCAGCCTCCAGCTCATCTATCTGCGAAAATGACTATTGCATTCGTTTAATCCCTCAACCGAATGAGTTACTCAATATGAAAAGACCTACCGCCAAATTCCTAGGAAGAAAATGGACATATCTTGTAGACTTTGCTAAGCGGATAGTTAACGGAAGCCTGGATTTTGAAGTGATAAGGAAGCAGAGTTATCAAGATGCTTGGAGCGCCCTATTATACGGCAAGAGTCATATTAAGGGAATAGGACCCAAAGTAGCAGACTGTGTTCTTCTCTTTGCTTTTGAGAAGATGGAGGCATTTCCTATAGATAGATGGGTTTTTCGCGGGCTGGCAAAATATTATCCGTCGCTAATTGATGTAAACCCAAAGAAAACTGGATTAACAGTTAAGGGATACGAGAGGGTGTCAGAAAAAGCAAGAAACTATTTTGGTCACTATGCAGGTATATATCAGGAATTCTTATTTGAACACATGAGATCAGGAAGTGATCTTTCTTAACGCACTGTTCAATATTCTAATATTCTCTTCATGAGATGATTTTCTACGTGGATCTACATATAATCCAAGTTTTCTGGCTAGGGAAGCACTTAGGCCCACCTTAGCTATCTCAGCCAAGGAAAAACCTTTTCCAATTCTTACTTTATTTACCTCATGCAACCTTGCTTTGACTGAAGCGAAAACCGGAGAACTTAGTTTTATTTGAGTTTGTTCCTTTTTCTTCTCCTTTGCTTCCTCTTTTTTTGGTTCTTCTTGAGGAATTTTTCTTCTACTTCGCGTTGGCCTTCTTTTTTGCTCCTTTTGCTCTTTCTGTTGTCTTTGCTTGACTGATCGTCTTCTGGGTTTCTTTTCGTCGGTGCTCATGTATAGTTTCCTCGAAATACAGGTATTTATCTATTCATACGTTAAAATGTGGTCCCGCGGGCAGGATTTGAGCCTGCGACACTCCGGTTTCTGTTCGCCTAGTAGGCTGGGTGGGCTGACCAAGGCCAGCCACTACAGCGTCTCCCACCAGTCAGCTAACAACTGGTGTCGGAAGCTCTACCAGGCTGAGCCTACGGGGGAATCTTTAACCCTTACCGCGGGGCGGGACCGTAATCACCTTGCGCGATGTAGATAAAAAGTTATTGGGAATTCATCTCTGAATACGATGCTTTATCTTGCGTAATTACTGCAAGGAATTCGAATATTAAAGATGAAAATATATTTATTGAATTCTTTTGGTGATGTTTGTTATTATTTGATGTTTAGGGTTCGTACATTGGGTTTGTCAATTTATTTGAGTTATATTGCTCATAAGCGCTAAGGTCAAGCAGACCATGACCGCTAAGATTAAATGCTATGATTCTTTTTTCACCCATTCTTCTTGCTTCTATGGCTTCATCTATGGCTTTCTTTATCGCGTGGGCAGACTCTGGTGCAGAAATTATACCGGTGCTTCTAGCAAATAGTCTTGCAGCTTCGAATACCTGCAATTGATCATATGCTACAGATTCGATTACATGTTTATTTATGAGAAGGCAGAGGGATGGTGCTTTACCATGATAACGAAGACCTCCTGCATGTATGGGCGGAGGAGTGAAGTTATGACCTAACGTATACATCTTGAGCAGTGGTGTCATTCCAGCTGAATCTCCAAAATCGTATTCATACTTGCCTTTGGTCGTTGATGGTACTGCTGTAGGCTCCACTGCAATAAATCTCATATCAGGCTTCTTTTTTGCAAGTTTATCATCAAGGAATGGATAAGCAAAGCCTGCAAAATTAGAGCCCCTTCCTATGCAACCTATCACAACATCTGGTGTCCTATCTATTGCTTCTAATTGACTCTTCGCTTCCTGACCTACCACTGTTTGATGCAAAAGAACATGATTCAAAACTGATCCGAGAGAGTACCTCGTTGTTTCTTCTCTTAACGTCACCTCAAGAGCTTCGCTGATTGCCACACCCAAAGAGCCTGGATGATTTGGGTTCTCTTTCAACAGTTTTTGCCCATAAGTGGTGTTCTGGCTAGGAGACGGATAAATCCTTGCACCAAGTGTTTCCATAATTATCTTTCTTCCTGGCTTCTGATCATAGCTTGCTCTGACCATGTATACTTCACATTTTAATCCGAATATAGCAGTGGCCATAGCTAATGCTGTTCCCCATTGTCCTGCACCGGTTTCTGTAACGAGTTTTTCGGTTCCCTGCTATGTTCAATGACTCTGCTTTGAAATATATTTCTGCTGGTGTATGTAACACTTCTTCCAACTTTTTAGCTCTGAATAATGGTGTTGGTCTTCCTACAGATTTGTAGGCTTCTATCACTTCATCAGGTATCTTGATATATTGTTCAGAGGAGACTTCCTGTCTTATCAGCTCTTTTGCAAATATCCTTTCAAGTTTGACTGGATTCACTGGCTGCATTGTTTCAGGATCAAGTGGAGGAGGCAATGGTTCTGGTAGCCTTGGAAGGACGTTGTACCATCGTGTCGGAATCTCATCATGAGTCAGATGAACAGCGACTATAGATTCCATTTATGACCTATGATGCTGTATTCGCTACATTATATAAATATTCTGTACGGAAATGTATAAAAAGATACGCTACCCAAGAAGTGCTCTGAAGAGAAGGAATATGTTTCTCCTTCTTTCCCTTATTCTTCTTATGGCATAAGGAAGCCATTCTTTCCCATATGGCAAATAAATCGATACTGTATAGCCGTTGCCTAGAATCCTTGCTTGCATGTCCTCTCTAACTCCCTTCAGTACCTGAAACTCAAAATTTTGTACGTTTGATTGTTTAGACAGCTCAGCTGCAAAACTTATCAGATCCTCATCATGAGTAGCAATAGCGAAAAAGTTACCTTGTTCAAAAAGTCTTTTTAGAAGTTTTTTGTAATTTTCTCTTATATCTGGTCTTTTCTTTATCGCAATTGATGCTGGTTCATTATATGCTCCTTTGCACAGTCTAACCTGTCCACCCTTTGGAAGGATTCTATCCAAGTCGGACTCTGTCCTCTTTAGATATGCTTGTATAGCTAGCCCCACATTATTATATTCCTTCAGTGCTGAAAGATATATCTCTATTATGCTGTCGGTATACTTTGAACCCTCCATATCAAGCCAGAGATACCTATCGAGCGATTTTGCTTTATCTAGTATTCTTTTTAGGTTCAAAATTGCTTTTTCGTTTGATAGTGTAAGTCCAAGCTGTGTCAACTTCACACTTACGCTTCCAGCAATCCTATTTTCATCCAATAAATCGTAAAGATTTAGATACTCCTGAACAGTATTCTCTATCGCATCATCTGAGATAACATCTTCTCCCAAAAAATTTGCAATAATTTTGTATCCTTTGGCGTTTAAGATTTTACCTTGTTCTATAACGTCAGAAATTGTGGTTCCTGCTATAAAATGCTTTGCTACAGGCAACAGTAATGAAGACACTGGTTTCACCGGGCGCCTGAGCTAATCTTCAGCATAACTGTTCAAATACTTTACTATACATATGTAGACACAAATATATCAGTGATAAAGGCTATCACAAATCCGATAAAGACACCACTCCCAAGTGCACGATCTGATTTAAATGCCTTCCCTGCTCCATAAAGTTGCAATACAACAAAAAGAATTGCGCCACCAGCTGCAGACATTAGAGCTACATACATTATCCTGTTTATGACGAAGAAGCCTATCATAGAGCCTATAATAGTAGGTCCACCACCTATCAAACCCATCTTGAACAGAAATAACCAAGAGGTCTTTGATTGAGATGAGGATAGCAGAGGTGCTACTATTCCAAAACCCTCTGTTGAATTATGCAGTGCAAACCCTATAACAAGGAGTATTGCTAATGAAATCAAACCCTCTGACGCTGATGCTCCTATGGCAAGACCCTCTCCGAAATTGTGTATCCCTATGCCGCTAGCTATTAAAGTAGAAAGATGAAATGGATCGTTCATTTTCTCAGATCGAAACCTTGTGCTATAGTAAGAAAGCCCGATAAAGAAGACACCAAATCCTATCACTAGAGCTATAATCATCAAAACAGAATCGTTATACATGGCTAGAGATTTAAATGATAATTCTATTGGATTTATCGCGTTTGAAGTGACATCATAGAAGAGAAAGGCAAGTATTCCTATTGCTATGCCGTCAACAAATCCCTTAGTCCTTTGTGATAACCGACCAATTTTACCAGCTGGTAGACTGATAAATATTGTAAGACCGGCTATTGCGCCTGTAATTGATGTCTGAATGAAATCCATTTAATGTTGCTCAAAACAGGATGAATATGTGTTTTTCTAGCAATTCCAGACAGGAAAAATTAGTACAAGAAACGCTGCACTATAACTCCTATGGCAGCAACTAATAAAAATAATGAGCCAGAAAGAAGTATTATTACACCATTATGCGAACCCTTAATACTTTCTTCCAAGCCCACGGCAATCCATAATACAGATACCACTGCAAGTAATGATACAAATATCCTGCTTGGCTTTATTGAATCTCTAGTAGTCATGCAAATACTTGCTAAGCTGTGGCTGTTACCTTTATCCTATCGAAGAAGACTCCGATTGAGCCCGCGACATCTATGTTCTGTCCTGTTTGTTTAAGAATATCAAGCAGAGCAAAGAGTGTCATCAACAATTCTTCCTCTGTTATGTTACCCATATGGCCTATTCTCAGCATGTCATCCTTGTGATTGGCTAACCCCGTAGCCACCATTATATTATGCATATCAAGGATCTTCTTTTGAATTGCTGTGGCATTACTCACCTTTATAGCAGTAACAGTAGGTGATGGTCTGTTTGAGAATATGCTTATGTTAGCAGATTTGAGTGACCTTAAAAATAAATCCGACAGTTCCTTGTGCCTGCGTATTCTCTGTTCTATTCCTTCTTCTTTGACCATTTGCAGTGCAACCCTCAATGCTCGCAGTACAGCTGTGGATGGAGTTGTCAGGTATATGTGTGGGTCTTTCATTACATCCATCCATCTTTCGAGGTTATAATAGTAGGATTTAACTGGGGTCTTTCTATTCTGTATTTTTTGAATAGCTTTTTCAGAAATAGCCATCAGCATGGCTCCAGGTGGTGCAGCAATAGCTTTTTGAGAACCTGCAAATGCGATATCTATTCCCCAGTCATCAAAATCCAGTTCACACCCTCCTAATGAAGCAACTGCGTCAACTATTGTTAATGCACCATGCTTTTTGGCTATTCTAACAAGTTCCTTCACTCTATTCTCAACTCCAGTGCTAGTCTCAACATGTGTCATCAACACAACGTCATAAGATCCCTTGGACATTCTTTCATCCAAGGTTCCAGGATCAAATTCTGATCCATCGGGTACTGTAAGCTTGGTTACGTTAGCTCCATAGATTTCAGCTATACTTGAAAATCTCTTTCCAAAGAATCCCGTTTCAAGGCTAAGCACTTTTTCTCCAGGCTCTATTGCACTACTTGCTGCTGCCTCCATTCCTGAAGTTCCCGAGCCTGAGAAGACTATCACATTGCCTTTTGTTTTGAATGTATACTTGGTCAAATCCAATATGTCTACGAATTCAGAGTAGAATTTCGTACCGGTATGACCAAGTTGTGGCTCGGACATTACCTGAAGGACCCGTGGATGTAGGTTTGTTGGCCCTGGTATCATAAGAAGTGGATCTCCTTTTATACCATTGTGTGATATCATATACATTAAGTAGAAAGTTGTTCTGTATTAACGTTTTGATGTATGTGGTATGTTACTAAATATGCATGTTAAAAATTGTAAATTTTCTTCCTGTCTTATAAGATGATGCGCCAGGCTTTGCAGACGGATGCCAGAATAGATACAAGGGGCTCATCAAAATGCAGACTATAAAATCTAAATCCCACAAATCAGGTTGCGATTTCCCATTTTTAGCATAATATTTCTTTTTGTACTTCGTATATTATCTTCAACAATTTAGCATCTTTATTTGCGGCAGCCTTTTGAGTCATTTCATTATCGCTGAATCGTATCTATTTCCCATCTCTATCAACAGACTCATGCACATATAAGATAAGATAACATTGAACCTTATAATCATCCATCACTCTTCAGCATATGGACAAACTCATCTGAGAATGATTGCTTTTTTATGCTTGTGTAATTTATAAACAGACATGCATGAATGGCTTCTCTCTTTAACTGATTCTTCTGTCCGATAAGACTAGCTGTGTATCTAAGTAAAACTGATTTCGTATTTTTAATGGTCTGAAACTCAACAGACGACCTGCACTACATGTCAGCTATACCATAATTTTTTATTAAGAAAACTCTGATAACGGAGCCCTTCGCGAGTACAGTATTGCCATCTATTACAGCGTAACCGTCAGAATGCGTTATTACTGACTTCGAGTGACTGGATACTAGACTAGGTGCAGCATAAAGACTAGCCTGCTTTGAATACAATCTAAGCCAAATTATCCTCTTAAAGTCTTTTGGCCATGATGCAACCACTTTTTTATCTAACCTAGCCATAACGGCCGGTACCTCGTATCCTTCTATTCCTTGCATGTATCTTAACACTGGCAGAACAAGGTTAAACATGGCTACCACGCATGACTGTATTAGACCAGACAAAGCAAATATCAGTTTTCCTCTTATAGTCGCCACGCCTGCTGTACTTGAAGGTCTTAGTTTTAAGCCATGAAGAATTATTTTTCCTTCTAACCTTTTAAATGAATCAAGCACAAGGTCCTTTTCTCCGACAGAAGAACCGCCAGTAGTTATTACGACGTTCACCTCTTCAAGAGCTTTTGAGATGGCTGATGCTATTTCTCTATCATCATCAGTGGCCAATCCAGCATCGATCACAGAAAAACCGAATCCAGAGAGAATGCCGGATATGGCTATTTTATTTGTCTCAAGAATTTTTCCCTTTTTTATCATATCTAGCGAGTCAACTAGCTCACTTCCAGTCGCCAACAGGGCAACTTTTAGCTTTGGAGCAACTTTAACTTCATACAAACCATATGACAACAAGAGGCTAACATCAAATGAATTTATCATGTGTCCCTTTCTAAGAATTATGTCGCCCTTATGAATGTCTGACCCTTTGGCATAGATATTTGCTCCACGTTGAACAGGGTGTGTAAAAATAGCTTCACCATCCTCTAGTTCAACATCTTCTTGCATAACCACTGCATCACACCATTCTGGGAGATAAGCACCAGTAAGTACACGAAAACAACAGTCTCTTCTTTCTAATTCTGATGGGATCTGTCCAGGTGAAAGTGTACCCAGAACTTTTAACCTGATCGTGTTTTCTGGCGATGCTTTGCTAAGTAACTTACTTGATAACGCAAAACCATCTTTTTCTGCCTGTGAGTAAGGGGGATAATCCTTACCTGCTACTACGTCATCGGCTACAATCATTCCTAAAGCGTCTGGTGTAGAAACCTTTACAGGTTCGAATTTAGCTATCTCTTGATAGATTCGCTTCAGGGCTTCTTCTATTGAAACTCGAGACAATTCTTTTGACAAATCAGGCTTATGCTAGATAGAATAAAATTAAAAGATTTCTTGAATTACAAACCCCAGCAGACTGTATTTAAGAGTATTGAAATGCTAGCTAGAAGGCATAAATTATACCTTTCTTCGCTTGAAGATTTATACAACCAAAGTGGCTGTCATTAGACTAATGATAACAGGATGGTTTAGGCTCTATCTTTACGACAGAATTGGATATCGGGGGGCTTTAAGGCTAAATAAGAAGCCAATCAGCAAACTATCTGAATAATGTTATATGACTTGGTAAGCTGTCATCCTGACTGGATCCATGAGTTGTTTTCTTGGTCGGCTATTTCTTTCAAAGTTACACAAAGTGTCCTTTCTCCAGAACCTACTTCCCGGATAAATATCATATTCGGCCGTAAACCCATTTTGATGACATTCTCACGCATACGTACATATGCTTCATCAGTTAGCGTGTGAACAATTAACAACCATATACCATTCAGGTATGGAGGTTTTAATACTCTTAATACATCTATACCAGCATCTGAACAAGCCTTCGCTATTCGATCTCGACTTGCGATATATTCTTCTGTATATCGCAATCTGTTACTTGGCATCCTTTGGAGTACTTTGATGTATGCTTATATCATAAGCTGATTAATAATCAATTGACAAATATGTCTAAAATTGATAAACCTGTGTATCTAACCACGAGATAATGGGTCTGATTTCTGCCTTTATAATGCCACATGGATCAGAGGCCGTCCCTAAGCTGTCTGATGCCCATAAGAATTATGCAAGATTGACAGAAAATATGTTTAAGATTGCAAATCTGATAAAGACATCAAATCCAGAAACTATAATACTAGCCACGCCGCATAACCTGAGAATTTACAAGCAGATTGGAATAATAATGACAGAGTACTATTCTGGTTTTGTAAAATCTCGAACAAAGAAGATTACAGTTAGCTTTACTGGAGACAGAAAGCTAGCTGAAACCATGTATAGAATTGCCCATGAAGAAAGGTTAAACGTTGCTCTAGTGAACTACGGAACAGATTCAGGGACTGAATCAAAGATGCCCTTGGATTGGGGGTCTGTGATACCTCTCTGGTTTTTGATGCCGGCTAATGAAATGAAACTTGTTCTCGTTACTCCATCTCGCGAGGTTCAATGGCAGCAATTGGTTGATTTTGGGAAATGCATCAGAAGAGCTGCAGATCAGTTAGGAAGAAGAGTCTCTTTTATAGCTAGTGCTGATCAGGCACATGCACACCTGAAGTCTGGTCCCTATGGATTCAGTGAATCGGCAAAATTATATGATAAATATGTATTAGAAGCCATAAGAAGCAATATGCTTGAAAAGTTATTAACAATCGACCCTGAAATGGTTGATAGAGCTAAACCGGACAGCTTGTGGCAGATGCTGATTTTGGCGGGAGTCTTAAGTGGAACCAAGTCAAGATTGGTGCATCTGTCTTATCACAGACCAAGTTACTTTGGTATGATATGTGCTGGATTTCTGCTTCAGCAGTAGCTATAAAACAAATGCTAAAATAATATGGTAAAACTTATACCAAACACTTAGAAAGAGAGTGCAATTTTGTAAAGCGCTTGGTGGCAAGAGTATGAGTGAGAAAAATAAAGAGAGTATAGAAAACAAGGCAGAACCTGAACAGAGTTTGCCTAGGCCACAAGATTCTCTGCCAAAGAGAATAGAAGAGTTGGAGGAAGCCTTAAGACAGGAGCATGAAAAGGCGGAGAACTACTTTAAGAGATTACAATATATGCAGGCAGATTTTGAAAACTACAGAAAAAGAGTTGAGAAGGAAAGGATTGAAATGAATAAAGCCAGCCTTCAGAGACTCATAGCTAATTTACTATCTGTAGCCGATGAGCTTGAGCTAGCTATTCATATGGCATCAAAAAGTGACGACAGACAACAAATAGTAAAAGGCATTGAGGTTATTCTGAATAAATTTTATGAAATTTTACATGCTGAGGGTTTGCAGGTTATAAAGGCTGAAGGAGAGTACTTCGATCCAAATCTTCATGAGGCAGTTGAAAGCGTAGAAGTTGAAGACGATAAAGTGGGAAAGGTTGTTCAAGAAATGCGTAAGGGATTTATTTTTGATGGGAAGGTGCTTAGGCCAAGCGTAGTAAAAGTTGGTATACAAGGAGGGGATAGGAAATGAGTAGCCAAGCATCTTCTTCAGAGAAGATAATAGGTATTGACCTCGGGACTACCAACTCTGCAGCTGCGATAATGGAAGGAGGTAGGCCAATAGTCATTCCAAGTGCTGAAGGTCCTACTGTAGCTGGTAAAATGTTTCCTTCTGTTGTGGCATTTACGCAGGACGGTCAGCTAATCGTCGGCGAACCGGCAAAGAGACAGGCTTCCGCAAATCCAGAAAGAACCATATTTGAAATAAAAAGAAAGATGGGTACGGATTATAAGGTGTACATAGATGGGAAGAGCTTTACACCACAGCAGATATCTGCTTTCATACTTCAAAAGATCAAAAGAGATGCGGAGACATACTTGAGTAGACCAATAAAGAAGGCTGTAATAACTGTCCCGGCACACTTCAACGACAATCAAAGACAAGCTACAAAGGATGCTGGTGAAATAGCTGGATTAGAAGTTGTAAGAATAATCAATGAACCCACTGCTGCATGTCTGGCCTATGGTCTGGATAAAGCAGATAAAGAAATGAAGATACTCGTGTTTAGCTTTGGTGGCGGAACCCATGATGTTACAGTTATGGAGTTCGGTGGTGGTGTCTTCCAAGTACTTGCTACCAGTGGAGATACCAAGACAGGCGGAGCGGACATAGACAACGCTTTGGTTCAGTATATGGCCTCTCAATTTAAATCTGAAACTGGGATTGATTTGACAGGCGATAGTGTAGCAATGATGCGATTGAAGGAAGCAGCTGAAAAGGCTAAAATCGAATTATCAAACGTCCTTACCACTGACATAGATCTTCCTTTTATAGCAATGCAAGGCAGTACACCTAAGCATCTTCACATGACTATTACAAGAGCAAAACTAGAGGAGTTAGCATACCCGATTGTAAAAAAGATAGAGGAGCCTATAAAGAAGGTATTAGAAGATGCTAAATTACAGCCCAAGGATATTGATAAAATTATACTCATAGGTGGGCAGACAAGAATGCCATTAGTAAGACGCTTTGTAGAAGAAATCATTGGAAAACAGGCAGAAAGGGGTGTCGATCCTATGGAAGCTGTTGCGGTAGGAGCAGCAATACAGGGTGCTGTATTGGCTGGAGAAGTTAAAGACCTCCTGCTACTAGATGTTACTCCTCTTTCTCTAGGTGTTGAAACTCTGGGTGGAATATTTACAAAGATAATCGAAAGAAATACCACCATACCTACCAAGAAGAGTCAGATATTTACTACTGCTGCAGATTTCCAAACGACGGTTACTATCCATGTTCTTCAAGGAGAAAGACCGATGGCAGCTGACAATGTTTCGCTTGGAATGTTCAACTTGACCGGCATACCTCCCGCTCCTAGAGGGGTCCCCCAGATTGAAGTTACCTTCGATATCGACGCTAATGGAATATTGAACGTAACAGCAAAAGACCTAGCTACGAACAAAGAGAACAAAATAACCATAACTGCTTCTACGAAACTCACCAAGGAAGAGAAAGAAAGGATGGTAAAAGAGGCTGAGCAGTTCGCAGAACAAGATAGAAAGAAGAGAGAGGAGGCTGAGTTAAGAAACAATGCTGATTCTCTTCTCTATGCCTCAGAAAAGACAAAGACAGACCTGAAGGATAAATTGAATTCAGATCAGTTGGGTAGGATAGAGAAAGCTCAATCTGACCTGCGGTCTGCTTTAGCAGGAAAGGACGTTGACAAAATAAAATCTGTTGTTGATTCACTGTCGAAAGTTCTACAAGAAGTTGGTACAGCCGTATATCAAGCTGCAAGTGCACAGGCAAAGACCCAGACAGAACAAAAGGACGAAGGGAAGAAAGAGCAAAAGGTTGTTGATGCAGATTACAAAGTAGTAGATGAAGAAAAGAAATGATATACAGTAAAGGCTCCAAGGTGCGTAAATCATGAGTACAAAGAGGGACTACTATGAAATTCTAGGCGTATCAAGAAATGCGACAAAAGACGAAATAAAGAATGCATATAGGAAATTGGCTTTACAATATCATCCAGACAGAAATAAAACTCCAGGAGCCGAGGAAAAGTTCAAGGAAATAAGTGAAGCTTATGCTGTACTATCTGATGATGAAAAGAGGGCTCAGTATGATCAGTTTGGGCATGAGGGTATAAACAGCAGGTACACTCAAGAAGACTTATTCAGGGGAGCAGACATAGAAGATATTTTGCGTGGTTTTGGTTTTGGAGGGTTTGATGATATATTCTCTAGATTCTTTGGGTTTGATACTGAAAGACATGAGCAACGCAGAGGACGCGATCTTGAGGCAAATATAAACATCACACTCGAAGAAGTCGCATCTGGAACGACAAAGCAACTTCAACTTCAAAGGCTGCAAAAATGTTCTGTATGCAACGGATCTGGGGCACAGCCTGGTACAAGAATATCGACATGTCCTGTATGCGGAGGAAGCGGTAGAGTTGAAAAAGTATCTTCTGCAGGATTTGCAAGACTTATACGTGTAGAGACATGTTCTAGATGCAGAGGATCAGGAAGTATTGTAGAGAATCCTTGCAGGGAGTGTAGAGGAACAGGTCTAGTTTCTGTTAAAAGAACCATAAATGTTAGTATACCTGCGGGAATAGAGGATGGTTCTACTCTCAGGCTAAAAGGTGAAGGGGATCAACTTCCTAGAAATGGTCAATCGGGTGACCTTTACGTCAATGTTCACGTCTACAAAGATAACAGATTCGAAAGAGATGGAGCAGATCTTTATTACACTGCTCAAGTAAATTTCTCTAAAGCTGTCCTTGGAAGCATTATAATGGTACCAACTCTTGATGGTCCAGCTGAACTCAAGATTCCTCCAGGAACTCAAAGTGATACTATCTTTAAACTAAAAGGAAGAGGATTGCCAAAGCTAAATGGGTGGGGAAAGGGCGACCTTTATGTCAAAATAAAAATCAAAGTTCCATCCAGTCTGACTAATGAACAGAAGGAGCTTCTTAAACAGTTCGACAAGCTTGGCCTCTAGGCTCTTTTGTGAATTTTGCGCGACTTCTTTTATCTAATCTCTCAAGAAGACCCCGTCCTCAAGGGCGGGGTAGTTCACTAGGAATCTTCAATTCGATACAAACAGTTTCAATTAAGTGAAATATGTTATTCATGATTTGTTTAAAAATCTCTTTCAAGCATCAACGTAAACTATAGAACACAGGAATTCAATACTCAAAAATACACAGCAAAGCTTATGTCCAGAAGCTTCCTAATTTGCCCAGCAAAAATGCCAAAGCTCAGAGAACAGGATATCTTCTTTTTTTCAATCATCATTATAAGCATAGCTTTAGCATACTTCGCTTACATCGGTCCACCCTATGGCTTTAATCCATACCAAACTATTGCATCCCTATTATTTTGGTTCTCTATCTTTTTTCTTCTTAAAAACCATATCATGCACGATACAGTTTTACTAGCTAATCGATATATTAAAAGTTTAAAAGGTATAATAATTTTTGCTGCATATTTTGTGTCTCATATATTGCTTTATGGATTCATACTTGAAGCCATACTCGTCTCCATATATGGAAGCGTTACCTTTTCTTCGCCCACTTTATTCATTTCATCAAATCTGCTCTATCCTATATCTTTAGCTAACGCGGTATTAGGGTTAGCTTACAACCCAAACATAACACTTACCATACCCCCTTATTTTGGTGCGGCTCTAACTTCATTTAGTTTCTTTATGGCAATCATAATAGATATGTTAATTTTGGCGAACGTTATGAAGATGGGCCAAATAGGAAAGATGTGTTCTATACATAAAAGAGCCAGAAGTTATGTAGCTATGCCTCTTATAGGCATAATAGCAGGCGCCTCATGTTGTATGTCCTTACCAGTTCTTATAAGCATAGCCGTCCCTGCTGCAGCAACATTAACAAAATCTATCTGGGTTTATTATATGACATACTTCTTATTTCCCCCACTGGCCGCTGTTGTACTGAAATTGAATCTTAATTCAAGTATCAAGATAGAGCTTCAATTATCAGAAAACCCAAGAAACATTACCAAGTAACTTTCATAACACAACATAAAAGTGGATTTATCATATTGAAAAATACTAAGCAAAGCATAGAATGTTGCAGCTTAATTCTTATCAAGGAAAAGGAAACTCATGTTCACACTATGATCTTTAATAATAGAGATGACCAACATCAAATCAAGCATATTGTCTCCACGTATGCCCACATTTTGTGCATCTATAAAATTGTGTAGGAGGCTCATCTCCGCTCCTAGTCTGAAGGAACCACCATTGAGCTTCCATGTTGTGACATTTTGGACATTCAATAGTTGTAACAGGCATTGTTTTCAGGTCATCGGCCTCTTCTCCTACTACCTTGATCGAAGTCCCTCCTGCTACGTCCTCTGATACGAGGGTCTTATCTCCTCTTGGTTGTGAAGAGTAACCACATCTTGGACATACTAATGCTATGCTGGTCGAATTTTCGCCTTTAATTTGCTTCGGTTTTAACCTTGAACCACATTTAGGGCAAAAATCCATACTTATCACTCCTTTTTAGTTCCCAACGCTTTTATGACTTCTTCTTCAAGCACTTTTGATTTCTCCAAGGCCCTGCCACAGGCCGATTTAAATATAACCCTAGGATTTCCTTCTTTTGTGATGATACTCATTTTATACGTCTTTAATAACGGATGTGGTCTATTCATTGCTGCAAATTCAACCTTATCGTCTTTCAACAATTCTTGTTGAATAATTTGCAGAACGGATTGATCTACGTCAGACATTTCAAGCTCAAGATGAGTCTGATCTTCTTTCACAATTGCTATCTGCATATCTAGCGAGTTGATGGCCTCTACGCTCCACGTTTAAGTGTTTCTAAAAACTGTTAGCTGGATTACTGCTCCCAGAGTATGAACCAGACCCAGACCCACTCCATGAATAAAATTCGCTGCCAGAAGACCCTGTGGCAGAAATTCTCACTTGTGTTCCAGCATTATACCAACCAGAACTCCGTGAAACACTGAGACCATACTGTGCGCTCATGGTCAAGTAATACTGAGTTGTGTATGAAGCTGTCACAGACCCTGAACCTGTAATAAACAGCGTGCCTGACTGTGAAGAGGACAGCCCACTCGAAGACCATACGAACTGCTCTCCTGAACTGCCGGATACAGGGGAAGACCATGAAAACGTATGGTATGTCCCTTCTTCCCACGTGAATGAAATGGGTAATTGTGAATAACCATAGCTGTTTCCGTCAACAACAAGCACAGTGCCCGAAGCGCTTGGCGAAAGACCAGTTTGAGAGAAGGTCACGGTCGCCATTATGTGGTTAAAATTGGCTGTCTCAGTAATGTTTGACCACATGTACAGTGTTGCCGTTTGGTCAGGGGCAGTGTAGTTATATTGGCCAGCCCCAACCCAGCCAGACCAGCTATAATATGTGTTTGGAGTGGCTGAAATGGTGACCTTTTGACCATAGGTATAATAATACGTCCCAAGGGCAGGAGAGGTTGTCCCCCCTGTGGTTGGCGTAATGGTCAAGGAATAGACGTCAAGGGCTGGGTTGTTCACGTCAAAGGGGACGTACCATTCATTCCCGTAAGACGTCAAGACCGCATACCTGTCTGGACGCTGGAGCAAATTAGAGAAATTATAGCTCCCGCCAGGGTAAAGGGTAACTGACTCATTGATAAAAGAGGGAGCGCCGCTTGGCGGAATTACCATTATTTGGGTTATCTTCACAGTGTACTGACCGCCATTGGTCACTATCAGATTCGAACAATTGATAGTCATGGATAAATATTCTGCGTCCTTGTAATGAAGGTAATTCGTAATTTGTTGCTCCCTGTATATCCCAGAGAAAATGCCGACGCCGATATAGGTAATTCCCCCGACCAAGGCTAACGCTATGAGGACAACTAATATGCCGCCGACCATGGTTGAGACAGCCTTATGTCGCATAAATTTCAATGGGCGACCGGCTTAAAAGGCGGAAAACCCCACACCGTTTACGGGTGGGAGGATGTCACAAGGTGCACTCACATGAATGTCCGAACGCAAGCCTGTGAACATACCCGCGGCTAAAGCCTGTGAGCTTGCTTGCGCTCGCAAATTAGTCAGGCTAGACTACAAGCTAACTAACAGAAAAAAGGTTATAAACTATCAAACGAGTATAAAATGTGGGGATCAAATTGGCGGCTAATTCTCCAGAAATTGTTGGTTCCATCTTACAATACCTAGGAATAGATATAAAGCAGGTTAAAGCCAATTTTGATTCAAGGCTTAGGGTACAAAAGGTAATATACCTACTTATGTTGCACCGAGATTTTAAGGGCATGCTTGGTTTTGGGTTTAACTTTTATTTAAGAGGTCCTTACTCTTCCGACCTGGCACACGTATATTTCAGCCTTAGTGAAGATAAAGACTACCCACTGCTAAAGCTACCTAAGGGGGCCATGGAATACCTTAACTATATTAAGGACTTTGAGCTGAAAGACTTGGAGCTTGTAGCGTCCACTATTGAAGTCATTAAATGGAGCCCTGGCGCTAAAAAAAAGGATGTTATAAAGAGGGTTGCTGAATTAAAACCTGGATTTGAAAAAACCATCATAGAGCGCGCATACCAGGAAGCTCAATCCATGAAAGAAAAATTCAATCTTGAGTTACAGTGAGTTTCCAAGTTAAGCATTTGGATACAAATATTATTATGGCGGCTTTTTTCCCAAGCCAAGGCGATATGAAGAATGATATGAATACAAATTGCTTAAGTTTTCTTAATTGGATCAAGGACCATGAATCCAACACAAAATTAAGAGTTTCTTTCACTGCGCTTGGGGAGCTCTTTTATAAAACCCTATCAATGGACAACCAGGAATTTATGGATGGCTATAAAAAATTAATGGACTACATAAAATCAATGGGCGATAGATTTGAGCCATACTCCCCTAAACTCAAGGGAATTCCAGAAAAACTAGGTGAAGTAATACAAAAGATAATAGACGTGGCTGGAGATCAAATAGTTAATTCCCATGTAGATATTTTGATTTTAACATATGCTATAGTGGATAAAGAAGCGTCCGCCCTTTATACAACCGATAGTATGCTACTTAACACCATAGGAATTAAGAATGTTATTAATGAATTTAGGAAAGATAATTATATGCGAAAACTTTCAATAAAGCCTATCTATAACTATTCTAATTAGAGCTCTTGGTTATGGTAAAGTCAGCCTTCTTTAGCTTCTATAAACGCACCCGTAAGTTGCAAGCCCTAATGAAACCAAAGGGGCATGTTGTAATCAATATTACCGATGTCTGGGACAATTCTGTGAAGTTCGGGAGAAGACGGCCGCTCCACATAGCGGTTTGCGACGAAATGGCAATGCAGGGCTTCGAGCTTAGAAATATTATAATTTGGAATAAGCGAAACCTTATACATCATATCGGAATTTTCGGATGGCCATCGAACTATATTACATTGGGCGCTACGAGCCACAAGAGGAAGTAATGAAGTACCTCACGGACATGCAGAACGCGATAAGGTATGCTATTGAAGTTGCCTATGAAATGGCTATACACGATCACAATAGGATACCTTCACCAATTGCATTGAGAAAGGCGGTCAAGCCGTGGTTCGTGTCAAACTACGATTATGCGATTCACCACCTCAACCCAGTGTGTGTTTCCGCCGTTGCCATGCTCCGGTCATACAAGAAGAACCATTATGGCGAGCTGAGGATACCTGTTGTGAAGAAGCTTGAAATGAGGATTGACGGCGAGCTGTTCAAGGTTGAAGGTGACAAAGTGAGGGTAACGCTCCAGCCCGGGCATTACGCTTACGTCACAATAAACACTGAGAACAAGCACTTCTTGGCATACAGCAAGGGCAAAGCTTCAGAGCTCTTGCTGACTGATAATTTTGTGTGCATAACTTTCACCATATCGGAAAAGGAAAGGGCCCTAGGCGGCAGCTTCGTAGCGCAGGACCTGAACTTCTCCACGATAGATTCCACGTTTGCTGGGTGATGGTAGGCCTGCGCTGAAAGGAACTGACACACAGAGCATTTCTAACATAGCGCACATACAGAACGACTTCTCCAGGAGGAGGAAGAGCCTGCAGAAGCACATACACAATAGACAAAAGAAGTACAGGAAACTGCGCCAGGCCAGAGGTAGGCAGAAGAACCGCGTCAATGATGCCTTGCAAAAGCTAACTACGCAGATGGTAAAGGAAAACCCAGGCGCATCGTTTGTCTTTGAAGACTTGAACGGAATAAGGACTAGTGGAAACAACAAGGGCAGGAAGTTCAGGACAAAGTTGAACAAATGAAAGGCTTTACCAGAAGATGATTGAATACAAGTCCTCATTCAAGACCGTTTATGTGAACCCAAGAGGGACCTCCTCGGAGTGTCCTGTCTGTGGTGATAAGCTGAAGCACCCGGCTTGGGGATATCGAAATGCGAAACCTGTGGCGTGGGCTACGACAGGCTGGCCTCACTCGCCATAATCCTGCGTGACCTGCGCCTCTGCGGCTACCCGTTTACCGTGAGTGCGGATGGCCTTCTTTGAAGGATGAATACCTGTACACCGGCCACGAGCCTAAGGTGGCCGGAGCGGGCTTGACAGAGAAGGTCAACGCTTCGAATGATGGTTATAAGAAATTATAACCTTTCAGAAACGGTTCCAGCTAAGCAAGCCTGCGACTTGACCTCTTTATAATTGCCTTGCTACAGCGACGTCGGCAGCAGGCTCGTGATCGCTCCGCCAAACGTGGTCAATGCAAATATTACGACCGAAGCCAATAGGACTGAAAGCGCAACGCGCCACATGTTTTTCACTGTGAAGTCAGAAGCAACACCGGCTGAAAGCGCCATGAACACAGCTGAAACTATTACCATTACATATGAAGCCGAAATTAAGGATGGTGGTACAGAGGTGCTGATCAGCCCGCCAAGCGCCAGGCCCCCTGAGCCAAGCACTTTTATGAATGTGCCCATGACAAATATTAACACAGCCAGCCCAGCTGGTGTCGCCATGGCAAGCATTTCATATATTCTCATGCGGGACTTGACCATGCTCTTTGCAAGCGCGAACTTTTCAACAAACGTGTGAATTGCCTCAAGCTCCTTTGGTGACCCTCCCCCTGAATCTTCAACTTCGCCGAGCAGGAAGAATATCTGCTTCACGACCCATGAGTTTGCCTTCACGTTGATTTCAGGGAGCCTTGACCCAAGCGCAAGGGAAGCCGCTACGCGCTTCAACAAGCCAGTAAATGCAGGCGTGTACCTCCCCTCAATTGAAAGCTTCCTTATTGCCCTCGTTATGTCATAGCCTGACTTCCTGTATTCAGTAATGTCCCTCACGAACCCCTCAAGCGACCTTTCCTCGTCGTTTGCAACCCTCTTCTGTATATATACAGGCACGCTGAAAGCCAGAGAGCCTGAATTATACCAACCGCCACCAGACACAGACCCGGAGCCAGAGTTTACATAAACGTTGAAGTAGTATTGTGTAGTATATGAAGCAGTTATTGTTGTTGTTGAAGTGACAGTAAATGACCCACTTGACGGCGACGGGTTGATATACCGCACGCCAGAGCCCCCACTAAACGAGCTACCATATGAACATGTGACCGTAGTGCCATAGTCCACAACAATTGAATATGGTGTCGTTTCACTATTCCCGTCCACGGTCACTGGAGCGCCCTCGACTGGCGAAGACTGGAATGTAACTGTGTATGTGTTAATCTCAAAGTTCGCGCCAATCGAATTGGGGCTATCCATTGTGAACGAATACGTTGAACCAGTGTTTCCATTTGTCCAGTCCACGAAATGGTAGCCTGTGGCTGGCGTTTCGCTTACTGTAGCCACAGAACCAGCTGGATACCACCCTGAGCCGCTCACAGACCCAGAGCCAGAGTTCACATAGACATTAAGGTAATACTGCGCATTAGCAGTCTCACTTATGGGGCCATTCATGGTTATTGTAGCTTGATTTAAACTAGCTACGAAATTGCATCTTATGAACCACTCGCAAATTTGTTTGAGGCTTCTTATTCAATAATAGAGCTTGTATCTTATTCTTACTTTCTACAAGTGGCATTGTATCTCTACACTCTTAGAAGATCTTCCCAACATCGTTTATTTGATTCATCCTCACTACTATCTTTTTTAGCTTAAGATCGCATTTTACCTATCTACGCATACGTTCAAAGTGGTTACTCTTCCATTATGTAGCCAAGTTAGCGGTACTTCCTGGCAGAATTAAATTTAAATCGTCTATTTCTTTCCTCATGATCTAACTTATTAATAAAATGCTTTTTTGAAAAGAATGGTTTAAAACCTACCATCTTACGACTGTCTACAAATCCACATTTTGTACACTTAACCTTGTCTGGAGGTAGAGGAGTCACATTTGCTCCACAGATGGTACACAAAGTATGCAAAACACCCAGTTCCTGTGAATTCATAGCGAGCCACAATGTGTTGTTGATATTTTCAGTAACGACACACCTGACAACGTCGCCTAATCTCACAGGATTACCTATTATATCCCGTGTACGCATACTTCCAGATAAATCATTAGATACCTCACGGCCATTAACGGAATATATTCTTACAACTGGGCCAGAATATGTAATAGCTTCTACAACACCTTCAATTATATCTCCGACTTTTGGTATCTTACTTTTTAAACCCACACTCTTTACGCTTATTATTCTATTAGCCTTGTCGTACATAGCCTCACCAAGTACTAGAGATCTGATTTCTCCATCCTTCTCATATGTCAGACCAGAAGGTGAAAATTCTTCTATCACTCCAACTTTTTCGCCAGGAACCACTGGTTTGGAATCTACACTCATTGGATTACACCCAGAAAGGGTAATTGAATACATCTCCTATGTCTTGGCCTTTCAACAATCTTATCAATCCCATAGCCTGTTGATATGAGAGCATAGGCTTATCGAAATCTTCATGATCAAGTGCAATCCTTGGACACGCAGTTTCTATAAAAGCATCGATACCTTTCAGTATTTTAAGCCTGTCAGACCTGATCTCTCTAAGTGAAAACAGCTGTACCGATCTTCCTAATCGTTCAAGTTCTTCCTTAACTTCTAATGCCTGATTTCTAAAGAACTGACCTTCCTTTAAACTCATTATAACGCCGAAACTACTAGCATCCTTTGCCTTGTATATGGATAAAATGGCTTTTCTTTCGAATAGTTTTGCTTCCTCTGTGATATCTACCACTTCGTTAAAAAAGGGATCAACCATAAACGTCATCTTTCTTGTGCTAAGGCAGACACCTAACGCATGAAATCTGCTTTGGCCTAAAAATAGGAATGCATCTACTTTGTCACTGATATTCCTTGCTGAATAGAAGTTACATCCAAACACCTGGCCATCAAAAAGAGGCCCTTCAGCTATTCCCTTTTCTGTGTAAAATCCTAACTGGTTCAAATAGCTAATGCAGGTATCGATTTGTGATTTATGATTGCTAATTGTCACCACGCCTACATTTTTTATACCTTTTTTCTTCAGGAGTGTAGCTGTTTTTTCCAACACATTTCTGAAATCAACATCATATTCAGCACTTACAAGGTATGTGTAGGAACCTATTTTTTGAGTACGCAGCGAGTGGCCTATATTTATTATAAGGTCAAGGCCCAACCTTCTAGCGTCTAAATTATTTATATCACAAGTACCCCACGTCGTATCAAGAAGAATTATAGTTTCTACACCATATCTTTTGCTTATATCATTAGCTATATTCAGCACTTGATTAATTAAGCCATCGGGGGCCTGTAAACCTATCCTTCGTGGTCTTTCCCTTTGTATAATTTCGTCGATCTGATCTTGACTTATTATTATGCTCACTTCAAGCACCGTGAACCTCTTTACTGATCTGGAGAGTTTCAATCTTTGTTTTTACCGGCAGTTTACTAGAGGCTACCTTTAATGCATCAATAGCAGCGTTTACATTATTGCCTTTTATGCCCAGCTCCAGTATCACAGTACCTTGTTCTACCCTCGCTGCAAGGCCCACCGGTTTCCCAAAAGATTTTCGCATACCTTCTTGCAACCTGTCAGCCCCGGCTGTAGCTATCATCTTGTTTTCTTTGAGTACAATATGTGGATATACGCGTATTCTAAGATAATAGTTTGACTCACCTAATGTCCCAGCGATCTTATTAACTGCAACTCTGCAAGCCTCTAGTGCATTATGTCTGATTTGGGCCCTTTCTAGAGAAATCAATTTGAATATAACATCATATTTATCGTTTGGGTTTCCTATTGTAAACCTAGCTATCTTTGGCTGCGGAGGGCCTGCTATGTACTCTTTTCTTGTATATGGTTGCCCAACAGACACTCTATAGTTTCTTCCGTGCAAAACCTATCTAACACTCTCCGCCGAGTCATCTTTAAAAGGATATTGGTATGATTAAATTTTATCGTACTATGGAGGAGTATAAGCAACGATAAAGCTAAACTTTATCGAAACAAATGATATATATGAAATCATCGCAGTTCCAGCATTTGGCGAGGTCTCCATACTGGAAATTGTTTCGATTTTTAAAGATTTGATAGAAAAAATCGATGTTTATGATAACGTGTTATATGTTAAGTTCAAAAAGGATGTAGAAATCAACACACTAGAAGGATTCCATAAAATAGCTATATCTATCGGAGAATTTTCAAACGAAGAAGAGTTGCTGTCATTATCATTAAAAATACAGAGTAAATTAAAAGAAGTTAATAGAATATCTGTTAGTACTTACGATAATACAATAGACCATTCATGGATAGCTAGCACACTGCTCAAAATAATCAGGTCCAGCGAGCCTACAGTAAAGATAATTAATTCATCCAAGAGCGAACTACAGTCAAAGGACGTCCTCCTACGCACAGTTGCTGACTTCGTAGTAGTACATGCAAAAAATATGTACAAGTTAGGTATAACAGCATATGTAACTGATCTTCAGTCTTTATACATATCAACAGAGAGGCCTGTACCAAGCAGCACTCTATCAATGTCGCCGAAACTAGCAAGAACATTAGTCAACATTTTGAATCTCGATAAAGGAAAGTTAATCATGGATCCGTTCTGTGGCTCCGGAACTATACTTATGGAGGCACTTCTAGCTGGATTAAACTGTATAGGTGTAGACAAAGATGAGAGAGCGATAAAAGATACCAAGCTAAATATTGAATGGCTTAAAAGTAAGTACAAGACCTTAACCAATGTTTATAAATTATATATAGCGGACGCAACAAAGCTTAATTTTAAGGAAAAAGTAGATGGTATAGTAACCGAACCAATTTTGCTGCCACTTATCAGAAAGTCACCAAATGTAGCTGATGCTTATAGAATGATTCATGATGCTAAAAAAACATATATTGCTTTTCTAGCATCAGTCCAACATGTAGTTAGACCTGGAGGCAAGATAATAGTTGTTGCACCAGCTATAAAAATTAACAGGAAAAAAACTATTACGCTGACTCTACATAGTGATAAACAATCAAAACTAAAAGAATACCAACCCAGTTCTAGATTTTCTTTCAAATATCCTTTAACAATAGGCAAAGAAAGTACCCGGTGGATTGGTAGAAGAATTTATGCCTATGAAGTAGCTACTTCATAATTAGTATCTTTCTAAAAAATCCTATCAACGAAACGATTTGATCTTCATTTATATCAGATTGATATATCATTCTTCTGATTATAGCTAAAGATCTATATTTCTTATTTTGTCGCATGTTGGCCTTTGTAGCCAATTTATCCATATATGAAAGCAAAACATCTACTAGCCTTCTATCAAACATGCTACTTTTCTTCAGATTGCTTCGCCTTAACTCATAGAGCAAGATGGCTAGTGCATGCGATATATTCAGTGTCTTATATAACGTACCGGTAGGAATGTGCAATACAATATCACATTTAGCCAATTCTTTGGTGGTTAAACCAGTTGTATCCCTACCTAGCAGTATTACAGAATTCTTGGCATTTACATGCAGCGTCGACAGATTATATGATGATACTGATTTTCGAACATAACTTCTGGAAGTTATTGCTGTTGTGCCTATAACTGTATTGAAGACTTGGTATAATTCATCAAAAGTTACATATTTTGCGTTACTTAAGATATCTTTCCCATGTGAAGCGTATCTTAAAGCTGCGGAGCCAAATTTCTTTGAATCAACAAGGTACAGATCACTCAACCCGTAGTTTTTCATTACCCTCGCCACGTAACCTACGTTTATAGGGTACTTTGGAGCCATCATCGCCACAGACAGCTTGGTTATGTCCATTTTATCTCAACAGCTCGACCAATAGACATAATGATATCAAGTCTTTCTTACTTTAAACACAATTAATGATTCGAAAAATATCTTCTCCTCCTTTTCCTTCGTGATAGTAAATCTACCTGAAATACGATCTATTATTTCTTTATATTTTGTAAGAGATGATATAACAAAAAACATAACACCCGATCTCTTGAGCACACGCAACCCATCGGATATCATTCTCCATGCAACTTCTATCCCATTCTTACCCCCAAAGATCGACCTATCCGATTCATAATCCCCTCTCAAATAAGGCGGATTAATCACCACCAAATCAAATATAGAATCTCTAAAGCAACTCGCACAATCAGTGATCACTATATCTACATTTTCCGTGGCATTTCTTATGCTAGCTTCATAAGCTGCCTTTTCAGAGATATCTGTACCAAAACCATCTTTCTTTTCCCTTTTTACTAGATGATATAATACAAAGCCTGATCCAATCCCAATTTCAAGGACTTTGTCAAATGTTACTTTTTCAGCAAGTTCCAATAGGAGTACGCTGTCTAAATCTGGTTTGTATATTTCATTCATTAGTACATCAGCCTATCTTTTGTGCAGCCATAATTGCTTCATCTATACTCAAGTCTTCAATCCTTTTATCCTGATTTATCCCAAACTCAAAGTTGGGAAAATGTTTTTTTATAATCCTTTCAGTGCTTTTTAGCGTCTTTCCTCTAAAGCTAAAAAGAAACTTTAACGATTTTATTAAGGATTCGGATTCAGCTATAGTTTTCCGCCTTAGAAATCTAACTATCTGTGAGAATACTTTGGGTTTTGGACTAAAGGCTTCTGGAGGAATCACATCCATGGGTTCCACATTAAAGCAATACTTTGCAATGACAGAATATGCGCCATAGTGTTTGGTACCTGGTGGTGAAATCAGTTTTTCAACAAACTCCCTTTGTAGAATAACAACGGCCAAAGGTGTCTTTTGTTTGCAGAGCCAAGTAATAAACCTACTCGATATGTAATAAGGTAAACTGGATAAAACAATATCAAAACCGTCGGAAGTAAATTTCAGGGCGTCAGAGTTGATTATTTCAATATTATTATAGCTTGAAAGTGTATGTTTGGCTGTTCTGTATAATCGTGTATTTGTTTCAAATGACCTTACATAGCATCCGGCTTTGGCTACTTCTTTTGTTATGGTTCCGAGCCCTGTGCCAATCTCTAAAACCTTATCACCAGCATTAATCCCCGAACGTTTTACAAATAACTCAATAAATGCAGGGTCAACAAGAAAATGTTCACCATATCTAAAATATTTCATCTTTATCTTTTAACAAATATGTTAATACGTTCCCTTCCAGAAAGCTCACTATATATACGCCTGGCTATTTGCTTTGCTGGATCCTTGAGACCCACTCTCTTCTCTATATCCTGAAAAGACTCAAAAGGTTTTTTATCTCTTTGGTCCAATATCTGAACAGTTAAAGTTCTGCCTATTCCCGGAATAAGTTCTAGTGCGTGTAAACGCGGAGTTATTGGTTGTAATTTATTAATATACATAACATACTTGGATTCCTTTGCCATAACTATCTTCTCAATAACTTCTTGCAACTCCTGTTTTGCTGCAGATGTTAGATCATCAAAACTTAGCTTTCCAAGAACACTTATGATTTTTTCTCGTCTGTCCTTCCCTATATAGATCCTTTCCGAAGGAGAAAACACCGCAGTATCAAAAGCGAGTAGTTCAAGAAGCGTAAGATATTCTTCACCTATCACTTGCACAATCTGTCCTTCCCTGTTTTTGACAAGCTTTGATTTACTTCTTTGAAGATAGTCCAGCACATACGCATATTCCTCATACCTTTTAACTGGAGATTGAAAAACACTCATATAAATGGAGCCTCGCTTATCTACACTACTAGCAAAGAACAGACAATTCTTGATACCGCCATTCTCAGATGCCTAAGGAGCTTTGAGCATACTTCCTTTTAAGTGTTCGTTTTTGCAGCAGAGGAGATTATTTCAAGTATCTTATCTAATGTTTCAGAGGGAGAAAGCTGTCTCCATCCTACAGTGAAAGTTCTTATTTCCTCTTTAGTCTTTGGAAGTATATTAACTAATTCGACCGCCTGGGGCTCTGTGAGTCCTACCTCCTTAACTAGTCTATTAACAAGCTCTGCTGCTTGATTACCCTGTATCTTTGAGAACTTTGACACATAATCTAAAGTTCTCTTTTGAATTTGGTCTGCCTTCTCTTGGTCTAAATTGGCGAGAAGTTCTTTTGCCTCATGTATAGTTATGGCTTTCCTTGATATTTCATTTACCAAATACTTCACTCCTTGAATGGCTTTACATGCTCTAGTCTTGCTATTAAAGTCTTAATCTTATTTCCTACCGGAACATCCACCACCAACGATCTTCGTCTAACTTCTCTTACAACTCCAACTTTGCCCTGAAATCTTCTGTGAGGCATGCCTTTTGGTTGAGACGGTTCTATGTCGATAGCCACCTTTTCTCCTGTGTTATACTGGTGCATAAGCCTAGAGAGACCTAACTTCTTTCCCGATGTTAGCAGTTTTCGAGTCTTCCTTTTGAATCCTTTATGTTGCGGCACGAATTAACACTATCATAGACGCCTATTAAAGTAATAAATAAAAGTTTACTAATATCGGTTCTGTTAACTTTATATTTCTATAAAGTTAACTTGCCTGCCTCGACTCCGAGGATTAGAGTCATTCTTGTTCCCCCTCATCACTTCAACTGCAGTGCAGCAAGGCTGAACCTCAACCCTCCTTTTACTATATCCAGAGCAGCAACCTCACCTCTATCTCTTGCAGTCTTACCTTTCCTCTTTTCCCTTGTTACCTTGTCTTTTTTCAGTATTCTTCTGTTCTTTTCTATTTGTGTCATACTATTTACCTTGATCCGTTAAGTCGTATGACTCAATTCTTGCTATGTTTATATAAACATAAATAACTTTGCTCCCTTTCATCTACTCGCCAAGTCAAGGGGACTTCCTGCTCGCTGAGTTAAACACAATCAGGTTTTAAAATCGATAATATCATAATCCGCTTCTATTATATTTGCTCTAGGGATGATCTCGGCTACTGTGCGTATATCAGACTCTTCCTTTAGCCCCAAAATAAGCCAAGGACTGAGTCCATTATCCATCTCCGCTGTCATTGTCACCGATTCATTCAAGTTCTGCTTTATGCCAAGATTATATACTCGCCTTTTCTTTCCTGCATGCGCAGTTGCTTCTCTATCACTAAAATAATCTTCAAGTGATCTGATCTGTTCGTCTGTAAGATTATCCCTTAACTTTAATCTGTAAAGTACTATCTTTTTTAATTGATCAAACACGGGTGGTTTAGAATCCATCACTCTTACTTCAGTAAACTGGATTTTTTTATTAATAGATAAGCAGACCCTGTCAAACCCGCTTTTTCGTAGCATTGGGTTAATAATATGTACAAAGATCGGTCTTCCTTTACCTAAAACCAATGAATTATCATCCTCTGTTCCTGACCACGTGATTTTTACTTTTGAAGCTCCGTAAACAGACTTAAAATGTCTAACTACTTCAAACTCAACACTCGGAACTTCTTTAGACATACCGGTAAAATCACACTGATCACATCCAGATCCTTTGCATAGTAAACATTTTATCCCTCTTGTTCTAATCCCTCTTTGAAGTTTAACATACCTGACAAGAAGCCCAACCGATCTTGTTTCTATATGAAACGTCTGATGAACGAGGTCAATTATGAGAAGAGCTTCTCCGTTCCAAACAACCACTTCCTTCTTTAATAATACATGAAGCTCCTTCCTGAATAACGACACTAAAGCTCTTTTTATTGCTATGCCACTATGCAGTTTGAGTTTGGATCTTATCTCATCTTCAGCGTTTATTTTGTCGTAACCAATTATAATTCCTATGCTAAAGGTAGAGAATTCATATTTTTCTAAAGCCTCAGCAGCTTCCTTAGCAATTTCCTTCCGCCTTATATATGCATTGTTACAGAAAGTACATGGTCCGTTGTACGGCTTACCGCGAGTCAATACGCCAATCTGTTCTGCTTTCATTATGTTTTTCGTAAATTGTCTTCCTAAGCACCAATCACAGACAGGTAGGCTACCAGCAACTAGCCTAGTCTTCTCCAGCTCCAATTAAGAGGTACCAACTCCTTGTAACTGCTTTAAAATATCCTTGTTAAAGCGCAATTTTTTTGCACTCTTCATAATTTTCTTCATTTGCTCAAAGGCATTCAGCATTTCTTTGACATCTTTCTCTGTAACTCCTGCTCCTCTAGCTATTCTTCTTATTCTTGAAGCTCCAATTATATTAGGGTCTAGCTTTTCTCCTTTTGTCATGGATTTCATGATGGCCTTCCATTTTTTCATATTCCTCTCTACTTTTCCAAGCTGTTCTTCTTCGACTCTGGGCAGCCCGGGTAGCATTTCTACTATCTTCTGAAGAGGACCTAACTTACCCATTTGTTCAAGCTGCACTTCAAAATCGTATATATTCATCTTTCCGGAGGCCATTCTCTTTGCTGTCGCTTGATCTATTTCCGCTTCTGCAAGCTTTACCTTTTCAATAAGACCCTTTATATCTCCCATACCAAGGATTCTACCGGCAAACCTTGTCGGAGAAAATTCTTCTATATCGTCTACCCTTTCTCCATTAGATACAAATAGAATTTTTGATCCAGTAGCTGCAGCTGCTGTTAATGCTCCCCCACCCTTTGCCGTTCCATCTAGTTTCGTAACCACTAAACCACCAACCTTTGTTGTTTTGGCAAAAGCTAGAGCTTGGTTGTAGGCCTGCTGTCCTATTGTCCCGTCTATGACAAGTAATGTAAGGTCCGGCGAGATAGATTCTTCCATTCTTCTCATTTCATCAAGTAACGATCTTTCTTCTTTGTGCCTGCCTGCTGTATCTACTATAATGAGATTTTTCCCTTTAGATACGAAATAGCCCTTACCATCGTTAGCTATCTTTACAGCATCATTTATCTTCTCCCAAAAAACTTCTGTTGATACAGAATCACCCAATGTTTTTAGTTGTTCATACGCCCCAGGTCTGTAAATATCAGCACATATTAGCCCAACCTTATATCCCTTTTTCGTGAAGTATTTAGCAAGTTTTGCGGCAAATGTGGTTTTCCCCGAGCCTTGAATTCCTACCAGCAGTATTACATATAATTTGTCTTGGGGAGGTTCAATTTTTGCCTCATTGCCCATTATTTTGACCATTTCATCATACAAAAGTGTTATAGCCCTTTCCTTGAGGGATACACCTGACTTTGTTCTCTCTGTTAATAACTTACTTTCTATACTCTTACTTAGATCAAAGACTATCTTGACGTTCACATCAGCTTGCAATAATTCGCGCTGAATATCTCTAACAAACTCTTTGATAGCCGCTTCATCAACTACGTCTTTCTCGATCAGTTTTCTTATTGCAGCCTGTAAGCCTTCTTTTACCCTTTCAAACACGAATCTTATCCCTCAATGATACTCTTTTAACCTTTAATATACCTCTAGTTCCATCCCAATATAGGTCTGAATTCTCCAAGATCAATTCTTTAGTATAGTTTGGAGCATCAAGAACCAACGTTTCTCCCTCGCCGCCTTCTAAGGATGGGTTAAATCCATATTTTTTTGATAGAAAAAGCAACTTGTCTATCATATTTACATCAAAGATTTTTCCTAGCCAGTCTGGTCCAAGACCGTATGCAGATACGCTTGTCATTATAAATTTAAAGCCTAATGAAACCATTTGGTATAGATACTTAGATTCATCAACTTCCCATAGAGGATTGAATACTTGTATCCCCAAAGGTGAAATAGAATCGATAAATGACCGTCTCTGATACTTACTTTTAACACCACCCGTGACTATTACCTTTATTCCAAAATTTTCTGAGGCCTTAGATACTAGATTCATCAGAAGCTTGCTTTCATCTTCATTTTCTCTAGCTTTATGATACAAAATTGGTATATTCATAGATTCTGCCTGTAATTTGGTAACCCAGATATTGGGATAGTGGAATAGCATACTATCTGAACGAGCTGGCTCAATTGAGATCAGACAAGCTATATCATAACCAGCTTCCTTAGCAAGATAAAGTGAAAAGTTACTGTCCTTCCCTCCAGAAAAAAGTATACCGGCTTTCATATTATAAACACTTTGACCTATCAGTCATAAAGCCTAAAATCATTCTAACCATCATCCGGCTCTTCCGTACACATCACTTAGGTCATATATCATTCTTTTAGCATAAAAATAAGTTTCTCTATGTTTTTATGCACAAGTGACGCAAAACCTCAATATACGACGATGAGGTGTAATGAATATAAAAATGTGCAGGAAATACCCTTAAACAAAAGGGTATTCATATACGAAAAATGCGGAATGGATGAGGACAGAGACATAAACACATCAATGAATATATACGAAAGAGGATTACAGACACTCAAACGAACTGCCGAGGACATTTGCGAAAAGCCTGTGGAGTCGATGTAAGACCTTCCGCAGGGGAGGCAGTTGCCTAGCAAGCAGGAACTATACGAGCGGCATAAGCCACTCTGGAAGCCAACGAATTTATTCTTGGAAGGTGTCAATTAATACCTCTCAAATCTTTATTAATTCATTAATGGTATCAAGTGTAAGTTAAGTTGAAACGTAAAGATATAAAGAAGATAGCTGTAACAGTGAAGGACGGTATCCAGAAGACGCACACATATTTACAAGTTATGGATGTGTTATCTAAAAACTTTGAATTGTTGACAGTCAGGCCAGCTAAGTATAATTCAACAGAACAGGTAATGTCATTAAAAGATTTAACAAACTCAAAATGTGATCTGGTGGTTAGTCTAGGCGGAGATGGTACACTTCTCAAAGTTGCTAAGGAATTATCAGAAACTCTACCTATCCTCGGAATCAACATGGGTGGAAGAGGCATTCTTAACGAACTAGAGTTACAGGATTTGCCATTCGCGATTCAGCGACTAAAGGAAGGTAAATATTACGTAGAAGCAAGAATTAGATTAGGAGCCGTCGTCAGAGAAAAAATCTTACCTTTTGCACTAAACGAAATATATCTTACAAGAGCACAATTTATAGAAACACCAACCTTTTACGTAAAATATCTAGGTCAGAGCATAGGTGCAAGAATGGATGGAATTATGATCTGTACTCCTACAGGGTCTACTGGTTATTCGTATTCAGCAGGCGGACCAGTTATTGCAGAATCTCTGGAATTATATATAATAACCCCCGTCCTTCCAATCTACAGGGTGCCTCCTCTTATAGTACCCGTTTCAGAAATTACAGTATCCAGTGATACTCCATTTGATGTTCTTGTAGACGGAAGGAAAGAATTAAAAAATCAGGAAGGCGAAGTCACTATAACAAGAGCTCCACCCAGCATCTTTCTTAGATTTACACCAAGACCATTTAAGCAACTGCAGAAATTGCTGAGCGAGAATGCCATCAAATAAAGCACTAATTCTAGACACGAATGCAATAATAACGGGCCTCCCGTCCATGGCCCATGATGCTGAAGTATATGTTACCACAGAGATATTTCACGAAGTAAAGAGAATGGACCAGCAGGGTACTGTATTAGAAAACATTCATTATTTACACATAATTGACCCGACCTCTGAATCTGTTCTGCAAGTTATGGAAGCAGCGACCAGACTTGGAGAATCATTAAGCCTTTCAAAGGCAGATGTTTCGTTACTGGCTCTTGCACTTGAACTTAGTAATTCACAAGAGGTTGAAATAATATCTGATGATTATTCCATTGAAAATTTGGCGTCCTATCTTGGGCTAAAATGTAAATCATTAAGTACGCATGGGATAACCCATGCAATGAAATGGAAATTTTACTGTAAAGGTTGCAAAAAGGAATATCTTAGACCTCCCTCATCTGGTATCTGCCTTATATGCGGAAGTAAGATAGTCAGGAGACCGATTTCAAAAAAAGCGGTGGAAAAGAAACAATAGCGATCCTTATATATCTTAACAAGATATATCTTTTTTAGATATAAATGGCAGAAAAGACAAAGGCAACAGCAATCAAAGAACCGTCTTCCATATCGGACGATACTTTTAACGACTTTTTGCGTTTTTACATATTACTTCTCCTCTACGAAGGTCCTAAGCATGGATACGGAATAATGGAAAGTGTAAAGACTAGAATGAAACGTAGAATCAGTCCTAGTCAAGTTTACCCCTTTCTCAGAGTATTGCACTCAGCCGGAATAATAACAATGCATTATTCCGACGATAGGCGTAAAGTATATGAGCTAACTGAGAAGGGGCAACAAACTTCCAAGGAATTATTCAAACGGTTCGCAGACATAATATATACAGCTCTAGAGCCCAATATTCATACTTGTACACATTGCGGTTGCAAAGTGTATGGAAATGTATATTTGGAGAAGATAAATAACAAAATTCTTCCTTTTTGTTGTAAATATTGCGCCGACTCCTACAAGAAAGGTATGGGGATGACCTGAGTGCCAACAGATCCGGTTTGTGGTATGTTTGTAGAGCAATCTGAGGAAACGCTACACGCAACAGTTAGAGGAGTCACATACTATTTCTGCAGTGAATCCTGCATGAATACCTTTCTGTCGCCAGAGATCGAACTTAAGCATATCAAAGAAATGGTTATCATAAGTATAGCTCTAACCATCCCAATAATTGTACTATCATATGTTAGTGTAAGATCTATTATGATTTCCTGGTTATTATTGATTCTTGCCACACCAGTGCAATTCATTATTGGGTGGAGATTCTATAAAGGGACTCTTAACGCGATCAGAATGCACTCATCGAACATGGATATGCTTATAGCGATAGGAACGTCAGCCGCATACTTATACAGTTTATACGGCGTAATCTTTAATCCATTAAGCGCTGACCTATACTTTGATACTTCTGCTGCCATAATCACTCTTATTCTTTTTGGTCGTCTTCTAGAATATATGGTAAGAAGTAAAGCTACAGAATCTGTGTCAAAGTTAATGCAGTTACAGCCAAGAACAGCAACGATAGTGTATGACGATGGAGCACAAAAAGAGATTCCTATTGAAAAGGTTCAGCCAGGAGACATATTGCTGGTTAAACCTGGAGAAAAAATTCCCACAGATGGAAAGATAGTTGAGGGGTCATCCTTTCTGGACGAAAGCTCTGTTACTGGCGAAGGTTCACCAGTATCCAAGTCAGTGGGAGATATTGTCATAGGAGGCACTATAGTAAAGGACGGTGTGCTTAAAGTAAAAGCGACAAAGGTAGGAGCTGATACTGTTCTAGCCAAAATAATAAGAGTCGTGCAAGAAGCACAGATGTCAAAAAGCCCCATCGAAAGATTAGCCAATATAATATCAAAATACTTTGTCCCTATAGTTGTCAGTGTTGCTCTTATCTCCTTTGCTTTGTGGTTAGTCATTGCTCACGAACCATTCGGATTTGCGCTAACTGTTGCTATAGCTGTGCTTATCATAGCCTGTCCTTGTGCTCTTGGCCTAGCAACACCTGCAGCTATAGTTGTAGGTGTGGGAAGAGGGGCTGAAAACGGAATATTGATCAAAGGTGGGGAGCATCTGGAGAAGATGCACAAGGTAGATACCATAGTTTTTGATAAGACAGGAACTCTAACAACAGGAGAACCAACAGTTACTGATATACTTAGCTTTGACCAAAGATTATCATCAAATGATATTCTGATGTTAGCGGCAATAGCAGAAAAGAATTCAACCCATCCGTTAGCAAACGCTGTATTAAGGGAAGCGACGACAAAACTTGGTGATAGGATACCAAACCCACATACATTTACCTACATACCCGGTCAGGGAATAAAAGCAAACTATGATGGAAAAAGCATCATAATTGGTAATCATAAATTATTTGATTCAGAAAAAATACAAATAATAAACGAAAAAATCGAATCTATAACAAGCCAAGGAAAGACACCTATTCTGGTAGCTTTAGATAACAAATTGGTTGGTTTAATTGCAGTGGCAGACATGCCAAAGCCTTCCGCTTTTGACGCAATTAAAACACTGCAATCAATGGGCATACACGTGATTATGCTTACAGGGGACGACGAAATGACAGCTAAAGCTATAGCTAATCAACTAGGAATAACCAAGTATATAGCCAACGTGCTTCCTGATGAAAAGGCAAAAGTGATCAAACAACTTCAGGAGGAGGGTATGGTTGTAGCTATGGTTGGTGATGGCATAAACGATGCACCAGCTCTAGCACAGGCGGATATAGGTATTGCAATAGGGTCTGGGTCTGATATAGCTGTAGAAGCAGGTTCGATTATATTGATGCATAATGACCCAAAAGATGTTGTAGCTGGTATCCAACTGGCACGCAGTACGATGAACAAAATAAAGCAAAACCTATTCTGGGCTTTTATTTACAACATTGCCCTTATACCTATTGCTGCTGGCTTGCTTTACATAATTTCGGGGGTTTTACTGAGTCCAATTCTGGCGGGGGCAGCTATGGCGATGTCCTCCGTAACAGTCGTTACAAATTCACTTACACTGAGGAGGTTCAGGCCAAGATATGACGTATAGAAATACAATAAGACTGAAGATTTATACCATTGAATGTATATCATGTATGCCTTTGTTTGAAAATACTCTTAAAAAACATGCGGGAATAAACAACGTGGAAGCTCTGCCCATGAATAACGAAATAATTATTACGTATAACCCATCATTCGTTACAGAGAAGCAGATAAAGGATCGAATATTAGAAGTGGCAGCAAAGGCTGGACTGAACGGAAAGATTGCGTTTATAAATACACAGTAACGTTTATTGCCGGATCGGCGAGTATTAATTATATGACATCGATAGACCCAGTATGCAAAATGAAGGTTGACGAGATAAACGCAAAATACAAATCAAGATACATGGATAAAGACTACTATTTCTGCTCTAAATCATGCAAAGATAAATTTGATAAAGAGCCAAAAGCTTACTTGCGTTGAGATATATCAAACGAACTATAACATAGACTAGTATTCACAGGATTATTTATCTGAAATTAGTTTTCAAAGTTCAAATCTATTGCTTACCATACAAGCAAATGGTGTTCCTGCTGCGGTGCTGTTGGGAATGGACATGATGGTAGCATATACTCTTTGTTCAGATGCAAAGAATGTGGCCAGGTTGTAAATGCAGATAGAAAGGCAAGCCTAGCTGTAGCTATCAAGACTCTGGTGTTGTAGAACAGAATTCCTAACCAGAAATGGTTCCAGATTAACACCAGAAGAGTCCCAGTCAACTAGCTTATGCATAATGGCTCCTATGCACATGGACTGGAGGCTGTGCATAAACCAGTCCTGGGAAGGGGCAAGCCCATGAACTTCATTCATGGGTAGTTGACTATCAAAAGATAGTGGACCGGGGGGGACTCGAACCCCCGACCTCTCCCATGCCAAGGGAGCATTCTACCCCTGAACTACCGGCCCTCAAAGATAATCTTCCAATCACTATAAGAAACACTACTTAAACATAGATTATTTTACTTGGAACTTATCAAAGGAGTCTTCTCCAACACTTGAGGTTCTGCAGCCTTCCATTTAGCGTTAGACCTAGAAACCCAAGCAAACTTGCGCTGGAGCGATGCTGTGTAAAGCTTCCGCCAATCTAGACCTACGTATGAACACCACGCCTTGAATATTCTGGGATCAATATAATTTTTCAAAGAAGTGTTCAAATTATAATCTTTTGTTTTCAGAGCCAGGTCTAGCTGCAGATTCAGTTTTTGTATTCTTTGCTCTAGTCTTGCTTTTTCTTTCTCATTCTTCGGACTCTTTACTATCAATTCTTCCAATTTTGATTGCTTCTTTTTAATCAAATCTTCCCAGTTCTTCGGCGGTGTCTTTTTATGATTGCATAGTATAGCAGCTTCAAGATTGGCTCTCTTTGCATAATATATTTTGGTGTACTCATCGGATTGTGTTATATTCCTTGGAACTTCGTTAGAAAGAAACTCTTCTACCCTTTTAGTAGCATGAAAGGTTCTGAACATCTTAGCTGTAATATGGGTAGCCATTTTTGAAAGATAAGAATTCACTACTCTAGAAGTAATACCATCAAAAATTTCATCAGATGGCTTTTTGTTTTTTATGAATTCTTTCATATTTTGAATTAGAGATGGTTCAGCTTGACTTATTGTCTTCGTCCATCTAACGCTATCCTTTCCGAGGAAGTCAAAAAAGATATCTGGATTGTGAATCTTTACATGCTCCACTCTTAAGGTTGTTGCACCAACCGTATCAGCCTCATCGGGGTCTTTTTCATCTCCAACTCTCATACCTAGTCTGTCTATCAAATAGCAGACTGTAGCTACCTGTCTTGTTCTTTGATCTTGAGATTTCAGATCTTTTTTGATAGTCTCCCTGATTTTGTCTATATATTTGTTAAGCTTTGCCGCCCTATCGTATTTCTCTTTATTCCTTTCCTGTTGTAGAAAAGAACTATCGTGAGGCCATACATACTTCATTTTTCCGGTTAACTTATCCATCCATCTTGCTAGCCACATAGAATGATGATCATGTACAATGGAACCCCATTGTCCCTTAGGAATAGGAGCATTCTCATCCAAGTTCAGTGTAATATCCCTTGCTTCTACTCTGTATTTCCACCTTCCTCGTAATGGGTGCATGCCTCTACCCATGAATATACTTGGGGGTTCGACGATCCAATTTGCAACTTCCACCTTTCGTCCGTCTATTATTGCGTATCCAAATGTATTTCTCAATTCTTCCTTTATTCTCTTCCTCTCTTGAGCTACTTTCTTCCTTTCTTCTTTAGACATAGATTCTTTAGCTTTTCTCTCATCATCAACGAATTTATAAAATTCAGAAAAATCAATATCAGTATATTCTGTATTCTTGTATGATTCTGGCAAATTCTGGGAAAAATCTTTCATAAAATTAGATATAAATACAGAATCTCTGACATATTGAGTATCTTTTTTCTTTGCCCAGTTGTATGCCATCTCCTCTGCTAAAGGTGTTAACGCAATTCGTCTACCTTTGATGTATAGATGTAATCCCTTAGGATCATATGGGGGTGGCAACAGTACCCCGTTTGACCTTAGTGTCCTCCAGTACACTTGTTGCATAGTTAATCGGGCCCCAACTTCAATATTTTATATTTATTCGCGCATTACCTTTTTAGATAATAATCAAACCATCTAAGATAATGTTTAAGCCTTGCAACCCTATGTTTGGGTTTTCCGTTCCTGGATAGGTCATGGTTTTCGTTCGCGAATAGAACAAGCTCTGCCTCTTTTCCTAGATACTTTAGCCCAGTATACATCTGCAAACCTTCGACTAGCCAGCATCTATAGTCTTCCATAGAATGTATAACAAGGAGAGGTGTTCGGACATTGGGTAAATATTTCAAAGGAGAATCTTCAGCTATCTTGCTTTCATTACTCCAGGGATCATAGCCTATTTGGTCCTTAGTAAAATGAGGGCCTATATCTGACGTACCAAAAAAGCTGGTCCAACTTGCTATACTTCTGTCTGTAACAGCAGCCTTAAACCTATTAGTGTGCCCTATAATCCAGTTTGTCATAAAACCACCATATGACCCCCCAGCTACACCTAATCTATCAGCATCTAAAAGCTCGTGTGACGATAATATGTAATCCAAACCCTCCATAATATCTTGATAATCCCTTTTACCGTATGAACCCCTTATATCTGCAAATTTCTCTGTATATCCATCACTTCCTCTAGGGTTCATGTATACAACAGCATAACCAGCAGAAGCAAAGACTTGAAATTCATGCATAAATGAATTTCCAAAGCTAGTTTTTGGTCCACCATGAATATATAATATTACCGGCACCTTTTGCGTATGCTCCTTTGGTAAAATAATCCAACCTTCTATCTGCTCGTTATCACTAGCTCTGAATGAGAATTTTTCTGGTTTAACAATTTCAATTTCATTATAGAGATCGCTGTTAAGACTGGTAATTTTTCTCTCACTCTTGTCCTTTACATACAGCTCTTCTAGGCTAAATGCGCTCATCGCCACAAAGGCAACTATGTTCTTCTTTACATCAACACCTTCTATGCTACGTTCTCCACCAAGCACTAAATGAGATTTACCCTCTTTTGGATTTATTCTGTACAAATGTGCAGACCCTTCGTCTTGTTGGTGGAAATAGATGTTATCTCCTTCCCACAAGAGCATACTTGGTGCATGAGCTCCGTTTCTGACATCACTATTCAAGGAATTCGACTTATTTCTATCCACAGCTTCCAATTGATGAAGATATCCATCAGGTTCCACAAGCCAAAGGTGTGAGTGCGATGCAAAGCCGGAAGTAAGTTTATTACCTTTAATTGCTAGGAATTTATCATCTGGTGACCAAACAGCTTCTTCTATTTCCATGTCTGACGTTGTAATCTTCTGTTCGCTACCAGTGGCAAGGTCCTTAATCAAGAGGTCTGTAATATATGGCCTCATCTCATCCATCTGTGCAAGATAAGCGAGTCTATTTCCGTCATGTGATAAATGAGCTGCTGAAACATCGAAATCACCAGAAGTTAACTGTTTAACTTCTCCACTATTAATATCTACTTTAAAGGCATGCTTTCTCTGATTATATACATATCCACTTCCGTTGAACCAAAAACGGAATCGCCTGATTACTCTTACGTCGTCTTGCTCCTCCTTCACAATATTTGACAAAAATGTAATTGATGTTGAATCTTGACACCACTCAGCAGATTCTATTCCTTCCTTTCTTTTAACGACTAATTTTCCTTCTCCTCCATCTCTGTTTATCACATATAATGCATTTCCCTTTTCTTCTTTTGACATATTTCTTCTTGACAGAAAGAGCAGTTTTTTACCATCAGGAGACCATTTAGGAGAAAAATCTCTTCCACCATTGGTGAACTTGTAGAAGTTTGCTCCATCAATATCTGCCAGCCAAACATCACTAATGTAAGAGTCGTCTTCCAAATTAGCTTGGTGTACTGAGATGGCTATCCTACTTCTGTCAGGTGAGATTGAAGGTACAGATAGGCTCTTATATCTTACAAAATCTTCTACTGCAACTGGTTTTAGCATATCATCATACAACATACATTCCTATTTATACCTCATCTAGGTGAACTACCCCGCCCTTGAGGACGGGGCTTCTCTCGTTCAGCTAAAGCTTTCCGCATTTAACCTCATCTGAGAGTTTGGGGTATCACGCTCCCCCATCCCAAACCGCTCTTTACGGCTTGAGCTATGTTTATGGCTCCGTTTAAATCTCTGTTGTATATCAATCCGCACTTTGGACATCTGAATTCTCTTCCATTTACCTTCTGGGTAACATACCCACATCTATGGCATGTCTTAGATTAGATGTTCCTCTGGCTCTGATGTATCTAACTTCTATCTTTTCAATGTTTGCTTTGTATTCTATGTAGAGTTGCAGTTTGCGATATTGCATTGAATGCACCAGCCTATTCATTCTCTTTGAGAAATTCATATGTCTTCTCAAACCGTTCAAGTCTTCCATCGCAATTACAGGCTTTGAGAACTGCTTTGCATATGCAATTATCTGATTCGCTAAGATGTGTAGTTGCTGGTTAACAATGCGTTCTTCCTTTGTACCAATCTCCTTAATCTTTTTGAAGAGTTTCTTTTCTCCAAGTCTTCTTCTGATGTGATTATATAATCCTCTTGTTTGCTTTATTTCTGAGCCCCTCCAGAACTTCCCTTTCTGTGGCTTGTCAGTTAATGCTATAGCTGTTGCAAGATTTACCTCACCTATGTCTATACCAATAACAGTTTGAGGCTCATCTTCAAACATGATTGTCTTCTTTAGCACAAAATGAGCATCATTTCCCATAATGCTTAACCATGTCAACTGTAGTGAAAGACAATTCGTTTCTTAATGCTGAGTCAATATATCTTTCTTGACGCTTCCCAAATGCTATTGGCAGGCTTATTCGCTTGTGGTTAAGTGTTAGAATTAGCAATATTGAGTTAAGACATTGGTTGTCTTTGAAAGGGTGTAGCATCGATTGTCAAATCTAATTGATATCCTTTTTAACCTTAAGACACTGTCTTTCCTATGATTCTTTCTAAAGCTTTTGAGAATTTCAACTGCTTTATCTCTGGCAGTCTGTATTAGAGCTGAGCCAAGTTCAAAGTTCTCTCTTGCATAGTAATATCCGTTTCTATGCAAGTATGTCTTAGAGATACTATCAAGCAAGAGATACCATTTCACAAGTCTAATGTATTCACCAAGGCATCTGTTTAATGCCAAAACCTTTTGCTCATTAGGGCTGAGAACCTTTCCTACAACAGTTATCTGAACATCTTTCTGCATTGGAACATCCAAGAATTATTGACTACAAAGCTATTAAGTTTTTTATTCGCTCTTATCACAATTCATCCCCGCCCTTGCGGACGGGGTCTTCTTGAGAGATTAGATAAAAGAAGTCGCGCAAAATTCACAAAAGAGCCTAGAGGCCAAGCTTGTCGAACTGTTTAAGAAGCTCCTTCTGTTCATTAGTCAGACTGGAT
>JARVJU010000012.1 GCA_029775965.1 Nitrososphaeria archaeon | reverse complement strand
GCTCCGTTTAAATCTCTGTTGTATATCAATCCGCACTTTGGACATCTGAATTCTCTTCCATTTACCTTCTGGGTAACATACCCACATCTATGGCATGTCTTAGATGTTCCTCTGGCTCTGATGTATCTAACTTCTATCTTTTCAAGATTTGCTTTGTATTCGATGTAGAGTTGCAGTTTGCGATACGGCATTGAATGCACTAGCCTGTTTATTCTCTTTGAGAAATTCATATGTTTTTTCAAACCGTTCAAGTCTTCCATCGCAATTACAGGCTTTGAGAACTGCTTTGCATACGCAATTATCTGATTCGCTACAATGTGCAGTTGCTGGTTAACTATACGTTTCTCCTTTGTACCAATTTCCTTAATCTTTTTGAAAAGTTTCTTTTCTCCAAGTCTTCTTCTGATGTGATTATACAATCCTCTTGTTTGCTTTATTTCTGAGCCCCTCCAGAACTTCCCCTTCTGTGGCTTGTCAGTTAATGCTATGGCTGTTGCAAGATTTACCTCACCTATGTCTATACCAATAACAGTTTGAGGCTCATCTTCAAATGTAACAGTCTTTTTCAGCACAAAATGAGCATACCATTCTCCATCATGCTTAACCATGTCAACTGTAGTGAAAGACAATTCCTTTCTTAATGCTGAGTCAATATATCTTTCTTGACGCTTCCCAAATGCTATTGGCAGGCTTATTCGCTTGTGATTAAGTGTTAGAGTCAGCCAATATGGAGTTAAGACATTGGTTGTCTTTGAAAAGGTGTAGCATCGCTTGTCAAATCTAATTGATATCCTTTTTAACCTTAAGACACTGTTCTTCTTGCCTTTTTTTCTAAAGCTTTTGAGAATTTCAACTGCTTTGTCTCTGGCAGTCTGTATTAAAGCTGAGCCAAGTTCAAAGTTCTCTCTAGCATAGTAATATCCATTTTTATGCAAGTATGTCTTAGAGATATTGTTTAGCAAGAGATACCATTTTACAAGTCTAATGTATTCACCGAGGCATCTGTTTAATGCCAAAACCTTTTGCTCATTAGGGTTGAGAACCTTTCCTACAACAGTTATCTGAACATCTTTCTGCATCGGAACATCCAAGAGCTATTGACTACAAAGCTATTAAGTCTTTTATTCGCTCTTATCACAATTCATCCCCGCCCTTGCGGACGGGGTCTTCTTGAGAGATTAGATAAAGAGTTTTACCTTTAAAAGCAGAAATATGTCCATAGTATGAAAAATTATTTTGTCTTCTGGAGATAACACGCCTTAGGTAAATGCTTTCCTGCAGTATCTTGTATAAACATCCCTTAGAAACCATATTCGCGCCACTTTCTGTCTACAAGGTCGGATGTAACTTTGTCTGGGATTATTGGCTGCATAGAATTCCTCATATGACCCTCTGCTTCCGTCTTTATTGTAGCATCTATTCCTAGCTTTGACCCAAAATTTCTCAGTGGTGATGATGGATCAAGTGTGTCTGTAGGCACATTGCTAATAATAAGTATATCTCTTGCTGGATCTGTTCTTGTAGTAACTGCCCAAACTACTTCATCCATATTGTGTATATTGATATCATCATCTACTACAACCAGCATTTTGGTTAAGGAAAGCTGCCCCGTTCCCCACAGTCCCATCATCACCTTTTTTGCTTGGCCTGGGTATCTTTTCTTGATCGAAACAACTGCTAACCCTTGAAACCAGGCGCTAGAGGGGAAGTTTACATCAACAATTTCAGGCTGGAGAAGCCTCATCAGAGGTAGAAACGCTTTTTCAACCACCTTTCCAATGTATGCATCTTCCATAACAGGTTTACCTACAATCGTAGCAAGGTAGATAGGCTTCTCTCTCCTCATCACACCAGTAAGGTGGAACACAGGAAATGGTTCTGGCTCTGAATAGTAGCCTGTGTGATCCCCAAAAGGTCCTTCTTGCCTTATATCATTTGGATCGACATATCCTTCAAGCACTATTTCCGCATTCGCAGGGACCTCAAGGTCGACAGTCTTGCATTTGACAAGCTCTAAACCTTGACCTCTTATTATACCAGAGTAGAGATACTTATCAAGACCTTCGGGTACGGGAGCTACGCTGGAGTAAATAGTCCCGGGGTCCGCTCCTATAATTACCGCCACCTGTATCTTCTTTTTCTCCTCAGCCATCATGCTGTAGTGTAATGCTCCCCTTTTGTGTATCTGCCAATGCATCGCAGCAGATCTTTCGTCGTATATCTGCATCCTGTATACACCCAAATTTCTCACTCCAGTAATAGGGTTCTTGGTAAGAACCATACCGAAGGTTATGAACGAACCGGCGTCCCCTGGCCAAGACTTTAGTGCAGGAAGAAATGCGAGTGATGGGCTATCGGTTTCAATCATTTCAGTTACTGGTCCTTTTTTTACTATTTTTGGCGCATAGCCAGCAAGCTGAGCCAGCTTTGGAAGTGTTGAAATTTTTTCAAGAATTCCTGTTGGCAATTCCATCTGTAACAGGTTTGTTATTCTTGTGCCCAGCTCTTCAAAATTCTCAACACCAAGCGCTATTCTCATTCTTTCTTCAGAACCAAAAAGGTTCGCTGCTATAGGAATATCATAGCCCTTAATGTTCTCAAAAAGGAGTGCAGGTCCTTTACTGTACATCACTCTTCTTAATATCTCTGCTATCTCAAGCTCTGCAGATACCTGAACCTTCACTCGTTTTAACTGACCTCTCTCCTCAAGAGCCGAAATATAATCCCGCAAAGAGTCGAAAGGCATACGGATGCTGCTTGAGATAGACTGGTATATCTGCACTTCGATTTTAGGTGACAGAATGGGAATAATGATAATCGTTGCAGAGCTGACAAAACTTAATACACTATCGTTCTTGCCTTTACCCATGCCAGACTTGCTGTTCGTAACAACGGCGATTCTAGACATCCTTAGCGGTGCTGTAGCGTTACTTGTTAGCTATACAGCTTTCAAGTACAACAGGCTTATCGAAAGTGATGTTCTAAAGTTCGTCAGCTTTGGCTTCATGATGCTGGGTATAGGGCTGCTGCTTGAAGGATCCTTACTGAGTCTGCTCGCATTCAATGTCGGAAGGATAACTGAAGATCTCAGGTTAGTTTACATATCATCATTATTATACTTGGTACTTCAGGTCTTTGCTTACTCTTCCTTTGCACTCGGCTACTCTCGCGGAGCATACAGCAGAAGGGAAGGTATAACAACTGCTGTGTTTGCTCTATTTCTAATTGCAAGGCCAGTTCGCCAATATTACTTCCTACTCGGTACTTACGTGAATGATATAACACAGCTTATAGTAATAGTCCTCCTCTCGTTTGTTGTCTTCCAAGGCTTCCTCATGCACGGCAGGACAAAGAGTAAGTTTTCCTTACTTGTCTTGGCTGGCTTCGTACTCATATTGATAGCTCATCTAGTGATGTTAGGCTCTTCTATTGTTATGTCTGGCTTTATCTTTGTACTTGCGAACTTTGTGCAGTTTGCGGGATTCCTTTCCTTGCTTTTGTTTTTGATTCGGAGTGGGCATATTGACACAGCCACAGAAGACAAGAAGTAGAATAAAGATATACTTCGATATACTTTCTTCGGTGGAGGAGGAAGGCAACGCGAAGTTAACAAGGGTCCTGTACAAGGCAAATCTTTCATACGACAGACTAGTGAAGTATCTCGATGAATTGATAGCTAGAGGTCTTCTTCAGGAGATTCACGCAGAAGAGAATAGATATTATGTTATAACGGATATGGGTAAAGAGTTTATCAGAGAAGTAAAAAAAGCTGAATCCTTCCTTTCTGGTTTTGGTCTCTCGCTATAGCATGTACGGAGCATCTATACGAACCGTTCTTATGTGTATAAATATCAGCAAGCTGAGGCAAGTTGCCAGAGCTGTATGCCTGATGATTCATCTTTGGCAAGGAGGGAAGTGAATTGAAAGGACCAGTTGCAATATTTGGCGCTGACGGTTATATAGGATGGGCACTTGCTATTCACCTCGGAGTTACTACTGATGAGACAATAATTCTTGTAGATAACTTTGCAACAAGAAGACTTGTGGCGTCTGTGTATTCAGATTCACTTGTTCCCATCGAGAGCATGTATGAGAGACTCAGAGCTTACAGAGAGCAATTTGGAAAGGATAATTTAGTCTTTGTACCTGCTGATGCAAGAGATATAGATCAGGTTGACAGAATTATTGCTGAGTATAAACCTCAGAGTGTAGTGCACCTGGCTCAGCAAAGAAGCGCTCCTTTCAGCATGATAGACCAAGAGCATGCCTTGTACACTCAGCTATCAAACATAGCAACAAACCTTAATATCTTATTTTCAATCTCAAGGCATGTTCCAGGTGCTCATCTGCTTAAAATGGGTTCTATGGGAGAATACGGCACCCCTGGTATAGAAATCAAAGAGGGTGACATAGAGCTTGATCTCAAAGGAAGGAAGGCTAGAGTCATGTTCCCTAGGAATGGTGGCAGCTGGTATCATCTAAGTAAGATATTCGACACATTCAATGTTCTTTTAGCGAATAAAATCTTCAATATTAGAGCTACAGACGTGATGCAGGGTGTTGTCTATGGAACCAAAGTAGACGAGATGGTAGATGATAAACTGAATACAAGGTTCGATTTTGATTCAATATGGGGAACTGTCATTAACAAATATGTTGTCCAAGCTGTGATACTTAATGAATTGTTGATTTATGGTAAGGGAAGGCAGAAAAGAGGATTCCTATCTCTTTATGATAGTGTCAACTGCCTTTCGTTATTACTAGAGCATCCGCCAAAGGAGGGAGAGTACAGGGTTGTAAATCAACTTGACGAAATATACGATACGGTGCAGCTTGCCGAGAAGGTTCTGTCTATTGCTGGCGAATTTGGAATTAGGCCAAAGATAAGGAGTATCGATAATCCAAGAGTTGAATCTGAAGATCATTATTATGCTGTGGAACATAAGATACTGCCAGAGCTAGGCTTTAGGAGAAAAAAAGATATCGATACCATCCTGAGGGAAATGTTTGAAGCTGTTATATCCAACAGGCATAGAGCAGAGAAGATGAAGCATCTCATTTACCCAACTGTAGACTGGAAACAGGGAAAGAACAAATCTTCAAAGTTCTTTAAGATACCATATGATCTTATGAAAGTTCAGACAAAGGAAGAGATTCTACCTTTTGCTACAGAGCTCACAGTTCATGAACCTTTGACACGTGAAAGAGAATGAACCTGATACATGTGCACCTTTTGCTGTACACCTCTGCAACAAGTATATCGTTTAGAGCTAAATTTATTTAGATGCAAAGCAATATACCATAATCCCTTGCTGGAGACGCCACTTTTTTAAAACGTCTTCTTTCTGAGTAAAATGGTTAAAGGATACTTATGATAAAGTGCCTAGTTGTAGCGGAAAAAGACCCCGTAACGAATAAAATCAGGCGAGGTGCTCTGCTCAGGCTGATCCATCCTCCTTCAGGCGTCAGATATTCACTTGCAAGACAGATGGCTAAAACACCAAAGATTTTAGGGCATTACGAGTTCACCCTGCATTCTTCATTGGCTTCAATAGCAAAATTTGCTGCAGAGCATTTTTTCCCGGTGCAGACTTCGAATTTTAGCATTGTGCATTCTTTTTATTGGAATCTCCATAGGTATGGAAAACCATGGATTCATGAAAATGACCAATCTCCAAGTCAGTTTCTTCGCAGGTACGTGAACTCTGATGGATGGGTTGCAAGACAGATTAAAGAATTATTTTCCTCGTACATAAATTCGTCTTTGTGCAAAAAAACAGTAGTCTGGTCGGATTGGGCTAGAAAAGGATACGAGTCAGACGGGATAGATAAATCTAAGATAGCTGTAATTCCTCCTCCTTCTCCTGTCAGGAATCACAGAATCAGCCATGAAGGTGTCAACATACTATTTTTAGGCAGAGATTTTCTAAGAAAGGGAGGGGATATTTCACTTCAGCTCTTCTGGAGACTATCTAAAGAGTTCAACAATGTTAGGATGATCTTTGTTGGGGAAATAAATCAGAGTGATATTCTGCGACGTGTGCATGCGGATAGCAAGATAAGATATTTCAGGCAGCCAGACGACTCTTTACTCTATTCATACATCTATCCGCTATCTGATATATTTGTACTGCCGACAAGAAATGATGCTTTTGCTCTCAGCATAGTCGAAGCGATGTCCTATGGCATACCTGTTGTCACAACACGCAGAGATGCTCTGCCAGAGCTGATCATGCACAGTGTAAATGGATATCTGGCTTCTCAAAATGATACAGAAGAGTTTACGAACCTTACTGCGAAACTAATAGAGAATGAAGAACTCAGAAATAGAATGTCCTTGTCTGCTAAGCAGTTTGTAAGCCATAGATTCTCTCCTGCAGAAATAGGCAAGAAGCTGATGCAGATTTATGAGGATGCAATGATTCAGTGAGAGGATTAGCTGAATGATCAAGCCTTCTTTTACAATTCCTTTTGTTATAACATTGATTATCAGATTTATAGGTGTTATATTGCAGACCGTCGCTCCTGTTTTTGCCCTGCAATCATTACAGATTCAGCCATCTGAGGTAGGTATACTCATCTCCATTCTCTGGATTTGCAATGGGCTTGGAGCATTATTCGCCTTTTCAATACGAAAGACAAATCAGATAATTACCGCTGGCTTCATAATTCTATCCATATCCTTGCTTACTTTTGCAATTGCACCAAAAGAACTCATATTCTTCATAATAGCTTTTTCACTAGCAGGAACTGGTGCAGGTCTTGTTCAGCCGTTGCTAGCTCCCATAATGCATTCGAATTCAGGATCAACTAACCCATATTTGGGTATCGGTTTTTATTCCATAGCACTTTCAATAGGACTTATACTTGGGACGCTTGTCAGTTCTTTGATCACATTCCTTTCTTCTCTCTCTGTCATATTTCTGATAGCGTTTATCTGTTCATTACTTCTTTTGTTAGTTACAAGCACAAAAAAAGTTACCAAGATACCTATTGATGCAGTTGATTTTAGGGATATTCCTTCCATAATAAGGAGTGGAAACTTTGCAAAATCGTACTGGTTAAACATGCTTTATTCTTTACTGCTTCCTGTGATTCTATCATATTCTGGCATATATGGATTGCAAAGGTTCGATCTGCATGCATCATACATGTTTGCACTTCTGGGGTCTATATTTATCATGTCAACCATTCTTAGACTTCTCTCAACGAAGTTAAAGACATCATACTTCGGAGGTATTATGATACTCCCTTCATTGTTTCTTCTTGCTTCATTTGTGATCATTTCATTTTCTAACTCTATAGTATTGTTTTTAATCGGGATGCTTATGTTCTCTGTGCCCCATGCTCTAATCTATCCTTGGACTACATTTAATTCATTTCAGAGTGTAGAGAAAGGGAAGACAGTAGTTGCAAATTACATCTTCTCTACTTCATCAGGTCTCTCCGAATTTATTTCACCTCCCATAGCAGCACTTATCATAGCGAAATATGGTTTGACAGCTCTATTCCCTAGTATGCTCCCAGTCTGTATTTTTGTTATAGCTTGGGTTATGGTCTTCTTTGTTCTTCCACAAATGGCTGCAAAGCGTAACGACAAGTAGTTTTATTGCTTGCCCATAACCTCCTGGTAAACATGCTCTACTTCAGCAGCATGAATACTGCGCGAGCCATGATGAAATCTGGATATAACAGGGTAGAGCAGCATCGCTATCCAGCTGAACATTCCTAAGGCCATTATGTTCGAATAGGATGAGGCTGATGAATATGCGTAAGGCCCGAAGATAAGAACAAATGGGAGCATCATCACAGACATCCAGAAGAAGGATGTGATAAGAAGAGTAATGATTTGTCTGGTAATCAGCTTTATGCTCAGCCCAGCAAGAAATGCCGCTACAAAAATGCTAATATGCTCTATTATATGAATAGTTTCGTTCTCAGCCGCAATGTTGAAAAATACAGGTATAAACCAGAATGTTAGTAGTGCTATCGACAACTCAAGACTCAGAATACCTCTTCTTGAATACTTGGCAAAGTAGAAATAAAGCCGTGACAAGAACGGACTTTTATTCAATGCTATTGCTACCAATGACAGAGCTGCAACAAATCCTGAAACACCTATCATAAAATGCTGCAGCATGTGAAAAGCAGGATTATTATCTGCCAGGCTGTCAAGTGGCGTCAATACAGATAAAGGAAACAAAGCTACACCTCCAATAAAAAAGATGTACGGTTCCGATGTAAAGATACTAGTGATTGCTTTAATTGTGTTAGAGCGATTTATATTCATCAGCTCAGCTTTAAGACTATGCAGAACAAATATGTATAGTAACCAGATAACAAACACAGCAAAGACTGCTGAGAAAGAATAGAAGTAAACTGGAGAAATAAATGGTAGGTTTGATATGTAGCCTGCTATGCCAAGTAATATGCTTACACCAGACGCACCCATGAACATCTGTGCTACACTTGCTACAGGAAGGTAACGTAGCGTCAGGTCATGATTGTATTCTTTGTCTTGCATAAGATTGTTCCTTCGAATTATGACAGATAGGTAGAGGACCATTTCTGCAATAATGGAGGAAGAAAACACAAAAGAGCTAATCCCTTCACCCCAAAGATAAAGGCCTAGCATCATAACTGCGTATATTACAGTTAGAGTCAGAACGTATCTAGCCAAACTATAAGTTAATTTCTTTTGAATCAGGGAATCGAACATCCATATAGAGTAGATAGACATTAAAACCGAACCTAGGGCTGTGCTCAACAGCTTCCAGATACTCGACTGAACCGCAGTTGGGGAGAGAAACATGATAAGTGTCTGGAAAGCTATAAGAAGCAACATGCCACCTGGTAGTTCTTTCCTGAAATAATACGCTGTTAATGTCATTTCGAGCGACATGGTAAATATGAACCAGTAGGAGCTGATGACGCTCGATATGAAAGTTAAAGGTGATTGAAAGAAAAGATTGATGTTTACTCCCGAAGCCATCTGAAATGCCCAGCCCATAAGTGTCTCGTTGCTAAGAACCAAAAAGATTACAAGCGCTGCTATTCTACTGTCTTTCTGCACTATTGCCGTATTTGTAGAGGTTTCCTTGCTTTCTGCCTTCCCGGCTACCCAGTAGTAAAGAAGAGGTATTAATCCAAAGTTCATCGACACCATGTTCAGTGCAACTGCAATAACTATACCCTCGAACGAAGGCACGAAGAAGTAGATTACAGCCCCTGCAAGCATGCTAGCCATCATGATAAGTAAAAACATAATTATTGCAAGGTTAACGTAGTTCTTTATGGAGACTGATTTCTTAAGCAACAGTGCAGTAACATAGGCCATGGCAGCAGCCAGCGACCAAAGGACTGTGTCCTCTACAAGCAATATGCTATCAACTGTTCTGTATAAATTCTTAAGAGTTTATATATGCTTTATGCTTTAGTTTTTTACTCTAGCGACGATATCTTTCATAGGCCATTCTAGAAAGCATGTCTGCTTCTGTATTTTCCTCCCTAGGTATCCATATGAATTTTATGTTTTGAAATTCTTTTAGTACTTCCTTTACCTGTTCAAGTGTTTTTATGTAATATCCTCTGCGGACTTTCCATACACCATTCATCTGGTTGACTAGCAATCTAGAATCGCTTTTTATTTCTATACCGCTAGTAAGATTATTTTCTAGGAGCCACCTAAGAGCTGCCAGCAATGCTGCATATTCTCCCACGTTATTGCTAAATCCTTCGCCTTGCCCTACTATGTCAGCCTGTTCATGCAACTTTTCCCTGTTCTCATATACTACAAATGCGTATGTTGTAATTCCGCCAGGATTAACGGGTTCTGTAAGACCATCGATATAGACTTCTATCAAATTAACAGATAGTTGTGCATCAGCCTATTTAATTATTAATCAGAGATAATGGTCAATTCTTCTTATTTTGCATATGATTCAGCTTTGTATCTTTCTGCCATTACACCCGGTTCTGAGGAATTTATGATTGATCTACCCACAATGATAAAGTCTGCTCCAGCCTCAATTGGTTTCCTTGCTTCTCCTCCTTGAACCCCAACACCTGGAGAAAAGATCATTATTTCTTTTCCTATAGTTGCTCTGACTTTGCGTATTATAGAATCAGACTTTGCAGATGCTATAACACCATCAGCGTTCCATTCCTTTGCTCTTTCTGCAAAGAATAGATACAACCCTTTTTGGCCTGTCCCATAGATCTCCTCTGCCCCCTTATGGCTCATATATACTAGCAGAATCAGTCCAAGTTCTCCTGCGTGCGATAATTGCACCAGCTCATCTAACCCATCATTTAATCCTGTTACCGGATTAGCTATTACAGCATCTATTCCATGTTTGATCAATTGTCTTGCTACTTCCTTGTTAGTTGATGATATATCGTTCAGTTTTAAGTCTGCTATTAAGGGTATATCTTCTCTGGAGCAGAATGTTATTAGCCTTTTAACGCCGTTAAGACCAAAAGGCAATAGCAAATGGAAATTCAGTTTTACGCCTGCTACTGATTCCTTGACATCCTTAAGTATCGTTTCTGCCCTGCTTATCCTTGACCTCTCCGGTCCTATCACATCAAGGGCAAGAATTAACCTTGTCCTTTTTGCAGCGGACCTGTTCAGCAGTCTATCTTTAAATTTCATCAGTCAATCTATTTACCTTGGCAGATCTGGGTTAAAAACGTCTATCATGCGATTGAATCAAAATAGCTTAGTGCTGAATTCTTATTGTGCTGTACTATGAGGTCTTTATAGCTATGAACAAGAAAAAAAGCTAGATAGTCAGAAACTTCGCTAGCTGCTATAGTATGCACAAAGCTAGAGATATCATATTATGCTATAGAGAAATTGTTTGGTTATCTTTAACAATGATGTGGTTGAGTCGCCAGCATTAGAGCACAGATGAAGGTTTAAAGCTTATCTGTTTATCTAGCATCATGTGGGATTGAACCATTTACAAGCATCGATTGGCAAGACAAGGTTTCCTAATCCTTTACTTCTTGCATCGGGTGTCGCTGGAGCATCTCTGGACAAGGTATTATCATTTCTGAGTCGTGGGGCAGGAGGAGTTGTAACAAAATCTATAGGCTTGAGACCAAGAAAGGGTTATCCGCCCCCAAACATAGCAAGACTGGAGTTCGGTTTAGTAAACGCCATAGGATTGTCAAATCCTGGAGTCACTTTTTTCGCAAAGGACCTAAGGAACAGAAATTTAGAACGGGTTATAGTTTCGATCTTCGCTTCTGACCCTAGATCATTCGCCAGTATAGTTTCAAAGATAGATAAGTACAGCTTTGCTGGCTATGAGCTGAATCTTAGCTGCCCCCATGTAAAAGGTATTGGAACAGAGGTTGGTCACATACCTGAGCTTGTTTCAGACGTGGTTAAAGCAGTCAAAAAGAATACAAAAAAGCTTGTAATTGCTAAGTTATCGCCGAATACAGAAAGACTTGTAGATGTAGCTTTGGCAGCTGAAGATGCAGGTGCTGATGCTATAACAGCTATAAACACCGTCAAAGCTATGGTCATAGACTTGGAGAGTGGAAAACCTGCTCTTTCGAACAAGTATGGGGGTCTCTCTGGTGCAGCTATTAAGCCTATAGCCTTAAGATGCGTTTATGAACTATACCAGAATATACATATCCCTATAATAGGATGCGGTGGTATTTCTAAATGGAGTGATGCTGCAGAATTCTTCCTAGCAGGCGCAAGCCTGGTTCAGCTAGGTACAGCAGTAGCTTACAATGAAGACATTTTTGTAATGGTAAGTAGAGGTTTGTCAGAGTACCTTGCAAAAAAAGGGATTATGGATTACAGAGAGCTGATAGGTCTAGCTCACTGACCCTTATCGCATATGTTCAAAAAATGAATATAATTCTGTAATTGTTGTAAAGGAATGAAGCTCTATCCCGTGATCCTTTAGTTTTTGGGTAGCCCCTTCATTCCTGTCAATAAGCACAACTGCATCCTTTACCACACAACCTTCATCAATAAGTCTTTCAGCAGATGAGAGCAGACTCGAGCCAGTCGTAGCCACGTCATCCACAAGCAGAACTGTGTCTCCTTTTGAGAATTCTCCTTCCACAAACCTTGCCATACCGTAATCTTTTCTTTCTCTACGGACAAACAGAAGTGGCTTAGAGAGATCCAAAGAAACAACAGCAGCATATACAAGGCCTGTAAGAGGAACACCAGCTATTCTAGCAAACCTGTCAGTTCCTATTCCCTTTATCACCTGTTCATATGCATCAAGAACCTCTCTGAACGACTCTGGGTAGCTTGGAATTCTTCGGAGATCAATATAGTAATCACTAATCCTTCCGCTAGAGAGTCTGAAAGAACCAAAGCTTAATGCCTTGGAGCTAATCAAACATTTAGCCAATTCGGACTTTGATATGCCCAATGGTAATACCTGCTATGCTTGGTACCAGGACGTCATCTATTAATCTATTACAGTTTGCAGAATGAGATATTTCTCTGTTAGATTTTACACATTCGTGTAAAACATCATAAGATAAAGTGCAAGGTTTAAATCAGAGAGCAAACGCTGTATGGCGTGGGTTTTTATACAAAAAGAAACGGGGAACGGTATAGGTAGAGAGCTTCTAACCCATTTAAGCCAAACGTCAAACAGGTATCATCTGTTTAAATATCCAGCTTTACACGCAGTGGCAAGAATAGAGTCGTCTTTGCTGGCAGGTGCCAGGAGATATTTCTACCAAAAAGGCTTCACAGAGATAACGATTCCTCACATAACTAGAGCTACAGGTGCATGCGAAAACATTTCAACTATGTTCGAAGTAGACTTCTTCGGGAAGAGAAGATATCTAGCCCAAACTGGACAACTATATCTAGAGGTACTTACACAATACTTGGAGAAGGTTTTTGCGATAGGTCCCAGTTTCAGGGCCGAACCATCAGCTGATAGCAGACACCTTGTTGAGTTCACCTTGATAGAGATAGAATTCAGAGGTGGATTCGAAGAACTGCTGAACCATATAGAAGGAACTATTGCAAGTATGGTTGATGAAGTTCTGATGCGCAACAGAGCAGACTTGGAATACCTTGCCATCAACAGCTCAAGGCTCAAGCTTAGCCATCCTTTCAAAAGAATAACATATAGCGAAGCGGTGGAAATACTGGCCGATAAAGGTGTTAGATGGGGCGATGACCTTAAGTCTGATCACGAAAGGTATCTGGTGAAACACTTCGGTGACCAACCACTATTTGTCACACACTATCCCAAGAAGATAAAATTCTTTAACATGAGAGAGAATGCTTTTGATCAAACAGTGGTTAACAGCGCAGACCTTCTTCTGCCTTACAGTGGGGAGGCAGTGGGTGCTGCAGAGAGAGAATTTGACCATGCAAAACTGACAAAAAGGTTGCTGGAATCGACTATGTTCAACTTGCTAAGGGAGAAAGGAGGAAGCTTGGAAGATTTCGACTGGTACCTTAACTTCTACAAGGAATACCAAGGGACTCTTCACTCAGGCTGTGGAATAGGTCTGAACAGAGTTACACAGTTCGTCCTTGGCTTGGATGATATAAGGCAGTGTACAGTCTGGCCTATGAATATTGAATCGGATTCCTAATACATAGGTGAACTACCCCGCCCTTGCGGACGGGGTCTTCTTGCGAGATTAGATAAATTTTTAATCAGTCTACCTTTTTTACTCTCTTGCTCAGTATATTTTATAATAATATTCTAAGGGCAGATTAAGCTGATAATTATGATTTGCATGTCGTTTATGAATTGTGAGTATATGTTAGCAATTCATAACTTTTATCAAATAAGTATAGGTTGAAAGATATGTTGACCCAAAAGAGAAAGCGACATGCTTCAAAAGATGAAAAGTATGCAAGGTGCAAATTTTCTGGACGTGAAACTGATAGCAGTTTTTCTCATACAGCTTGTGGACAGAAGGATAAAAAGACTGACGCAAGTTATGCCGATACAGTATTCTTACCTTGTAGCTTCTACATACCCTGCTCTACCTATACTGTTGATGGATTCAGGATGCAAGATATGATAATAGAAGCTTCACGAAGCTCTGATCCGGATGAAATAGTATATCTGGCAATATGTGAGGGAGATTCATGCAGGAATACCTTATGGAAAGGATGAGGATACTGGCCGTACTAATTGATCTTCGTTTGACCCTCCCAGAGATAGAAAGAGCTACTGGAATTGAGCAGAAGACGCTACAGAAGTGCTTGAAGATGATGTTAGACTCAAAGTGGATTAGAAGGTCCAGATTTTATATTCGTAGTGAATATGTAAAGTACTATGCAACGGGTAAGGGCAAAAAGATGCTGAACTCTTACTTGCAGCATCTTAGGAAGGCAATCGAAGAATTAAGGGCCATCACCCAACAAAGGATACATGAATCTGACCTGGCTTCTATAATAAGCCCATGCTCGGTAGAGAAGAAAGATTGAGCATATATAAGGCAGATGCTTCGTATCCAATTTTTCGTTAAATGTGGACAGAAAAAACACTGTATGATTTAGGGATGAAACGTAAAAGAACCAGAAGCGATTACATAACCCAGGAAGGAATGATCGATAAGATTCGCAACTCATTGCTAAAAGGTAGTTTGCACAATAGTTATTTATTTTATAGGGATTATTCTGATCCAGCGTTCTTAAACACCTTCTTCATAAGAAAAGGAGTAAAAAGCGTAGTTAAAATTACCATCCCCACAAGAGCTGAGTAAACATCCTGCGATATGACACCCTCAGAAAGGCCTAGTCCGGCAATAACGAGTCCAACTTCACCACGTGACACCATGGCTATGCCCACCTGAAGACCTTTTTTCCCGCTTCGGAGCAAGAGCCAAGCAGGTAGACCACAACCTGCTAATTTGCTAATTGCAGCAATAGCGAACAGAATTGGCAGAAAGAGCAGGCTCATCAATGATAGCTGAGATATATTGAGAGAAGCTCCAATTACTGCGAAGAATATTGGGGCAAAGATCATGTTTATTTTATCAAGATAGCTCCTGATCCCAGTAAGGGTACGGGAAGTAGCAAGACCCATACCCGCTGCGTAGGCCCCTACTATAGGGGAAAGACCTAGTATTGTCGCAAGAGATGCTGCACCGAAACAAACTACTGTGCTTGCGGCTTCTTCCGTCCCTTCTGCCCTCCATCTCGGTATTGCATTCATAAACTTAGGGACGAAAAAGACCAAGCCTAGAAGAAGCCCCACCCAGAGAACTATTATCGTAATTAATTTAACAAAGATCTCAGAAAAGGTGGGTATCGTACCTTGCTGTATGATCGATATAACGATACCGAGAACTGCCAGACCGAGCACATCATCTACCACAGCTGCGTTTATGACAAGCCTTGATGCCAGAGCTTTAGATACGCCCAAGCTTTCCAGAACTCTACTTGTTACAGCTATACTTGTTGCACTAAGAGCTGCACCGGTAAGGAGTGCTGCAGGAAAGGTAAACCCAAGTAAAGATGCAAAATAGTAGCCCATAAAAAATGGAAGAACAACCCCCAATCCACCTACGATAAATGACCTTACACTCTCTCCTCTGAATTCAGAAAAAGAAGTTTCCAAGCCAGCGGAAAAAAGGATTAAGATAGCGCCGATCTGGGCAAATGCAGATACAATTTCGTTAATATTTATGAGGGGCGTTCCAAAGAAAGTTATGAATTGACCTAGTGCATATGGACCAAAAACTATACCTGCAGTTAGTTCTCCAAGTACACTAGGGATATTGAATCTGCCAAAAACACTTGACATCATCTTAGCGAGGAAGACCAGTATGCTCACTGACAGAACACCTGATAGGATCACCTGCTCTTCCAACATGAATGGGACTATCTTTCTGTAGTGTATAAATAGATATTTTAACACCAACGGATACTCAAATTCTGGAGCAAATCCTGCTCACATTTACTACGCTTTTCGCAAGGTTAGGCCAAACTTTCATCATCTCTCAGCTAGCAATCAGCATGACTTTCTTCCCCTACGCTTTCTTGCCTCTGTAACAGCATTTGCGCACATCTTCTCTGCTGACATTTTTAGTCTTAGATAAGCTAAAGAGCTGAGCAAGAGGACAGCCATGAATTTGCAAATTTTTAACTGTGTGCTCCGGCCGGGATTTGAACCCGGGTCATCGACTATCTCCCATCTGCTGCCGAAAGGCCGATATACTTGACCGGGCTGTACGAAAGTATCTCTATACTACCGGAGCACTGACGAAGCCGTCTTCTGGATGATATTTAATCGTTTTTAATACTCTCAATTACCAGTCGTTTTGTAACATTTTTTACACTAAGGATGAGGTTGTTTTACCAATAGGCATGAGCTTATCTGCTAGAAAACTATCAGCATCTCTGCTCCAACGGAACAATGTACATTCACCAATAAGAGCCGCAAAGAAGCCCACACTCTTTAGAGGTCGGAGGAATTGCTGCAGGCTGTTTATACAGTCCAATATCTATAGTCTCCTTTTGTTAGGAAGTCGTGAAACTAGCTACTCCTCCAGACAGAAGCAACAACACATAAACAAAGTGTTCTTAACAGATTCATGGCAAAGGCTGTTGCATATGCCAATCTAGTGCTTGATAACAGATTGCCTTATTGCTCTGCCTCTTCTCTTCAGACTAGAATGTATCAAATGGGGAAGAAGGAATATGGATTCAATGCACAAGTCATCTGTGAGATAATTCGAACAATAGCAAACTCCAAAGGAAAAAATGTGAATAGAATAACAGTCAAGTTCAACATACCCAGAAACTGCAAGACATTCAGAACAAAGGAGTTCTTCTTTGTCGAACTGGGGCTCTACCCTAGCTAGGCATAGGATTGCCATACCAATACGAAAGAACAGGAATCTCGACAGGTTCAATGATTTGCTTGGAGGCGGATGGACCTGCAAGACGTTTGGTTTAACTCCTTCTCTGGATATTGTGGCTTATCTGTCGAAGAAGGATAAGCCATCAGCACAAAGAAAGAATGTCCTAGGTATAGATATCAACGCCAAGAACTTCGCCTATACCATCTTGACACCAGAAGGGAAGATACTCAAACAGGGATATCTAGGTCAACAAATTTGGATTAAGAAGAGGCATTTTGAAGAGAGAAGAGCTATCTTATCTTACAGCACTTTAACAACCTGAAGCGATTGAAGAGGATGAGGCATAAGCAGAGAAACTATATCAAAACCAACATTGGGCAACTGGTTAGAGATATAATTCTTCTAGCTAAAAGATATAATGCTGACATCTCTGTCGAGAAGTTAAAGAGGTTCAAGCCAAAGGGCAGAATCTTCAACAGAAAGGTCATGACTATACCATTTACTCTCTTCAGAAGAATACTTGAAGCGAGATGCTTTGACCATGGGATTATGCTGAACAGAGTTGATGCTTACCATACAAGCAAATGGTGTTCCTGCTATGGTGCTGTTGGGAATGGACATGATGGTAGCATCTATTCCCTGTTCAGATGCAAAGAATGCGGCCAGGTTGTAAATGCAGATAGAAAGGCAAGCCTGGCTGTAGCTATCAAAACTCTGGTGTTGCGGAACAGAATTCCTAACAAGAAATGGTTCCAGATTAACACCAGAAGAGTCCCAGTCAACGGGCTCCTGCATGGCTCCTATGCACCTGGACTGGAGGCTGTGCATAAACCAGTCCTGGGAAGGGGCAAGCCCATGAACTTCATTCATGGGTAGTTGACATTATACATAACACCAGATGTAACCTAGCTTCCAAATGTTTTTAGCAGGTAAACCCAAATTTTCCATCTAAAGACTGCTATTTATTTTGTTAGTGAACTACCCCGCCCTTGCGGAACGGGGTCTTCTTGCGAGATTAGATAAAAGCATGCACTAACGACATAACCTCTTGCTGCTGTAGAGAGCCTGCATCATGCTGGATTAGAATCTGCGCGCCAGGGATGTAAAGTAAAAAGAGTCTCTGCACCAGTTACGTAGCTGTAATTTCAATTCTTCTATGAAGTCCTTTTCATTGCTACCTTTGCAATTTAGAAATACATCCCTTTAAGGGAAATATCATCCTACCTTGACACTGAGCCTTATGTAAAGACTTGATTTCATTTATGAATTCAGATGATTTAGACATCACTTCATATACAAAGCCTCCTCTTTTGGCTAGAGGCTTCACACTGCCATCCTTCATCATTCTGTTGCTTACATATCTGACTCTTTCTGGATATAGCAAAGTCACCAAGCGCTCTATTACGAATAGCTCATCATCTACCATTGGTTCAGCAGAAGATAAAATCTAACTGTACCAAGTAGCATTAGTCATACTGAGCCTTTACCTGACAAACAGCTTTATCATGCTATTTGTGCCCCTTGCAAAATAATAACCATTCACAAGGCTATTCATTTCTTTTGATGACTGAATCTCAGAGCCTTGCAGATTAAGCAAATCATACAGATCATTTAAAGTGTGCGATGAGCTTGTAACCAAACCTCTTGCAAATATTTCTACATCTCCGCGTTTTCCATGCATCTTCATCCATCTTACTATTGATTCCAAGGTATTGCAGCTGCTTAGGCTCAGAGCATTTTTAAAGCCGTTCTCTTAATTTCTTCATGTCCTTTTGTGAAATTTTTGGTAAGACATACTCCTTGGATTGAATGGCAACTGTCTCGGATAGGCTAGATCATCCATCTTGGTTCATACTACAGCAATAATCCATTTCTGGATGTTACTCGACGCCAAAATTCCTTGTCCTTGCTCAATGTACCACATAGCTCACAGAAGGTATTGTTCGCACCTTCTACATCTATCTCCTTCGAAGCCAGCTTGGCTGCAACCATTAGAGCAGATGTTCTTACCAGATTGCTTGCGTCTAGTACTTGCATCACCTTTCCTCTCCTCATAGAAATATAATGGCTTATAGCAGCTTGTGTAGTTCCTAGCAACTTAGCAACCTCCTGCTGTGTAAGCCCGTAGTCCTTTACAAGATGTCTTGCAACAGCTGACCTGAAAGCAGGTAAAAGATACTTTACAGATAACTCGCAAGCTGGCCGCACGTATCAGCATTATGAAGAGCAAGATATAGGTTTGACTCATATTTTTACTGTTGCTACATGAAAAAATCACATCTCATTGGTGATGATAAAGTTGATTTCAATAGTTAATTCTTAATAATGGCTATGAATATGCTTAGGCTAGCAGCTCGATTCGGAAGTTGGTCAATGATGGCAGAAGATAGCTCCTCGATGGAAGTGAAGTTCTTACGTAATCATTCTGAATATCTTAAGAAAATAGATGCTTCGATAGAATCTGTTCTTGAACCATATTCAGAGCATCCCCTTTTTGAACCTATGAATTACGCACTCAGAGGTGGTAAAAGACTACGCCCTCTTGTCTGCATCCTGGTGAACCAAGCTCTGGGTCTATCAGAAGATCCATATCCTGCTGCAACAGCTATAGAGCTCCTGCATACAGTTTCTTTGATACATGACGACATAGTCGACAAGGCTGTTTCTCGTAGAGGAGTTCCACCTTACTATAAGACATTCGGTGTAGATTCTGCCTTTCTGGTTGCTGACTTTGTCCTCGGGCTCATATTGAAGGTATCAAGCAGTTATGAAGACAATTCGATAGCAGACGAACTGGCAAAGACCACAATAGAAATGTCCTACGGAGAAGAAGAGGAAAGGAGGCTTATGCTACGCAGAAAAGAAATTGACTATAATGAATACATTGGTATAATAGAGAAGAAGACAGCATCTCTGTTCAGAGCCTCAAGCTCAATTGGAGCAATACTTTCCAAAAGAAAAGAACTGTACAAGGCTATGGCAGATTTTGGAAAAAGCATAGGAATGGCTTATCAGATAAGAGATGACCTTTCAGATATGGATAAGGATAATGAGCTGTTGTCCTTAGTAAAGGTAGAGCAGAATAACAAGAACGATTTCCTGATAGAGGAAGCTGACAGATATGTGGCTTCAGCCAAGGATATCTTAAAAGAATTACCAAGCAATCAAGCTGTGGAGAAGCTTAAACTGCTCGTTTCTGACTATTTCTAGATCAGATGAGATGCCAGAGAGGATATTAAGCCTATCAAAGGTCCTGGGTAAAATCCTGTGATTATTATGAAGGCTGATGAAAAGAGCAATACTGCCAACACTTCGCGCTTCTCTTTAGGATCGTCCTTCTTCACTGGTTCATCGAAATACATTCTTTTTGCCAGATAAGAATAGTAACCCAAGGCAAGAGCACTGTTGGCAAGCGCTACAGCAGCCAACCAAGGCATAGAAGCCTGCACCGCAGCCAAAAAGAGGTAAAGCTTGCTCCAGAATCCGTTAAGTGGTGGTAAGCCAGCTAATGCAAATAAGGATATGGTAAAACCAAGTGCTGTGGCGGGTGCCCGTCTATAAAGGCCTGCAAGGTCATCCATGTTATCTCCTATGTTGACTGTAGCTATGAAGGCTGAGCCCTTCATTATACCATGGAACAGTACATGAAGCAGGAGCCCTATAAGCCCGAATACTGCTCCAGCCGTACCCTGAACTGCTAAACCTATCATCATGTATCCTGCCTGAGCTATGCTGGAATAAGCTAGCATCCTGCTGATGCTCTTCTGAGTTAATGCTGCTACATTCCCCCAAGTAATTGTTATGGCGGAGACTATGGCTAAAGCTATCTGCCAGTTAAGTACAAAACTTGTGAATTTTGCAACCAAAAGCAGAACAACAAAAATTCTTATTGCTGCTGCAAATCCTGCCTTCTTGGAACCTGCCCCTAGCAAAGCAGCTATCTGAGGATAGGACCCTTCCACCGTATCTGGAAGCCAGAAGTGAAAAGGAGCAAGTGCCATCTTTACAGCAAATCCTGATGCAAGTAGTGCGGAGGAGAGGATTACTATAGGATAGGTGTTTGTTGAAGCATTAGCAAATGCATTAGCAACTACTGAAAAGGTTGTAGAGCCGGATATTCCATAAGCAAGCGATATACCAAAAAGTATAAGAGCAGCTGATAAGGCAGCAGCAAGAAAATACTTTATAGCTCCCTCGCTTGCCTTTACGTCGTTTCTTCTGAAGGCTGCAAGAACAAAGGATGGAACTGTCATAAGCTCCCAAGAAATAAGAAGCATAAGCAGGTCAGATGCTGAAGAAACAAGTATCATGCCAAGTGTTGTAAAGAGTATCAACGAATAGTAAAGAGAATTGTTCGAGCTAGAAGCTACTGTGCTGAAGGAAGATATGGTTACCATCAGAGAGACTATGATTATTGTTACGCTAAATATCAGAGCTATACCATCGAAGCTGATGAGATTCCTTGGATAGTACCATATACCTGCACCATTCGAAGTTAATATGAACGGCAATTCATAAAGACTCAGCAGCAAGGAGGCTATTGTAACTGATGGCGCGATCTTGCTGGAGCTCCGGTTTCTAAGAGTTAAAAGTGGTAAAAGTATAGCAGGTATTGCTAGAGTAGCTATAAGAATTATCATGCTATGCTCCTCCTAGAAGGCTCTGCGCAAAAGTTGCAACAGGAGAAAGTATCAGGCTTGGAAAGATGAGCAAGAGGACAAGAGGCACAAGATAAGCTATAAGATACACAAAGAACTTTCTATCGATATCATGGTAGGATAATCCTTCAGCCTTTTGTGAAAGTACCATTCTTTTCAGCATCCAGAGCATGTAAGCTGCTGTAATACCAGGGGCAAGTACTGCAAACCATAGCCAGGGGCTGTAGAGTATCCCGCTATAGATCACCATGAATTCGCTGAGGAAACTACTAAATACAGGAGCACCCATGGCGGCTAAAGCACCAAGACCTACTGCTGCAGAGGCCAGAGGCATACCATATCTCATCCCCTTTACTACAGTCATATCTCTTGTATCGAACGTATGCTTTACTATTCCAGTAAGTGTGAACATCAGCCCTATTGCAAATGCATGGTTGAACATCTGGAATACAGCCCCCTCGACTCCGAAGAATACAGAGCCTGTAACAGCTATACCTGCAAATGCGCCAAAGATAACAAAGCCCATATGATTTATACTTGTGAGAGCCACCATTCTCTTCATGTCTACTTGCCTTAATGCTACTATTGCTCCATAAAACATGGTTACAAGACCGAATGCTATGTATACCCATGCATAGTGTATTGCTACCTGGTAGAATAATTGTAGGTTGAACCTTAAGAATCCAAAGCCCCCGAGTTTAAGCAGCAGCCCTGCAAGAAGAACGCTAATTGGTGTTGGCGCCTCTACATGAGCATCGGGTAGCCAGGTATGCAGCGGAAATATTGGCAACTTCACACCAAAGCCTACAAACGTAAGTGCTGACACTATGAGCTGAAGCCAGTACGGAGGTGGATGATTGAGCAGATACACGAAGTCAAATGTTGTACTTCCTCCGAGAAAGTAAAGAAGCAGAAAGCCTAGCAGCATTGAAACACTTCCTCCATATGTGAACAGAAGGAACTTCGTAGCAGCATACTTTCTCCTGGGGCCACCCCATATTCCTATGAAGAAGAACATAGGTAATAGAGAAGCATCCCAGAAGAAATAGAAAAGGATAAGGTTAAGTGACACAAACACACCTACAGTAGCAGACAGGAAAAGAAGGATAAGAGCGTAGTAAGAGCTTTCCTTTTCAGTTATCTCCCTGAAAGAGCCAAATATAGCTAACGTGGTTAATGATGATGCAATAAGCACAAGAGGGGCACCAAGTCCGTCAAGTCCTACATGATAGTTTATCAGCCCTGGAATCCATGTGTAAGTTTCCTGAAGTATGAATTGATAGCTTGGGGTGATAAAGACGAGGTAATAGCTCCATAAAGAAAGTATAACCTCTACAACAGAGAAGGCTAACGCTACGTATTTTGCGTACTGCTTTTTAGCCATTCCAGCTAGATAGCTTAACAGTCCTCCCGCAGCTGGGAGAAAGAGCATAATAGTGATCAATGGTAGCATTTTATATCACACCTACAGAGATGAGCAAGAGCAACAAAACAAAGAGCAACCCCACCACTATGGCAAAGAGATATGTTTCTGCAATGCCTGTCTGCAATCTTCTTATTATTCTTGAAAAAAGAGATGCTACAGAGCCTACACCGTTGACAAAGCCATCTACCACATTCCTGTCAAACCAATCTCCCGCTCCAGCCACGTCTATGGATGCAGTGTAAAATGCTGCATTAATTCTCTGGAAGAAGTTAATCTCTATAAACTTATAGGCTGATAGGCTTGCAGCTAACACAGGATTGACGAAGATCCTGTATGACAGGGCATTTATGTAGAGCCTGTTCCATAAGAACGAATACAGAGTCTTAGGCCAGCCCTTCCCTACAGTTGCTTCTGCACTAAGGTTCCTGCTTACATAAAATGGATATGATAGTCCTACCCCGATTGCAAGAACAGAAAGAGAAGTAGCAAGAGCTAAAGGCTCTATGCTGAAAGATGCAGATGGTAAAGATATACCGAAGGCAGTTACTGATGCTCTTAGCGATGTATCAAGAAAGTCTTCAAAATAAGGCGCAACCAGGCCTATTATAATTGTTGCTGCTGCTAGAACACCATAGGTTGAAAACTGTCTTAGACCTGCATCATGATGTTCTACCTTCTTTGCTTCTCCGAAGAAGGCAAGGCCCACCATTCTGATACTGTAAAACGCTGTCATCACAGCAGTTATGGATGCCAAAAGGTAGACGATCTGAATAAGGCCAGATGTAGATTGCAGAGCAGAGGCAAAGATTGCATCTTTACTGAAGAAACCACTGAGAGGTGGCATGCCTGCAAGGGATAGAGCCAATACAGTAAACACAAAGTATGTCTTCCTGGCTACTTTTCTTAAACCGCCCATATCATCCAGAGAGAAAGAATTTACCATATGAATAAGGACCCCTGCCCCCATAAATAGCCCCGCCTTGAACAACATGTGGGATATCAGCTGGAAGAGACCGGCTGAGTAAGCTTCAACAAAATTTGGTATGAATCCAGCAACACCAAGCGCCAGCATCATGTAGCCTATCTGTGATACCGTGCTGTAGGCAAGCACCTTCTTCAGCTCCTTGTTAACTAGGCCTTGGGAGGCTGCAAGGAAAGCTGTTATAGCTCCTATTGCTGCAAGAAATCCAAAGAAGCCGTATTTTTCAGCATAAGGAAGTATGAGGAATATGGGGGCAATTCTGGCAACAAAGAAGACACCAGCTTTTACCATAGTAGCTGCATGGATCAGAGCTGAGACAGGGGTTGGACCTGCCATGGCATCAGGTAACCATTCCTGGAAAGGAAACTGTGCAGATTTTCCGAATGCACCAAAGAGAAGAAATATCATAGCTGGTAAAAGCAGGCCTGATGCATGCAGCTGAGCAGCCCAGGCAGTATTGGAAGCAAGCTGAAGATAGTTGAATGTATGAGAATAGAAGTAGATCAGGAATATTCCTGCAAGCATGAATAGGTCTGCGAATCTTGTTGTTATGAATGCCTTCATCCCAGCATGGGTAGGACTATAAGCATGAGGAATACCTAGTACAACATCCCCCTGTCTTCCCACCCATTTGTCCTTCTCATCCGTATAGTAGTGGCCTATTAGAGCATAGCTGCATAGTCCTACACCCTCCCATCCGAAGAAGAGCTGAAGTAGGTTATCAGAAAATACTATCAGGAGCATACTGCCTATGAAGAAGTTCATAAAGAACCAATACCTTACTATTCCTTCGTCTCCTTTCATATAATCAACGCTATATACCATTATGAGGAAGCTTACCCAGGAAACAGCTATACCCATAATCACACTAAGAGGATCTATCAGCACTCCAGCATGAATTGTATAGAACCAAGGTATCCTGCTGTCGATGGTTAATCCCTGAATCGCTGCAGGAACAAGTGTAGTGGCCAGTACAGCTGCTATGAATGATGGTGCAACTGCAACAACATCTCTTATTCTAGGTGTTTTCCTAGTTAGAGGCATAACTAGCGAGCCTGCTAGAGGGACTGCCCATACCAGCCATGCAGAAAGCGAATAGACCATTATCCTATACCCCCCATGCTAGAATTCACAAAGGAAAAGGCGGTGTTAAAGAGAAAAGGCGTTATTCCCAGAATTAGTGATACTGCGCAAAGAATTGCTACAGGTAGTATGAATGCTAAGGAGGCTTCTTCTAGCTTGCTGTTCTGCTCAGATAGCTGTCCGAAGAAGATCTTCTTTATCGCAAACAAGGAATATGAGGTTGTCAAGATAGTACCAAGAAGTGCTATCAATGCAACTGTCAACCTGAGGTAAGATCCTGCTATAACTGCAGAAGCGAAGGCACCTTGAAAGATGAAGAACTCTGCTATAAAGCCGAACGTAGGGGGAACACCCATCATAGTCAGAAAGGCTATGATAGAAAAAGTAGAAGTAGATGGTAGTTTCTTGGCTAGGCCTCCCATACTCGACATGGATCTGTTGCTTATCAAAGAAGCTATTATCCCAGCTACCATAAAGAGAGCCCCCTTACCAAACCCATTAGAAGCATACAGCGCCACAGAACCAGCTATCCCAAAGGCTGTAAAGGATCCTATTCCCAGAGTCATATAGCCCATCTGACTTATGCTTGAGTAGGAGAGCAGGAGTTTCAGGTCATCCTGAGCTAGCGCCATAATGGCACCATAAACAATTGATATCAGCCCCCAGACTACAAGCCACGGAGCTATGTAGGAAAAACCACCAGGCAGTGTAAGTGCAACTAATCTTATGATACCGTAACCGGCAATTCCAGACATTGCTGCAGATAGTAGTGCTGAAACAGGTGCAGGCGCTTCTGTATAAGCACCAGGGAGCCAAGCATGAAGCCCAAAGCCTGCCATCTTTACCATGAGTCCTAGTGTTATTGCAAGAGCAATGTAGAATTCAATGCCTGCTGGAAGAGTTATTGCATTTCTGGCTGCCTGTTGAATATCCAGCGTTCTGGTAGAATATGCTAAAGCTATCAGACCTGCAAGCATAAGAAGTGCTCCAATATGCGTCCAGATAAAGTAAGAAAATGAAGCCTTATCCTTGTTTGAATGCCCAAATTCTGCTATAAGAAAGTATGAAGGTATAAGCATCACTTCAAAGAATATGTAGAATTCTACTATATTCGTTGCAAGAACCGTGCCAAGCATGCCGAAGCTGAAAAGAAGGAGCAGAAAATAGTAAACGGACCATCTAGCATTCGTTATCTCTTTGAACCTTTTATCCATGTATGATGAAGAGAAGATTGATGCCATTAAAGATACAAGCAGAACTATCAGAGCGAAAGTTACACTCAACCCATCCAACCTGAAGCCTGCTGTGCCAAACGGATGCCAAGAATATACCTCAACATATGACACATTCCCTTGGAAAAGGGATTCTGATATCAAGGAGGCAGATAGCAGAATAAGAAAAGAAATCAGTAGACTTGATGTGGCTACTAGTGAAGTTGCTTTCCTTCCTTTGACTGCTAGACTGATGAATGATCCTGCAAGCACCACAACCATAGAAAGAAGAAGCAGAGGATACATCTCTATCCCTTCATCTCCTTCATTTCATCCAACTCTACCTTGCTTCTTAGTCTAAACGCTTCGATTATTATAGCAAGCCCTATGGCTGCTTCTGCAGCTGCAACACCTATAACAAATATAGCTATGGCTTGTGCTGAGCCAAGACTGTAAGGCATGTATCTAGCGAAGGCACCTATGTTAAGATTAGCAGCGTTTATTATTATCTCTATGGCAAAGAGTATTCTTATTGCATTTCTTTTGGAAAGCAGTCCATACACACCTATAGCTAGGAAGAGAGTGGAAAATATGATAAAAATGGCTAGCTCATTCATTTTTGTACTTCCTCCCTTCTTGCTAGTGTTATAGCCCCGTATGCGGATGCTGTTAGTAGGCATGCTAGCACTATCAAAAGCAGTCCATACTGTGATACTACAGCCTTAGACAAATCAATGAAGTTGAAGGAAGGTGCTGTCTGCGCAACAGGCAAGGATGAAAAATACTCTATAGCAAATACAAAACTACCTACAATTGTTATGAATCCCAGTACTCCTAGCAAAAGCAGAGACAATCTTCCTTCTTTTGTTTCCTTTTCACCAACTATCATTACAGTAAACATTATCAGAACAGCTATAGCTCCGACATAGACTATAAGCTGGAAGACTGCAAGGTAAGGCAGGTCAAGATAGAAGAAGAATAACGAAAGACCTGCAAAGAAAAGGGCTAACGATATTGCTCCGTAAACCATTCTCCTTGCCTCAAGTGCTAATATTGCTGCAACAGCTGAGAATACTGCTATCGCAACAGGAATAAGATAATCCATGATTTTCACCTCAGAATGGCAGAAAGGTATGGTTGAAAGATGAACAGAAGTATTATATTGAGTATGGCAAGAGGAATCAGGAATTTCCATCCTCCTCTAACCAGCTGGTCTATCCTTATTCTAGGCCAGAATGCTCTGGTGCTCAGCAGAATCAACACCACAATTAGGACCTTGATAAAAGCCCAGATAAAGTGGGGTAAGAACGAAGGTCCAAGAAATCCACCAAGGAAAAGTGTGGCAAATACACCTGCGAAGGCCAGGAGCTTGACATAAATACCGAATTGATAAAGACCCCATGCTATCCCTGAATATTCTGTGGTCCATCCAGAAACAAGCTCGCTATCTGCTTCAGGCATGTCAAAAGGCACCCTTTCCATTTCAGCAAGCATTGCGACGAAGAAGACTATTGCCGATATGGGTGCAAATGCTATAAACCAGATTCTAGCCTGCGCTTCTACTATCCCGATGAAATTTAGGGATCCTGCCAGCATTACTGAAGGTAGAACGGATAGAAAGATTGGGATCTCATAAGATGCCTGCTGGTAAAGTGCTCTCAGGCCTCCTATCAGAGAATACTTGTTGTTACTGCTCCATGCAGCCAAAAGCACAACTAGAGGGAAGAAGGCAAGTAAAGCAAAAAAAAGAAGTACACCGTATGCATAATTCCAGATGACAAATGTTTTGCTATAGGGAACCAGCACTGTAGGAATAGCTGCTACAGTAAATGCAAGTATAGGTGAGAAGAGAAAAACAAGCCTGTCAGAATTTTTTGGGATTATCACTTCCTTGAATAGAAGCTTAAAAAGGTCTGCTATAGGCTGAAGAAATCCTTCCCATCCTCCAACGTAGTATGGACCTATCCTTACCTGAACCCTTGCAACAAGCTTTCTTTCTACCCATTCTGCTATAAGAGGAATAAGGCTCATGTAGAGAAGGCCAGGAAATATTATCACTTTGAAGAGGTCTGTTGTAGCTATTGCTAATGGATTTGTCACAAGAAGATAAAGCACTTGCAGAATTGGGTATCGAATCAAGTAAATGACGAAGATTAGAATTGCGGCAGAGGCTATGCCTATAGCTCTCAGAAAGCTTTTGGTAAATGTTTCACTCTGCATTCATACACTCACCTGCCTGGCAATTTTCACTGTTACGTATATCGACGGTATTACAAACAGCAAGAATAAAACAGGATACAATGACTGAGTTTGAGTATAGCTGAAGAAAAAGTATCCCCAAGAAAATAAAAACATAGATACGACGTCAAATACGAGAAAGAGAAGAAGAAATACAAAATACTGCATTACCAGCCTGACACGTTTCTCACCAGGAGGAAGCTGGCCACTCTCGAAGGTGTCCTCCTTGATAGCACTGCTCTTCCTAGGAGCTAAAGCAAAAGCCACTGCGTAGAAGGTCAGACCTGCTCCCATAAGTAGCAATATATATATTACAAACCAAAACGAGCCGTCTGTCAGCAACGCCAAGAGCGTGCCCTCCCATGGCCCCCACTGAAGCTCTGATTTTGTATGCTTTTAAATTTATTTTATCTTCCAAGCCAAAAAAATCGGATTAATTCATAGCTTGGGCGTCATACTGTATGTAACTTTGCATAGATGTTTACTTGCTTACCTTCGCCTGATGATGAACAAAAGTATATCTGTATCCATTGACCACTTGGATGCAGGAATTGCAATGAAGATAGCCATAGCAGGTCTGGGACCGGCAGGTAGCTACCTCGGAGCACTGCTGGCAGATAAACATCAGGTTGATATCTACGAAGGACAAGAGAAGGACAGGTTCACAAGCATCTGCGCATGGGCAACAGCTGAAGGAGGTGCAAGGCAGTTGCTCAAACAGATAGGAGTGAACTTTGAAGATTACATACTGCATAAAGGAAAAAAGATGTACATAAGCGCTTTCAACGAAATATTTTCAATAGATGCTCCTGAGCTTGTTACGTTCGACAAACCAAGGATGATCCATGATGTTGCAGATGGGTTAAATGTCCATTTTGATACATTTGTTAGACAAGGAGAGCTGGATGATAAGTATGACCTTGTTATCGATGCTACCGGCCCGTACAGAAAGGTGCTAGGTCCAGTGCAGACTGGCAGAGATATGATACTTCCAACATTTCAATGGCTGGTAAAGTATAAAGAATTACCCTTTGATGACTTCTATATAGAACCTTTCAGTAACTTTACAGGTTATCTGTGGTATTTCCCTCTAGGTGACCATGACGCTTTTGTTGGTGCAGGAGATATACTCAAGCATCACAGGGCTAAAGTTGAAGATTTTCTAAAGAGGTACCCTCCTGCTGAAAAAGTAAGGACCATGGGTAAACCGATAAGGGTAGCTGCTCCAAGCTCTGTTACTCCTCATAGACGAGAAAAGGTCATAGGTGTTGGAGAAGCGATAGGAACAGTTTATCCTATACTAGGGGAGGGTATATTGCCAAGCATGTTTGCAGCTAAGCTGCTTAGCGAGAATCTTGATGATGCAATGAGATACTCGAAGAGCATAAAGAAGAAATTTTCTGCATATGATCTATCATACGACTATATTTTAAGAAAGATAAACCATAAGGATAATTTCTTCAACAGCTTTCCTGCAGCGGTAAGGATATTTATCTGGTTCAAGAGGAATTTTATGATAACAGGCGTTAATCCCAGCTTGTGGCAGACACTTAAAGTACTCAGACCGAGAAGAAAAGGATAGCAACTTGCAATTATGTACGTTTGATTACAATTAACCGTCTTTGAACAGACTAATTTTTATTTATTGGATATAAGAAATATACTGGGTGAATTGAATTGGCGATACCATTAGAGCTAGCTATAGCAGAAGTGATAGGCGCTGCGATAGTTATGGCTGCTGGCCTTATAGCAACTGCCTATGCACAGCAACAAATGGGAGCTGCAGGGATGGGGATAATAGGAGAAAAGCCTGAAAGGTTCGGACAGGTGCTCTTTTTCTTTGTTGTCCCAGAAACCCTATGGATAGTTGGATTTGTACTGGGTGTCATATTACTGCTTAATGTCTTCTGAATTTCTGTAAAAGGCAAGTGGAAGCTAATTGAGCCTGTCTTCTACCCATCAGATGCACAAAAAGAGCAACGTGGTAGTATACAATTACTTGGCAGAAGTAAAAAAATTCCTTTCATACAGATCGATGGAGGAGCTAAGTTTACTGCCTGACCCACCAGCGATAGAGGATGCTCTTTCTCAAACAGGTTACAAGGAAGATATAGAAGCCGCTTCATCCATCTACAAACCTCCTATTTCAATCGATGTAGCCTTGAACAGGCATATAGTTAAGGTAAATCGATTGGCTTTGCAGGTTGTCCCAGATTATGGGAAACGGGTACTGCTTTGCTTTCTATCAAGGTGGGATATAGAGGATATACTGCTTATCCTTGCAGCGAAGAGCCTTGGAAGGAGGCTAGAAGAGACTGAGCCTTTCATAATCTCGCCCCGAAATCTGCCAGTAGGTATTGCGGGTAACGTAATCCCTTTTAGCCACATGAGACTTCTGATGGAACAGAAAGATGTAGAGTCTGTAATAAAGGAGCTTGTAAGGTACAGATACGGAGTATTGCTTCTTCAGCATATAAATGAGTTTAACAGAAGTGGAGACCTGGGAATATTCGAGGCAGTGCTGCTTAACGATTATTACTCCAGGTTGCAGTGGGAGCTAAGGTTTAGAAAGGGGGACGAAGGGGCATTGAGAGAATATATCAGAGCCGAAATAACGAAGAGGAATCTTCTCACAATAATGAAGTCAAGGGACTCACCCATTGAGAAGCAGATACTGTCAAGACATCTACTGCAGGGTGGGTTTCTTGAAACCCAAGACCTTCTCGCAGCACATGATTCAAAGGACCTATCTGGCTTGGCTGGAAGATTAAAACAGTGGTTTGATATAGCTCCTGCGATAAAGAGGTTTAACGAAACAAGAAATATTGCAGAGTTTGAAGTTGAAATAGATAATGCAATAGTTGAGAACTACTTCTGGAGATTCAGAATGCATGATATCCTTTCGTTGACTGGAATATTTATGTTCATACTTAAAGCCCAGTACGAGAGAGAGAATATAAGAAGAATTGTGTATGGAAAACAGTACCAGCTGCCTGTTTCTTACATAAAATCAATACTTTTAGAATCGTAACTGCTACTTCTTTTTCTTTGTCTCCTGAGGTATCTCTATCTCCTTTACAGTATACCTTCTTTCACCGCCAAAAGGAGAGAATCTTCTCCCATTTCCACGGAAGAAGTTAGAAAAGAATTCCACATAGATCAACCTTGCCCCCTGAATCCCTGGCTCGAAAAGTGCAAGTATCAGGTTAAAAGCCTGACCCATCACTAGAATAACGACGCCAAAGACCAAAAGGAATATACCGCCTCCTATCGTTCCTAAAAAGACTTGGTCTATCACACCCGCAAGCACAACCGAAGCAAGAAGTATGCCAAGAAGCCTTGTATAAGATATTATGTGACTTATCATAGACGGCAATTCTATTATTGACCCGGCCCCTTCCCCAAACATAACCATTCCAAAACCAGCAACAAGCATAGATATGTAACCAGCAACCATAAAGTTCTGTGTTGGGTTAACGTTTTGGTGATGAAGAAGGGCAAGGCCGGTAAGTGCTATTCCCCATGAGACAAGTAGCCAGCCAATCTTACCTATGGAATGCTTGAATTCTCCCGTCCAGTAGCTGTTGAAAGCACCTATAACCAGGCCCAATGATACTTCGAAGAGCCCTATGTATCCGCTGAGAAGCAGCAGACTCTTAAGGCCAAATGTCGAAAGGGGGTCAAGGAAGGCTCCGCTTGCTGGCAGGTGCAGACCAAAGGTAGAGTTAAGGTAGGCAAAAAGATACTTATTCAACGGAAAGCCAAAGTATCCATCGAACAGAAAACCGAATATTATACCTAATACCGCTCCTGGGATCATTGCAGCAGCAACCTTAGCGTACGCTGAAGGACTGAGTATCTTCTTTGCAAACGAAAGAAGGAATTTAGGAACTATCGTCTTACCCCTGTTTCTCACATGTCTTATTATCCATATTGAGATGAGGAGAATCATTATGCCATACCCGACATCTCCAAGCATAAGGCCAAAGAAGACAGGGAATGTAAATGCGAAGATAGGTGTTGGATCGAGTTCGTATGGTTGTGGCAATGAATAAAATCTGATAAACGATTCAAACAGCTTTATCCTCCTCGGATTTCTCATTAGTGTTGGTGGTCTCTCATCTGTCTTTACTTCGAATACAAAAGTTTTGGATTCAGTATACCTGTCAAGTGTCTCTTGCAGTAATGGTATGGTATCCTTAGCTATCCACCCTTCCATAACAAACGTGCTCTCTGTAAAGCCAAGGCTCGATAATATTTCCACCTTTTTAGCCTCAATAGATAGCTGCTCCTCTACGCTTGAAAGGATTGAATAATACTTCTCCGATAACTGCATAAGCTCCTTTCTTACTGACGAAAGTTGATTTTCAAGGTCTGATTTGATGGAAGCTAATTCGTCTAGAATCTTCTCTGGGAAGCCTTTCAGCTCAGGTATCCTCTGGAGCTTTACGTCCAGCTTTTGTATTATTGAGCCGAACTGCTCAAGCTGGTCGTGCGGGACTGTTATCACAACCTTAACCTGGTCACCACTCTGCACAGAATAAAGTATGGACCTCTTCAATATGGATTCTATCGATAGCTTGAACCTTTCGTATCTTTGCCTTGAGATCTTCCCGTAAAAAGATGTGACTGACGATAGGCTAAGTACCGCCAGGTCAGCTTGGATAAAATCAAGCTCCCTTACTAAATTGATCCTATCATCAATCTGTTCGATACCAGCTAAAAGATCTTCCTGCTTTTTCTGTAATTGAGATACTGCTGAATCTATGTTGATGGAGCCAGAGATCTGCAGTAGCTCAGCCAGGGAAGAAAACTTTCTTCTTTCTTTCACCTCTGTTGGCGGTAGAGCTGTGCGCAATGCCCTCACTCTGAGAAGTTCTTCGTTAACCTCTCTGTAGGCTAATGAATCTACTTCGTTCTTCACCAGGGATGCAGCTGCAGCTGACAGAGTTTCAATCTGCATCACTCCAAGGTCATGAAGAATGGAAAGGACAAGTGCCCTTTTGTCCTTACTGCCGACTACTGCTATGCGACTCATCTTTGCAGGTCTCATCAAATTGCTTTCACTCTCTGAAATCCGATATAAGTATCTGCTCTATTATCGATTTTAGCACTTCAGAAGAGAGTTTCTTTGAAAGTATTTCTTTAGCCTTATCTTCTGCCTCTCTGATAATAGCTGATGCTTGCTCCTCTGCTTCTTTTCTGGCCTTTTCTACTTCTTTTTCAACAGTACTTTGAGCCTCTGCTCTGGCCTCCTGTATCTGCTTCTCTGAGAGCTCCTTAGCTTTGTTAAGACTCTCTTCTAGCTCTCTCTTTTTCTCCGAAATGGCCTGATTCATTTCTTCTTCTGCCTTCTTTATCTGCTGGAGTATTTCTAGATAGTTCTGTTTCTCCATTGCTTTTACCACCTTAAAAATAGAAGCGCCAGAACAAGAGCAACAGCAGCTATTCTAGCTATTCTCAAAGCAATCATTATTCTGAAGAACTTTTTCTGCTGCGGGCTTGGGTTCTTTGGCGGAAGGTTGAGCTTAGGTGGGTTCTTGGCCCAATAATAGTACTTCGGCATATACCATTTCTTTTTCTTATCGTCAGGCTCAGCCATCCTAAGCTCCCCTTTGAGATATTTTGTTCTTCACACTCTTAAGCTTAACGAAATTTTCCCTTTCCATCTCATCAAATCTAAATTTTATGTATTTTGCATTTGCTTCAAGCCTTGGTATTAAGACATTCTCTATTGCATTGGACCTCCTCTTTATCCTTTCTATTTCGAGGAGGAGCTTTCTGAGGGAAGTTTCCTTTTCAGCAACGTCCAGAACCATTCTGTGAATATCCCTGTAGCTCTTTATCGCCTGATTTATAGACGCAGGTAGCTCAAGAAGATACTCCTCACCAAGTAAGGAGATCTCCTGCTGCTCTATCTGAGGTATTCTAACACCCATAACATTCTTGCTTCTTACCCTTAACTCCTTAATCTTCGGGATCCTCATGGATTCATATTCTAATCTGAGCGGCCCGGCAAAAAGTTCAGCCCTGTGTATTGATTCGTATCCCGTAGCAAGCTTCTTTTTGAGACCTGTGCGCAGGTTCGCTATAGTTTTGCTAAGAGCAAAGAATTCCAGTATAAGCGCCTGCCTTTTTAGCTTAAGAAGCTTCAAACCTTTGCGAGCTACGGCTATCCTTCTTACCGTCCTCAGGTATTCCATCCTCGTCGGTCTGACGTTTGTAGCCACAGGCATTATGATTCACTATTTCTTCGGTCTGTACTTTGCTATCAGCTCAGGCTTTATTCTCTTTATTTCTGAATCAGAAAGCTCCTCTATCACCTGCCACCCTATCTCAAGTGTCTTCTCTATACTTCTATCCTCGTATACCCCTTGAGCAACGAACATCCTCTCAAATTTATCAGTTATGCGGAGAAGTTTCTTATCAGTTGCGCTGAGCGCCTCTTCGCCAACTATAGCTGAGAGTGCCCTCACATCTTTACCCTGCGCATAGGAAGCGTATAGCTGGTCTGCCAAGCCTCTATGGTCTTCTCTCGTTCTCCCTTTTCCTATGCCTTGGTTCATCAGTCTTGACAGGCTTTCCAGAACATCTATCGGAGGATAAATTCCAGCTCTATCGAGGTCTCTGCTCAGGTATACCTGACCTTCAGTGATATAACCAGTAAGGTCAGGTATCGGATGTGTTTTATCATCTGCTGGCATTGTAAGTATAGGTAGCTGTGTTATCGAGCCGTTCCTGCCTTTTATTCTACCTGCTCTTTCGTAGATAGTTGCTAGGTCAGTGTACATGTAACCAGGGTAACCCCTCCTTCCGGGCACCTCATTTCTCGCTGCAGAGATTTCCCTTAAAGCCTCGCAATAGGTTGTCATATCACTGAGAATGACGAGCACATGCCTTTCTGTTTCGTAAGCAAGAAATTCTGCAGTTGTCAGTGCAAGTCTTGGGGTTAGTATTCTCTCCATAGAAGGATCAGATGCCAAGTTTAGAAACAGGACAGTTCTCTCTAGTGCTCCTGTCTCCTCGAACTGTCTGACGAAGAAGTTCGCCTCTTCGCTCGTTATCCCCATCGCTGCAAAGACTACTGCAAAGCTCTCGGAGGCACTCAGAACTTTTGCCTGTCTTGCTATCTGGGATGCAAGAACATTATGAGGGAGACCTGAACCTGAAAAAAGAGGGAGCTTCTGTCCCCTTACAAGTGTGTTCATCCCGTCGATAGCTGATATACCTGTCTCGATGAACTCAGAAGGTTCATCCCTGCTGTAAGGATTTATCCCAGAGCCTACTATCTCAACCTTATGCTTAGAGACTATTCTTGGCCCTCCATCCCTGGGGTTGCCCAGACCATCGAACGTTCTACCCAGCATTTCGTCAGAGACTGATACCCTAGCAGTTTCACCCAGAAACCTTACAGATGTTTCCCCAACATTAAGTCCTATGGTTGAGCCAAATACCTGCACAATGGCCAATCCATTGCTTGAGTCAAGCACCTGTCCTCTCAACTTCTCTCCGAGAGCATTTGTAATCTCTACTATTTCGCCATATGCTGCATCTTTTACCTTTTCTACAAAAAGTAAAGGGCCAGAGACCTGAGAGATTGTTTTATAGGATAATGGTATCATGTGGCTATCACCGTCTGGATCAACGATTCAAACTGCCCCTTCATATCCTGTTCTATTTCATTTAGAAGCTCCTGCATCTTATCCTCAGGTGTCCATTTCATCCTAGATATCTTATTCTTTACATCAAGAGCTGATATCTGGGAAGCCTGCACTCCAGCCTTTATTGCTTCAGCCTCTTTATCACCGAACTGAAGTATAGTTTTCAGCATTTCATACTGCTTCTTTATTGAAGAATAGGTATCCACTTCGTCGAATGCACTCTGCTGAAGATAGTCCTCTCTTATCATTCTTGCAATGTCGAGTATACCCTTTTCAGATTCTGGCAGTGCATCATAGCCTACAAGCTGAACTATATCCTGAAGTTCTGCCTCCTTCTGTAGTATTTCGAGTGCCTTAGCCCTCATTTCTGGCCAGTCTTTGCCAACATTTTGCCTGCCCCAGCCTGCAAGATCATCCGCATAAAGAGAATAGCTTGTTAGCCAGTTTATCGCTGGGAAGTGCCTCCTTCCTGCAAGGCTTGCATCAAGAGCCCAGAAGACCCTGGTAACTCTAAGAGTATTTTGGGATACAGGCTCAGAAAAGTCTCCGCCTGGAGGAGAAACAGCTCCAACGATTGTTACAGAACCTATTCTCTCTTCAGGTGATAGAACAACCACCCTTCCTGACCTTTCATAAAATTCCGCAAGCCTTCTGCCAAGGTAGGCAGGATAGCCTTCTTCACCAGGCATCTCTTCGAGTCTACCTGAAATCTCTCTTAGAGCCTCAGCCCACCTTGATGTACTATCAGCCATAAGAGCTACGTCGTAACCCATATCTCTATAATATTCAGCCATGGTTATGCCTGTATAGATGCTTGCCTCCCTGGCTGCAACAGGCATGTTCGAAGTGTTTGCAACGAGTATTGTTCTCTCAAGCAATGGCCTCCCGGATTTGGGATCCTTCAGTTCAGGGAATGTCACCAATACTTCCGTCATCTCATTCCCTCTTTCACCACATCCAACATACACTACTACATTGCTGTCTGACCATTTAGCCAGCTGCTGCTGTGTAACTGTGTTATGTAGCAAAAGGGCCCCTTCCCCTCCGACAAAGTTTTCTTCAAAATCAGGAAGAGAGAAGTCGTAGACTACATGCGGACCAGCTATCTCCTTGACTTCAACTATTTCGTCAGCAAAGACCCATGAGTGTTGCTGCAGTAGCAAGGACTGCTCCTTTGATGTTTTGTTTTGAACAAAGGAAGAGCTCTGAATATAAATATCATATGTAGCATCATCAAAAGAGTATGCTATCCCATGCGAAAGAAGTAAGAGTGATATTTCCCTCCTTGCTCGAGTACTCTCAGCTTTTATAACAAGCCTTCCTGTTGGATCCCTTTCTGCAGATTCAAGTATACCTGTAAGCTTTGATATATTGGAGCAATTTGTTGGAATTTTCCCTACTGCTACAAGCTTCATACCCTTTGCTAGATACCTTGCTTCAATATTCGACATCCTCCCAATGCCATCCATGCTGAAGAGCTTATGACTTGGGGTCACATTTACACTTCTTCCACTTGCTGTTTTGATAGAAATTACACTGTCACTCATCCCTTTGTAGAGTGTCCTTGTGCTGCTCTCGATTATCCTGCCATCCTTGTATGAAAATAGTTTCAGGTCAAAGTCTAGCGTGACTATCTCTTCGTATTCTCTTCTATCCACTCTGCCAAAGTTCCTGTATCTGTTGTATATTTCTGATATTTCTACAACTGAACCATCAGCAAGGTAGACAGGTGTATTGCCCAGAACACATTTACCACTACCGAATGGGCCAGGTATTGCAGCTGTACCTCCCTTGGCAACAGGGAAGAATGTATCCAGAACCCTCTGACCTGTTATAAGAGGTGTTTCCGGAGGCAGTTTTCTCTTAAAAGGTCTTGGGATTCTTACTGTCCATTTTGTGGCGAGAAAGATATCTTCCTTTCCTTGACCTGTCTGAACCACACCTATAGCATCTCTGATTGTATAGGATCCAGACCTGAGCTCTACCAGCTCTCCCCTTAGACCTAGGGGCAGCATTACCTTATGCTTTATCAGAGGAGTTTCTTGAACTTCTCCCAGTATATCTCCTTCTTCTATCTTATCCCCCTTCTTTTTAACTGCTACAAAATCCCATTTTTTCTTTTCATCAAGAGCAGGTATTATGATGCCTCTGCTTATGAAATCACCACTCTTGCTTCTCAGTATATTCAGAGGTCTCTGAACACCGTCGTATATTGAGGTGAGGAGACCCGGACCAAGCTCTACAGAAAGAGGCTGCTTTGTATTCTCAACTTTGTCTCCAGGTCTTATACCAGTTGTATCTTCGTAAACCTGAATGGTTACTTTATTCCCCTCCAGCCTTATAACCTCGCCAATAAGACCCAATTCTCCTGTTCTTACAACGTCGAACATCTTTGCACCTTCGAGCCCTTCTGCCACGACAACAGGTCCAGAAACTCTTACAACAGTGCCCTGTGCCATATCTATCAGCTCACCTTAAGGTCTATCCCCAGAACCCTCTTTGCGAGTGCTGCAAGAGATTCTTCTTCAACCTGCTCACTCGGGGAGGGCATGAATATTACAAGAGGAGCGAGTGATGCCTCAAGCTTCTCTATCATAGCCTTGGAAAGCTTCTTCCTGACCTGATCTGCTATTATTATCAGGCTGTACTGTTCGGAAGAAAAGAGGTTCATTATGGTTGTAGGTGCATCCGAATCGGATACAATAAAGGTATCATCAACACCAAGAAGCCTGTAGCCGAGAGCCAATTCTCTATCACCCACTACCGCTATTTTGCCTGCTACTTGACTGGATTGCTTAGAACTCAAGACATTCAACCCACCAAAAGAATATCGTTAATATATTTTTCTGACATCTTGTACTGCTTTGCGTAGACTATTCTTCTTATATTCTGTCTTTCGTATTCAGCCCTTATGACAAACTCGAATACAGAGGATACTGACAGTGCCTTGCTCCTGAGTTTTGAAAGGTATGTGCGACTCAGCATTCTGTCTATTTCAACTTCGAATTCTGTAAGATTACCAGTTTCTTCATACCTTGCTACAGCGTTAGAGAGGTCGAACCATGGTTCAAACCTCCTTACCATCTCTTTATAGCCTGAAGCATCATAAGCATCGAGTAGCTGCCTTGGCTCTATCAGGCCTCCCTCTATTATATGCTTGGTAAATGTCTCCTTTGGAAGTGAAGACTCCTTAGATTTTAGCAGATTTAAAATATTCTTTTTTGCGATCTCTGCCTTGACGTATTCTCTGAGAAGTATCTCATCCCCCCTGAAGAACCTGAGCTCCCAAAGTAATCTTTGATAGTAGTATTTTTGCAAAGCTGCTGTAAAGCTACCCAGGTCTCCACTCCTGCGAAAATCACTCAGCTCCTGGAGCAAAACTGCGCCATAGCCATACTTGACAAGCTGATTTACAACAGCTTCTATATCAGGCTGCTGCAATAAAAGCTTGAGGTCGCTGTATGGTATGACATTGCCAGCAATACCTACAGGCAAGTTTCTCGAGGAAACAAGGAAAGGTTCTGTTTCTTCTAGCGACCTTCCAAGGCTCTTTGCAGCAAGTATGAGTTCTATATTTTCAATATCCCATTTTGAAAGATATGCAAGCATAGCATTCTTACCAAAAAGGGGAACGACTGACACTGCTAGTCTGTTCACAAATATAAGATGTTTGTTTACTGCTACCTCTATGAGCTCTGGCGGACTGTACATGGATGCAGCAGATTCAATATCAGACCTATACCATGTAGATTCTAATGCTTCAGCTATTTCAGAAGGATCTTCCATTCTTGCAAGATTAAGAAGGAAATCCTTTGATAGAAAATCGAGTGACAGACTTCTTAGTCTCCCAAAGGCGGCTGAGTACATAACCTCTAGCATATTTTTTACCCTTTACCAGCTATTGCAGCTCTGACCTGCTCCTCCTTTATCCTTAGCAGCTCCTCAAGCCTTAGGTCAAGCTCCAGGCTTCTATTTGAATTATAAGCTATTATTCCTCCCACGCTCTGTATGTCTGATGAAATTACCTTAAACCCTTTATCATTCAGTATTGCTTTATCTTTTTCTCTGCACTTTATCACCATACCTCTGCCCAGCCTTCTTGATGCATAATTGGCCATTCTTAGAAGCAGGTCTTTGTAAGGTTCACTTTCTGTATAAGATTTCAATACCTGTTGTAGACTTTCAAGATTTTCCTTCATCATCTTTTCTGTTGCATCAAATATCAGCTTTTTGGCTTGAAGCTTAGATGCTCCAATTATCCTGTTTCTCTCTTTTTCAGCCTGGAGTTTTGACTCGTCCTGAGCCCTCTGCTGTATTTCTGCTATAGCAGCTGCTGTCTGTGTTTCAACCTCTTTTAACTTGGCTTCAAATTCTTGCTCTAAAGATTTGAGAGCTTTCGCCTTCTTATCGGCAAGTTCTCTAAGTAGCGCCTCTGCTCCTGACAGTGCCTCGGTTCCCATGGGGACCCGTCTCTTTTTACAGTATGTTCAGTAGCAGTATCACACCAAGGACAAACCCTATTATCCATAGCGTTTCTGGTATTACGAAGAAGAACAGCACCTGGCCGAACTTCTCCGGTTTTTCTGCTATTATTCCCATACCTGCTGCTCCGATACCTTGCTGGGCTATTCCTGTCCCTATGAGACCTCCAGCTATAACAATCGCAGCGGCTAGAGCTAGATTGGAATCTACGGGCAATTTGACTAGTGCACCTGCGAAAAAGGGCAGAATTGCCTGGCTATATATGTTTTTAGCACTTCTTTCAGTGTTTATCTATGAAGCCTGATTCTTCTCTCCTTTTGTTATTTTGGTTTTGCAGTATCCACATCAACATTGACATCTATCCCCTCTCTGACGGCGCCTGTTACTACACAGTAGTTTTCGAATATATCCAGACATCTACTTACCCTATCTTTGTCTACATCTCCATCAAATTCAGGGTATATTTTGACGTTTACTCTGACAACACGCCAGTAGCCATCCTTATTCCTCTTTACCTCTGGCTCTGCCTCTGTAATTATCTTCTTCACATTAACCCTTCCTTTTCTAAGACAGAATAGGAGACTAGCACTCAGACAGTTAGCTATAGCTGCGCTAAGAACTCTCGATGCGTTTGGACCGTTAAGCTGACCTAAAGGGGGTGGCTCATCCATAAGAAATGTGTCATTCTTAGCCCCTGGAAAACTGACTTTGAACGTATACCCCTCCTGCAGCTCGACAACAACCTTTGGCGGAACTTCTTCAGACATGGCAGTCTTTATGATGATTACTCTATAATAAGTTTGTATTCATATCTTCAGCAACAGAAAGCATAACATGATTCGCTACATGGTAAGGCACCTGCGGATTGCGCAGCTTTTGAAAAGAAACAGGATAATAGCTTGAAGAGAGCTAACAGATGCCAGAGTAGCATGTTCGTTTTACATATGCCATGCTTAGGATAATGGACAAGAAGACTTTTGTAAAGGTACGCACAAAAGATACATTATGAAATATGCAGAAATCAGGGTAGAGCCGCCCGGCCCAAAGGCAAAGAAGATAGTTGAAGATACTATGAATACTTTGTCACCGTCAATAGATAGATTCTATCCTCTTGTTGTGGATTCTGCGCACGGTTGTTTGGTTAAGGATGTTGATGGCAATACATACATAGATATGAATTCCGGACTTGGAGTGCTATCAGTTGGCTCTACACCAAGAGAAGTTGTTGATGCTGTAACCTCTCAGGCAAAGAAATTTATACACTACTCCTACACAGATTTCTACTATCAGAATGTTACTAGCCTTGCGAAGAAGCTTTTTGAGATAACTCCTGGCACGTTTGAAAAGAGAGCCTACTTTGGGAATAGCGGTGCAGAAGCTGTAGAAGCAGCGATAAAGCTTGCCAGGTATCACACAAAGAGGCCAAGAATAATGGCATTTACTGGTGCCTTTCATGGAAGAACCATGGGAGCTGTAAGCCTTACAGCAAGCAAGACAAAACAGATGAGGGGTTTCTCTCCTCTTTTGCCTGGGGTGACACATGTCCCATATCCTTATTGCTACAGATGCCCTTTTGGTAAGAGCTATCCTGACTGCGGTTACTTCTGCATTGATTACATAAAGGATCAGGTGCTGGATAAATACGTACCTGCAGATGAAGTATCATCTATCTTCTTCGAACCAATACAGGGTGAAGGTGGCTATGTTGTTCCACCTGATGATTATTTCAAAAGACTGCAGAAGATAGCAAAGGATAATGGAATACTCCTAGTTGATGACGAAGTCCAATCAGGGATGGGAAGAACTGGAAGATGGTTTGCCATAGAGCACTTTGACATTGTTCCTGATATGATACTGATAGCTAAAGGAATAGCTGCAGGTATGCCACTTTCTGCTCTTGTAACAGGCAAGGATACTATGGACTGGCAACCAGGGGCACATGCATCTACATTTGGTGCAAATCCTGTAGCTGTAGAATCCGCGCTTGCTACCATCAGCATGATAGAAAAGAAAAAGCTGCTGCAGAATGCAGAAAAGCTGGGCAGACATATGATGAAAAGGCTTGAGGAGATGAAAGAAAAGTACGAGATAATAGGAGATGTAAGAGGCAAGGGACTCATGGTTGGTGTTGAAATAGTTAAAGACAAAAAGAGCAAGGAATATGGAGTGAAGGAGATGCAGTCAATAATTGACTACAGCTGGAAGCATGGTGCACTGCTTATAAGCTGTGGCAAGAGCACAGTAAGAATATTCCCGCCATTGATCATGGAGCAGGATATGCTTGATGAAGGGTTGGACATCTTTGAGAGTGCAGTCAAGCTGAATAATAAGAGCTAAGGCCAAGGCCTGGTATCAAAGCTTCTCCACAAAAGAAGAGAAGCATAGGTTCTGTAAGGTTTCCATCTTTCTGAGAATTTTAGAGCTTCAGCTTCGCTCGGTACTCTTTCCAGTGAATAGAGCTTTGAGATCGCCTTTCTTATACCCAGATCTTTTGCTGGAAATACATCTTTTCTGCCAAGAATAAATATCATAAGCATATGTATTGTCCATTCGCCAACCCCTTTTATCTTATCCAGCTCTTTCAGTAGCTGATCATCGTTCAGACTGTTAAGTCTAGCTAGTTCAAGCCTGCCTTCCAAAGCTACCCTTGCAACATCCTTCATGTACTCTATTTTTCTCTGCATAATCCCTATGCTTCTTATCTTTGAGGAATGGGTTCTAAGAAGCTCCTCAGGATCTGGGGTTCTTCCTTGAAACAGATTAAGGAACCTGCGGTATATTGCAGAAGCTGCCTTGGAAGATAGCTGCTGGTATATTATACCCTGAATTAGAGCTTCGTATGGAGTCATATCGTTGATATAATGGAAGCTACCAAGTTTCTTTGCCAAGGAAGCCATGACAGCATCCTTATTCGATAGATACTCTAGCGCTACCTTGAAATCCTCATCATGCACAGTCCATCCCTGCCAGCCATAGAGAAGCTTCCCTTTTAACAGGCTGATAGATGTTAAAGCAATGTATAAATTTTTTCTCCAATAAGCTCATATTATAAAGGATTAAGGGGGATTGCGACACAAATCTTGCAATACAAATACATAGCATTAGTCAACACCACCCTGGGGGCCTTCATGGCCCTTCTGGATTCAAACATAGTGTTAATATCATTACCAACCATAATAAGAGAACTCTCTGGCACATCCCCTTTAGATGGTATATGGGTCATAATGGGTTATTCGCTGATAACTGCTACTCTGCTTCTTACATTCGGAAGACTGTCAGACCTCAAGGGAAGAGTCAGGTTATACAAGGCAGGGTTCGCCATCTTTACAATAGGCTCGGCATTGTGTAGCATTTCTCTCAATGGTACATTTCTTGTATTGGCTAGGCTTGTTCAAGGAACAGGAGGTGCATTAATAATAGCCAACGGCCCTGCAATTCTGACTGACGCATTCCCGGTAACAGAGAGAGGAAGGGCTTTAGGTATAAACCAAGTAGCAGGTGTCAGCGGTTCTGTCTCTGGGTTAGTGCTAGGAGGTATCCTTACCTCGGCACTTGGATGGAGGTCCATATTCTGGGTTAATATTCCTGTGGGTATCTTTGCCACTCTGTGGGCTCATTATAGGCTGAGGGAGCTGGCAAAGGTTCCAGCAGGAGAAAGAATAGACCCAGCAGGAAATGCTCTCTTTGCAATAGGCCTTGTATCCATGCTACTAGGGTTGACGTTTGGAGCGATAACAGGCTGGAGAACCATAGATATCTCTTTGTCATTAGCTGGTGTAGTCATGTTGATGCTGTTCCTCTTTGTTGAGAATAAAGTAAGAAGCCCTATGATAGACCTCAGGCTTTTCAGAATAAAGACTTTTGCTGCAGGAGTGCTTAGTAACTTTCTATCATCAATAGCTAGGGGTGCAATACTTTTGCTACTTGTCTTTTACTTCCAAGGAGCTCTTTTGCTTGACCCTCTGACTGCAGGGATAAGAGTTCTGCCTTTCTCAGTAGCGTTCGTTGTTTCAGGTCCTATCTGTGGCCATCTATCAGACAAGTATGGTGCAAGAATATTTACAATGAGTGGCATGATAATATCAACCATAGCGTATGCTTGGTTCTCTACTTTGCAAGCTTCAACACCTTACAGTACAATGATCATTCCTATGCTTTTAGCTGGTGCAGGTGGTGGTATGTTCGTAGCTCCAAATACAAGCTCAATAATGAGCTCCGTGCCGCCAACGAGAAGAGGTGTAGCAGCTGGTACATCATCAACTCTTTTCAACACTGGTTATTTACTCAGCCTCAGCCTTGCCTTTGTACTTCTTGCAAGAGCAATACCACTAAATGTGCTGGATGCTATATTTGCAGGAATAAAGGTGTCTCAGGGAGAGCTCGATGTTAACCTGTTTATGCAGGCTATGCATCAGGTATTTTTAATAGCTGCAGGCATGTCGATAATAGCAGCTGTAACATCAATTCTGAGGGATGAGAGAAGCAAGATAAATAGAGCAGAGATGGGCTCCTAGAATAGTTCAGTAATACAGAAAAAGATTAATGTATGAAATGCAAGGAGTAAGTGAAATGGTCCTCTACGCTAAAGATATAGTAGACAGGGATTTCATAGCCTTGCCAAGGAGCACCACAGTGTTCGAAGCTGCAAAAATAATGAAGGAGAAGAGGCATGGTTTTGTGGTTATAACAACAGAAGACGGAAGGCCTGAAGGGATAGTCACAGAGTGGGACCTGGTCAGCAAAATAATTGCTGAGGAAAAGAATCCAAATGAGGTCAGGCTTGAAGATATAATGACAAAAGAAGTTATAAGCGTCAAGGCAAATGATGGCATAGATTACGTTGCAAAAGTTATGACAGACAAGATGATAAGACGCCTTTTGGTGCTTGAGAATGATAAGGTTCTGGGTTTTATTACTTCGAGGACAATAGTCAAGAATCTCAATGAGTATGTGGACAGAGTATCTGCTCAGATAGCCAGACTTCAGGCCCCTCCTTTCTGAGCATGAGGCCACTCTGGAAAGGTACTGAAGTGCTCATGCACTATCTTCCAGGAACTTTCGAATTTTGCAAGAACCATGGTTACCCTTGACCTTGAACCGATGGTCTTGCCTTCAAAAGAGTAATTGTTTATGAACACACCTTTGTATTCTAGGTAAAAAGTCGCTATTGCAACATCATCAAGCAGGTCAACCCTCAGGTCTTGTATATTGTATTCATAATCAGATATGTTCGCAAATGTTGCCTGTTCGTAAACTATCGCTTGCTCTGAAGTCTGCCTTGTGTAGGGTGGGAATTCATCGAATTTGGTAAAGATACTGCCGGATGAGTGAAAATAGGATAAGGAAGTAAGGTCCTTATTCTTTCCTGCTTCGAACATACCATAAACAACTGCAGTTATCTCCTTTTTCTCTCTGCTTTCTTCTACAGGTGTCATGGTTGTTAGTTAAATGAATCATTAATTAAGCTTTTGATAGCGCTGCAGGCTAGTGGTAAAGGCTTAAAATCAACATTATTCGCTGCGGGCTGGGCCCGTAGCGCAGAAGATTAAAATCTGCGAAATATGGATAGCGCGACTGCCTCCTAAGCAGTAGGTCATGGGTTCAAATCCCATCGGGCCCGCTCAGCCCATCGCGAACATCGGCGCCCACCCCTGCATCGCCCTTAAGAAGAACACCTTACCCGACCTCTCACACGGCTACATAGTGTGGAACAGCATGTTCAGGAGGCATGAGAGCAGAAGGAAGAGTATGAGAGGCATTACCATCGGAGGTCTGTCGTCTAGGGCCGCTTAACGCCTTCAAGGAGAGGCGCGCTCATGGGCAAGCCATGGACTCATTGCCTTGGCTATGGTCATCCCACAAATCCCTCTCAGTAGTTCAAATGACGCGTCTGTTATGGCTGTATTCATTTGCTATTTCAGAGGACGTGGTGTGTTATTTCAGTTTTAGTATTAGACGGGAAGATTTCGACGAAGCCAGAGCCGAAGGCTGAGTCGGGTCCCATACCTATGATTGAAGCACATGAAAATAGCCATCTCGCTTCTTCTGAAAACTTTGACATATCGATAAGGATTGTTCCTGTCCAGCCCGTGAAGAAGTTCTTGTTACTTCGCAAAGACCTACGTCGGAGAATATGAGTGTGCACTTCTTTTATCGTTATCTTTCCTTCTGGATCAACTGATGGAATATCTTCACCAGAACCATATTCGTTTACAAAGAGAATCAACCTGTGCCGAATAAGTCTAATTATATCACTTAATGTAGATGGCATATAAGCTCCAGTGAAAGGTGTCCTGAACCTCATTATCATTTTATCCTTCGGAAGTGGTTCCAGATCTCTCACATCTCTTGTTACAAACGAGTCAGAATGTATCTTCGAATCATTCATGACATAGCCTCCTGACTCAAGACATTTTACGCTTGCAACCTCGAATCTATTTGCTCCGTAGTGCCTATCAGGTCCTATTCCTGATTGACCAAAGGCGATCATCCCAAGCAAGAGCTGCAAGAACGACTTGGTATAATCGCCGAAGATGATGGCATCTACTTGGATTCTTCCTCCAGCAAGCAAATTGACCATTTTCCCAAAGAACGGAGGGATAATTATCACAGGCTTCGGAGGCTGTGCGTGACCCCGCTTAGAAGGTCTCTGCATGTAGATTTCTTGAAAGAGACATGGAGCATTACGACAATATGGACAGTTCACACCCAAGCAGACATCCTTGGAGAGATGCTGACCCAGACCACCTCTAAAGGTTGAGCCCATCCAGTAAGGGAGACGGGCACCTTGAGGAAACTCAAGCTCGAATTTGAGCCTAGTATAATCTAGGATGACGACTCACCCCACCTCTTATCAACCAGGCCCACTTTGGCCTTGCTATTCGTCTTGTAATCGCTTAAAAAGATCTCACCCAGTGGTGAGATACTGTAGCTGCGCGGATGAGAACCTGATGAGTTAACAAAGCCCATCTTCTCAAGCTTCGAAAGTGATCTACTGATGCTCGAGATCCTTCGTCCGATGGATGCTGCAAGCTGACGCTGGCTTTGGAGTCCTGAAAATCTCAGCTCTTCCAGGACTCTGGCATCTGAAGAAGTAAGTGGACTAGGCTCAAGGAGAGGTATTGCAATGTGTCTGCCATCACTTTCAAGACGTGTGGCAACCTCCTCTACACGACCCCTGAGGGCCATTGCAGCAAGGAAAGTAGCAATAATAAGATATCGCATCCCCCCTGACAGCTCAACAACTATGTTCTCATGTCGTGAGAGAGTGTTGTAGATCTTTGCCACAGCTTTTATTGCATCATCTTCTCCTACCTTAAGAAATTCGAAGGTTAGTTTAAAGCCACGTGAGTTCAGGACAGCAATGTGGTTTTCCAGTGTCTTCTGGCTTGCAATTGCTCTTGTCGAAGAGGACTCTGGAACGACAAAGACAAGGTGCTCCTTCCCTGCTAGCCCCATCTCTGATAATCTTGCGATGACAGAAGTCACATCGAACCCCAAAGTAAAAACTATTGTATTCAAACCAGATCAAATCCTTTAGACCAGAGTAAGCCCTTTCGATCTTATGACTAGCTTAGTCGTCGTATTCGTGTTTATCATCACCTTTCCTGATATACCATGCTAGATAAGCGTCACCTCCAACAACAAGAAAATTTCCATCTACCGTATAGAATCCCGGGAGACGCCAGTCCTCCTTACTGAGCAAGACGTATGCAGGCTGCTTTCTCAGGATCGTGGTGAGTTTGTCCTCGAGATCATGATCATAGCTAGAGAGCTGAAACTTCACCAATGGAGCTGGTGCCTCATCAAACTTTCCTGTTTGAATATCAATTCTTATCCTTTCTTGCTTCTCCCTTATCCCATAGACTTCTATGAACTCCTGAGCCAGTCTCATCCTCCACGGTATCCTGATCCCTCTTTCCCTTAAAGATTCCCTTGTAGCCGGGCGGAAATAGACCTTGGGAAGTTCATGCAAGGATAGCTGGTCAAACTGTGGTGAATCCCTGAAGGTGAAGACCGCTGGGATTGACTCCAAGGAGTTGCGGCAAGACATTTTGCGAGCCATCGTTAACACTTCGCCTCCTGGAGATTTCTTGCAAATGCTCAACAACTGCGCTTCCAAGGGCTTCAACTCTGCGGGTATTTCGAACCTGTCCTCTTCAAGGTACCTTGTTGTTTGGTTTACAACCTGTCCCGAGTTCAACCTGCCTCCTCCTGCAGGGCGCTCCATGACCCAATTCATTAATACTGCAAGCAAGATGGGTGCTGCTTGGTTGCTCATTGGGAAGTCAGCGTAGGAGGGTAAGTCTGGAAGGCTTTGCCTAACGTATGCGTGTAGCTTACCCGGTGTTACATATGCACCTTCTGTTACGTGTTCCTTCACTGATGGAAGATACAGTTCAGGGATGTAGGCCTTTGCAAGGCAACTGTCATGTCGTGCTCCTCTGCCCAGGCGTTGAATGAAGGTACTGGAATCGTGGGCTTCAATAATAAGCGAGGATGCATCGAAATCGACCCCCAGCTCTATGGCGCTTGTCCCAACTACTATCGGTTTGAACTCTCTGTTTCTTGGCCTCGAGTTTGGAGGAACGAGACCATGTATAGCTGTAACTTCATTCGGATAAGCCTCCTCAAGAACATCTTGAAGCCTTAGGCATGTCATGACGCTGCTGAGGATCACAAGGACTTTCACTGTTTGAGTCCTATCTCTGCTTGCCTCATAATATTTGTCGACTTGTCTTTTGATATTCGAAATGTCATCATCTGAACCCAGAATCCCTTTTGCACCTTCAATGTCTAACTCCATAGGATATCTTACAGTATCTCCTTCAGCTGATGGTGTAGCTGATATCGATTGGTATCCTTCGTGGATAATGGATTTTAGTTCGATAGGTGTTGCACTACCAAAGATGATCTGGTCGAAGAGCTTCTTCATATAAGCCAGTGTATAGGTTATGGTGGCTAGACTGTATCCATGGTAAAGGTGGAACTCATCAAATACCAGCAGGTTAGGAGTCTTCGTCCGAAACACTAGATCCATCAGGTCTTCATTTTTCGCAAATCTGTAGAGGAAAAGGTAGTACAGGATTTCAGGATTTGTCAGGATAATCCTTGCCTCTGCTTGATTCCTTCTGAGCTGTTCTATCATGGCTTTTCCTTCGGAGCTTTTTGATTCTTGGGAGAGGGCAGCTAGGGTTTCACCGTTCAATACATACAGGTCTACATCAGCATTGGTGTCTTCGGTTCGCCATTGGATCTCTTCATTGGATTCTACGGTGAGGTTGACCTTTTTGCCTATCTTCTGTGTTATGAGTGTGTAGAGCGAGAAGGCTTGATCCCACATGAGTGCATTGGTAGGATAGACTATGATGGTTGTTTTGAACCTCGGGCTGATTCCTCTTGCCTCTATCGCCCTGATCAGGTAGGCGAGAGTCTTTCCACTCGATGTTGGCGCGTCAAGAAGGACTCGTGAATGATCGCAGCGCCTCAATTGTGATTGATAAAGCCTGAGACGAATATCTCCGATAACATCTTCAGGGTCATCTGAAACAGGAAGCCTCAGAGGACCAACATGAATCTTCATGGTAGTGGCACGTTAGGATATCTGCTGGGATCGGGCCTTGCTATATGAAACGTGTTCTTTCCATCGTTGCACACGTAGTATGTAGCTTTAAGGCGAGCGTTCACTAGAAGAGGGGGGGTTTGACGGATCAACTCAGCGCTTTCGATATCTTCAGGTAACAGGCTTGCCAAGTCTGCTGGGTTAACAGGGTGATCCGGTTGGAAGACTCCTGTCAAAAGCCTTTCTACTTTCAGAGGGGTGGCGAATATTCGACAAGGGACTTGCTTCTTCCCAAGCCTGATAATGCCGTTAGGATTTCCGCCTATGACGAAGAAGTCAAAGCTGTTAAGTGGAGGATACTTTGCCTTCCTGCCTATCTGTGGAAGGTTTACTCGTTCGTTTTCTGTGAGTTGAGTTAGTGTGTTGACACTGTTGAAAGTAATATAGACCTTGGGCTGGTTCTCCCAAGCAAGTATCTTATCTCTTGCAAGTGGTATTTTAGACTCGGATGATAAGGATGCTGGTGTTGCGTAGATTGATACCTTTGGTAGGTCTTGTTGGTAGTATGGTTTTGTTCCTGAAGCGTTTCTCTGTATTACCTGTATGTGGCGGTTTATGGCGTACATAAGCGCATAGTTTCCTATGTAGTTAGTCATTGTTGTGTCTCTGAAGCCAAGCGCAGTGAAGAAGAGGTAGTCATGAGCTATCAATCGGCACCTGTATACTAGTCTATCTGAAGTCATTTAAGGACTAATCCTTGGCAAGCTTTTCGATCTCTTTGCCGAACTCAAGGGAGTCGTTGAAAGCTTTAGTGATGAGATCTTTTCCTGGTTGTAGTGTCTGGACATAGTCTACGAAGTTCTCGAGTTCTTGAGGAGATAGTATTCTGAGGGCTTCTTGGAAGGTAGCCATCCTTCCATATTTCTGGGCGATGTTGTATGTTGCCTGTATGAAATCCCTATCTACATTAGGTTCAGAGAGCTCCAAAACGTATTCTAGCGGCGTGAGAACTTCTTCGTTTGCAAATATGAGGCCTGTGATGTAGTTCACTGTATCACCCTTTGTTCTGCCTTCTGCTCCATAGCTCTTGCAGCGAAGGATGTTTTTGATGACCAAGACCAGCTCCGCCCAGGTTGGTGAGTTGAGTGAAACTATGCTGGGAAAGTTCACCATAGGTGCCACATTCTCCGTGAGACCTAACGCTTGTTCAGTTAGCTGTGTTGACTCTGTTACTGCGTTGAAAGTGATGTTCTCGCTGATAAGGTCGTAGGGTTCGATTGAGAAAGCGCTACTGTACTCGATGCGATGTTTTATGTTCCATCGCTTCTTCCATATGGGGCTCTTCTGGTCTGTTTCAACTGCACCGAAGAGTGTGCATCTGGGACAGGCACGGCAAAGCTTGTCTTTGATTTCACATTCTAGGATAGCCTTCTCTGCCTCTGATTTAAGATTATAGAAACGGTAATACTCTTTAATCATTGCAGCAAATTCACGTGTTTCTGGAGCCTTCTGTTTTGATGCAAGGAAGACCACTCTAGCCCTCTGTGCAGGGTTAGAGATGGAAGTAGGTGTTACTGCAACGTTAAGTTCTCTTGTCTCCTCCGTCCGCAGTATCGTGTAATCATGGGTTTGGCGAATCAGCATAATTTGAACTGTTTTTGGCGTACGCAAAACTGGGATTGTGGTAGAGAGTCTGCCCTTGATATCTTCTACAATTTTATCTACATTATCTACACTCATTGATTCTCACCTCCCGCCTTCTTTGCTTCTGACTTCTCGCCGATCTCCTTGATCTTCATATAGTATACCCCGTAATCCACAGAATTCAGCATCTTGAGGAAGGCACGCTCGGAACTTCTCTTCCTCAGCTGTATAAGTCTTGAAACAGCTTCTTTTAGGTTATTCATTCCTTCTAGAGTTAGGTGCTTCTTGCTTTGCTGATCATGGATGTTGGCTATGTATCCGACATATGAGTCCACGTTTTCGCCGAACTTCGATGCTGCGATTATTCCGAGCAGTTTTCCAGCAGGCCCCATGATCGCATGTTTGGTGTACACCCACCTTTCTGGAACGTAGTCGGCGAGATACTTGTAGAGGCTCTCCTTCGCGGCCTCTACTTCATCCGTTGGCCACACCTCATCTGTAGCCATCTTTTCCATCAGGATCGGTTTACGCATACTTTCCACCTCTCAACACATTTCACTTCCCACCATTCCAAGCATCCAAATAGGAAAGAAGCCTCTTTGGGTATGCTTGGTTTCTACTTGTCATACGAACCAAGACACGGCCTGGTTCTTCATCAAGCAGGCGCAGAAGCGTAGCATTACCATAGCCTGCGTCTGCCTTTGAAAGCTCGCGCTCTACCAAAATAAGAGCAGAAAGTTTCTTTAAAGACTTCTCTAGATTTGGGATAGGAATCCATCCCTTCCTACCAAGTTTCTCCTCCAAAGACCTCAGGACAATGTTAGATGGAAGAGTAGTATAGCCCAGGGTTGCTCCCTCCTCCCTTATTGAGTCGCCACCAAGCACTGTCGCAGAGAAAAGCCTAGCTAAAACGCATCGAAAGAACAACCATTTGATCTCTGCTGAAGATTCCGGTTCATCCCGCTCTGCCACCGTACCAGAGGTAAGAAACAGAATGAAGTTAGGCGAAAGATAGATTGGTTCCACTTGATTGAGAATTTTATACATCTCCTTTTCGTACTTTTCCTTTAGTTTACATCTTCCTTGACTGATGTGAGATGCTACGGCCTTGCCATCCTCAGCCTCTAGTGGCGGGTCTATCATAGAAGACAAATCTCCTTCCAGACCATCGTCCTCAGCAATCTTTTGAATAGCCGCAGCAAGCTTCTTTTCAGAAAAGTAAGAACTTGACTCTTCTAACGATGGAGAGAAAGAATGGATATCGCCTTCTGTTTTTATCCCAAGTTCTGCCCACTCATGCACTTGCAGGAAAGGAGGGAACTTGCGATTGTACTTGATTTCATCTGCTCTGTTTTGCCAATCTAGTTGCTGGTTTCTAGATAGAGCTAGATGCGGGAGGATGTAGAAGGTGGGGAAGGGTTCTCTTTCTCTCTCCATGAACACTGAACGTAGCTTCTCCTCAAATTCGCACAGCTCACAAACTTGGATTTTGTTACCAACTTCAACCCTTGAGCCTGCAACTAAGATGTCATGGTAAATTTGAGAATTTCCGAAGAGCTCTGCCTGGGCTTCGTAGACAGCTACTCCACCGCATCGTTGACAAGTAGGTGTCCCATGGCCAGTCTTGCCGTTTGCGATCACAGTATTCAGGCTTTTTACTTCTTCCATTATGGCTTTCGGATCCAGAGGATGCGTAACATCCGAGGCTAGATAACCTGCTACAATAGCATATTTGTTAGGAATGTATATTCGCCATAAGTTTGCAAGTTCAACTGTAGCTTTCTCCAGTGCCTCCAAGAACTTTTTCCGCCACTCATCTGGATTCATATAATAGGGGCTCAGCCAAAGCGTTTGGGCAACAGGAAAACGTTTCTCAATCTTGGTTTGAAATGTTATTTCAGGCCAAGTAGCAAAATTTTCAAGCGGAATCTTCAGAACTTGAACAAGTGTTTCTTGAATCTTCTTGGTCGCTTCTTCTTTGATCTTCTTGCTATCGACGCCATCTATTGCGTTTTCGACTAGCTGTTTTCGCGCACCGTAGAGAACAATCAGGAGGCTGAAGTCTGCGAGAAATCTAGCCAGAAAGGTCAGTCTTGTGGACTCGTCTTTCCCACTTAACTGGCCTGAAATCTGCTCATAGACCTTTCTTTCTTTGTCTGTAAGTTCATCTAGTTTCTTGTTACCGGGCTTAGCGAACCTTTGTCTTGAGATATATTGCCAGAATTCATGAACGATCTCATTATTGGCAAAGAGAAACTCTGGTGCAGCGATGACCTGAGAGGCAATATTGCCATATGCTGCCTTTGCCATTTGTAGAGGACGGCTTTTGTCAAGCACATCCTCCATCTTCTTCACTACCGAGTCGACTAATTTAGCCGAATCTATCTTCGGTACCTTAGCTCCTGCCCTTCCTACGTAAACAGTGCCGTTCGGGAACCACTGGACAGGTCTGAATCCAGCATCAGTAAACTGGCTTTCAAGAGCAGCGTGTAGAAACTGTGTAAGCACACCCCTAACAACGGAGACCTTAGAATAAGTGAGCTGCAGCTTCGACACGGTCTGCCCAGTAAGAGGTACAGAGACCGCATCTTCTACACTAAAGTTAGACATCATCAGGTCTGCAAGGTGAACAATCTCCTTGCATATCAGAGCATCAGTGGATGGTGCTCTATCGAACCCACGTGATACTGCCCCTGCATCTTCCATTCTTCCCATATGAGCTATGCTCCAAACAATTTCCTCCCATATCTTTGAAAAAGAACAAATAAAGGGGAATTGCTCCTCGAGGTCCTTTTGTAAAGCCTCTGCTGCGGGTCGGATATGTATATCGTATTGATGACTATAGTCCGGCGGCTCGGTACCTTTGCCATCAAGGAAATCTTTTACAGCTTTCTGATAGGAATCTCTCTCTTTACCAGCATCATGGAGAAAACCTGTGAGGAGCACTTGAATACGGAGTTTATCTGTTGATTCGACAAAATGTTGTTCATCCAGATAATCTAGAATCGAATGTGACAAAGAGCTCACATTCAGGCAGTGAGCTAAGAGCGATTGGTGTGTTCTCCTATTAAACTTGGCATACTTCAGGTGCCAATTCCTCTTCTCACCAAAGCTCTTCAAAGCTTCAAACAATTCATAGATATCCGCAGCCAAACCTACGCGGTATCGTAATGTCCGACTTGGTATAAAAAATTTTTCGATAGAGAAAGGAAAACTTTTGCATAAAAAATGCAAAGATTATCTAGTTCTATTCATAAAATGCATCCCTACCTCTTACGGGGCAGGAATTCTGACGGTGACATTATGTAAGCATAGTACTTAAAAGCTATCTACCTTTTTGATCAAAGAAGTTCCCATGTTGACCCTGACCATTTACGATATCTCGGATGATAAGAGGCGCGCAGCTCTTTCAAAGATGCTACAAGATTATGGTCTGCACCGCATCCAGTACAGCGGCTTTTTGGGCGACATAAACCCTAATGACAGAGAAATACTTTCGAAGGAGGTCGGCAGGTTCGTTGAAGGAGAGACTGATAGCGTGTACATAATTCCACTTTGCGACAGGGATGCAAAGACCTGCAAAATCGTATCCAAAAACAAAATAAGCATCATAGATAAGGATAAGGTGACGATCATTGGCTGAAGAGAGGTTAAATCTGTCTAATAGATTGGTCGAACCGAGTTCCACTTTCATTTTTAAATGGCGATGGTAGAATGTACTTTTTTAACGATGTTGAGAAGAAGACACTGCTTGGCAGCATTCTACCTACTGCAAGAAAGGTAGGCGTGTCTGAAGAGCTGAGAGGGTGGAATTGGTTTACCCCACCCCTAAAACCCCTTTACACCGGCGAAGGAATACCGAACTATCTTGTAGGTGCGCAGTACTGCGCTACTGCAAGAGATGTTTTTGTCGCTAGGGTGAGAGGTATAGAAGGAAAATCGAATATTCATGCCATAACTGGAAGCCTTGTTCACAAAGCTGTTTCAACTGTAGTCCTTTCTTACGTAGAGGAAGGGCGGGAACCAGACTTCGACGAATGGTGGAAAAGGGAAGCTTCTATCTTCGGAAGCCTGAATGAAGAGCAGGGAGCATCGATGAGTGCTCAGGAAGGACTGAAAAAGTTTGTTAAAAGTGCATGGAATCAAACAAGCTCCGAATGCCTAGGAGCCCTTCTTGCAAGGCGGTCAGCTCAACCTTATGCAAGCGAGCATGATGTGCGCGTATCTGCTCTTCCTTTTTTGGTGGAGCATAAGGTTGATGGACGTTTACTGGGACTTTCTGGGATTCTTAGTGTAGACTGCTATGATTATCTTCACGGTGTAATATTTGATTTGAAGTACTTGAGGCCCGGCAGCGCACAGCAGCCTTGGAGACGACTTTACTCTGCCGGCTATGCTATTGTTCTTGAAAGTGTCTACGAAATACCTATTGATGTTGGGTGTGTAATCTACGTTTCTTTAGTAAACAACCAGCTGAAAGTCTCGAGGGATATATTCTTTATTGGAGATGATGTTAGGGGATGGTGGCTTGAAGAGAGAGATAAGAAGCTTGAAATCATAGCGCAGAAAAAAGACCCGGGACTGCCCAGTAAGTGTTATGATGCCTGCTTATATCTCAAATATTGTCTAGGTGATCAAAGATAGAAAGGCTTGTGATTGATGGATATGGTAAGTCCCTCGCCAAGAGGGGAGAACAGATCGTTGTAAAAGAAGAAGGCAAAATCTTGTATTCTGAGCTACCTGAGAATCTTAGGCAAGTAATCATCACAGGACATGGCTCGATAAGCACTGATGCACTAGCACTTCTCTCACTCCATGGGGTTGACCTTATACTTCTAGATTGGAGAGGCCATGTTATCTGCAGGCTTTCATCTCCAGAAATGCGCACCGTTGTAACAAGAAGGGAACAGTACATGGCATATAAAGATTCTAGGAGCGGCTATTTGGCTAAAGCTTTCGTACTTGCAAAGATGAGGAACCAGAAGGCATTACTCGGCACTCTTGCAAAGAACAGGAAGGAAACTGACCCAGAGGCAGCTAACAGGATGATCAGTTTACGAGACGTAATTGACGAGGAGATCAAAAGGCTTGAAATGTTTGAACCTTCAGCGATTGAGAATTCCCGTTCCACTATTCTCGGTTTTGAGGGCTTATCTTCTTCAGCATACTGGGATGGTGTGAAGGAAGTTGTGCCGGATGAGCTAAAATTCGATGAAAGAAGTGGTCGGGGAGCACTGGACCCATTCAACGCCATGCTCAACTATGGATACGGAGTGCTAGAAGGTGAAACATGGCGTGCAGTACATTATGCTGGTCTAGACCCTTATGGGGGATTCCTTCATGCTGATAGGCCTGGCAAGCCAAGTATGGTTCTTGATATGATGGAAGAGTTTCGCCAGCAACTGGTAGACAGACCCTTGCTCTCTATCACATCGAAGAAGGTTGTAAATTCCAATGATTTCCATGTTGAAGAAGGCTTCTGCCGTCTATCGGATAAAGCAAGCCATGCTATCTTAAAGGAATTACTGGGTAAGATGGAGGAGTATGTAGCTGTCGGAGAGGAGAAGGTGAGGTGGTGCGACCTCATACTCGCCAAAGCAAGGGAAGTTGCTCAATACCTCAGGGGGGAAGTGAACAAATATGATGGATTCTACCTCCGATGGTGATTATATTAACGCCAGTGACCTGACACAATATTACTACTGCAAACGGAAAATATATTTTCTTAAGGTTGCAGGAGTTCAAGCTACAACAAGAAGAAAGATGGATCTAGGAAAAGAAGAGCAGGCCAGGGAATATAAAAGACTTCTTGAACGAAAAGACCTGTTTGGTGTTGCTAGGGAAGATGTTTTGGAGGTCATTCCTAGAAAGTTCGTTTCAAGCGAAAAACTTCGAGTTAAAGGGATCATAGACATTCTTTTGCTGTTGCGCAATGGCAATGTCATTCCAGTAGAGATAAAATACACCGATACACCAGAAGTAACACTTTCACGAAAGAAACAACTTCTTGCTTACATGCTTCTATGCGAACAGGCATTAGGGAAAAAATGCCCTTTTGGTATACTCTACTTCCCTGACCAGAATTATTCTGTAAGACTAACAGCTACTGAGGGTGATAAGGCTGCAGTGATTAGAGATCTAGAACAGATATGGACAATGTTCAAGACTGAATCACTGCCGAGAAGAGCTCCAGAGTGGAAATGCAATTATTGTGAAGTTAAAAGGTACTGCTGGACATAAAGGTGTGCTGATCTACTTCTTAGGTCATTCGATTTTTTGATAAGCACAAAACGAGAAGATTTTTAAGCATAGCCAAACTAAGTCCATGAGGCTCATGCAATGAATAGACTCATAAAGTGAGGATTGAAAGCTGAAGGGGGGTCGTCGCGATGTCTTACTTTGCAGTTCATGCAATGAATAGACTCATAAAGTGAGGATTGAAAGTTTTACCACCGCTTACAACACTCAGAGTTCTCAATATACATGCAATGAATAGACTCATAAAGTGAGGATTGAAAGTGGTTACTGTTTATTGATTGTATAAATATATTACACATGCAATGAATAGACTCATAAAGTGAGGATTGAAAGTTCTTCTTTGCTCGAAGGGTAGGAGGAATGCTATCTACATGCAATGAATAGACTCATAAAGTGAGGATTGAAAGGGAATGAAGGTAAAATGCCCAAATTGTAATACAGCATGCAATGAATAGACTCATAAAGTGAGGATTGAAAGTTCTCCTTTGCTGCTTCCCTTTCCTCGAGTGGATGGCATGCAATGAATAGACTCATAAAGTGAGGATTGAAAGTTATCTCAACATTGCCAGGGCTGCTCTTGTTCTCTTGAATGGCATGCAATGAATAGACTCATAAAGTGAGGATTGAAAGTGTCCCTCCTGCTCCTCCTCCTGTTATTCCTTGTTGTCATGCAATGAATAGACTCATAAAGTGAGGATTGAAAGACAGAAGGGCAGAATGGAAGTACCCGGCGATTAATAACATGCAATGAATAGACTCATAAAGTGAGGATTGAAAGACACAGGCGAGGACTCCCTGAAAAACCATTCAACTAGGCATGCAATGAATAGACTCATAAAGTGAGGATTGAAAGTTGACCATATTAGAGGGCTCCCGGAACAAAAAATACATGCAATGAATAGACTCATAAAGTGAGGATTGAAAGATTTCTATTCTTCTATTCCCAGTCTTCTCTCTATTATCATGCAATGAATAGACTCATAAAGTGAGGATTGAAAGGCAACATCCGCAGCTGTGGTATTCTTCAACTTCCTCACATGCAATGAATAGACTCATAAAGTGAGGATTGAAAGACAATTAGACCGCAAGCAGACAAGTACTTCCTATCACATGCAATGAATAGACTCATAAAGTGAGGATTGAAAGCTCTCCATAGCATTGGGGGCAGTCAAGGGAAATCCACATGCAATGAATAGACTCATAAAGTGAGGATTGAAAGGAGATCTATCTCCAGCCTGCCATCTATGTAAGCCTCATGCAATGAATAGACTCATAAAGTGAGGATTGAAAGAATTTTATAGTTTTTGGCATCTGCCTTTACCTGACATGCAATGAATAGACTCATAAAGTGAGGATTGAAAGAAGACTTCAGGTGGTCTTTTTTCATAATTTACGACAAAACATGCAATGAATAGACTCATAAAGTGAGGATTGAAAGTTGTACCTGATGGATTTCCCTTGACTGCCCCCAATGCTCATGCAATGAATAGACTCATAAAGTGAGGATTGAAAGATATGTCATTTTTTATCTCACGCCCAAGTTCAATGACATGCAATGAATAGACTCATAAAGTGAGGATTGAAAGTTTCCTGCCGTACCTTTGCATACAAAGCAAAGGTACCTTTGCATGCAATGAATAGACTCATAAAGTGAGGATTGAAAGGAATGCATTAGCATTATACATGCCTAACCTAATCTCATGCAATGAATAGACTCATAAAGTGAGGATTGAAAGATATAGAGAGTTTTCTATTCTTATCGGCGGTGCTCCCTTCTCATGCAATGAATAGACTCATAAAGTGAGGATTGAAAGTTAAGCTTTGTTGAACTGCTTGGCTCAAATATGTTGCATGCAATGAATAGACTCATAAAGTGAGGATTGAAAGCCCCACTGGCCCAGGACTCAGAAATTTAGTGACTATCATGCAATGAATAGACTCATAAAGTGAGGATTGAAAGATATATATCAGCCATAGCCATATTCCAAATTCCGATACCATGCAATGAATAGACTCATAAAGTGAGGATTGAAAGACTTCATCTGCAACATCACCGACATTTATGCTCAACCCATGCAATGA
>JARVJU010000011.1 GCA_029775965.1 Nitrososphaeria archaeon | reverse complement strand
AACAGTCCAGATATGCTTCCTACGTAGGCAGCCAGAGCAAAAGGAGCTATTATACCTCCAAGCCTCCCAAACCCGACTGCCGTGCCCATCGCTGAACCCCTATTCTTTGTTGGGAACATTTCTCCTATCTGAGGATAAAGCACACCAGCAGCAGCGTACACAAAGAAATAAAGAAGTACAAGAAGCAATAGAAATACATACAGAGGTATAATCTTGACAACTGCTCCTATTATTATAGAGAGCAGCCCTCCAAGCCCGTATGACATAGTTATTGCGCTCCTTCTTCCTATTACATCAAGAGCCCATGACATAACAAACACACCTATTACACCTGCTCCAGTCATAGCAGCCAGCAACAAAGCTACCTTTGATCCAGGGAAAAGAAAGACTTTTGTAAGAATCAACGAGATAACAGAAAATGCTGAGTAATATGGCCATGTTTCTGTGAAATTGAGCGTCCATGCAAGTATCAACCTATTTCTGTATGTTGTAAAAAGCCTTCTGTAACCTCCAGCTTCAGTACCTCTAGCAAAATCAAGTTCGACAGGTTGTACTTCGCTAAGTGTTAATCCTTTTTGCTTAGCTGTTTCTTCAATCCTGCTAACAATTCTTTCTGCTTCATCATTTCTCCCTTTTGATAACAGAAATCTAGGGGACTCAGGTAGACCTATCCTTCCTACATATATAGCTACAGCAATTATTACACCTATGACGAACGCAGTACCTACCGCTAAGGAAATTGGAAGAATAGAGAGTAGCAATGCAGCAACAAGGGAAGCAACCACTGTGCCCAGGTCGAATAAGACTGCGTTTCCAGTGCCTGTAAATACACCTCTGATTCTGGCAGGTGTAAACTCCTGCAGAGCAGCTATTGAAGCACCGAATTCGCCTCCTACTCCGAAACCTGTTATAGCTCTCAAGGTTACAAGGCTATAGTAATTAAGCCCCTTGACTATAAACAGAATTCCGACGAGCACATCTCCTATCATTATTATTGCAAGACTGGTAAGAAAGAGTAGTTTTCTCCCCCTTGTATCCGCAAGATGTCCTAGTATAACTGCCCCAAACAGCTCACCTATAAGAAATATAGGGGTTACAGAAAGAGCTTGTAGTGTATTCAGGCTGAGCAGTTTAACGATTGTACCGAGCTGGCTCCCCGCTACACTGACACTGAACCCTTCTAAAAAGAGGCCACTTCCGAGAACAAGCAGAATGTAGTAATGCCAAGAAGTTAGAGGCATGCGGTCGAGTCGAGGAGGTATTCTTGTGACTACCTTCTCTTCTGATCTTTCTTCGCTCATTGAAAGATGAGAAATATTTTAGAAGGATATAAGCTTATCTACATGAGAATTGCTATCTTTGCACTATCTCCTGCTCTTACCGAACGCAAAAGTTCTAGGTTACTCTTCACATACCCGAGATGATTCATGGGTCTCGATAGTACTGCATCATTTCTAAATATGTGTAAAGAATCATCAATAGGGAAGTATCCCAAATCTCCTTTACGAAACATCTTTTTTGGCTTCTCCAGCCCTGTTGAAATGTTGATCAATAGAACTATGCTATCTTTATCCTCAGTTAATAAACCCTGAAAACTCTGAAGCTTTGTAATCTTCAGTATTGTAAAAGGTGCAAGATGCCTTACAAGCTCCCCTTCACAGCTGCCTTTATCTGCAAATTCTATTACAAAGCGAATCCTTGAGTATGATGGAGCCTGAGTCTTTTTATCTGCGATTGCCATTATCTTGCACCATCTATAACCTTTGTAAGGACGTCTTCTCCCTTTAGAATTCCTAAAGAGCCCTTGGACCCATCTTTCTCCGTAAACCTTCTGCATCCATCTTTTCCGAAGGATGAGTTTGCAATTATAAGAGGTACTGGGTCATCGCTGTGGGCCTCAAGGCTGCATGGTGTTGCATGGTCTGCAGATATTGCAAAGATAATATTCTCAAAGTCTACCTTATCCAACAGGGGAGAAAAATATTCAGAATCTATCTGCTCTATTATCTCAACTTTATCTTTCCATAGTCCGTCATGACCAGGCTCATCCGGACCTTTGAGATGTATGTAGACGACATCATGGTCTACCAATGCAGAAACTGTCTTCTCTACCTTCTCTCTGAAATTTTTCTGAGAAGAGCTTCTTATAACATCAAACCCTGTCAGCTTCGAAATGCCAAGTTCAACAGGCATATCAACTATGGCTGCAAAACTCAACTTGAATTTTTCATGCAGGGTTTCTATTTTGGGATATGTATCACCGGCATCTCTTAGAAGAATTATGTTGGCAGGCTTCTTCCCTTGACTGATTCTTTTGGCATTGACTCTGCTTCCTCTTAATACTTTGTATGCACGCAGAGTGAATGCATTTACCAACTGTGCTGTTATTCTTGACTGTTCTGTGTCAACTACAGGTCTGCATTCGCTAATTCTTGAGCCGGATTTTGTTTTGACAGCTACACCGATTGTGCCAAGCCTTTGATATGCTGGGTCGGTGTTCGTAATGCTGGCACTGAGTTTATTCTCCTTATGTATGACCAGCACGCCCCTATGTCCAGTAGTATGTACAAATTCGAAGGAAGCCCCCAGGTCTGAAATGGATACATGCTCGCATACCTCTTTAGCAAGCTCGTCACCTTCTTCCTGAGATAGATCTCTACCCGCTCTTCTGTCCAGTATAGTAAAGTCATCAGAAACTGTTGCAAAGTTTCCTCTCATTGCAACATCTCCTGTTGAAAAATTCATCTCTGCCCCTATCGCTTCTATCACCCCTCTTCCAAAGTAATTTTCATGAAGATTGTAACCGAGCATGTGAAAGACAGCGATGTCTGATTCCGGTGCTATACCCTTCCCAACAGTTTGGACCATGCCACATACTGATCTTTCGGCTAGTTTATCCATGCCTGGTGTTTTGGCAGCTTCCAAGGGTGTCAGACCATTCAGCTGAGGGATTGGCCTATCACCCACTCCGTCAAGCAGAATGTATATTATCTTCTTCACGTTTTGTATGTGCAAAGACTGCGTTAAAAATATTCGCGAAGGATAGTTTATTAAAAAGAACAGAAGACTCTGAACCCATGGCTGTGAGTCAGCAAAGTCTGGCATTTGACGACATGGATGGAAGGTTTCAGGCGAGACTGAAAGGAATAAGGACCTTAACAAAGCAGATTAGGGGTGGAGAATACGAAGCTACAAGTATCTTTGCTGTCCTCGAGGCAAAGTTCGACATAGACGTCTTTGATAAATTGCATGACCCTACCTTTATCGCTGTGGAAAGGGAAACATCATCAGGCATGATATATCTTGTATATGAAGTCACTTCTGTTACACCTATGCACTTCCAGATGCTTGGAGTGAACTCAAGCATACCTCAACAGATCAGAGAGGAATTTCTGGAGAGAGTTAGCGACAGCTGGAAGGGCAGTCAAGAAACTTGGATAGACCTGTTTGCAGTCTCTACAGGCTACAGGCTTAAGCTGGAGGATCAAGGGATAAACTATGAATCATGCAGACTAACTCCTTTGCAAGGCTCTGTAGTGCACAGGCTTTCAAGGATGGCTGTCGAGAAGCTTCTCTGTGTTAGAGATGGGTTACCCATGGGAAGAATTAAGGGGCAAGATATTGAGCTGACAGTAGATGCTGATTCACTTCTTGGCTATCATATCGGGGTCTTCGGTTTCACTGGGACGGGCAAGTCGAACCTGACTGCTAACCTAATAAGAAAACTCATGAATAAAGTGCCAGAGCTTAAGGTATGTGTGCTCGATATATCCGGCGAATATGCGGTGCATCTTTTAGATAGGATAAGATCTGGCATAATATATACGACAGAGGAGTTTGGGGATAAGATTGAGATCTTTTCCCATTCTCAGGTAATTCCAGCCACACTAGAGAAAGATATTCAACCTGAGAGCCTGCTGACTGACATCTTTAGCAATATGCACAATGAAGGAAGAATAAAGGCGCTAAACCTCGAGGAAAGTGCAATCACTATGAGTTTGAATGACATCTATTCTGCACTTCAAGAGATAGTTGCTGAGAAGAAGGGTGGTTATCAAGCTGTTCAGAAAGGGCTGACTGAAATTATTGCCTACTTCAGAAACAAAGGATTACAAAAAATGAGCAAGTTGAGTGAGCTTAAAGAAGATGATGTGAATTTCCTTGTCTCTAAACTTGAATCCCTTAAGGGTAAAGTTCATGAGAAAAGTGCTGCGATAAAGTCCATAGAAGCGATGATAGAGATTTTGACTTCTGCTCCTGAAGAAGCTAATAGTGAGGCGGATACCCCAGAGCAGACAGCCTATAAGTTTCTTACCGGCAAAGACAGGCTCTACATCTTCTACACCCCGAATCCCTATCAGGCGAGAATCTTTGCTGCAAGATATCTTGAAAGATTACTATATCTAAAGAAGGTCATGGGATTGAGGCAGAGAATATTGGTGGTTCTGGATGAAGCGCAGGAGTTTGCTCCTCAAGATACCAGAGGTGAAGAAACAGCTTCAAGCAGAGCTGTAGAGGCACTGTTAAGGCAAGGTAGAAAGTACAGAGCTTACGGTATTATAAGCACGCAGAGAGTAGCTCATATGAACACGAATGCTCTGCAGCAGCTGCATAGCTATTTTGTCAGTACTCTACCCAGGATATATGACAGGCTTGTCATAGCAGATTCTTTCAGTCTTGACTTATCGATCCTGGAGAAGACATCTGAGCTTGATACAGGCGAATGGTTGTTCCTGAGCTATAAAGCAACACAACAGAAAAACGTCCCTGTATTCATACAGGTTGAGAATAATGAAGATATAATCAGGTCTTTTCTTCTAGCAAGAAGAGAATAAGAGTTGATTTCATGAAGGTAGCTATACTTGGAGGCACCGGAAATCTCGGAAAAGGCATAGCGCTGCGCCTATGTCAGTTCTTCCCTATAACACTTGGCTCCAGAGATAAAGACAAAGCAAAGGCTATTGCTGATGAGTACACGGAAATAGCAAAGAAATACTATCCAGAAATCCAAAAGATAGAAGGGATGGCAAACAAAGATGCTGTCCTGAATGCAGATATTGTTACTCTAGCAGTAAATGCATCTGCTCTGGAGCAGTTCATACAATCCTCTATCGAATACAGCTGGGCTGGCAAAGTTGTGATATGCCCAGCTACAAAGCTGGTTATGGTTAACAAGCTGTTCGAATATTCCTATTTTGCAGTCAGAGGTAAAAGCTTGTCAGCCGCAGAATATGTTCAGGAAATGCTTCCTAACGCAAAAGTTGTATCCACTTTGCAGCTCGTCCCCGCATCCAGGCTTGCCGATCTGTCCAAAGAGCTCTCTTATGATGTACCTGTACTAGGGGATGAGAAGGCATCTTCGCTAGCTATAGAATGCCTATCAAAGATCAGAGGTCTTAGGTTCCTCTATGCAGGGCCTTTACACCTCTCTGCTCATATGGAGGGGATGCTATCGATTCTGCTCAACATAGCAAGGATAAACAGGCTTAAAGAACCTGGGATAAAGGTTGTCTGATATGAAGCCTAGTGTTGTCTTTATACTTCTTGCAGCGTTGGTTCTTCTTCTTCTATCAGCTACTTACAAGTATACTTTCGACTGGCACACACATAACTATGTGTATGAGAGTGTTACCTATGTTCTTCTGATGAGAGGTTTGCCTTTGCAATATCTCGCACAAGAAAAGAATTTCTGTATATCAGCATCCTGTATCCCTGCCAGTGTAACTTTGGTGTATCCACTTAATCTTGTCTTAGACTTCGCATTCTGGACCCTTATCGCATTTGCTGCAAGTTTGATCATTCAAAAGGGTAGAGTGAGCAGATAGTTAGAGTAATATAGCTTGATAATATCATTACCTGTATGAGCAAAGATGCTCCTATACTCGGTGTTCATGTTTCAATTTCAGGGTCTATAGACCTAGCTGTTGACAGAGCGCAGGCCCTGGGCTGCAACACATTCCAGATATTCACAAGAAATCCCCAGGGATGGAAGTACGGAAAGCTTGCGGATGAGTCTGTAGATCTCTTCAGGTCAAAGATGAAGAATTCCGGTATAAAGCTGGCTGTCTCCCATATGCCTTATCTGCCCAACTTGGCTTCTCCAGATGATGAAATATTCAGGAAGTCTGTTGATGCTCTAGCTGAAGAAATAAGAAGAGCGGAGTTGCTTGGTCTTGCATATGTTATATTGCATCTGGGGAGCCACATGGGAAAAGGGATAGATTATGGACAAAAAAGAGTTGCAGACGCGATATCAAAAACACACAAAAACTCTGCAGTTACTGTCCTGCTTGAAAATATGGCAGGGCAGAAGAATGCTGTCGGAGCTGCCCTTCATGACATAAGAAAGATCATAGAGCATACTGGTATGGAAAAAGGCATTGGTGTCTGCCTAGATACATGCCATGCCTTTGCTGCAGGGTATGATATAGCCTCAGAACAAGGGTTGGAAAGTTTCTTCAATGAGTTCGAAAGAGAGATAGGGTCAAAGAAACTTATGGTTATTCATCTAAACGACTCAAAGGGCCCTCTTGGCTCGCATCTGGATAGGCACGAGAATATAGGAAAAGGTTTGATAGGAAAGAAGGGATTCAAGCTCTTTCTTGCAAGAAAGGAGGTAAGAAGACTGCCGATGATACTGGAGACACCTGTAAAAGATGAAAAAGAATACATTCAAGATATGAAGACTGTGATCTCTCTCTATTAACCTGTTACCTTCTTCTTCGTGTTTGTCTTTCCTGTCAGACTGAACCTTAGTACATCAAGCTTAAGGAGCTGGATGGCAAGAGCGGGGTCGACACCCTTCGGGCATACCACTGAACAGGCACCTGCATATTCACACCCCCATGCCCCCTCAAATGTATCTAGCTTTTCAAGTCTCAGCTTTTCTCCTTGGTCTCTGGAATCACTGTTATAACGATATGCTTGAGCAAGAGCTTGAGGTCCGAGAAAATCCTTGTTCGTATTGCTGACTGGACATGCATCAACGCATAAACCGCACTTTATACAGTATGAAAATGGAAGATAATAATCCAGCTCACTTCTTTCCTGCTTGTGTTCCTGCTCTGCACTGAACTTCTCTTTCATATCTTCTCTATAAAGCCATGGTAGAACCTGTCTATGCTTTTCAAAGAAATCATCCATGTCAACCACCAGATCTTTTAGTATCGGATGCCCCTCCATAGGGCCAATCTGCACTTCTTCTGTGCTAAGGGAAAATAGATGTGTCTCACATGCAAGCCTTGGCTTTCCGTTAATAACCATCCCGCAGGATCCACATATACCCATCCTGCAGCTGTACCTTACTGAGAGTGTAGGATCCTGAATTTCTTTGACCTTTATCAGAGCATCCAGCACAGTGGTATACTTATCTGCCCTGACAGAATACTGGAATTCTTTAAACTCCTTACTTGATGGAATGTAACGTTTTATCCTGAGTTTTACATCCTTGACCTGCAGCTGCTCTGTCATTCACTCCTTCCTCCTCTTATGTATACATCTCTAAGTCCAATCGCGCCGTAAATCACAGATCCAAGAGCAATCAGAATTATAATTGCTGTTCTTAATGCTGCTATGCCTTGGAAGGGAGTAAGTATTACCTCTATTAGAAGAAGAACAGGCACCCCCAGCATAGCTATGTATTCCAAAAGCATTATCCTTGATGCTCTCATGGCGACCACCAGACAAGCATAGCTATAAAACCTATGATCCAAATCGCAAGAGCTATGTATGGAATCGGTGCAAGATATGCTGTGTTCTTTTTGTACCTTGATCTGTATATCGCAACAAATTCTGGATTAAGATGTCCGAAGCTTAGACCCCTGCTGTATGAGAGAATCAAGCCCTTTATTGTATAGAAGAATTGCGGAGTAAAGAGGAACCATACTATTGCAGTCATAGCCTTGACAAGTATAGCTAGAGAAGGATACCCCAGCCATACAAATATCGTTATACCATAGATTATCGACACCGGTATAAGTATCCTGTAGAAGAGCATGTGTATGAAAGCTCCGGTATAGAACGAAGTCAGTCTTGCTATTCTTGACTGGGATCCTCTTTCATCTCTTAAATTCTTCTTGGAGCTCATCAATATTTCCTCTCCATAGGCTGCCATTTCGTTATTATTACTGGAATGTATGATATCCTTGGTACGCCATCAGTTCTGTAGGCAAGAGTATGCTTGAGTAAATTCTTGTCATCCCTGCTAGGATATTCGAGCATTGCATGTGCACCCCTGCTCTCCCTTCTGTTTATTGCACCCTCGACAACCACCTGCGCAAGCTCTATCATGTTGCCTATTTCAAATGCCTCTCTAAGGTTTGCATTGTATATGCTGCCTTTGTCAGAAACATATATGTCTTTGTATCTTCTTCTCAACTCAACCAGCTTTGCTCTTGCTTTCTCCAATCCTGCAGTTGTTCTAAAGACATATACATAAGTATCCATTGTTTCCCAAAGTTCCTTTCTTAGCTGATAAGGGTTCTCTGACCCTTTGTTTGACAGCAGCAAGTCAACCTCCTTTTCTGCCCTCTCCAAGTCATCTTTTATTTCCGCTTCCAAGGGAAGCTCTGACATCTCTACAGCTCTCTTTGCAGCCGCCTCTCCTGTCATTCTGCCCCAGATGACACATTGGCTTAGAGAATTGCTGCCGAGTCTGTTAGCTCCATGGACGCTTACGCAACCACATTCCCCAGCAGCCCATAGACCTTTAATAGCATTGCTTGTATCATCTGCCATAACCTGGCCGTACAGATTCACATGTATACCTCCCATAGTATGGTGAGCGGCAGGCCTGACAGGTATAGGCTCCTTTGAGGGGTTAAAACCGAGAGTCTTTATAACAAGCTCCTTGATCATAGGGAGTCTTTCATCAATCTTCTCCTCACCCAGATGCCTAAGGTCAAGAAGTACATGCTTTATGCCAGATGTCTCGTCTATCAGTCCTCTTCCCTCGTTTATTTCAGTTATCATTGCCCTAGATACTATATCTCTAGGTGCCAGTTCCATCTTGCTCTTTGCATAGTTCTCCATGAACCTTTTTCCTTCGTTGTTAAGAAGATATCCACCTTCCCCTCTTGCAGCCTCTGTGATCAGCACGCCAGAAGGAACCAAACCTGTTGGATGGAACTGGGTGAACTCCATATCCTTTACAGGTATTCCTGCTTTGTATGCTAATGCAATACCATCACCTGTACTTGAATATGCAGTTGTTGTGAAGCCGAAGAATCTTGATGCTCCTCCTGTAGCTATAATTCCAGACTTGGCAAGGAATACTTTTCTGTCTCCAGTTGCCATATCTATTGTTAGAAACGCTTTGAATTCGTTATTTTTTACTATTAGATGTGTGGCATAATGTTCATGGAAAACATCAATGTTTTGAAAGCTCAATATGTTATCATATAATGCATTCAGCATGAAGAAACCTGTTTTATCTGCAGCAAAGACTGTCCTAGGTATGCTCATACCACCAAAGGCTCTCAAAACTATTTTTCCATCTTCAGTCCTGTTCCATGGGACTCCAAGATGATCGAGGAATCGGATCTCCTTTGGTGCCTCGTTGACAAGCATCTCTATTGCAGGCTGGTCGCCAAGATAGTCACCTCCCTTAGCTGTGTCAAAACCATGAAGCTCTATAGAGTCTCCATTCTCTCCTGGGTAGAGTACACCTGATATCCCTCCCTCAGCTGAAACAGAATGACTCCTCATGGCATGGAGCTTTGATATAAGAGCTATCCTTAGCTTGCCGTCTGAATGCAGAGCTGCCTGAAGAGCTGCCCTCATTCCAGCAAGACCAGAGCCGAGAACTGCCACGTCATATTTGAGATATTCCATAGGACCCCATACCCTACTCCTCATCGCGTATAAGTATTATCTATTGTCTTACCCGTAGCTGGAAGTCTGCTTCTTCTTGATCAGTTCTTTTGGAACGTTCACTATTCTTACCACGTTGCTAGATTGTATTGCGTATATAGGCAGCCCTGTATTGGGATCATTACCAACCCTGAAGATAGCACTTACTATGCTCCTGTACATCAGCACACTACCATCCTTGAGCTTAAGCTTGATCCAGTGGTCTTCTCCTTCCGCTTCAAAATCAACAAGCTCCCCTCCCTGAGGTGTCATCGGTATCGACATGGCTGACTATAGTTTACTATACATTCTTAAACGCTTCCTACAATAAAAATTAATGTGTAGTCTAATCTACATCGGCTTAACTTCGCCCGATGCGACTCCTATCGGCACACCCTTCCCCGTTTCCACACCTTTCACACGCCAGAGTAGTATAGCTAGCAAGCCGCATGTCCAGACAATTGCATTAAACAGAGTGTAAATAGGTATGTTCCAGCTTGAAGTTATTAGTATCACTGGTATAGAAAGACCTATCGATATAAATCTCGTCAGGGCAGTATAGGTTCCTCTTCTGCTGGTATGCCAAAGCTCGCCCTTAAGGGTATCCTCGGAGAGATAGTTTACTCCCACAAATCCATAGAATAGAATCAGCATAGCCCAGAACAATGTCAGGTTTATGGCTCCTAGACCTACATAGTAGTATATTATCCATGTTACAGCTACTACTCCTAGAGATGAGTAGAGTAATAGACTTCTTCTGCTCAGTCTGTCTGCCAACGTTGCTATTGCAGCTCCTACTATAAACCCTACAAGGTTAGCTGCAAGTATATAGTACGCTGTCAGACTCTGGTTGAAGAAAGGACCTATTGTATAGGCCATCAAGGTAAAGCCTATAGTGTTAGAAGCTGCAACTACGGTCGTGACAAGAACTTTTACCCAGAGTGGTGGTACTTTAAACGTGCTGCCTTGAGGGCTTATCTTACTGTTATTGTTTTCTGGCAGATAGTATCTCTGTGCGATATGATTAGCTTCATCAACTTTACCCTTTGCTTCGAGCCATCTGATAGACTCAGGCATTTTGTATCTGCTGTATGCCAAGATAACTAGTATGGGGAGAAAGGTTGCTGCTATCATCTCCCTCTGGAAGTATACTGAATTATACAAGGTGGAAGCAACTATAGCCACGGCACCAAGTACTGTCCCTCCTGCGTTGATGAAATTCACTTCCCAGTACATCGCCTTGCTCCTATGCCTTCTGGGCATGACTTCATGAGTTGCAGTCATGATTGTATTCATCTCACCTCCAGCCGCAAAGAGAAGCAGAGCAAGGAAAGGAAGCGTAGTGAAGTACGAATTGCTAAAATAGATACCTACAGCACCTATCGCATAAAGAAGCATAGTAAGGTAGAACGTCTTCTTTCTACCCAGTGCATCTGATAGTGGTCCAGCGAATGCTATGCCTGTTATCAGAAAAAGGGGCGACCAGATAAGTATGAGTGTCTGTAGAGCTGTGCCACTGACAGGATACCATCCTGAGGCTATGAATGAGAGACCATAGATGTAAGCCTCAAGGAACATACCGAAGGAGAAAGCTATAAACGACCATGTGTGCGCCGACGTCCATTTTGATTCCTGCGCAGCGTCGGATAACTGCATCCTGTAACTCTTTTGGAATGATACCTTTAAGCTTTTTGTGATGCTTCCTGCATAGTCATAAATACCATATCGATGCATGGTAGTATGGTTTGGAAGAGAAGGTCGAATGGTACCTAGACTTTGTTGATTTTAGCTACAGGGCAAAGAATGATGATCTGATAGCGAAGTTCAAGATAAAACCTGCAAAAGGTTTCAGCATTGATGAGGCTGCAGGTAGGGTGGCATCCGAGAGCAGTGTAGGAACTTGGACCACACTTGCAAGCCTGACACCTAGTGTAAAGGAGTTGATGGCAAAGGCCTACAAAATTGATAATTCCTTTGTATGGGTCGCTTATCCCTATACGCTATTCGAACCTAGAAACATGCCTCAAATTCTGAGCAGTATAGCTGGGAATATATTTGGCATGAAGGCTATAGCTTCTCTCAGGCTCGAAGATGTTGTCTGGCCTGAGAAACTTATGCGTTCATTCAAGGGTCCAAAGTTTGGGGTAGAAGGGATAAGGGATCTTTTGAAGGTGACGAAAAGGCCTTTACTCGCCTCTGTGCCCAAGCCAAAGCTCGGCCTGACACACAAAGAGCATGCAGCCTACGGATATGACGCATGGATAGGTGGCCTTGATCTATTAAAGGATGACGAGAACCTTACAAGCCAGAGCTTTAATAACTTCGAGTTCAGAGCAAAAGAAACATTCAGAATGAGGGATAAGGCGGAGAAAGAAACTGGGGAAAGAAAGAGCTACCTGATAAACATAACATCTGAGACCAAGGAGATGATAAGGCGTGCAAAGCTTGTTAAAGAGCTTGGTGGAGAATATGTGATGATAGACATAATAACATCAGGCTGGTCGGCTCTTCAGACTCTAAGGGATGTATGCGATGAGCTAGGTCTAGCTATACACGCGCATAGAGCTTTTCATGCGGCCTTTACAAGGTCGATTGAACATGGAATGAGTATGAACCTTGTAGCAGAGATATCAAGAATAATTGGTGTTGACCAATTGCACATAGGTACTGTTGTTGGCAAGCTTGAGGCAAGCAAAGAAGAGGTGTTGACCCTAAAAGAAAAACTGACAACATCTAGGAATGGTTGGAAAGGGATGAAGAAAGTATTCCCCGTAAGCTCAGGAGGCCTGCATGTAGGCCTCATACCAAGGCTACTTAGTATGCTAGGAACCGATATAGTTGTTCAAGTGGGTGGTGGTGTCTGGGGGCATCCCTCGGGAGGGAGAGCAGGAGCCAGAGCTCTTAGGGATGCAATTGATTCTTACATGAATAATATACCTCTGGATGAATACGCAAAAAAGAGCAGAGAACTAAGAGAAGCTCTTCAAAAGTGGGGAAGGCAAACATACATATAAGTGCATAGGCAAAGATTTATCATAACAAGCCTTCTAGGTTCATACATGCAATCAGTCACAGTGCTAGTAGCTAATGATGACGGCCCTGCCAGCCCAGGAGTCCAAGCTCTTATAACTGCAATAGCAAAGAATGCCAATGTTGTGCCTGTCATACCGGAAGGACCGAGAAGCGGAACAAGTATGAGTTTAACATTCCACAAACCTCTAAGAATAAGGGAGATAGTTGTAGCAGGTTGCAAAGGTTACGCTGTATCCGGAAGTCCAGCTGATGCTGTGATGGTAGCTCTTAACCGAGTCTTCAAACAGAGACCTGCAGTGATGGCGTCTGGTATCAATATAGGGGATAATACAGGTATACAGGATGTATACACCTCAGGGACGGTGCAGGCAGCAATACAAAGTGCCTTCCTTGGGGTACCTTCAGTTGCATTTTCTATGCAAGTAGTTGAGGGTATGATATTTTCACCTGCTGACGCTATAGGAAACTTTAGCATCGCTGCAGAACATGCTGCAAAGGTTGTATCGTGGGTTGCAACCCATGGTCTTCCGAAAGGAGTTGATTTGCTTAATGTAAACTACCCCATAAACATAACAACTAACACAAGGACAGTCTTTACCAGACTGGCGAAGAAGAAGTATGATAACTATATAGTTGAAAGACTTGACCCGAGAGGGAAACCATACTACTGGATATGGGGGAATAGAGTGCAGAATTATGAGGAAGGAAGTGATGCAAAGGCAGTGCTGGAGGATAGCCTGATATCGATAACACCCCTTAAAGTGGACCTCTCTGTTTCTGCTAGTGAAGTAAACGAGATCATTAAAGTGCTATAGTTTAGAATCATATGTCCTAAAGCGTTTGTTCCTTACTTCAAAAACTGGGAGTAAATAAGTAGGTATTGCTAGATATATATACCGCTATCCTTATAGAAGACTTTTTATACACAATCTAGCTGTAATAAAAACATGAGAAAATGGAAGCTTATTGATTCGAAAGAAGTACTCATAGAGAATGTATTTACGGTAAAAAAGAAAAAATTCAAAGTAGAAGATGACAGCGTAGAAATAGATGTGGTGGAGCATCCCGGTGCAGTTGCTGTTCTTCCTCGGACAGAAGATGATACACTTCTGCTAGAAAAGCAGTACAGACCTGCTATAGCTGAAGAGATATTCGAATTTCCTGCAGGGACAATAAACAAAGGAGAAGATGCTGCTTCATGTGCAGCAAGGGAGCTGGAGGAGGAGACAGGTTATGTAGCAGTAAGACTGAAAAAGCTTGGAAGTATTGTGACCGCCCCAGGCTACTGCACAGAAAGAATAACTCTGTTTTATGCAGATGCTAAGAAAGCAGGCAGTCAGAGGCTCGAAAAGGACGAAGATATTGAGCTGGTTCAGATAGATAGCAGACAGATCTGGTCCTACATACGTGACGGAAAAGTAGTGGATTCAAAGAGTATTGCACTAGTGACGCTTGCCTTTCTCAATGGGTTGCTGTCTCCGGTGAGGCAGTTATCTTAGATGACGGTTCTCTAAGTGTGCTATGCTCAAAGGCAGAAGAGCTTGGCTCCAGGTACTTCTTTATTCTGTTAGCAGCAGTAGCTGCCTGTCCAAATCCAACAGCAAGCAAATTCTGCCTAAAACCTGACTTTGGAGATGCCACATCCCCTGCTGCGTATATGCCCGGTATATTGGTCTCCATTGTATCATCCACCAAGACACCTCTAGAGTCCATGGCAATACCCCATTGTCTTATTATGCTGAGGTCTGCCTTATAACCTACAAGAACAAGTATATCATCCACTTCCATCTCTTCATCCTTATTGCTCTGAACATTAGTGATTATAGCCTTTCTTACCCAATCATCTCCTTTGACTTCTTTCAGTACATAGAAGAGCTTGACTGTAACATTAGAATGCATAAGAGCATCGACAGACTTTTCATGTGCCCTGAATACATCTCGTCTGTGTATCAATGTAAGGCTTGATGCTATATCCTTTAGATGAAGAGCCCAGTCTACAGCAGAATCTCCCCCTCCAACTATGAGAACCTTCTTGCCGCGGAATCTCTCCGGATCCCTGACATAGTAAAATACACCTCTGCCTTCAAATTCTGGTATACCTACAGCCTCCACCTTGTTCGGTGTGAAAGCTCCTATACCAGTGCATATGAGGATTGTTTTGGAATAATGAACCGCTTTATCGGTTACCACTTCAAATTTATGATCGTTCAGCTTTGTTATCTTGAGTGCTCTCTCTCCAAGCACTATCGTTGGGTTATACCTCTTTGCCTGCATAACAAGATTTTTCACAACTTCGGTCCCAATGACTTCATAAAAACCAGGCATATCGTAGATGTATTTATCAGGATAAAGAAGCGTTATCTGACCACCTAGGTCTTCCGTTGCTTCTATCAGCTTTACGCTCAGGTCTCTAAAGCCAGCATAAAAGGTTGCAAAAAGACCAACTGGCCCGCCGCCCAATACTATTACGTCGTATAAGTCTTCGTCGGACAAGTCCATGCTGGCCCCCAACCTACTTATATTTTAATTTCTTGGTTAAAAAAAAGAAATAGTTTGCAGTTTTTCGGTGCTGTTTGTACTCAAGATTGCTAATGTAAGACGAATTTTCAAGATGAAGAGGTAGGCATGAATTCGTAGCTTACACCTTTTGTGTTTTTCTCAGTCTGCTTGACCTGCAGTTGCATCTGCATGCCTTCCTTTATCTCTTCAAGGCGAATACCTTTGACCTGTCCTATAACTTTTAAGCCATTCTCCAGTCTGACAAGACCTATTATAATAGGAGCAGAGCCATTGAACTCTGAAGCAGTAACCATAAGCACTGTATAAGAATCTAGTATCCCTCTGTCAGGTAAAGCTATAGATTCCATGTGTCTTGAACCACAGCTCCTACAGACCTTTAACGGAGGGAAGTTTTCTCTGCCACATTTCATACACTTTGAGGCAAGCAGGCTATTCAATCAGTTCACCCTTCTCATGATATGTACAGCTGTAGTAGTATCTACCCCACCCATATTATGAATCACGCCTATTCTAGCATCGTTCACTTGGTTCTTGCCTGCTGCATCTGTAAGCTGAAGATATGCTTCTGCAGCCTGATACACACCAGTAGCACCGACAGGATGACCCCTTGCTTTGAGGCCTCCAAAGGTATTTATAGGCATCTCCCCATGAAGTTCGAACCTACCATTCGATGCGTCAGCAGGCGCCCTTCCCTTTTCACTAACCCCCATGCTCTCAAGAGAAAGTGCTGCTGTGACGCTAAAAGCGTCATGAAGCTCTATAAAGTCTATCTTATCTATGTCAAGATCGCTCTTCTGCATTGCCTTTCGAAAAGCTACTCTTGTGGCATCGTAGATGAGCGGGTCTTCCCTTTCGTAGATGCTGAAGAGGTTTACGGCTACTTCACTAGCAATAATCTCTACAGGTTGTGTAGGCAGCTTAGATAGTCTGTTTTCGCTTACAAGCATTATTGATGCAGCTCCATCACATACTGGAGAACTGTCGAGAAGTCTTATCGGATCTGAAACTATGGGACTAGAGATGACATCTTCCTTCTTTATCTCCTTGTGGAACATAGCATGAGGAGAGTGAATAGCATTTCTATGTGATATTACAGGGAAGGATGCCATATCCTCTCTTTCCACCCCGTATCTCTTTGTGTAAAGCCTATGTGTAATTGCATTGAGAGAGATAAAGGTAGCACCTACAGATGCTGTGTAGCGATTGCTATCAGCCATAACCAGAGCAGATGTTACCTGTGGAATCGAGAGGTCCGTCATCTTCTCGACACCAGTAACAAGCACAGCATCACTCTCCCCACTCTTGATTGCAATGTATGCATTGTGTATTGAGACACCTCCCGAACCACATGATGCTTCAACCTTATATGCTGGTATGCCAGAATAGCCAAGTGAACTTGCGAGCAGCGCTCCAAGGTGTTCTTGGTGTGAGCTTACACCGCTGAACATATTACCTACTATTATCCTGTCGGGCCTCAGCTCTTGGACTTTATCCAGTGCCTCAATACTCGATCTAACCATAAGTTCATCGATATCAAGCTCTGGATGCTTCCCTACAGGCACCATTCCAGCTGATACAGCATATACTCTCATTGTATGAGGCTTCGCGCCACTTTGGACCCTTAAAAACTATATCGATTCTTTATACATGTATATTCGACTGAAGTCGTACATTATACAGCTTTAAGCTGCTTAACTACGGGCGGCCTTGCCTTCTTGAACACTTTATAGCCACAAATGCATTTTATTTCGGGTAATGAATTGAGTTCCTCGCTTGTTACTTTTGTTCCGCATCTTACGCATTCGTAGACTATACCACCCTTGTGCTCTTCTTCCCCCATATCATTCTCTGCCTTCAGAATAACAGTTTTAAGCGTTTCCGAAACTCTTTACAAGCACTGCCATCTCTTCCACCTCTTCTAGCTTGACTGCTGGATGAACTGGCAAAGATAGCACATGTTTTGCAGCATCTTCTGTATTCTTAAGCGATACAGGATAGCTCTTCTGGTAATAAGGTGTCATATGAACAGGCGTATCATAGTAAACCACAGCACCATAACCAGCGCCTCTCAGCCTTTGCATGAGTGCGTCCCTTGGGTTTTTTACATATATTGTATACAGGTAATAGTTGTACCTTTTTGTCTCCGGTTCATAAGGGGGGACTACATCCTTGCACTCTCTCAGCTTTTCGGTAAATGCATTGGCATTCCTTCTTCTCAACTGTATAAAACTCTCCAGCCTTTTCATCTGCTCCACTCCTATTGCTGCTTCCACTTCAGGCATCCTCATGTTCAGTCCAAGTATTGTTGTATCATAACCCTGAATCATACCATGATTACGTATCATCCTAAGCTTTCTAGCTAGCTCCTGATCGTTTACTGCAACTGCTCCTCCCTCACCAGTAGTTATCACCTTGCTTGCATAGAAGCTAAAGCAGGCCATGTCAGCAATAGACCCAGCATAGCTACCTTTGTCCATACTGCCAAGGCTCTGTGCTGCATCTTCTATTACAACTATATTCTTTGCATAAGCGATTTCTTTTATTTCTTTCACCTTTGAAACATGCCCGTATATGTCTACAGGGATTATAGCCTTGGTCTTTTCTGTTATCTTTTTTGCCACATCATCAGGGTCTATGCAATAATCTTCAAGAAGTATGTCTGCAAAGACAGGTGTGGCACCGGCCATTTTTACTACGTTTGCTGTTGCAGCAAAGGTAAAAGATGGAACTATCACTTCATCCCCTGGCCCTATATCAGCTGCCATCAAAGAGCTCAGAAGAGCCGAGGTGCCAGAGTTTACAGCTACAACATCCTTAACTTTAAGGTAGCTTGCTAACGCCTGCTCAAATTCTCTTACCTTTTTGCCCCCCTCTAGGTTTGATGATGTTAAATTAGTATCTTTAACTACAGACATTACAGCCTTCAGCTCTTCGTCACCGAATAGTGGCCTGTTTATAGGTACCCTCACGCCATCCATGTTAGCCGTTGATGTCAGCAGCCCTTTTTTTAGACCTTGTGAATTTGGAATCGATATTGGCTCACTCATGTCTATTTACCATCTTTATCTGCGAATAGTTCAACTATCCTCTCCTTCCTTCCCTCGAATCTGGCACGCAAAGGAGATATCACTTTATCAATCTCCCTAGCGACAGACTGCTTTAGATCTGCAGGGTGAATCTTCCTTTGCAAGTAATCTTTTTCCAACTCTTCGTAAGAACCATAAACTATATCTCCTCCAAACTTCTTCTCCCTTTCCACCCTGAATTCATCTGAGTCGTGAAAGACTATAAGCTTAGCATACTGAAGGATGGGATTCAATCTTACTTCTCCAACAGGACACCAGGCTGATGCTATTTTGGAATATATCTCTTCCGTCGAATCATGAATGAATATTGCGGATTTTGGTTTACTCTTACTCATCTTGCCTGATATAATCAGATCACTTTCCGCATCCTCCTCCAAACCGGACCTTTCCGGCTTTGATAGACCGAGCAGTATTGCATGATGCACAGCAACAGGAGGTTTCCATCCCATCTTCGGGTATACTTCTCTGGCAAGCATATGCACCTTTCTCTGGTCTATTCCTGCATGTGCAATTTCTGCATTAAGAGTATGTATGTCAACAGCCTGCATGGAGGGATAAAAGAACTGAGCGATATCCAGGCTCTCCTTCATACTTCTGCCCATTATTGTTAGTGTTCTCGTAGCTCTTGCCAAAGAAACGTGACTGCTGAACTCTATCACATTCTTCCAGTAATCTGCTTCTTTCGCATATAAATCGCTTCCTAAAACTATGTTGACCCCAGGTACAAATGCTGAAAATGCTTCTTCATAATATTTACTTGCTTCTTTGATTCTTTCCCAATCTCCTCCGAGTTTTTTGTTTATGACGCTATGCCAATCTGCTAGGAATACCGTAGCCTTTATCCCTGCCTGCATCATGTCTCTTAATTTATAACCAGATATTACTATTGTACCCAGATGCAGAAGCCCTGATATTTCGAAACCTATGTAATGTGATGGCGAAGTCCTGCTTTCGAACAAAGAACGCAGATCTTCCAAAGTCACTATTTCCTCCGTTGGAGGTTTCGCCACAAGAGAGACCTTTGAATCTATGTCCATCAGACCACCCATCATGATATAGCCAGAAGTGCAACAAAACAGGAAAATATCCCTAGCAGGAGAGAAGATATGGCAAGTATCAGAGCAAACTGTGAACCGATAAGGCTGTAAAAGCTAAATGATAGGTATGATGCAGTGAAGAAGAAGACTAAAAGAAGCACAGATGATAAAGACAAAAGCCCCTTTGCATGCTGGTGATTCAATACAGAAACTATATCCACAACTAGTGCAGAGGCTCCCAATGATAGCCCCTGATATACTGGACCATATGATAAAGACATAACTATCACAGCTATAGCTAAAATAGCGTTGGCGGCCTCTGCAATACTGCTCTTTCTCATAACACTCGTGGCTCAAGTGTCAATGATATAAAATTTTGTCGCATCACATCTGCATTAGAATCAAGGTTATAGCCATGTCATAACGCTCATATGGACGCAGAAAAAGTATGGCTTTAGCAAATAGTATTGCCTATAAGATCAGAGAAGCTCAGGAAGATTCGAGCTCCTTGGAAAGGGGGCTCCTTATAGGGGCAGGATATGATGGAGAAAAAAGATTAGCATTCTTGAAGTTTTATGATCCTCTTACAGATAAAATAAAGCTCTACTATGACAAGACAGGTCATAAACCATATTGCTACACAAAGGAACCTCCTGAGATGCTTGACGAGATAAGGAAGAGGCCTGATGTAGTAGACATTGTGGTGCAAGAAAAGAAGGACCTGATATCAGACAAGCTTATCCAGGTAAGCAAGATAATAACTTCCGACCCTCTAGCTATAGGCGGTGCAGGTACAGGTAAGTCGATAAGAGATGTGATAAATGCCTATGAAGCTGACATAAAGTACTACGAGAATTACATATATGACAGGCAGCTTCAGATGGGTACATACTATGCGATAGTATCTGGAGAGATACAGCCCATTCCTTTTTCTATAACTGAAGCTATAGAAGAGGCTATACGCAGGTCTACCGATGGTGTCAACCCTGTTCTTGCAGAATACATAAGAGGTTGGGCCCTGCTGCTGACGCAGCCTCAGCCTCTGTTCAAGAGGGCAGCACTTGACATAGAAGTGTTCTCGCCAGAGCAGGATAGAATGCCTGATTCAGAAAAGGCCGAATATCCTGTGATAAGCGCCGCACTTGTTGGTAATGACGGCAAAAAGTTTGTATTTCAACTGGAGAGAACGGAAGTTGACAAGGGAGAGAATAAACTTCCCCCAGATGTTGTGCTAAAGATGTTCAGGAACGAAGGCGAACTTATACTTAGCCTCTTCGATGCTATGATGGACTATCCTATCATAGTAACCTTCAACGGGGATGATTTTGACCTAAAATATCTCTACCATAGGGCTCAAAACATGCAGATACAGAAGGAAAGCATTCCTATTTCTGTTGCAAGAGAAATGATGAATTTCAAAGGAGGCCTTCACATAGACCTGTATAAAGCGTTCAACAACAAGTCGATTCAGGTATATGCATTCAGTAATAAGTACACGGAGAGAACACTAAATGCTATCGCTTCGGCGCTTCTTGGAAGGGAAAAGGCAGAAGTAGAGGAAGGTATCAGTCTGCTATCCCTTTCTTCTCTTGCCTATTACAACTATGTAGACGCAGAGATAACTCTAGAGCTCACAACGTTTAACAACGACCTCTTCTTCAAGCTCTTTACAACAATATGCAGAATATCAAAGATGCCACTCGAGGACTCAACCAGAGGTGCAGTAAGTCAATGGATAAAGAGTCTCCTCATATTCGAGCACAGAAAATGGAATGCACTAGTTCCGAACAAGGAAGATCTCAAGGCAAAGGGAGAGGCTTCCTCTGAAGCAACGATAAAAGGGAAAAAGTACAAAGGTGGACTTGTAATCGAGCCTATGCCAGGTGTACATTTTGGAATAGTCGTGCTAGACTTTGCATCGCTGTATCCAAGCATAATAAAGGTCTACAACCTTTCATACGAAACAGTTAATTGTCCACACCCAGAGTGCAGAACGAATCGCATTCCTGAAACAGACCACTGGGTATGCAGGCTTAGAAAAGGTATTACAAGTCTTCTTATAGGTTCTTTGAGGGATGTCAGAGTTGGATACTTCAAGAGCATAGCCAAGAGACCTGGTATATCAAAGGAAGAGAAGGAATTCTACAACGTTATATCACAGAGTCTTAAGGTCTTTCTAAACGCAAGTTACGGCGTGATGGGGTTCGAAAACTTCCCACTATATTGCCTGCCTGTAGCTGAGGCTACAGCTGCGCTGGGCAGATACAGCATCACAAAGACAATAGAAAAAGCAAAGTCATTGAAGATCGAAGTTGCTTATGGTGATAGTGTAGCTGAAGACACCAAGGTTGAGGTAATAATCAGCAGTGCAACCAATAATGGCCTGGTTCAGAAAAAAGTTCACATCATGAATATATCGGAGCTCTTCACTCATATTGACTTTCGGCATGAAGGGAAAGAATATTGTATGCCTGAAGAAGCTTATGTGAGAACGCTTGATGATAAAGGTAGAGTAGGGTTCGCAAGAATCGTTTATGTTATGAGACACAAAGTCAATAAGAGAATGTTCAGAATAAAGATAGACAAAGAGCTCTATGTAGATGTGACAGAGGACCATTCTGTCTACAGAATTAATGACAGCAATCTTGAACTTGTAAAGCCTGAGGAAATAGCAGGGATGCCTATAGTTGCTTTTAAAGAAGGAAGGATTTTGCTCAAGTCATGCTCCGTGGAAGAGATAGATTGCAGAGGCTATGTATACGATATAGAGGTTGAGGGGACTCATAGGTTCTTTGGAAATAACATACTTGTGCATAACACAGACTCTCTTTTCCTAAAGTCACCAAACCCGAAGCAAGTAGATCAGATGCTTGACTGGGCAAAAAAGGAGCTTGGAATTGAGCTGGAGATAGATAAGGTCTACAGGTATGCAGCTTTCAGCAACAGAAAGAAGAACTACCTTGGAGTTTATTTAGACGGTAGCGTGGAGATAAAGGGTCTGACTGGTAAAAAGAGCAACATACCAGACTTTATAAAGAAGACATTTGCTGATGTTATCAGTATTCTTGCACAGGTTTCGAACCCCCAGGATTTCGAAACTGCAAGAGAAAGGATCAAGCAGCTACTTCGGAAGGCATATCAGGATCTTAAGTCAAGAAAGGTTCCATTGGAAGAACTTGCGTTTCATGTTATGATGAACAAGCCCTTGGAGAGATATACTGATACCACACCGCAGCATGTAAAGGCAGCTCAGATACTAAGGCAGAAGGGGAAAGAGGTGCAGCCTGGCTCTATAATTTCATTTGTAAAGACGACCGGTTCGGTTGGCGTAAAGCCAGTTGAGTATGCGAAGCCTGAAGAGATAGATGTTGACAAGTATGTTGAATACATAAGGGGGACGTTTGACCAGTTGCTAGATGCATTAGGATACGAATTCGACGAAATACTTGGAGCAACAAGACTTGAGGACTTCTTCGGTGCATAATCGCTTAAATTACACAACTAAGTAGGCGGGAGGCATGAGCTTTAGAGAATTCTTCATCTCCACAGAGCCTACAATGACGAACCTGAATGGTAACATTAAGCCTATAGTAAGTGTCTTTGGTGTGCCGTATGACGCAACTACAAGCTATAGGCCAGGATGCAGGTTCGGACCAAATGCACTGAGAGATGCCTTTTGGAAGATAGAAGTCTACGATAGAGCTTTGGATGTTGATGGTGAAAAACTTCCGATAGAGGATCTTGGTAATCTGCATCCGATGCCGGAGCCCGAACAGATGGTCGATGCTGTATCAAAGGTAACAAAAGAGCTTCTTAATGATGGAAAGAGACCTGCTATCATTGGTGGCGAACATACTCTCACATACGGCTCTTTCTCCTCTATGCCCAAGGATAGCAAGCTGATCGTTTTTGATGCTCATTTCGACATGAGAGACGAGCTTTATGGTAGAAAACTCAGCCATGGTACTTTCTTAAGGAGGCTGTCAGAAAAGATGAATGCTGAAAGATTCATCCATGTTGGAGGTAGAGCCGCCTCAAAGGAAGAATGGTTTTTGGTTGACAAAATAAAGCATATAACTTCAACAGAGTTACTCGAAGGAAAGCAATTCGATCGCCTGATAGCTGATGATGATAACCTTTACGTCTCTGTGGATATGGATATTCTTGATCCTGCCTTTGCTCCAGGGGTAGGAACACCTGAGCCGGGTGGTATATCATCTGACATGCTGCTTAGAATGCTCAGGAAACTCAGAGGTAAAAGGATAGTAGGCTTTGACATAGTTGAGCTCGACCCTTCCTACGATGCTTCAGGGATAACAGCCATAGCAGCTGCTTCTGTATTCTCTACACTTTGCTCTGTAGCTAGTTTACATGAACTTTGAATTTTTCTCTTTGATTTCTCTGACAAATTCATCCACTGTTACATCATTAGTAACTTTTCCTTCCCTTGTCCTGACGGATATCTTGCTTGAAGCCACTTCCCTTGAGCCTATGATAAGCATGTAGGGTATCTTCTCAAGTTGTGCCTTTCTCACTTTGAAATTCAATGTCGTTGTATCAAAATCTGAATCAGCTCTAACACCGTTCTCTATCAGCTCCGAAAGTACCTTTCTGCTATAATCTACGCTCTGATCTGATATAGGTATCACTCTTGCCTGAATAGGTGAGAGCCAAACAGGCAGCTTCCCTGCATAGTGCTCAAGCATAACACCTACAAATCTCTCTATTGACCCGTATATGGCTCTGTGAATCATGACAGGTGTGTGCTCCTGACCATCAGGCCCGATGTAGGTTGCTTTGAATCTCATAGGCAACTGATAATCAAGCTGAATTGTCGCACATTGCCAGAATCTTCCAAGAGAGTCTTTGATGTCTACATCTATCTTTGGACCGTAAAAAGCGCCATCCTTCTCCTTTATTTCGGGCTCAAGTCCTTTGGATCTCAGAGACTTTATCAGTGCTTCTGTAGCCTTGTTCCACTGCTCTTCTGTCCCCATATGTTCATCTGGCATTGTTGAAACTCTTGCCTTGTACGAAAGACCGAATATACTGTAGAGCCAGTGCATCAGATCTATAAGACCAAAGAGCTCCTGCTCTATCTGCTCTTCAGTGCATATTATATGTGCATCGTCCTGCTGAAGTGTCTTCACCCTTAGAAGCCCAGTTGCTACACCACTAAGCTCTTTCCTGAATAAAGTATCAAAGCACGCAACCCTTAGTGGTAAATCCCTGTAGCTCCACCTCCTAGATTTATACCAGACGAGAGTCGAAGGACAGTTCATAGGCTTCAGGCTATAATCTTCTTCCCCCAGCTTTGTCAGAAACATGTTATCCCTGTAGTAATCCCAGTGCCCGCTTATCTTCCATTGTGCTATATTTGCCAGAGGTGCTGTTGAAATTTCTATGTATCCTCTTCTTTTAAGTTCTTTTCGTATTGTCTCTATCAGTATATTTTTCAGAGTTATTCCTTTATCATGCCAGAAAGGCATGCTTGGAGAAAGCTCATAGAAGCTGAACAGGTCAAGTCTTTCGCCAAGTATCCTATGGTCATTATCAGCTAGTCCTACGTATTCGCTCTTCTTTGCCTTTGCAAGCATCTCTTCGAAAGTTGGTTCTCTTTTGTTCACCAATCTCTGGCTTGTTGAGCTAGGGCTATAATACCTGGACTGCTCTGCAAGAGGATGTCCCTTAACACTTATTGTAAATGATTTATTCCAGCCGAAAGGTGCTCTTTTAACCGATATTCCCTTCTTAGCAAGTAGCTCTTCCATATCTTTCAGAATCTGCAACGCCTTGGCAGGTTCAGCTAATTCATTACTAAGATGGGCATAAGGATAGATAAGGACACTCTTTGCACCCAGCTTGGCCAGACTTTGGGCAGTTTCTTCGCATGCCTTGCTTACTACGGAGGAATCGTCTTGCGATTCCACAGCAGTAAATAGTACTACAACATCTTCGATTCTTACCCTGCTATTATCTGCTGCTTCAGCCTGGGAGATCTCTTTAGCTACTGGCAGATACTCTATAAAATCAGCATGTTGCTGAAGTATCCTCATTTCTTTATCCCCTGAACCTGTAGTGTTCCAACTCCCTATCCTTCTTCGTCTCCTTTTTGAACTGTTTATAGTGCAACTTGCACAGAAAAGCTTTCCTTGAACCGCCTTTGAGCTGCAGAGATGTATTTGCTACTCTATGAATATTTAAGCTCCTAACAGCTTCGAAGTTGCAACCCTCAACAGAGCACAGCTCTACCTTTGCCACCAGCTCCACTCCTCCAGCTACATATGATGACAAAATAAGCTTAATATCACTTTAGATTTAGAGGGTTGCATTGCTTACAAAGCTTAGGGAAAAGATAAAGCCTGTTATGGATACAATTGCTGCAGGTTCAGCAAAACTGATCCCAAGCCCGACCGGATGGACTTTTATCGGCTTTCTCCTCTCCATTCTTGCTGCATATCTTTACTCTTCACATTTTGCTATACCAGCTGGTGCATCTGTTCTTTTATCAGGCTTCATGGATATGCTTGATGGTGCTGTGGCAAGAAAGGTAGGAAAGGTTACAGCAAGAGGCGGTTTTTTAGACTCCAACCTAGATAGAGCTGGTGAAGCTGCAATTTATCTTGGCCTGATATTATCAAACGATATTATAGCTCTTTATGCCGCAACAGCAATGGCTTTATCTCTGCTTGTCAGCTATGCTAGGTCTAGGGCTGAGGCCTCAGGTCTTAAGGCTGAAGGTGTGGGATATGGGGAAAGAGCAGAGAGGCTTATCATACTTGCCGTTGCAAGTTTTGTAGGATTTCTGAACTACGGAATAATCTTGATCATCATTTTGGCGGGAATAACCTTCGTGCAAAGGCTTTATGTTTACGGCTCAAAACTTTAGCCTTTTTCCTAGCTCCTCTATCAGACCGAGAGCCTTTCTAAGTTCTTCCCTTCCCTTCTCTGTGCAGCTGTATACCCTTTTACCAGATACTTTGCTTGAAATAACCATTTTGTCGCTTTCCAGCCTATAAAGAACAAAGTAGAATGTTATTGCTGCAGTCTTAAAGCCAAATCTTGATTCTACTCTTCTCTTTAAACTGAGAGCATAGTCGGGCTGCTCTATCAGTGTTCTGAGAAGGTAGAGCCACAGATTCTCCTTTGTGAGCTTACTGTATAGCCTCTCATAGGCCAAGGGATTCCTACCTTAGCCTCCTTTCCTCTCTAGCCCTTACCTTTACTATGCCGAAGTGAACTGCACACGAAATGCAATAGTATTTCTGCACTGTAGAAGTAGGGATGTAAGCTCCGCTTCCTCTCAGCTCCTTTGCAAGTGTAGGTTCTACCAATGATATTCTTTGAGTAACCTTCTTTGCCTTATCCCTTGGAACAGGTCTACCGCATTGGCTACACTGAACGTATCCACTCGAACCCTTTCCACCTTTGGACCTTCCTCTACTCTTTCTCTTTTTGGACATCGCTGACACTTGCTGCCAATTTCTATAAGCAATTAAATGTTGCGTCAAAGAAGTGGTTGTTTACCTTCCAGCCTTCTCCTTAGAAGCTCCTGAGCCCTGTTTACACTTGGGTCGAGCCTTCTCATAAGAGCAAGGTAGATCGTTGCTATATCCATAGTGTAAACTATATTCAGCAGATACTGCAACCCTTGCCCCGTAGAAGATATCTGAGATACTCCAAAACCAAGAGATTTTACAACATCGGCCACAGCAGAAAACCTACTGCTTATTACCTCATCGTCCCTTTGGCTGGGTAGCAAAATCAGCTTTGAGCCATAGTCATTCTCCCAGCATGTTATCCCATCATGCTGTACATCCATTATATCTGTTATTGTGCTTCTTGCCTTGGCATTCTCGCTCAGAACATTCCTCATCCTCCTTGCAATCCCTGCAGTATAAGGAGAATGGTAAATTGTCAGGTGTGTCGCGTTGAGCATAAATGAAGCGATCGAAATACTCTGGTTTTCTGTCTCTTCATTCAGCAGTCTTTTTGACAACGAGCTTAAAGAATCATACCACTGTTTCATCTCTTCGAGTATCTTAGTCTGCCCATACAATTTTGAAAGAACCAAGGCAAGGGCAGAGGCGATTATAGGAAAGCTGGACCTGCTTGTCAACATCTTTGGAATAGCAAGGTGTGGTATTGAATTTGATAGGCATATCTCTTTGATTTTCCCTCCGTTTGATATTCCTATGCATTTTATCCCCTTTGCGATAGCTGCCTTTAATGCTAATACTGTCTCTTCAGTATTGCCGGAAAGTGACACTGCTATGAGTGTATCTTTTGACCCAATATCCCGGGGCAGTATGTGATTCTGAACTATCTTTAGTCTGTAGCCATTATCTACAAAAATCTCAGCGGGAGCAGCTGAAGCACCCATACCGGCGCAGAAGATATTTATCTCATCCTGCTGTCTTTCAGCCTCAAACTGATAGTTCAGCACCTCAATTCCTTTTTCTGCCCATAAGGCATAATCTGCAAGCATATTACTTCTGTCTATGGCTCTGTCTATTTTTTGCAACACACGGAGTACTCTATATGCTCTTTAAAGCGTTTTTTAGAAGGAAAGAAGCCTAACATCTTCATCTTCGTCTATGTCCATATCAATATCCTCATGCAACTCTATCATTGCGTAGTTTCCACCCGAAGCTGAGCCAGGGTTCACTATAGTTGATTGATTGATCCGAGACACGGCTTTTGCCTCATGAATGTGACCACAGAGGACTAGCCTTGGTTTATTCTTCTTGATGTAGATTCCAACTGCCTTACTCCCTGCATGCCCTCCGGAGCTAAGAGTATCCTGCGGAGAGTTATAAGGTGGCGTATGTGTTACTAAGATATCAACCTTGCCAAGTCTGTTCAGCTTCTCAGAGAGCTGAGATTCACTGTATTCGTTGGGTGTGTTAAAGGGTGTAAAAGGGGAGCCTCCTAAGCCTCCAAACATGTAATCATAAAGTTTAACGGACTTACCATCTATGTTTTGCACAGAGTTTGGCAGTTTAAAATCTACCATGTCATTGTTACCTGGCACATAAAGGATAGGTAGATCCAGCATGGAGATACTGTTCATGAACCTGTCAAAATATTCTTTCTGACCAAAGGTTGTCACATCTCCACCTACTACAAGTATTTCTGCCTTGCTTGCAAGAGAGCCTATTCTTTCAAGAAGCTTCTCGCTCTGGTGGAGATCTGTCACAAAAAAGATCTTCATATCCTTTCACCTTTTGTTTCTTCAAAGCAAGCTCTGAGCATATCCTCCTCTCCCTTAGAAAGTTCAAGGTTTCTTCTTGACTTCATTCTGCGAGCTATTTCTACAGCTCTTTCTATTGCCAGTTCAGCCACACCCATACCAAGGCTCTTGCCATATATAACGAAGGCAGGTGCATCACCATCAAGCAGGCCATGAACATGTGACGCAGTACCAACCTTCTTTCCAGCATAAAGCATAGCGTTTATGGATATTTTTGCATAGTCTGATATGAACGAGCCGAGCTTGACCATACCAGTATCAAGGCTCTTACCTTGCATCGTTACTCTGACATTTCCGTAAGAATTTTTGAGGTCACTAGTTACACTCCCAGCACCCATATTTACCCATTCGCCTACATAGCTGTGACCTATGTATCCGAAATGAGCCTTGTTGGAATAGCTGGAGATGATGCTAAATTCTACCTCGCCTCCTATTCTGCAGTTCTCTCCGATCAGGGTATAACCGTTCACTCTTGCCGAGTGTAAGACAGTGTTCTTGCCTATGATAGCAGGACCCTGAATTCTGGAGAACGCCTCTATTCTAACGTTATCAGCTATAAGTATCGGGCCTGTTGATGTATCAAAATGAACATATTCCTCGGTCTGTACGGATGTTCCATATATCACACCCTTACCCTCCAGCCCTGACCTGAGCTGACCGATAAGCTCCCATGGCCCTTGGATCATCATGTCATTTGCTTGTAGCATCTCCAGTCCATACGATTTCAAAGTATTAGGGGTCAAGACTGTAAAATCGGAATTCTCTGGAAGAGATGATAACCTGGCAGCAGCTATGTTTCCGTTGCAAGCTATAAATTGTCCGTTCTTAAGTTCATTCAGCCTCTGCAGAACGCCGGGCAGAGGTCTTATGGCTGAGTTGATGAGCAGTGTGTCTCCGGTCAGTTTATCCGGGTTAATAACCAAGTTCCTCTCCCTTTCTCTATAGTAGCTCACGAGCCTTTTTGGCAGAATTGCAGCAAAAGGTGAACCCAGGCCATGCCTGATCATACTGAGTATTGTTCTATAACCATAGTAAATCGAATAAGTAGCTCTACTCAAGCTGAATGGGTATAATGCATCCCTTTCTGTCTGGAATAGTACTAAATCAGGCAAGGCTCAGACGCATATTTGGCGTAATCATGTCTTATATAGATTCTTCAAATGCTTATGCAGTCACAATATCTTCCCCAATCTCTGCAAGTACTTATTGTATGCAGCCATGTAGCTCTTTTTATCCCCTATGTCTACAAAGTCTCCCTCTGCTTTGAATGTGTATATAGCTTCTCCGTTTTTCATCGCCTGTCTAAAGGCTTCATCCATTCCGTACATTTTCTTCTCAGGGATGTACTGCAAAAATCTTTTCTCCATGACGTAGCATCCAACATTTATCCATCCTCTAAATTCAGGCTTCTCTCTCCAGTCAACAAGCCTACCCTCTTCGTCAGAATCAAGGAAGCCGTACTTTAATGTCTCTCTGTATGGCATCAGCAGTATTGTTGCTATCCCATTCTTTGATGCATGAAAGTCCCATAGTTTTTTCATATCTGTTTCTATGTACATATCTCCATACAGCAGAAGGAATCTGTCCTTTATCAGTCCTTCAGCAGTCTTGAGCTGCCCTGCAGTGCCCATAGGCTTATCAGACCTTACAAATTTTATACTGATACCGAATTCTGAACCATCCCCAAAATAGTCTTCTATAGTCTTTCTGAGATAGCTGACAGTTATTATGACGTCGTCGAATCCCTGCTCCTTAACTGAATTCAGGATATGCTCTAGTAGAGGCCTATCGCCTAAAGGGAGCATCGGTTTAGGTAGAAAGAATGTATATGGCCTAAGACGCGTGCCCAGCCCTCCTGCCAGAATGACAGCCTGCAATATACATCAGCCCCAGAGGCCGTACCCCATAAACGTTGACTTTTTTGAGTATGCCTTTACAGCCTTATGATAAGCCTCTGTTGTTAGCTTGTAGTGCTCTACTGTTGAGCCAGAATAACCGGGATCCAATACAATTCCTCTGCATCCTCTTTCTATCATCAGCTGAATATCCTCATGCTCCACATCCTGCGATACTCTGAAAAGAATTGGCAGGGGCGATACCCTAACAAGAGTATCCATATTAACAATATCAAGCACATTAAATTTTACCTGAGGATCCGGATGGAGCTGCGAAAGAGGCTCAAAGAGCAGTGCAGCAAGAGCTGGGAATGTTGCGAATGCCCTGTAATGCTCTACTGGTATACCAGTGCCTACACAGAGTATCTTGGCAAGCTTCCTATCTGCTAGCATATAAGGAGGTGTATTCGCCAAGCTTGTGCACAGATAATCTACATCCAGAGACTGGAGCTCTTCCCATTCCCTCTTGTTTAACCTTGCCTGGTTCCCAATATGAAGACCAAGCGGTATGGCTATTTCTTTACGAATTTCAGCAAGAATATTTTTTTCAAGCTCTAGACCACCTGTATAAGAATGAGTTACAGGGTGCTCATGGTGCAGCTGTGCTATCACGGAGTCAGCCCCTGCATCAGATACAGCCTTCGCAAGCTCAATATCGTTCGCTGGAAGCTCTACTATGAGCACTGGCACACCGGAGTTGAGTAGACTATATATTCCCGCCATCTCTTGCGTCCCTTCTTGTTGCACCAATTCAAAAAGGCATTGTCTGACTTATCTCAGACTATCCTGTTCTGAATGTAACCAAGCCCACTGACTTCAACTCTAACTATGTCTCCTTTGCTGAGTAATCTTTTCTCTGGTTTCATATAGTAGCCTGTTCCTTCAGGCGTTCCCGTAGAGATTATGTCACCCGGCTGAAGCGTCATTCCTTGGCTTATGATTTCTATCAGCTTTTCTATGCCTCTTATCATTTTGGAAGTGTTGCTGCTCTGCCTTAGTTGCCCGTTGACCCATGTCTTTATTGAAAGTTCTCGCGGGTTTGCAATTTCATCCAAAGTGGTTATCCAGGGACCAAAAGGTGCAGAAGAATCAAACCCCTTCCCCCTAGTCCATTGCCCGTCGAGCATTTGCAGGTCTCTTGCAGTGAGGTCGTTCATTATCGCAAGGCCAAACACATGCTTTAAAGAATCCTTCTCATCTATTTCTTTTCCTTCTTTTCCCATGATCACAACCATTTCTCCTTCATAATCTAATGCGTTCGTTATGGAGGGATATTTGATTTCATCATAAGGACCAGCTAGAGATGTTAGCGGCTTCAGAAAGATAGGTAAACCTTCAGGTACCTTCTGCCCAGCTTCTTCTATATGCTCTCTATAGTTTCTCCCTATGCATATTATCTTTCCGGGCTTGGCTAAAGGACTTAAAAACCTGACAGAGCTTATTGGCTTGCTTTGAGTACTTTCTAACTGCTTTAGTAGCTCTGCATCATTCTGAAGAGATTTACCTATGAAGTCTTCAATAGTCTTTGGCAGAAACGCTATACTGCTTGCAGGAACTATTTGTCTGCCTTTGATGAAACCATAATCTGAGATACCTGAATGTATGAATCTTGCAACCTTCATCTTTTGTTCATCATTCATCCTTACTGCAGAACGATATATAAAATAGGGGAGAGTTTTTATTGAACAAAGTGAAGAATGCTGTAAATGGTAACAAAAGATCAAGTGATAAAGGCGCTTTCGTCAGTCAAAGACCCGGACACGGGCAAAGATGCCCTTCTTTATGGACTGATAAAGAGTATAAACATACACCCTGATGGTGTGCATATTCTTGTCTCGCTATCCAACCCTTCTCCGGAGAGAATACAAAAGATAACAAGAGATTTGCAGACAGCATTATCAAGCATACCTGACGTAGGAACTGTTAAGGTTGACGTTACTCCTAAAGTAGAAGTTCAGCCTGTGCTTAGCAAAGAGCCTATGATCAAGAATGTCATAGCTGTTGCAAGCGGCAAGGGAGGAGTTGGAAAGTCAACTGTGGCCGTGAACCTTGCCTTCATCATAGCGAAGATGGGTTATAAAGTAGGACTGCTTGATGCAGATATCTACGGTGCATCTGCCCACCTGATGCTCGGCCAAGGAGAACCTCCCCTTGTTCAGAATAACAGGATAGTTCCAGCTATGCAACATGGAGTTAAGTTCGTTTCTATGGGATTCTTCAGCAGAAGCGATACACCAGTTATATGGAGGGGCCCTTTAGTCGGCAAGGCAGTCAGAGATTTTGTAGAAATAACAGATTGGGGTGAGCTAGATTATCTTATAGTAGACCTGCCTCCAGGCTGCTTAGCTTCGGGCACAATGGTGTTGATGGCTGATAATTCTGAAAAGCCGATTGAGAAAATAGAAGCTGGAGAATATGTTCTCAGCTATGATGGGCACAACTTTGTGCCGAGCAGGGTGCTAGGTGTCTTCGAACAGGGCAGAAGAAAAGTATATGAAGTAAGAACAGAAAACAGGTCTATACTGGCTACAGAAAATCATCCTTTTCTTACGTCAGCAAGAGCTCTTGTCTGGCAAAGTCTTGGCGCTCTTAAGCTGGGAGACAAAATACTTGTCCATTCTGATTGTACGCTGGAATATGACGCTGAGGCTGCTAAGGACAACCGTTCCAGAATCAGACCTTTTAATGCTGAATCAGTTAAAAAAGTAGGCTTTCTTATACGGAGTTATCTTCAGGAGAATGGGAGAAAGGAGCACGAACAAGCTATTCTGAAGAGTTTGAGCTCTATGAAAAGAAGTTTGTCAAGGAATAGATTGCCCAGATGGGTATTCTCTCTTCCTGCAGAATACAAAGTTATTCTGCTGGAGAGCTGTGGTGAAACCGGTAGCCGGATGGCAAAGTATGCCAACACAAGCTTGGGAGAGCAAGCCATAGTGCTAATGCTTGAGGATAAGGTTACGATAAGAAGCAGAAACAAGATATTGATCGAAGAGCTGCATAAACTATCTCAAACAGCTGGAGTTGAAGTATCTGATTTGCAAGTCTGCATACAATTTGCTGGTCAGAGCCAGCAAGATCAAGAGTACGAGTTTTACTTCTCTAAGCCTAGCTATCAGCTTAAGAGCGAAGAGATCACATCTATAAGGCAGATCGGAGAGGTAGAAACATATGATCTTCAGGTAGAACACTATCATAACTTTGTTGCTAATGGGTTCGTAGTTCACAATACAGGAGATGCCCCTCTGACCCTTGCCCAGACGCTGAAACTTTCAGGTATAGTGCTAGTTACCACTCCTCAGGAAGCAGCTGTGCAGGTAGCCATGAAGGCATATTATATGTTCAAGAAGCTGGATATACCTATAATAGGTGTGATAGAGAATATGAGCTATTTTGTGTGCCCTAGGTGCGGAGAAAAGACAAAAATATTTGGTCAGGGAGGAGGGAAGAGAATAGCGGAAAGGCTAGGGGTTCCCTTCATAGGTGAGATACCTCTATATCAAGAGATAAGCGAATCAGGGGATACAGGCTCTCCTCTCTATAACGGGAGATCAGAGGCAGCATCAACTATGCATAAGATAGCTGAAACAATCATTAAGCTTGTTGATCAAGCCTCTTCACAAAGCCAGTAGCTTTTTCACTTCTTCCTGACAACCCTTTGCCAGCTCCACAGAGAAACCGAGATAATCATCATGCACTTTTATTGCCTGTTTATCTCCCTTTTCAATCGACTCTAACACCTTTTCGTAACCTAGCTGATCGCCCTTGAGTCTCAGACTTATCTGAGCGGCTTCTGCTTTGACCTCCGGATGGCTAAGAAGTTCTTCTTTCATTCTGTGGCCATCTACCTGCATACTGTCAAGAGATGATAATAACCTTTTGCATGCTATTATGGAATGGGCAAAGGCTTGACCAATTGTCCTCTTTATTGCAGAGTCAGAGAGGTCCCTTTGAAGTCTTGTAATCTGAAGCCTGTAAGCTAGCAGGACAAGCAACGAATTCGAGATTTCTGCATTGCCTTCTGCGTTCTCTATGTCAACTGGATTAACCTTCTGGGGCATGGTTGAGCTGCTTATCTTGCCTGCTCTGGTAAAATGAATATAATCGAGCATCTGATACTGCCAAAGGTCTCTAGCTAGAGATATCATAATCTGGTTTACATTGATCACGTAATGAAGAATGTCTGAAAGTCTTTCTGAGGGAGCCACTTGGCTGGTATACTTTGCAGGCTCCAAGCCAAGGGATACAATGAATTTTGAAAGCTCCTCGGGCCAGTCCAATCCTGCAAGCAATTTGAAGGAGGCATATGTACCAACTGCTCCAGAAACCTTTGCCACAGGCTTTATGGCCTTTAGCTTTGACACTCTTTCTGCCAGCCTTACAGCAAATACAGCCATCTCTTTGCCAAAGGTAGTCGGTAAGGCTGGCCTCCCATGAGTCCTTGCAAGCATAGGTGTTTCTGCCTCACTTGATGCAATACCAGCAATCTTTAGTGCAAGGCTTGAATAAAGTGGCAATAGGATACGACGGGTGAATTTAAGAAGAAGAATTGAGTATGCTATGCTGTTGCAATCCTCACTTGTCAATCCTATATGCACATAAGGTGAAAGACTATTCAGCCCTTCTTTGTTGAATCTGTTTCTTATGAAGAGCTCAACGGCCTTTACATCATGTCCCACCCTTTTCTCTATCTCTTTTATCTCTTTTATTTCCCTAGAAGAAATGTGAATAGCTGGTATTTCTTGCTTTGGTACTATACCAAGATTCATCAGGAACCTAAGATAGAGTATCTCAACCTCTATTCTAGCTCTAAATATAGCTAGCTCCGAGAAGAATTCTGATACTTCCTTCACCTCTTCATAATACCTACCATCTACAGGAGATATCGCCCTATAGCTCAACAGTCTTTGACCTCCCTGCACCGTAGGAAAGTAGAGATACTTTCACCTTTAACCTGTCTTCTATATACTCTACAAATTTTCGAAGTGTTCCAGCTACACCAGAATTGAAATCATAGCCGTAGATTGGGTCCAGGGAATCGTAAACCGGCTCTACATCAGCAAGCCTGGGAAGAGCATCAAAGAAATTCTCTGTTTCTGAGCCGTCTATTCTGTATGCTATGCATACTTTGAGCTCTTTTAGTTTGGAAAGGATATCGAGCTTAGAAATTGCTACTTCTTTGTTGTTGTTAAGCCTGATAGCATAGCGCATACTTACAAGATCCAGCCATCCTACCCTTCTTGCTCTGCCTGTGGTTGCCCCATATTCCTGTCCTAATTCTCTGATCTGATCAGATAGCATGTCTTTGATTTCTGTTGGAAAAGGACCGGAGCCAACCCTTGTTGAATAGCACTTCGCAACCCCAAGCACTCTGTCAATGGCAAGGTTAATGCCAAGGCTTGCAGGGATATAGTTTGCTGTTGTATGGGAGCTTGTTACGAAGGGATAGCTTCCATACAAAATGTCCAGCAGACTCCCCTGAGAGCCCTCGAAAAGAATTCTTTTGCCAGACTCATTTAAGTCCAGCACCCTTTCGGACACATCCCCAAGCAGGCCAACCAATATTTTTCTTGCATTATCCATCCACTTTTCCATATCATCTATGCTGATACCAAAAGCTCTGTAAAACTCAGCGAATGATCTCATATCATAATTGCTAGAGAAGAGATCCATAGCTCTAGGCGAAAGTCTCAAAGCTCTAACAGCGTATGCTGGTCCTATACCTCTTTTTGTTGTTCCTATGGCCATTGAGCCCCTCATCTTCTCTATGTATGCATCAAACTCTTTTTCAAACGGTGTGACAAGTGTGCATTTACTGTCTATCAGCACTTTCTCTTTTTTTACCAAAGGAAGCTCATCCTTCAGCACTTCTGTGTCTAGCACAACGCCTGGGGCTATCAGCAGCTCTTTATCGTTCAGAGCAGCAGATGGAAGTAGATGAAAGGTATACCTTCCATTCTCTGTAACGACTGTATGGCCTGCATTGCTTCCACCGTTGAACCTCGCTACAGCGTCAAATCCATTAGAAAGATAGTCTACTATCTTCCCTTTTCCTTCATCGCCCCACTGCAAACCAACAACAGCTAGATTGTTACTCAAATCAAGCGACTCTCTCTATATCATGGGGCAGACTCTCTCTGTATCCGGCTTCTGTTATCCTTATAAACTGAGCTTTAAGCTTCAAGTCCTTCAGATTATGAGCTCCACAGTAACTCATTCCCGACCTTAAGCCTCCTACAAGTTGCTTGACAACTTCCTCCACTCTACCTTTATACGGTATCAGCCCTTCAACACCTTCAGGGACAGTCTCCTCTATGGCTTCCTCCACTAGCTCGTTTTCTCTTGAATCCGTATAGCTGGATTCCCTTAACCTTCTATCTATGGTTGCTGTGAGGGATGCCATACCCCTTGTAAGCTTGTACCTTATACCATTTCTCAGTACAGTAGGACCAGGGCTCTCCTCCGTCCCTGCAAAAAGACTGCCTATCATTACAGAAGAGGCACCAGCAGCTATAGCCTTTGTAACATCGCCAGGATGCCTTATCCCTCCATCAGCTATTATAGGTACACCGTAATCTTCAGCTACCTTAGAACTCTCTATTATAGCTGTTAGCTGAGGTACGCCAAAGCCTGTCACTAATCTTGTTATACATATGCTTCCAGGCCCGACACCAACCTTCACAGCATCTGCGCCTGCCTTTATCAGGTCTGTCGTTCCCTCAGATGTAGCCACATTCCCAGCGATAACTTCTACATCCCCGAACTCCTTTTTTATAGCTTTGATCGCTTCTATGCAATGGAATGAGTGACCATGTGCTATGTCTATTACTATTATATCCGCATCAGCATCAAGCAGCCTTTGAGCCCTCTGCATAAAATCTCCTCTTACCCCGACAGCTGCTGCAACCCTTAGCCTTCCTTTATCGTCTTTAGTGGCAAGTGGAAACTGCTTTCTTTTTAATATATCCTTTGCTGTTATAAGGCCCAGCAATCTGTTTTCTGCATCAACTATAGGCAGCTTCTCCACCTTATTCTTGAACAGTATCTGCTTTGCTTCCTCGATAGATATGCCAGGAGGGGCAGTAACAAGCCTACTCCTTGGGGTCATAACATGTACAAGTTTTATCGAACCATTATCTTCGAGCTCGATATCCCTCCTTGTGACTAAACCAAGGACCTTCCTTTCTTGATCTATTATAACTATGCCCCCTATGTTATGCTTTTTGATTATGTTCTTTGCCTCTTGCACCGTATGCTCAGCAGTCAGCGTAATAGGATCCTCTATTACTATCCCTTCGGACCTTTTTACCTTCGTGACTTCAGCAACTTCATCCTCTATGCTCAGAAATCTATGGACAACCCCTATCCCTCCAAGCCTTGCAAGAGCTATAGCCATTGTTGCCTCTGTGACAGTATCCATGTTGGCGCTGACTATAGGGATGTTCAACCTTACCTTTCTGGTGAATAACGTATCTGTAGATACTTCTTTCCTTGACCTTATGTCCGAGAATTTGGGGGCAAGTAAAACATCATCAAAGGTCAGCCCTATTTTGAAATCTTGCACTTGATACTGGGTTGATACATGCATTTATAGGTATTTTGTTAGTTCAGTTCTTTTAAGCCTACCCTTCTTCTCTTCAAGCCCAGCAATGCTGCTTTGCCAACTAGCAATAGGTGATCAACTTTTTTTCTCTCCCACGCAACAAAGTCTGAAAATCCAGATGCCAGCATAGCTTCTTTTGCTCTTTGACTCTCCCTGCCACACAGGACAACTATTGCTCTCTGCCCCGGCTTTGCGCCTGCTACTCGTATTGCCTCCTTTATCTGGTCTGTTATTGCAAGCCTCATGAGAAAGTCTATCTCAGCTTTTCTAGCTAGTAGCCTGCCTATTTTGCTGGCGTATACGGTCTGAGAAAGCACGAGCCTGACGTGCTCTTCGCTGGCCACGCAGTTCGGGTCCAAGCTCTGTATGAATAAAGAAGGGAATTGACTTCTGAACACTGACAAGTCTTTTTCTGGTGCCTTTGATGCCGTATAGGTTAAGAAAATTACATTTTTATCGAGTGGAGACATGCTAGCCTCCATGAACGACGGGTAACAGGTACACACTGTCACTCTCATTAAGTGAATGCCTGTCTGCAGACCTTAGCTCTGTTCCGTTAATTATGATTACAACTTCACCTTTTTTGTACATATCCGATAATTGCACAGGAAGATTGGAGAGGAGCTGAGCAATATCATGCGCTTCTATACTGGCTTCTCCCCAGCCGCAGACTGACTTTGCAATACCTAGAGCTTTAACTAGTGGCATTACTTTGTCCTGCTACTCCAGAAGATAAATAGTTTCCTCATACTTTCTACCTTCATAGAATGAACCTGGAGGCATCTCCATAAACCTCTTGCCCCTGAGCAGCTCGGAAAGCCTATTCTCAGAATTCGTTCTTTCCAAGGAAAGGTATTCAAGCGGAAATCCTATAGCAACAGGTCTCGCAGGAATGGTGTGTCTTGTGCTCTTTGGAGGAAACAGTCTTCCTGATAGTGCTGATTCTATCACATCCTCCTTGCTTGGAAGCTGAGTATACAGCACAGAAAAACCCTCTCTGACCTTCTGCATTATATTATCTTCGCTGATGTACTCGACTCTAACGCCTATCAAATTAGAGAATTGGTCAAAGGTTCTTACCATCTCCTTCAGTTTATCCTTTCCGCCACAGGGCTTCGAATAGTACGATACCTTTTCGCTCAGAATACCCAAACAACTCTGCTGCTGGTCTACCATCTGCATGACTTGACCGTATCTTCCTTCCTCCTCTAATGATAGTGTCCTTGCTATCTTGCCAAGCTGATCTTCACTCATACGTGAGGATCTTAGCCATCTTTTTATGCCGATTCTTTCGTCCAAGTAATTTACTGCGCATACCAGTATCAGCTTAAAATGCAATTCCTGCATCGCTTTATGCCTGTGCATACCGTCCAGAATTACCTTTGTCTTCGAATCTATTATAACAGGGTCATGCTGGAGGCGCATATTAATTAACGAAGATTTTAGTTCATCCACCCCTTGCTTCAGTGTTTCTTCGTGAGGTTTCAGCTCCTTAACCGGTAGAACAGAAAGTTCGAGTTTAAAATCTCCGTGGCTTATAATAAAGGTCAACTTGAAGCGGCGGCCCCCGTCTTTTCGGCAACCGCCTGTTCTTCTTTACCTTCCTCCTCTTCTTCTTGTTTGAGTTTGTAGTAACGGGATATGTAGCCAGCAACTTCGTTTCGAAGGCTCTTGGACCTGAATATTGCTATCTCTGTAAGAACTTTTTTATTGTTTTCATAGTCACTTGAAAACTTATCATGATACTCATTTATTAGCTGCAACGCGAGCCTTCTTATTCTGTCCAATTTCCTTCTGCAGTTGGGTGCAAAATTTAGTATTAAAAAGCATTCTGTTGATGCATGCTTACATGTCTATGCTCTTATCAAGAAAGGCTATTGAGTTCTTTCTTGTGATATCTTCAAAAAATTCTGTCTCTACATTTTTTATCATTGCAATATGAAAGATCACGCTCACTATGTAGCTAGGGTTAGATTCTCTAGCGAGAAAGCAGGCTCCATATTTAACAGGAGAGTCAGATTCGACTAGTATGCTTTCCATGCTAGCTTGCATTGCAAGGCTGGATAATCTTTTCGAATAGACAGTTGCAGGTCCAAAGGAAACGAAATATCCCCTCTGAACAATTCTAGAAAGCTCTGATGGTGTGCAATCGGGCCAATGCATGAGCACTTTCCTTAACCTGAAGCTTGGTAGAATGTCTAGGATCTCCTGTACTTTTCCCCTACTGTGTATCGAGACTGGTTTTTCTAGCTTTTCTGCAATCTCAAGCTGGGCTTTAAAGACCTTCAGCTGTTTGTTCGAGTATGTTCTAGAATCAAGTCCTATTTCCCCTATACCATCTATACTATTCGCATTCTTCCTCATTTTTTCTGTAAAGGCTTCTAGCTCATCTTGATCGCTGTTTGGATGAAGTCCTGCAAATGCTGATACCATACTGCTGTTTTGCATAGAGTATCTCATAACATCATCAAAATCTTCTAGGCTGGTGGTATTCATTATTACATAGATATTATAGTTCCTTTGCATTTCAGAGAGTTCCTGCATGTTACTAATGATATGCATATGGGAATCAACGAGGTAAGGATGCTTTGAACTGTTTGATTGCAACTAACTATCTTTAGCTTCTTGTATTTCTAGCTATTTAGAAATTTCTGCCGGATGAGGTTTAATGATTTTAAATCAGTTTCTCCAACCCATGAGCCTGAGGTGTGAAGATGAGCGAGAGTGAATTTGGTTCCGCATCCATATACAGAATACTAAAGAAGGCAGGAGCTGAAAGAGTAGGGGATGATGCGATAATAGAGATGAAGAACGCTTTGGAGGATATAGGGGTCAAAATAGGGCAGAAAGCTGCAGAACTTGCGAACCACGCAGGCAGAAGAACTGTGAAAGGAGCAGACATAAAGCTTGCAGTGAAGACCTTTCTGGAAAAGTGATATTCTAAATATTAAAATATGGTATTAATTCTGGCCGTTTATGTGCTCCGGTAGTATACCCTCCAAAAGGGGCTAAAAGTCCGGTCAAGTATCTCGGCCTCTCGAGCCGATAACCCGGGTTCAAATCCCGGCCGGAGCATATAACCAAAAATCCAAAACCTATGATATTTAAAATTCCACCCTAAAGGTTGTAACTTATGTTAAAGGTTTACAGCGTTAGAGCAGAGAGATAATTCCTTATTCGAAATGGAAGATTGCTTATAATGCTATCAATTTACTTGATGGAAAAGGAAAGAACACGAGGGAAAATGTTCTAAAGAAAAAGATAATTATAAATAGAGATAACCTGTCAACTACATGCAGATCATTCTGTCACAAAAGATCTATGTGCGAAAATTATAGAAATTGCTTGACATCTTCAATGACTAAAATGAAAAGTGGATTTGGTTCAGCGCTAGTGAGCTCTGCATAATGATGGGAGAATACTTCGTGATGCTTGGATGAGATGACAGTAGCAATTCAAGTATCGGCAATGAAATGAAATATAACTGGTAAAACGTTAATTTGAGATGTGCTAACTGCTGCAAAAAGCATGTTAAAGCATGCCAAACTTTATGAAGAGCTGGCAGAGTACTATGAAAAGATTTACAGCTGGAAGGATTATCGAAGGAAGCTGATTCAGATATAAGAGTTCCACAGGCAACGAACTTCTTGACATATCATGCGGAACAGGGAAACATCTCTCATATCTCAGAAAGGATTTTTCATGTGTGGGTGTCGATACCAGTGAAAAGATGCTGGAAATCGCCAGAAGAAATGTGCCTGGAGTTGAATTCATAAAGGGAGATATGGTTGATTTTGATGCCAGGAGGCAATTTGATGTTGTTTTATGCCTGTTCAGTAGCATCGGCTACCTGACGACTAAAAAGGAAATAAGTAAGGCAGTTGTAAACTTCGAAAGACATTTGAAGGGAGGGGGCGTTTTGATAATCCAACCTTGGCTCCGGAAATCGTCTTGGCTGGAAAGGCGGTGCACATGCAAACTTACGAAAGCAATTCGCCGAAGATAGCTAGAGTGAGTTTTGACTATGCAGACGGAGTGTTCTCAGTTCTGGATGAAAGGTATCTTATAGCAAAAAAGGAGAGGGGATAACGTACGTTGAGGATCACCATAGGTTAATATTTTTCGGAGATCAGTTCATGTTTCAGGTACTGCAGGAAGCTGGACTAAAGCCCAGGTTCGCTAAGGAGTCCTTGATGCCTGGCAGATAGCTCATCATAGCAACAAAGCACCTATGATGGTATCTTGTTGAAGAATCGTTTCTAAATATCTGAGCATCCTCATCGAATAATCAAAGCGCAGACGTCATTATTTATCAGGTGCAAAACTATATAGTTCCTGCTCAATATTCTTTAGACAAGTAACCTGCAATTAAAGTTTTAAATGGCAAAAATATCGAACTATGTTGATAAACTGATCATGGATTCTATCAGCTTACTTGGCTTTACGGTCATGGGCCAGTGTTCTGAATCTACAATCTTTTGGGAACAGAAAAGTTCTTCGGTCTGCCATCTATGATTTTCCCCACAGGATCATATGCCTCATGCAGAAGATGCAAGCACTCCCAGTCGAACTTTCAGAGAGCATCGTTGATTCAGTGGCAAACGCACGCCTTGGGTTGAACCATACTTGTGGTATATTATCTTATCCAATCCTAGCGAATCGGGGTACGAAAGCAACTTTACTTTTTGTACTCAATTTGCGACAGTTGTAGCTACTTTGCCAGCAAAACTATGTCTTGTAAGTATCATCTTCAATATCATCGTACTTGATCACATTCTGAAGATCCTTAATGACTGTTTTAATTTCAACATATCCAGATGCAAGAGGAAAGTGCTCTGCCATGCCTTTTATGTTCAAGCAAAGGAGTGACCTTCTTCCAGACCCATCTTGCAATCCAAGGCACTACAACAAAACAAATGCTACCATCAAATTTACCGTCAGAAACTATACTGTTTAAGCCAGATAAGTTCGTCATTATACTGAAGCTGTATTAAGAGGCTTCTTTACAGCTACAACATGTTTTTTGTGGTCTTGGTTTTAGTAAATTTACCATCTCATATAAGAATATACAATGCTTACTGATTGAACGTAAATTGAATAAGCAGTCTCATTGAGGCCAATATCTATTCCCACCCAGTAACTTTTGCCGAGAAAAGAGTAGCTTATCGTCTGGAGATTATGGAAGTTGGGTGTTCCGTTTGGAAAGAAGGTAGGCACTTTATATGAGTACGATAATGGTTTCAGGAATATAACATACAATCCATTATCAGGATCTTTGTACCCTGCCTTTTCTAATGTTACAGATGATCCATTCTTCGAGAAAAGTCCTACTAGTATGGGAAATTCTTTTGAAGTGTTGCTATAGCTTACATTCATTGGGATCTCTATCTTAACATAAACTGCATTTTTAGGAATCGTTACAAACGCAAAAAGAAAGACAGTTTCGCCTAGGGAGTTTGTCACGACAAACTTGGATGTAAGAACAGGGACACTCTCTGTAACTTGCACTGGGAAGAATCCATAGAACGATAAAGAACTTATCAACACTAAGATGACTGCGACAGAGACTATTAACGCGCCTCTACGCATAACAACTTAAATTCAAAATAGTAGATTTAACCTTTTCTATGTGTCTCGTACAAAACTTATCACAATGGTGGTTGAACAATAATTGACAAACTTTTTTTCTTTCGCTAATATATTGATTGTCTATAATCCAGACTATTCTGCCCTTGCATGAAATACCTGTAGTAATGGCTTGTTATCTGGTTATAAATCATGTACACAAAAAGTTCATGCTCAACTGAAAGGATTGATGCCGCTATCATATGAGACCTATTCCGCAATTTATCTGTTTCTTTACTTATATCTAATAAAATTGAAAACTGTTCTTGTCCTTTAAAAAGGTATAGATAAAGATGCTCTCTGGAACTTCCCAGCAGGCTTTGGAGCTTGGATACCTTTGAGACTGACATTGTCAACTTTAAATTTTTCTGTATCAAGCTAGCTCTATCTGTGGTTAACTGTGAATTTCAAGATACCAGGTTGATTTATAATAAGATCTACCTTAACATACTCAGCTCATCCTGAGCAAATGATAAATATTATCTCATTGAGGCATGGTACGCTTGTCCAGATTCCTCAAGGGTGACATTCTGCTTGAGCTTTGCAGTGGAAACTTACGACCTGACTAAGCGATACGGCAACTTTAGAGCCTTGGACAGGCTTAATATAAAGATAGAAACCTCTAGGATAAGAGTGCTGCTAGGACCAAACGGGTCAGGGAAAACAACCTTTCTGCACCTTATATCAACTGTGCTTAGACCTTCTGAGGGTACAGCTAGCGTTCTTGGCTATGATATAGTCAGGCAGCAGCTGCAGGTTAGGCGGCTTGTAGCCATAGCCTTTCAAGATCCCAGAGGCTTCTGGAGACATAAGCCAAAGCATATTCTATCATTCCATGCCTCCATGTATGGTGTGAGAGAACCGGAACGCTCTAAAATAGTAGAAAGAACGCTAAAGGAGTTCGAGCTATGGGATTCGAAAGATAAGAAATTCATGGATTTATCGGGCGGACAAGCAAAAAGACTCGAGGTAGCAAAACTCTTTGTAAGTCCTCCTAGACTGGCATTACTCGATGAACCGACTGCAATGGTTGACCTTGATGGAAAACGCCTAGTTTGGGACAAGATAAAAGAGCTTAGCGAAAGAGGTTCTACAATAATTGTTGCAACCAACGAAGTAAGAGAAGCAGAGTACTTGGCGGATAAAATAACGATATTTTCTTCTGGGAAAGATGTTGTAACTGATACATTGTCTAACCTTAAGGATAGTGTCAGAGGAGGAGATGTTGTAGACCTAGAGTTTGCTGAGCCTGCTACGAGTTTTGTTGTTGAGATAATTAGAACTATACCGGGAACAGTTGGAATAATAGAGGTGGACCCAAGGCATCTAAGGGTTTCCGTGACAAGGTCAGAGGATTGGCTTCCTATTGCTGTAAAGCATCTGCAAGGGGTAAGAATTCAATCTATTCATATAACCGAGCCATCCCTTGATGACATATTCATGACTATAGTCAAGCCTAGGAAGAGTGTAGCCTGATGAATACATATCAGATTTCTTCGCTATTAATGTTTGACCTGAGAGAAGCATTCAATTCTTTGCTTTGGGTAGGCTATTCATGGATATACTTTCTCTTTCAGTTCTTTGTCTACGGCTCAATCATATCAACATTAGTTGTTACTGTTCATAATTATTTCTTCTACTATGGCACCGGTCTAGTAGTTCTTTCAACATTCAACATAGCATCATGGAGTGGCAGAAGGTTCGTGGAAGGAGCGCATGAAGGAAGGCTGAGGTACATTCTTTCACTTCCCATAGGAAGAGGAGAATTCTTCATGGAACAGCTTGCACTAGGAGTAATAGTAAATCTGATTCGTACACTACCTCCCGTTCTAATAGTGTTACTTCTGAGTGGCCTTTTTACACCCTTTAGCTTTGTGTCAACTTTAGCCGTTATCACGTTGCTTGCTATCGGTATCATGGGTCTTATGGTATCTCTATCTGTTATAGCCTTCAAGTCCTTCGATATCTACAGCGCAATTGTTGCAGCGTTGAGTGCTCTGCTTATAAGGTTCAGTACTATAAGCTACCCAATATCATCTATGAATGAGTTATATGCCAGAGCCACTCTTTCTAATCCAATAGCCTACGGGGCAGATTTGCTGAGAAGAGCTATAGGTCTTGACAATTCTCTTCTCCTTAATGCATCTATGGCTACATCTGTTCTTGTTGCTCTGGCAGTCGGAACCATATTTCTCGGTATCTTCTTCGCTACTAAGTTTGTTGAAGGTGTCAAATCATCTTGAGCCAACTAGCTGCTCTGGTAAAGGTTACAAGAGTTGACCTATCTTATTTTTTTAGAACAAAGTGGTTGATACTTACGCTGATCACACTTAACCTGTCTGATATGTTCGTTGTGGGGCTTGTATACACAAATATGATGAACTTTGACTATTTTGTCTTCTATGTCCCAGGAGTTATAATAGCAGGAATGTTCGCAGCTGCCTTGGATGTAGGGAGAAGGGTTCACCTGGGTCTTTCTGAAGGAGTTTCCCAATACTATCTGAGCTTACCTCTTTCTCTTAACGGTTTAGCTTTTGCTCACATCCTTTCAGCTGGGCTTGGAGGGTTAATATTCAGTAGTATACTGTTGGTCGTGGCCTTTTCTTTTGTTCATGGCCTTCTCTCTCTATCAACATTGGCCATGATACCATTCATGTTCTTCGTTTCTATGGGGCTTGGAGGTATCGCAGCTGTGATAAACCTCTTCTCTGGAGGAGGTGACAGATTCTGGGCTTTTGCAGAAGGTGTTCAGATGGCTCTTCTCGGCATGAGCACTGTGTTCTACCCATTGCCAGCTGTAGAATCAATTATGCCGTGGTATGCAACTATTGCAATAGCATATAACCCATTATCGCAGATAGCTGATGCTCTTCGCTCAGCTGCGGCATCAGCTCCGTTATCTTCGTATTCGCTAGCGACTATTTCACTTACCTCACTTCTTATGCTATTCATAGGATTTTTCTGCTATAGACACGTCTTCAGCAAGGTAAGGCTCTTAGGAAAGATTTGAGATTTTTGTAAATAGAATAGAATTTGCTTAAATATCAACCTTATCTACTATGCCAAGAAAAGGTATGTCCAATCTATATAACTGATTCTTTGCTACTCAACACCTGTTTGATGGGCAGAAATTTAGAAATTGTCCATTATTAATGGACAGATCTACCAAAATCTATTCGAAGACAGTGTTGAGAGAAGCACCCGATTGTATTCACCTTCGTAACTATCATCTTGTGGGATTGGACAATCTACACAGTTAAGCTGACGAGTAATTTGCTAGTGCAAAACAACTACCTTTATGGCTGTTAGCAAGGAGAGGAAAGTGAAGAATGATTTATGGCTAGTATAAAGAAAAGTGTTTAGAATGCATTAGGTATAAAATTTCTGACTCCAAAACGCAAGGCATTGATATCTGTAGAACCAGTATACCGATGACTCCAGAGTTAGGCTTCACACTCAAAGTGCCTCAGCAAAGAGATATAGGGCCTAGCTTTCATTATATTGTAAGGCTACTATTATATACCTTCTAGCTTAATAAATCAGCCATGCTCGTTCAGACCTACAGCTATGCAGTCAAGAATAGGGAGAAGCTTCTCAAAGTATTAGACATAAGAGCAAACAACGAGCTCTATAAATCTGCACAAGAAAGATGGATAGTTTATAAGCAACAACACAGTACAAAGAGAATCTCAGCTATAGACAGCAGTTGGAATTATCTAAAGTACCATGGATATTATCTATATGCTGTTGAGGCGGTGTCTGTGTATGCAGATGGATCCTTCGCTACTGATCCAAAATATGATGTTGGTATAGATACTTTGGAAGTGGAAGAAAATGAAGGTAAAAGAATTGTCTACAACCCTACACTGTATCTCTCCAGCAGAGGTATGGATTATGAATATCTTTCTGCTCTGGATAGCATTGAAAGATGTGATTATGTCCTCGTAGATGGTTCACTCCTTGCAAGGTATTATGACAGAAGGCAGAAGAAGAATGTAGATTTTTATACATATGCAAAAGAACTTATGTCAAAGCAGAATATAGTATTCGTGGCAAAGACATCCGAGAGTAATCTCATGCTCAAAGGTACGCTTGGCGATATTTACTACTTTACCAAAGCTACAAAGAATGCAGGATTCTCTATGCCCTATTACGATCAGGTAGGGATCACAATCTTCTACGCTAGGCTTGATGATTATCAGCCATGCCTCAAAGTTGAAGTGCCTGGCAATCTTGACCAGAATGAATGCAGGAAGGTATTTGACGTCCTAGGGGAGAAGAGATTTAATGGTTATCCCTACGCTCTAAGATTGGCGCACCAAAGGTGCAAGATAAGTGATGATGATATGCAAAGTCTAGCTGTAGCATTGGGATTGGATGTTGAGGCAGGGGCAAGGGAAGTGTTGAATGAATGAATATTGGAGTAGTGGATGCAGGGAGCAAGCCATACACCTTTGCCTTTGTGGCAAATAGGCCAGTAAAGGTTGGGGAATATATATTTGTGGATACTCCAGAAGGTAAAGCTCTTGCTCTTGTTGAAGACAGCATTATCACAAGCGATGTGATGAAAAATGCAATGAGCTACGAGTCTGCAGTAGAAGGTAGCAGAGCAGCATCTGGTAACCCAAGGGATAAAAGGTACAGTGCAACAACTAGAGTCCTCGGGCTGGTTGAAGAGCTCAGGAATGGTTACTCAAAGATCCCTTCCCTGCCATCTATTCCGGGTACTGAAGTGAGTGAAGCTGATGCATCAACCCTCTCTATGATCTTTGCTAAGGAGGGATGGATAAAGCTAGGTACTTTGCTAAGAAATAACGAGGTAAGTATAGGGGTAGATCCTAACAAGATAGCCAGCAGGCATCTAGCAATACTTGCAGCTACTGGTGGAGGAAAATCAAATCTACTGGGCCTTATAGCGAAGAGAATTGCCGAGCTTAATGGTACTATGCTTATACTCGATTACCATGGCGAATATTCAGACCTTAAGATTGATGGCATAGTGCATATACAGGCAAAGGTGAATCCTAGGCTTCTCGATGCAGAAGAGCTTGCAGGAATGCTCGACATAAGAGAGAAGGCAGAAAGGCAAAGAGCTGTCCTTTACAGGGCTTTTTCAAGGGAAGTAAGGGAGGCCACAGACTTTTGGGATCAGTTGCTAAGACATCTAAACGATATAGCAAACAGCAATGAAGATCTACAGACAAGGAGAACAGCTGAGAGAGTGGCGGAGATAATCGATAGAGCGCTCAGAAGAAAGGGAAGAGTGCTGGATCCTGATATAAAAGATCCGATAGACCAGTTGCAGCCAAACAGGGTAAATGTTTTGAACATGCTGGACCTGACAGAGGCTCAAGCTGATACTGTAATTTCTTACTACTTGGACAGGATTCTTGAAGATAGAAAGCTTGCAAGGATGATTAGCCTAAATAGAGAAGAAGGACAGGCTAAATTCATTTCTCCTATCATAATAGCTATAGAAGAGGCACATACATTCCTTCCAGCTGAAGATGCTACGAGTAAGACAAAGGCTGTAGCAGCAAAGATAGCCAGGGAGGGAAGAAAATTTGGAGTTTCTCTAATTGTTGTATCACAGAGACCAAGCAGAGTAGATCAGGATATTCTGAGCCAGATGGGTTCTCTTGCTGTTCTGAGAATAACCCAGCCCAAGGATCAAAACTACATTATAGAATCTACAGAGCTGGTATCCGAGGAGCTTGGGAAGTTTTTACCCTCTCTTAATGTTGGAGAAGCGATACTGCTAGGACAATGGGTTGTGCTGCCATCGATAGTAAAAATAGAAAAGGTTCCTGAAAAGTTGATGGGTGCTGACATCAATGCAGTAGCTGAATGGTCTCAAACTGCAAGAATTAAAAATATGGCAAAGGAAAGCACTTCCCAATTCATAAGAGAGGAATGACTATGCTGATTGGGCATATATCTGACAGTCATTTGGGTGCCATACCGTATAACAAGCCTGAGAGAGAGAATGACTTCTATGAATCATTCAGCGAGGCGATTGAAATAGTGATAAGAGAAAGAGTTCAGCTTGTTGTGCATGCGGGGGATGTGTTTGATGTTCCGAAACCCTCGGGCACTGCATTGGTGAAGCTCGTTGATTCTCTTAAGAAACTTAAGGAGAAGGGTATAAAATTTGTATTCACCATGGGAGAGCATGATATAAGCAGGCTCTACAGCATACCCTCTCCTCTGCTATACCAGCATGTTGATCTTGCAACATACATAGGTGATGGCAAAGCTAGGGAAGTTTTAGATGGACTTACGATTGTAGGCTTTCATAAGAGGAGAAAGGATGAGGTTGATGAGTTAAAGAGCAGACTATCATCCCTTGACCAAGAACTTTACAGTGCAAAAGGAAAGAAGATACTTGTACTGCATCAGGGAATGTATGAATTTCACAAGTTTGCGGGTGAAATAAACTCTAGCGATTTACCGAAGAGCTTTGACTACTATGCAATGGGTCATCTTCACGACAGATTTGAGAAAAGGTTCGAAGGTCTAAAAGGACCTGTCTGCTATCCTGGCTCATTAGATGCTACAGCTAGCGAAGGGATAAGAGAGTTAAGAAAGGGGTTCTATATTGTCGATCTTTCAAAGCAAGAAGCATCTACACAATGGATAGAGCTGAGCAGTACAAGGAAGCAATACTCGTTTGATATTGAATACGAAAAGATGGATGCAATGGTTAATGATATTATATCGAAGATAAAAGACCTTGCAAAGAAACCGATGCTGGATATAGTAGTCAAAGGGAAAGAATTAGATAGTGCCAAGATAGCGAGCTCTTTGAGAAAGCTTGAAGATCATGCTCTTTACTATCAGTGGAATACCAAAGAAACAGTTTCAGATGCTACGAAAGAGCTTGTAGAAAGGCCTGGTGATATTGAGCAGGAGATGCTGCGAATGGCAGAGGGTATCCTAGGAAGCAAGGAAGTAGCAACCCTTGCTATAAATGAAATACTTCCTCTATTGGCTGAAGGCAATAGCAAGGAAGCTACCGATATACTCTGGAAATATTTTGAGGAGCGAAGGAAGATATGATAGAAGAAGTGCAGCTCGAGAATTTTATATCGCATAAGCATACTTCTCTAAAGCTTGGCAGTGGGATAAGTGTCTTTGTTGGGCAGAACGGTGCTGGAAAATCATCTGTCATAGATGGCGTGACCTTTGCACTGTACGGGAAACATATGAGAGGGGATGAGAACAGAAACCTTGTAATGAGAGGTTCATCTCAAGCTGCTGTATCCGTGCAGCTCCGCATAGCGGGCAAAATCTACTTGGCTGAAAGAAAGATTGATTCCAGAGGAAGACTGCTTTCAGCTGTGCTGAAGGAGATAGATAATGGTAGTATAAGGCAGATAGCTGCTGGAGAAAGGAGGCAGATGGAAGAATCTATGGCTGAAGAGATTAGAAAGATTACAGGACTGAGCTTTGATATGATGAAGATAGCAACAATAGTTCAGCAGGGAGAGCTGGATAAGATTATAACCGAGTATAAACCTTCAGAGATGAAGAATCTCATAAATGAAGTTATAGGGATAGAGAGGCTCGACAGAGCATATCAATCTATGAAAGACTCTCTTATTGATTTCAAATCTAGGTTAAGAGCAAAGTATGAAAACTATGATACAGACAGTATAGATGATATTGTTGCTAAGATAGAAGGTGACCAGATAGAAATAAAACAAAAGACTGCCTCTCTTACAGAATTGGAGAATGAACTTGCAGAGATTCAGATAGAGCAGAACCAGCTGTCTGAAAAGATAAGAGTGCTGGAAGATATGAAGAGAAAAGCGGAAAATGCGGAAAGATTCGCTGAGAACTTGAGAAAATATGTTAATGATCAAAGGTCAAAGATGAACGAAGAGGAAAAAGAGCTTGCAAGGAAGATACCTAAAGCAAAGGAATCTCTCCAGCTAATGACTCAAAAGGAGGGTGTAGAGATCGAGCTGAACCAGTTGACGAAAGATGAGGATGAACTCAACGAGGGACTGCGACAGCTGGATGTGAAGATAGCAGAGCTGAAGGCTGTAGATTTGCAGAAGCTAGAAAGAGATGTGGTCCAGGCAAGGAATAGATTGAATAGGACAAAAGAAGAACTGACTACTCTATCTGTAAAGATCGAGCAGCTCAAACAGATTAGCAAGCCTGGAGAAAGAAAGGAGCTTGAACTAAAAAGGGATGAGTTTAGCAGAAAGGAGGAGAGCATAAGGGATGAGCTTGGTGGTATAAGAGATAAGATAAATGATTATACAACTCTCATGGAGAAGGGTGTATGTCCCGTATGTGATACAGTTGTGACTCCCGAGAATATAGAGATGAAGCTCACTTCGAAGATGAATGAAAAGGATAGAAAGGAGAAAGAGCTCATAACGATAGAGGAAGAGCTGAAGAATGTTCAACAATTGCTTTCCGCCTTACAGGAATATGAGTCTGCACAGAAGATGCTTGAAGAGTACACAGGTCAGTTTAACAATGTCTCAAAGGAGAAGGAAGAGATAGAGCAAGAAATAAGGGAAAAGGAAGATGAGTTACAAGAGGCAAAGAAGAAGATCGATGATCTTGGGCAGTTTGAAAAAGAGAGAGAAGTGGCATATACAAGGCTTAACATGATCAGAGCTAGAAAACAAGAGCTTCAAAAAGTACAAAATAAAATCATAGCGGCAGAATCATTTCTCAATGAAAACAAGATATCTGGCGAAGAGGATATAGCTATTATGCACAAGAGGAGAGAAGAGCTACTGCAGAAGCTTAAATCTATACCAGATGATATCCAAAAAGCTGACATACTTAGTTTGAAAATAGATGACTTTGCTTCAGGTCTTGCTAACCAGATCATCAATCTGCTTGATGAGGCAAAGGGTTATGATGAAGATTCCTACGTTGCTGCTAAGAGGAAACACGATCAGGAAGTGATGCCGAAACTGCAAAATCTGAGAGAGCAGAGAGGAGCTTTAAGGGACAATATAGAGAAACTGAGAGAAGAAGTCGAAAGGCTCAGCAAAGCAAAAGATGAACTCGAGCTTGCAAGGCGATATGTGAATATTTACGAAAAGATCAGAAACGAAATATATAACAGAGATGGTATTTTGGCTACAAGTGTAAGGTCATGGGCCCTAAGACAGATCAGCAAAAAGGCCTCAGAATATGTAAGAGAGTTTGGAATAGGCATATCCCAGATAGAATTTAGGGAAGGAAAGAGGGAGATTAACATCATCTGCTATGGCGAAGGAGGAGAGGTGCCCGTCAGCTCTATGAGCGGAGGGGAAAAGGTTGCCATAGCATTAGCATTAAGGTTTGCGATAGCAGACCTTATAGGTAAAGGTAGTGTAGACTTCATCGTCTTTGATGAACCTACTACCCATTTGGATGAAGAGAGGAGGAGGTCTTTGGTTAGACTGATATCAGACATTGTTTCTAGAGAAGGCAACTCAATGCTGAACCAGATAATAATAATAACACATGATGAGGAGATATTCGAAAATTCTGAAGTTGCTATGATATACAAGTTTGATAAGACTTCAGAAGGAACAAAGGTGACCTCTTTAGGCGGCTGACATTTGATACCTCGCTTTAATCAACTATGCTTGGATTAAGTGCTGCAGCTAGGTTAACAGTATAAGATATTTCCAATTTCCTGATAACCAAGCAGCCAATGCCTGTTAGGCTGAATGATCATTCCAGCTATAGCATGATAAAAAGAATTCCTGCGATATCAGCATAAAATAATATAGCTGTTTTCTGCTGCCGTCAGTGGCAGCTGTCAGAAATGCAAGTGATAATCAGCATCTATTCAATCAAAGCGATGAGAGTCTTTGTGTTCGGCATGGTCAGTATAATGACTCCTGTCTACCTCAGCATTCTTGGCTTTTCACCCTTCTATGTTGGGCTTTCCCTAGCTGCTATAGTATCAGGAAATATACTTTCAAATATACTTCTTACCTGGTTCAACAGAATTGTTGGAACCAAGACAATAATTCTATCATTCAGCTTCCTTATGTTCGTATCTGGCCTAATCTTCTTCTTTGCAAATAGTCTTGCAGCAATATTGGTTGCTGCTTTCATAGGAAACATCAGCGTTACAGGAACTGAAGCTGGACCGTTTCAATCAGTTGAGACAGCAATCATCCCGAATTACATTGGAGAGGCGAAAGCTGGAAGAGCGTATGGTGTATATAATGTCATAGGGTATGCATCCTCATCTATCGGAGCTTTAGCTTCTTCTATCCCTTCGTACTTTAACAATTCACTGGAATCCTTTAGGCTTCTTTACCTCATATATGGAATTGTTGGGTTGACTATGCTCAGTATCTACTCAACATTCAAGTTGACAAATCCACAGAAACAAGATGCTAAAGGTTCTCCTTTGCCAATTCTTGAGAAAAGAGTGATAAGGGATATAACTAAACTTTCTGTGCTTTTTTTCACTGATGCGTTTGGAGGAGGGTTTGTGACACAATCTATTCTATCCTACTGGTTCTACTTTGTGTATCACGCATCACTTAGCTCATTGGGCTTAATTTTTCTAGTCGCGAATGTAATAACAGCAATATCTACGCTTGTGGCCCCTTTAATAGCTGAAAAGATAGGAAATCTTCGAACTATGGTATATACACATCTTATATCTAATATCTTTCTGGTCAGTATACCAATTGCTGGTTCTTTTGCGTTGGCTGTATCTTTCCTTTTCATGAGGCAGAGTATGTCCCAGATGGATGTACCTACTAGGCAAGCGTTCATGATTCAGGTATTCAATAGGGAAGAGAGAGTGGTTGCAAATGCTGTGACGAATACATCAAGGAGCGTTGCTAACCTTTTTGGCGGGCCTACCACTGGCTTACTTCTATCAACAGGCTATGCAATTATACCGATAATCATTGGAGGGCTAGTCAAAATAGTATACGATATAGCCGTATATTCAGCATACAGAAGGAGGGTGAGATAGTTTATTTGTAATTAGCCCTTGGCCAAAGAGTTTAGCCGCCTGATACAGCCCCTTACCCTAGGCTAATCTGATAGTATACAATCAAAAAGTATGCTGGACATATTGGAAATTCTGCCTACTGTCTCGAAGTGGCAAAAATTAGTGTAAAAGTGTCAGTTCAGCTAACTCAACTTGTCCGCCATGTAATGGTAAAATTATTATTGGCAGTGGAATATAGAGATGGACGAATTGATAGCTGCAATAGACCTAGGCACAAGCGGAACAAGATGCTTGATAATGGATAGCAATAAGAACATAGTTTCTTATGCCTACAGACCCAACAATATCGTATATCCGCAAGCAGGATGGTCAGAGATTGACGCGACTCAAATATTACTTAATACATACTCTGTTGTAAAAGAAGCTCTTAGGAAAGGAAAGATAGAACCAAACTCCGTGTCAGCGATCGGAATTGCTAACCAGCGTGAAACCACAGTTATCTGGAACAAAAGAACAGGTAAGCCTGTATACAACGCAATACTTTGGCAGGATGTAAGAACAGAGTATATCTGCGGCAAACACAAAGACAAGAGCGAATGGATATTCCAGAAGACTGGATTAACTCTCAGCCCTTATTTCTCAGCAAGTAAGATTGCATGGATACTTGAAAATGTGCCACAAGCTAAGATGCATATCACATCTAGTAATCTTTTGTTCGGAACTATGGATAGTTGGTTAATATGGAATTTAACAGGTGGCAAAAAACACACCAGACCTCTTCATGTCACAGATCACACTAATGCATCAAGGACCATGTTGATGAACATACGAAGTCTGGAATGGTGCGAAGATATCATGCAATTATTTGGGATCCCCGACTCTATGCTACCAGAAATTGTTCCTAGCTCATCATATGGACCGTTAGGTTATACATCTCAGGATAGTATCTTCCAGCGTCAGATTCCTATTACAGCATGCCTAGGAGACCAACAAGCATCTCTCTTTGGAGAGTTATGCGTTAACATTGGCGACACAAAGTGCACGTATGGTACTGGTTCTTTCATCCTGCAAAACATAGGTCCTAAGCCACTTTTATCAAAGAATAAATTGATAACTACAGTTGCATTCTCAGGGCTAAAGATAGGCTTAAAGTATGCTATTGAAGGTTCAATACCCTCAAGCGGAATTGTTCTAAATTGGTTGCAGAAAAATCTTAACATCAGAATGGAGACTAACACAAATAGCAAACTGGATGTCGTGCCTGAAGCAAGCTTACAAGGATTATATTTCGTTCCTGCATTTTCCGGGTTGTTTGCCCCCTACTGGGACTCTAGAGCTAGAGGCCTAATAATAGGACTAACCCACTATACTACAGCACGTCATATACTTTCTGCAGCTCTTGAAGCGACGTGTTATCAGACGAGAGATGTCTTGGATGTTATGCAAAAAGATACTGGAATGGAAATTCGTGAACTGATGGTCGATGGAGGCATGACAGAGAATGAAAACTTTCTCCACCTTCTGGCAGATCTACTTGGGCGCAACATAATAAAGGCTAAAAGGACTGAAATGACGGCTGTCGGTGCAGCTTATATGGCTGGTCTTGCTTCTGATTTATGGATGACTCTATCTGATCTTATTGACACGAAGGAGTCAGGTAAGTTTTTTGAGCCAAGATTAACTGGCAAGGAGAGAGACTCTCTATACAAAGGATGGAAGCGTGCTATTGAAAGATGTAAAAGATGGACTTGAACAATGGTAAGAAGAATCGGTCACTGTTTGCTTCATAGGCTATAGGAACCTAGCATTCGGTATGCGCTTTTCGATATAGATTTCTTCTCAAATTATAGATACTAAAGCTATCATGTATCCAACTGGGGATAAGAGGTGGAGAGTCATTGACTCGTGCCTGCTTCCTCATCTGAGGCTATACCTTGTAGAGACTAGCTTGGAAACAAAAGGAGCGAGTCTTTATCAGGCGTAATCTGGTATGGTGAATGACTGAGCCGTTTGTTGGCCTTTTTCATTCCGTATTAAGATAGTTCATTCCTCTCAGGCTAGAATTGGTCACAAAGAAGAAATACTGGAGGGAGTATAATGAGGTTCTTGTTAAGGGAGGAGAGCTGCTATTTGATACAGATTTTTTATTTAGATAAAAAAAGAGTTAAGAAGCATCAACAAAGGGAAGGAATGAGCAATGTATCGCAATCCATGCTCATTAATGAGCATGCTCGGAGCCATGCAAGCATACCTTCTTCCCTAAAGGCAGCTGAAAGGGTTCGTAAGAACAATGTCAAAGCACGTAGAGGCACTCAAAAGAGTTCCCGAGTTCGCCACCATATACTACAGGATACAGAAAGTGAAGTTAGAACTTGATCCTGAAGTTGACCTGAAGAAAAGAAGAATGTCACCATAGCTATTAATTCGTCAGCCGTTAATGTCTCGAACAGAGGTGAGCGGATAGATAAGGTAGAAGTGGAATGTTAAAAGACGCTTCATCAAAGTGCATTTTGCAATAGATACATGGGGATGGGAAGATACTTTCGATGGAGTGTAAAGAGTCTGTCTATGATGGCAGAACGCTGAAGCCTCTTGTTGAGAGAGCATCATCCAAAGCTCATGTGTCAAAGCTACAGCAGATGAGCATAGGATTCGAAAGACAACTTCTGGACCCTTTACTCGAAGCATATAGAGCCTGTAATAAGAGTGAGGAAGAACTCGTCCACTAAAGCAAAGCGATGCATAGTTCGATGGTGCTAGTGTAGAGAAGCTGCAGGATTACAAGAGGCCGAAGAAGAAGCATGGCTATGCTTAAGATGGATTGTAGAATAGCTATATCCACCTTGAAGAGTATGTTTGGAGAGCATATTTCATATATCAGATGATTATTATATGCAGAGTTATTCTTAGCCTTATCGCTGCGCGATATCTGATCTCTGTTATCCGGAAATTATTACACCCCCTAGTAGGAATAGACAGCATAGTAAAGCGGACAAGACTGGGTGAGTTTTGGAGCTCACTCTGGAGGAAGTACGGGCATGCCATGCTCGAACAGAACCAGGTCGAATGGATCGTCAGGTCCAAGTCGGACGGTAAGAGGAAGAACAGGGACATAGCGTACGCCATGGGCGTATCTGTCAGCAGGGTGCAGCAACTTCACAGGGAATACAGGAGGACAGGGAAAGTGCCTGTCCTCAAGAAGGCGGGCAGGCACCGGTCCCCCGATATCACTGAATATGAAAGAAGAATCGTTAAAGAGATGTACTGTATATACAGGCTGTGCGCATGTTATCTGGAGGAGGTACTGCTTGCACGTGGCGTCAGGATCAACCACAACAGAATACACAGGATACTAGTGGAGGAGGGTCTTGCGTTGAACGAGCCTAGGAAGCACGTAAGGAAGAAGTGGATACGGTACGAGAGGGAACACTCCAACTCCTTATGGCATGCTGACTGGCACGAGATAAAGGGCCATGGTGGAAGGGAGAATGGCTTGTATGCTACGAAGACGATTCCTCCAGGATGATTCTTGGACACGGGAAGGATTGTATACCAACCTCAAAGGTGTCCGTGGAGGTGCTCGATTCTGCCATCACGAAGTATGGAAAGCTGGCTTCCATACTGTGTGACCACGGCTCCACCTTCTACGCTGTGGAGTCCGTTGCCAGGGAGAAGGGGTTGACAGAGTTCGAGAAATACCTGCTGAAGAACAGGATTAGGCTGATCATCGGTAGGGTGAGGCACCCCCAAACAAATGGCAAGATAGAGAAGTTCTTCGACGTGTTCGAGAAGAAGGTCAAGTTCTTCTCCTCGATAGAGGATTTCATGTACTGGTACAACTGTGTGAGGCCCCACTGTGCGTTCGACATATCGAAGCTCGAGACTCCGATCAGGATGTTCTATCAGAGGATGCCGGAAAAGGAGGTACTGATGGACCCATCATTGCTGACAGGAGGGGTGGAATGATTTGTGGATAAAACACTGCGCGATATCTGATCTGAAAAACTTATATATAACTTAGGGGTTTTAATTCCCAATGAGAGCATCGATGAGTGTACCAAAGAGGTCTACCTATACAGTGCTTTCGGCTATGGGCTATCTGCTCGATGGATACGACCTGAGCGTTATATCGGTATTTACGTTTATATTGACACAGTACAAGTTCTTCGAGTATACACGGTTTGAGCTTGCTTTTGTAAGTGGCTCGGCGCTGTTGGGTGCTATGGTCGGTGCGTTTCTTTTCGGACATTATTCGGATAGGATTGGAAGAAGGTATTTGTACATTTTTGACCTTCTCTTCTTTGTAGTGTTTGCAGTGCTGAGTGCCCTTTCTACAAATATCATTCAAATGATAATATTTAGATTCTTCATAGGATGGGGTGTAGGGGCAGATTATGCACTAAGCCCTGTATATGCCACTGAAATGTATCCAAATCAACAGAGAGGTAAGGGATATGGTTGGGTTTGGGCATTCTGGAGTATAGGGGCTGGCATCTCTTTCCTTTTAGGGTATCTGTTTTATCTAATCACACCGCTCCAAGCATGGAGGTATGCTCTCGGCCTTGGTGCAGTGCCAGCTCTGATAACAGTCTTCCTAAGAACAAGGATGCCAGAGTCTTCTAGATGGAAGGTAGTATCCCAGGGTAGCTCAGCCGTAAGCGAGACAAAGAATCTCTCTGTAGAAACGGGCATCTCTGAGTCTGATATTAATGCCCTTCTTGAAGAGAAGAAGGTTTTAGAAAAAATATCTTCTGGTTCAGTAGTAGCTTTATTTAAGGGAGAAAATCTAAAGCGGACAGCAATAGTCTGGACTCAATGGATTGCTTATGATATTGGAGCTTACGGGTTCGGTCTTTATTCCCCTCTGATTCTGGCTGCTCTTGGATTTAAGGGATCACTCAGTATTCTACTGTCAGCCGCACTTTATGTACCTGGATTCTTAGGTGCCCTTGGAGCTGCGTATCTCAATGATAAAACAGGAAGAAGAATACTGCAAATAATCGGTTTTGGTGGGATGACTCTTGGTATGATACTCATTGCTGTCGCGTCTGGTTATACGGGTGCCTTAGTATATGCCTTGGGAATACTTGGTCTCATTCTTTGGTATGGTATAGGGAATCTAGGACCAGGAAACACAATGGGTCTCTATGCAATAGAACTGCTGCCAACAAAGCTCAGATCTGCCTCGATGGGTGCAGCAACCGGCATAACACGTTTTGTATCATTTCTAAGTGCGTTTGAATTTCCTTTCATAGCGCTTTCACTGGGAAAGCTTACATTTTTCGAAGTCCTTGCAGTTGTAATGGCATTTGCATTCGTATTTACGATTCTCTTTACTCCCGAGACAAGAGGGCTTAGTCTTGAGCAGATAGCTAGAGCGAAGTACAGACCGCATCAGCTAGTGCTCCAGGAAAGCACAGTACAGGTAGGCAAAGACGACGAGTAATTATAGTCTATATTTTTTAGATTAACAGTATTATAAAGCTTATTATGAGAAAGGCATCAGCTGTACAAAGAAGTTGTTGCAGTAGCAGGCATATTTTGTAGGTCTCATTTATATCCTACATGGATTTAAAATCAGTCATGGAAGCTGATGTAGCAGTTATAGGGGGCGGGGCAACAGGAATATTTACTGCGTTGGACTTAACACTTCGTGGACTTTCGGTTATAGTGATAGAAAAAGGATCCTTGTTGAGTGGTACCTCAGGCAAGTTCCATGGACTCCTTCATAGTGGTGCTAGGTACGCTGTAGATGATAAGCAAGCAGCGAAAGAATGCAGAGAAGAAAGCAAAACATTAGCTAGGATGGCACCATTTGCAATCGTCTCTAGGGGAGGATTCTTCGTCCATTTGAAGGGAGAACAAGATAGATATATTGATACGTTTGTAAATGCTCTAGCTCAGTGTGGTATCAGTTTCGAGAAAATTGAAGTTGCGTCTTTGCTGAAGGTAGAACCACAACTTACAAAAGAAGTAGACTTCGCAGTAAAAGTAGATGATATGGTATTGGACCCTTTTAGATTCTTCTACAGCGCAGCTACGTATGCTAAGAGAAAGGGTGCAAAGTTCCTTCTACGAAATAGGGTATCAGAGTTGAATCCATCAGGCAAGGTAATAAAAACAGATAAGGGCGACGTAAAAGCCAAAATAGTAGTTAACGCAACTGGTCCCTGGGCTGCCAAGCTTTTGCGTGCTTCTGGCAAGGAAATAGAACTCATGCCTGCACTTGGAATTATGCTTGTTTATGAGAGAAAGCTGGTTCATAGTGTGATCAATCGTCTTAGAGCTCCCTCAGATGGAGACATAATAGTGCCTTTCTATGAAAGAAGTATACTTGGCACCACAGCGCAATTGGTAGAGGATCTAGACAAAATAGAAATATCGGAAGATGATATTAAGCTCCTGCAGGAACAAGGTGCCCAGCTTATCCCGTCGATATCGGATCTACAATACTCGAGATTATATTTTTCAGCTAGGCCTTTGGTAAGAGGGAGCGACCCAAGAGAAACGACAAGAGATTTCCAAGTTATTGATGACGATTGGATAATCTCGGTAATTGGTGGAAAGCTGACAACTTCGAGGCTGATGGCAGAAAGTGTTTCAGACCTTGTATGTGAAAAACTAGGCCTTAAGGCTGAAAGCCAGACGAAAAGCCTACGTTTATCTTCAGCATTCGAATCCACGCCTGTCAAAGGCAGTATCGCAGAAGAGGTATACGAGCCTGGTATGTCGTTAGCTCTTGCAGAGGAGAAGATCAGCTCGTGATATCGGTAAAGGGAAGTGCTGACTTCAGCATTCCGAGCATTAGAATTTTGGCTTTTATTAGAGACCCAAGTAGATTCGCTGGATGTATACCAAATCTCGAGAAGTTCGAGATAAAGGATGAAAATAAATTTGAAGCTCTATTCAAGCTAGAACTTCCAAGTAGTATTGCTGTTAGTTATTTAAGAAACATAACAGTCAAAATGAATTTCGAGCTATTAGAAATGCAGCATCAGATTTTCCTAAAAGGAGAGGGAAGGTCAGCAGGTGTTAAGATTACAGTATCTATAACAATGAGCGTTAGTGGGGATGCATCATCGCACTTAAAATGGGTTGCAACACTTGATGCTGGTCTTATAGAGAAGTTGCTTGGAAAGACCAGACTTGAGACTGTAGCTACTACTATATCCACCCAGATAGTGAACTGCATACCTAGTAAGCTCGCTGCATAGAGCCCTTCGACTGGTTACCCTTTTCTCTAGTATGTAGCATGTTTTCTTGTAGTGAAGATTACACTTGCCTGTTCAGCTTAGTGAACCACAAGAGTTATTTGAGCTACCCATAATATTGCAAAGAATGATCTTCTTTTAAGCCTCCCAATACTTAAAAATCGCTACAATGATCATCGAAGCATGCATGATGCCAAGCGACTTGCCAGTATATTAGACAGCAAGAGCCTTTTCATATTAGATGGAGATGGTACTTTGTACGTCGGGAGAAAAAGAACAAAGGGGGCTTCAGCGTTCTTGCGTCTGTTAGCTTCGAAGGGGAAGAAGTTCCTTATCATGACTAACAATTCCTCTTTCAGCTCTGCCCAGCATGCAGTAAGGATTAGCACGATCCTAGGGGTAACAATAAAAAGAGAAGATCTACTTGTTTCTACTCAAGTAGCAATAAAATATCTGAAAGATCATAGCATATCATCTGTGTATGCTTTAGCAGTTCCGGCTGTAAGGAGAGAGTTTGCATCTGCAGGGATAAGTCTCACATCAGTCCATCCCGAAATGGTAGTCATAGCCTTTGATACTACACTGACATATAAAAGACTGGCAAAGGCCACCAGGATGATCATGCTAGGAATCCCATATATCGCTACCCATCCTGACATTTTATGCCCAACAAATGGAGGCTATCAGCCAGATGTAGGTTCTTTTCTAAGCCTGATACAAACTGCTACAGGTAAAAGGCCAGTCGCTATAACAGGAAAACCGAATCGTTTAATGTTAGAGTATGGGTTACAAAAAATGAAAGTAAATCCTGACGATACGGTTATCTTTGGTGATAGGCCTTATACAGATATAAAAATGGCGAACAAATCAGGAATAACTTCTGTCCTCATGCTCGGTGAATCTAATGATGTTTCTGCTCAAAGCACAGCAAGGCCAGACTTCACACTACGATCCTTCAGTGAAATAATCGAAGCGTGGTAGTCAGTTTCCTTTTATGAGTACTTGATTGTGTTATGGGTTGGCCTCGTATTATTGACAAATTCTGCTTTTGATGTGTAGTGAGCTAATTTTTACTTTAGAGAGAGAAACTAAAAGACCCCAACCCTGGTATGGAAAGAGATATCATACACTCCTTTGATATGGCAATAAAAATGATTGTTATGGGCTGAATTTTTAGCCTGACGTTATCTCTTCAAGAGCTCTACCCTTCGTTTCGGGAGCCATAAACAAAGTAAGTAGCAATCCAAGGATAGCAAATACACCGAAGAATAATAGACCATAACCAATGCCGTATATTGCAACTATAGAGGGAAAAGTGGTCAGACCTAGAACGGCACCTATCCTGCTTATTGTTGTCCCCCATCCCTGTCCAGTTGATCTTGCTGATGTCGGAAAGAGCTCTTGACCGTAGATAAAATCTGTCGTTCCGAAACCCCAAGCTTGAAAGATTTCAAAGACTACGAACATGGCTACTATTCCTACTGCAATGCTTCCTACGGTGAATGCTTCCCTTGGGACTGTTAGACCTATGTACGCCAAAACAAGCAGAGAGATAGACATGCCCAAAAAGCCGAGTGCTGTAACTAACTTTCTTCCCCAAACGTCCACTGTCAGCACACAGAGAACGGAGCCGATTATTGCAAAGGTTGCAAAGACAGCAGATCCGAGTACAGACAATCTGTGAGTCAATCCAAGCAGTTCCAAGATGTATGGATTGAACAGACCTATACCGTAAAAGGCTACATCATACGCGAACCATGCGAGACCGAAGAAGATTGTCCATTTGATATACTTACCGCTGAAGAGCTTTAGCAATGATACCTTCTCTCCTTTAACACTCTTTAGGTCGTCAGACTTGCCAACAATGATTTCTTCAGAATCTTTCGCCTTTTCTAGGTTGCCGCGCATCGCAAGCCACCTAGCAGACTCTGGGACTGTCCTTCTAAGAATTAACACCACTACGGCAGGGATCAGTCCT
>JARVJU010000010.1 GCA_029775965.1 Nitrososphaeria archaeon | reverse complement strand
TATGGAACCTAGGCGAGACGCTCGCAGAGGATTATATTATGCCTCTACAAGTAGCATGCTCGAATACATAAAAAGCATTCCACATGTGAAAGCAAGCATTGCCTATGAAGCGAGAAGCTCCAAACAAGCAGTGTGGCAGAAGCCACATCTGCAAGGGCGGGGTAGTTCACCGTAGTATAATGATATTCAAGCATGTCTCGCATGCAAGAGCCTCTGTCTTAAGTTGTTTATGACTAAAAATGGTTCACCTCATATCAGATTGAGGACTACATGCTACGAAGGATTCACAATTCAAAATCTTCGAGTAAAATATTATAAAAGAAGGGTAGAATGCGTAGAAAGTATCAAATTTCACATCTCTTTGTAAATCTATTCCCAAGCAAGACAAAATTGCTTTTGTATCCACCATGGTTGAGGTGTCGATATTTGTTCATAGTAGATAATGGATAGTATCTGTACGTTATCGCATGCCTAGAGCAAAATGACTTTGCAGAGAGCTGAGTTTATCAAAAAGAAACATAAATGATCGTCAATCTAGCAAGAATGATAGGGCTGATATGAAGAGTCAATAAAGAATGTAGCGGGGCTGGTGGGATTTGAACCCACGACCTCCGGCTCCGCAGGCCTACGCGAACATCTCGACGCCCTTATCCGTGCTAGGCAACAGCCCCGAATCAGCCTGTCATAGGATGATATAATATTCTTTAGCTTCGGTCACAGAGATTTACATCAAATATTTAAGCTAGATATTAGGAACAGATATTGTGCTGTTTGAACTAGGGTTTCTTATAGTGATAATAGGCATGCTTCTACTCTTCTTAGCTACAGTGATAGGTTCAGCTAAGAAAAGCGCGCAGGGGGGAGCTGTTCTTCTTATTGGCCCAATACCTATAATTTTCGGATCGGATAAAAGATGGGCAATGGCTATGATGATTATAGCCCTAGCTATTATAGTTATCTGGCTTGTGACGGTGATTCTTGGATGATCGAGCAGAAATCTAATGCTGCTTATATCCTATTTGTTGCAGGGATAATAGTGCTGTTCGTAGGGTTTGCAATAATGGTGCTTGGCACTTTGCCTCAAACTGCACAATCTAGCTTTGCCGGAGTAATATTTATCGGGCCTTTCCCTATAGTATTCGGAACAGGACCTAGCTACCCAATACTAATTGCTATAGGTATTGTGATAGCTGTAGTTATGGTTTTATTTTCTTATTTGATGTATAGGGGTGCAAGAAAGCAATATGAAAAGTTGCAGTAGCAACTTTGGATAACTCTTTAAACAAAGCTATACTAAAAATATGCAGGCGGCGATGAAGATTCAGAGTTACACCGGAAAAGGGATGAAGGAGAAGGCATTTATCCGAGTCGCCATATATAGCTACATGATATTTGGTGTGTGATGTTTTTGCTGTCTCTGCTCGTCTTAGCTGAATGGTTTTTTGCCAGCTTTTTACTTGCAGCTTTGGTAGCAGGGCTGTATAGACTGCAGAAAAAGAATAAGGCGCAAACATCTTTTGTCGCTGGATACTATGTGAGTATCTCTGACCCTGATGCAGAAATGCAGCTATCCTATGCTATTGACCTATTTAACAAGGGTGCCTTCGAAGATGCAACAGATTATGCATACAAAGCAACACAAAAGCTACTGAAGTCAGTTTCAGATAAGATGGGTTTTGATATAGGAGAAGGTTCGCTAGATACTCTAGCTATTAAGTTACAAGAATATGGTCTATCTGGCTTCGATATCAGTTCCATAAAATATTTGGTAGAGATCAAGAACTCCAATCCAAAAGTGTTTACTGAAGACACGGCAAGAAAAAGTATCCAGCTTGCAAGAGCACTTATGCTATATATGCGTCATGCTCCTATAAACATAAAGCAGGATGATATCTTTGACCATGGAGCAGATAAGGTTCCACGTATTTAAGAAGGGGATAAGAGTACTGGGTATAGCTGAATCATTCGATCCTTCGAAGGATAAAAAAAGTACCATTGCTGGCGTTGTGATGAGAAAAGATCTCGTGATAGATGGTGTATCGCTTGAAACGGCAACATTAGGGGGGGACGATGCAACAAAGTCTGTTATATCTCTCTACAAGTCATTCCACAGAAGAGATATAAACGTGATAATGCTCTCAGGAGCTATAATCAGCTATTACAACATAGTAGACCTTGAAAGAGTTTCTTCAACTACTAACAGACCCCTGATATGTCTTACGTACAGAGAATCGCCCGGCCTTGAAGAAGTCTTTAAAAAAAGGTTTCCTGGCTCTTACCAAGAGAAGATCGAGGCGTACAAAAAGCTAGGAAGCAGGGATACTTTCACTTTATCAACAGGTAAAAAGGTCTACGCCCGCTTGGTTTCAATAGCAAAGGAAGATGCAAAAAAATTACTCGATGACTTTGTATTGCAAGGGAGATATCCCGAGCCGGTAAGGATTGCATCCTTGATTGCTTCAGCTGTAAGAAAGTCTTCAAGGACTGTAAGAAAGGTCTAGTACCACCTCGCTTGTCCTAGGAGCTACTTCACTTACTACTCTTGCTTCTTGCAGCTTAAAACAATCAAAATTTTTCCTGATATGTTCCCAGCTGGCTTCAATAGCTTCTTTGCCTGCCCCTTTTACCCATTCATAGTAATGTATTACTGCTCCATGCCTGGCTGCTTTTATTGCATAGCCTAGAAATTCATATGCTCTCTCTGGTAAAGGCATCAGTACTCTATCGCACTTTGGAATCTTTCCTGCGTGCTCCCTGCAATCTCCCCGCAAAGGTATCACTTTGCCGATTAGCTTGTTCGATCTTATATTCAGTTCCATAAGAGAATACGCCTTCTCGTTGATTTCACTGCTGTACACTTCTACCTCAGCAACCTTCTTTGCTATCACTACAGAAAATGTTCCAACACCAGAAAACATGTTGAAAATCTTTTCTCCTTTCTCTGTCAAAGAGGCAATTCTAAGTCTCTCTGATGACAGACGTGGTGAGAAATAGACGCTCTGAAGATCTACATGGAAGGAGCAACCATGTTCCCTGTATATAGTATCTGAGCGCTTTTCACCAGCAAGATACTCCAGTCTTCTTATCCTGTATTCGCCTTCAACTGGGCCTACTTGGTTCCATACAGACTTTATGCTCTTGACCTTTTGCATCAGAAGCATAGCCACTTTTGATTTTTTTGTGTAGGGCCATTCCAAGGGAAGTTTGAGAACTGCAATATCCCCTATCACATCGAAGGCAGAAGACAGATGCTTAAGTTCATCCTGAGAGAGAATTTCAGCGGAGATACTCTTGAGCATTCTTGTCATTTCGTTTCTTCCCTGACAAGATAATAATAGTATCCTTTTGCCTTCTGTTCTCTATCGAGTCTACTTTCAGGTTTATTCACTCTAGGTCTCCCTGTCTGTATGTCTCTTCTGTAGGTTATCCCTATATCGGAAAGAAACATATTCATCCCTTTCTCCTTGCTCATGGGTGATGAAGCGAATCCTTTTGCTCCGGGCTCTCCTGTAAAGATTATGAGGGAATCCGAGATTATATCTACCAGCATAATATCATGATCTATAACTATTGCTGACTTCCCTTTACCCTTGATGAATCTTTGCATAGCTTTAGCCATTGCTATTCTATCTTCAACATCAGTAAAAGCTGATGGTTCATCCAGGGCATAAATATCGGCTTCTCTGAGCAGGCATATTGTTACTGCTACCTTTTGCAACTCGCCTCCGCTCAGCTCTTTTACCTTGTTTTGCAAAAGTCTATCAACTGTCAGAGGTCTGATTAGTTGCTGAAAATTATAATTGTCATTCCATAGACTGCCAGTAGAGAATTCTAGCAGATCCTGAACAGTACCTTCGTACTCGCTACTCAGGTACTGAGGTTTGTATGAGATCTTTGCCTTTGTCATTGCACCCCCAGCATCTGGCTTCTCCTCAGAGGCAAGGATCCTGAGCATTGTTGTCTTGCCTAGAGCATTAGCACCAAGAACACCAACTACTTGTCCTTCTCTCAGAACTCCTGCATCGACTTTCAATTCGAAGTTCCGAAATCTCTTCTCCATCTGGCTATATTGTAACAGAATGGCTGATTCTACGTCTTCTGTAGATGAAGAATAAACATCAAAAGTAACAGGGGTATCTCTGAACCTTACATTTTCTCCTGGTATTAATCCTTCAAGCAAAGTGTTTATTCCTTCAGAGGTAGTCATAATACCGGATACAACACCATATACAGCAGGCTGACCGTATATTATATGTACATAGTCCGTAGCATAGTCCAAGAAGGTCAAGTCATGTTCAACAAGGACAACACTCTTACCTTTTATCGCAAGATCTCTGATTACTCTCGATACCTGCATCCTCTGGAAAACATCGTTGTAGCTACTCGGTTCATCAAAGAAATATATGTCAGCATCTCTTTCAGATGCAATTGCAACAGCTACCCTCTGCAACTCGCCACCACTCAACTCAGAAGGCATCTTGTCAAGGGATTGTGAAAGACCCAGCTGCTTAACAAGCTCACTCCCGCTACCTGCCTCATCATATCTGTCAATCAGCTCTCTTACAGGACTTTGCCATACCTTTGGTATTAAGTATATGGCCTGAGGCTTTAAAGAGCTTTTGAGGTTACCTTCACTGATAAGTTCAAAGTGAGCCCTCAGTTCCGTGCCCTGAAACGCTTTTAGTATTTCACGCCAGTCAGGTGGAGATTCAACTCTTCCTAGATTTGGAATTAGGTTGCCGGATAGTATGTTTATCGATGTTGATTTACCCACACCATTCTTTCCAACAAGTCCAACCACTTTCCCCTTTTTAGGTACAGGCAGCCTGTATAATCTAAAGGTATTAATTCCGAACTGATGAACTTTTTCACTACCAAGCTCCTGAGCAAGGTTTACAATACTGATAGCGTCAAAGGGGCACTTCTTTACGCAGATTGAGCATCCTATGCATGTATTTTCATTAATCACAGGATAGCCATCCTCACCAAATTCTATGACACTCTCTCCCATCATCTGCGGTGGGCAGAATCTCTGGCACTCATGCTGGCATTTTTTGAAGTTGCACAGATCTCTATCCAGAACAGCCACTCTATGTTCCATCTGTATCATCACACTCTAAAGACATCCCATAGAATAATTGTCATCGATCATCTACCGAGCTGTCATGTTATGAACATGTCTAAACTGTTTTGCAACATAAATTGCCTCAGAATTCTGCTGTTCGAACGCCAGAATCTCTCCCCCATTCTCAAGTTTGAGAGGGCAAAATTCACAGATGACTCTATAGAATCAAACGACTTATAGCTAGACTTCAATGCATGTCTTATCGCTTCTCTTACATTCCACACCCCTAAAGGCAATATCTGGCCAGGATAGATTTCCCTGAGTGCTATAACAGCTGCTTGCCTTCTTATACTGTCCAGATACTCCGAAACTGCCAGCCTGACAGAATAATAGCATCCTCCAGGGGCAGCATAGCTCTTTCTGCCTCGTTGCCCCTCGAAATCTCCAATACTGTAGACTTCAGAGGTTGAAGGATTAAACGTGGTTTTCGGATACCAAGCCTCTATCCATTCGAAGCTGAACTGAAAAGGCAGCATTATAATAACATACCTGCTGCCAAGATAGTCTTTTATAAATACTCTAAAGTCATCAATCGTAGTATTCTGCTTTACTCTTTCAAGTAACCATTTAGAGATAGCATCATCAACTGCAGTTATGCTCCATCTAGTTGGAACAAGCCTCCTCTTCCTACCCAGCATACCTACGCTGAGCAGTCTTTGAATAGAATTCACACTTATCCCTTTTGTATACAGTGTGATAATTCCCTCTGTTGAGCCCAGGTCTCTGTCATAAAATACATACTCTAACCTTCTATCGGAGTTTTGAGAATTCAACCTGTACTTTTTTAACCAAGCCGATGGTCCAAAAGGAGGAGAATCATCATCAAAGTGAGCTGTAGAAGATGGTTGTTTTGAGAATACCATTTCAGCGCTAACTGGTCTGATCGCAAGGTTCGAGATTTGAAGGTCGTACAGCAAACCCTTTGCTTGATTCGCATCATTGACATTATATCTTTCCTTACCCCGAACCATAAAGGTTCTTAAATTTACAATTTCCTGAAAGCCTAATCCATACCATAATTCGGGTTCATCATATATCCTTGTATCCCCATGCAAAGGGGGTAAAAGTGGACCTACAGATACATTGGGATACCCGCTTGTACCTACAAAAGCAGCCGGAGGAGTATCTCCTGATACTTCTTTTGAAAGAATTCTTGACACATTATTATAAGCATCAAGCTTGAGCAGAATAGGACAGACTGGTCGCCCGCAAAGTAGCTTTGCAAACCTGCACCTGAGGCATAGCTCTGCACTGATTGTTTTTACTATATGCTGTGACTCCCCAGGCGCAAACAGGCTCAAGGCCTTGTGCATTTCAGAAGAGGTTTTATAAAAATGATTGTAAAGAAGCTTGATATTGTTGCTAATTGTAAATGAATAAAACAATTATTAGTATGTCTTTTTTACCATGATATTATGCAGGCAGATATAAACAACCTGGTCAAGCTCTTTGATGCCTTGTCGAATGAGCAGAGACTAAAAATAGTGAACCTTATCCTGCTGTCAAATAGGCCAATTCACGTCAAGGGTATTGCAAGGGAGCTAAAGCTGGATTATGCCGCAGCATACAGGCATATTGAAAAACTGAGGGAAGCTGGCATACTTGGTATACATGAAGTTGGCAGATCAAGAGTACCATATCTTCAGAACAGGGAGAAATTGACCGCGCTTGTTGAAGTGGCTTCCTCCTTGTATGTCAAGTAAGTCATAATAGTTTTATATAATCATTAATCTATTATGGCTGGAATGGGGAGCTATAATGACTACTTTGCAAAAGCAAAAAAGACCAGATACCAGAAGGATTTCTCTGGCTGCGGTCCTTGCAGCTTCAGCTGCACTCATATCAATATCCGGGCTGTCTGTCCCATTCCCACTTATGCCTTTTCTCAGGTTCGATGCTGCTGAAATACCAGACGCGTTGGCCTTTTTGTTGCTAGGCCCATCTGGCGGTCTTGCTGTAACAACTATACATTGGTTGATGCTTAATCTCTCAGCAAGCTTCGATCCGGTTATAGGACCGACTATGAAATTCATGGCAGTATTTGCAACAATGCTCGGCATGTACATAGGTAGTCTATTTGTCTCATCAAACTTCAGCTCGCGAAGAAACTACTCATACCTTCTAGTATGGGGCACCATACTACGTTTTATTATCATGATACCTGTAACATTTGTCTTATACTATATAATATTCCCCTCCACATACCTCAGCTTTGCATCACAGGCGCTTAGAGCTATAGGCATAGACGTTACAGGAGCTCTTGCAATTGCTATAATTGTTACCTTGATCACAGGTCTTTTTAACATAATACATGCCATAATAACAATAACAGGCTCATGGATAATCTACAGAGGAGTACAGAAGTCTGGCGCGCTCAACTATTCATTAAACTGGATAGGAGGACAGATGAAAATGCAATATTCCAGCAAGGAGATAGATGGCAGAGACTCAGAGAAGCCTGCCTAGAAGAGAAACTATAGCAAGTATGTAGATAGAATATCTGTACAACTTCAAAAGATATAGTGCATTCTTCCAGTCTGATGATTCCCTGGTCATTATAGCAATGTGGTGCATTATTACTACACTAATACCAACAAAAGCAGATACTGCTAAGGATAACAAGCTAAATGATCTTGCTTGGACGAAGTAACAGGCCAAGAAGGGAAGAGAGCCCCACGTTAATCCAAAAGCAAAGTAGGAATGAAATGGCTTCGATATCTCCCTTGGATATGCTATTGCTGCAAATCCCTCTACAAGCACAAAGATTAGAAAGATAGGCAGACTCAGTATTATAGCCAAGTACATTCCAACTGATACACCAGCAAGCACACCCAGTATACCTACAACGAGCATCTTCTTTGCTGGAATAGGAAAATATGGAGAAAATTTTTTGATGCTTGTTGCTATATCTATGTAATGCGCCCCAACAACGAGGCCTAGAAAACTTGCCAGTAATGTAAGGGAATATATTTTGAAACTAAAAGCCGGTGATAGCGCCTGTGCAAAAGTGATCCATCCTAAGAAGATAAGACTGAAGGGTACTCGTAAGCCGTATATCCATACATTGCGCCTCCACGGCCCGTAAAGATCCGGTTCTACAGGGGGCTCCATGGTAGATCAGTTTAAATCAGTATTCACATTATTAAGTTTGATGGAATCAAGCAATCAAGCATCGATTAGTGTAAAGGCAATAGCAAGAACGATATTCAGCACTCTACCTGCCTATTATGATAGTGTCGTTATGCTTATGACTTTCTATCGGGACAGAGCATGGAAGTTTTCTCTATTGCGGTATATTGATACTCCAAAAAGAGCCAAAATCGCAGATGTAGGGTCTGGGACAGCGCTGCTCGAAGGCTACTTGACAGATCAAGAGTTTATATGTGGAATAGATATTTCATTAGATATGCTTTATTTAGCTAAGGAAAAAAGATTTTCTTCGCTGGAGCTTGTGCTTGGTGATGCCGAGAAACTTCCACTTAGAAATAATGCGTTTGATACAGTCTTCTCTTGCTACGTAGTAAAGTATTGCAACACGTTTACCTTTGTAAATGAAGTGTACAGGATACTAAAAAGAGGAGGGAAGCTCGGTCTTTATGACTTTTCCAAACCTTCTGGAGTATCTGCTCCTTTGCACGCTCTTTACGCATATGGTGCACTCAAGCTTTTGGGTTATCTTATGCTAGCCATTAAGAAAGCAATTGCATATACTTTTCTGAACCTTCCTAATCTTATAATCAATTCAGTATGGGAAGAAAAGATAGAGGAAGCGCTGGAGAGAACAGGGTTCCAGAATATATCAAGCACTTTGAAATTAGGAGCAAGACTCTGCTGGGCCAAGAAATCATAGCTTACTCGTACCTGAGCGCCTCTATGGGTGTAAGCCTAGATGCCTTCCAAGCTGGAATAAATCCAGCTAATGCGCCAACTGATGTTGCTAGCAGAATAGCTAGAATTATAAGCTCTGGGCTTATGGCAGGAACTATGTGCAAACTACTGAAAGAGCTTGAAAAACCTGCGCCATTAGAGCTATTTTGAGGAGGCCTTGCCGTACTACCGAAACCAGAGAAGAGACTTACAACCAAGTAGGATAGTACAACACCAGCACCTGCACCTATAACACCGCCTATAAAACCAGTCATTGCAGCTTCCACGATGAAGATCGAAAGTATATTCCTGCTCGTATAACCTAAAGCTTTAAGTGTACCTATCTCTCTTTGTCTCTCCACAACTGTAGTGAACATAGTTGTCATTATTCCTATAAAAGCAACTATTACCGAAATACCTCCTACAGAAGCTAGAATAGTCCCTATACCATTTGTTATGGACTGTATTGTATTAAGTATCTGGGTTACGGCTGTAACCCTTACACTCTGGCCATATTGGTTTGTTATCTCTGTTACTACTTGATTCACTACACTTGTATTTGATGCTACAACTATTATACCACTGTACTTGTAGCTGTGTAAAATAGCCTGTCCCTCTGCCAAAGGTATGAATATACCTTCATCTGGATTTATAAGAAAGCCCTGCCCATATGGCGCAAATATTCCTCTAACTATAAACGATTTTTCGCCGCTTGCACCACTTACACCAAGACCATTAAATCCAGAGAACGAAACGGTCACTATCTGATTCAGACTTATATTCGTGGCTCCAGCAACATTCGGGTTCGCTATTAACCACCCTACATCTGCACCAGCAAGGTCTGAGCTTGCGGGTTCGTTCCCTTCAGCCAAAGTCAGCCCTGGTAGTACCTTATAGAGCTCAGAGAAATCTCCAGCCATAACCTGTACAGTGATTGTCTGGCCACCTTGAGTAATCGTTCCTGCAAGAAGATAGTAGGGCACCACAGCAGAAACTCCTTGCAACTTCTGCAGAGTTGCTACATCATTACTCGTAAGATAATTTCTGCCTGTAGGCTGAATAAAAATACTATTCGTTCCTGTTTTTGCGAAGGCTTCTGTGACAGAATTGCTGAAGCCTTGTGTTGCTCCCAACAGAGCAACTATTGTAGCTGGACCGATGATTATGCCTAATATAGTAAGGGTGGTTCTGAGTCTTCTGTCTGTCATTGCACGCCAAGAAAATCTCAGAAGGTCTAAAATTTTCAAGATAATAGCCCCCTGCAATTTAAACTACTTTTTCATCCAAACTTTTACTCCTTCTTCTTCTACTTAGCAGGAGAGTTATAATCAAAGCAACAATTACGATAACCAGTAGAGCTATAAGTGTCAGAGTAAACAAAGTCGGCCCTGAACGAACCTTTTGAATATTGTTTTGACCAATGCTAAGCACTAGCTGATAGTTTTGTACTGGGAAGTTATAGCTGAAGTTTGTCCCATAATCGTTTGCATATTTTGCATTCAGGTACACAGATACAGTTCCGTTGGATACATCAGCTGGTAAAGGAAAGCTTATGCTAAATGGTACTGGTGTGTTAGGATCAACTTCTCCAACATATGTATTTCCTTCGGCTATAATGCTGCCATGCATAGTCATGTTTCCTGACATTTCTAGATAATAGCCAGAAGTAGAACCTTCGTTAAGTAGAGTTCCGCTTAGAGTTGCAACTCTTTGGGATGTAGATACGGTCACACCCTGTAAGAAAAGGTCTATTGAGCCCACTGCTAAGAAGCCGAGAGGAAATGATGTAGTCTTCTGGTTTCCTGCGCTATCGGAATAGCTCATTGTGAGAGTAGCAGTATAGGCTCCCTCAGCTGTTTTAGGTCCTGTGCTTATGCCTGTATCAAGTTCAAAGCTCTGGCCAGGTTCTATTACATGCTGGTATGTATAGCTAGAATTCGCAGTAACTGCGAAGCCAGCAGGCATGGTTAGTGTAAAAGACGGTGAATATATAGGATAATTTCCATTGTTTGTGATAAGAATTTTCAGCTCAGAGCTTCCAGCAACAGATACCTGAGGTGTCAACACAGAGACAGATACGGGACTAGCTTGGGAGCTACCCTGAACATAGAACCCAATCTGAATTTCTTGCTGCTCCTGCAAACCATATGAATTCACATAACTTATCATTATCGGAAGTGTGATTGCTGAACCAGCTACTTGGTTAGATGCGTATATGCTGATGCCAAAGGAATAATTTGACCCAGTAGGTAGCGAGTCAAACCTTGGAAACTGATTTAGAATGCTTAATCCTTGGACTGGCTGAGCCAAGGCCAATGTTATCTGTGTTGCATTTCCTGAACCGGCGTTTTCTATTGTAAAGGTCACGTTGTTAACCTGTCCAGCCTGGAGTGAATATTCTGAGCCTGAAGAAGATAGATTGAGGTAGACAGAGCCAAGCAGATACACGGGCAACGTGATATTTTGTACAAACTGTGAACTGTTTGATGGTGTATAATAAATGGAAAGTGGCAGATTGTATGTTCCTACCTTGGCATAAGACGCTACGTTCAGGTTGTAGCTTATCTGAAATATAGCGTATGATTGCAGATTTACCTGATATTCTGATTCGGTTGTGGCTCCACTAGGAGCAGAAAAAGGAGACTTTATACCAAGGATAAACTGGGCATAGCTTATAGGGCAACCACCTGTGTATACCAGGCTTACAGTAAAAGGTACGTTTTGTGCTCCCGGGCCTATCCCTACAGCTGTCTGAGGGAAAGATGTACTGATAACACTGAAAGGGCTTATAGTAGAAGGACAAGCTGATGCGTTAACAGGCTCCGCGATACCGATAAACAACAAGATTATTATAACTGATAAGAAAGGTCGACCCAGCAATCAGTTCACCTCTATCCTCTCTATCAGGCCATCTCTGATGTGAATTATCTTCCTAGCTCTCCTTGCCACTTCTTCGCTGTGAGTAATTATGACCAATGTCTTTCCCTGCTCTTCGTTTAATCGCTGAAGTATGTCCATCACAGCATCTGCATTCTTTGAGTCCAAATTGCCAGTTGGCTCATCGCCCAGCACTATGTCTGGATTAGTAGCAAGGGCTCTAGCTATCGCTACCCTCTGTTGCTCGCCTCCGCTCAGTTGGTCTGGTCTTAGATTAGCCCTGCTTCCCAGCCCAAGGCTTTCAAGTAGACTAATGGCCACTCTTCTCCTTTGTCCTGATGTTATGTTTCTAAGAAGCAGAGGAACTTCAACATTTTCAAGTACAGTCATCCTCCCTATCAAATTAAAGAGTTGAAAGACAAAACCGATTTTGGTATTTCTTATCTTTGCGAGACTGGAACTTGGAAGCTTGGAAATATCTACAGAGTCGAGCAAAACTTTTCCTGAAGTAGGCCTGTCCAGAGCACCTATAATATTCAGCAATGTCGTCTTTCCAGAACCCGAGGGGCCTTTTATTGCAATGAATTCTCCCTTTTCGATGCTGAAACTTACTCCCCTTAACGCATAAGTTTTGGCATTGCCTTTCCCATACACCTTCGTAAGTTCAGAAGCTTCTATCGCTATGCTAGGCAAATATCATCCCTCTTTATCCTATCCCATGAGACCACTTATCAAACTTCAAGAGACTGTCTGAATTTTTGTCTAGCTTCGTATGGTTATGGCTTATTTTCACAGCTTTCCAAGTATACATGTCTAGGATAACAACAAGAGTTGATTTGTTCGAACTGTGCATTCTACATGTTAAAAAGTTCTTTATTTTGCATTTAATGGCCTCAGCCACGGCACCGCGAGTTTGATATAAGGATGTAGAATCATGTAGCGCAGACTCAAAACCTCTATCCAGCTGATATATACTTAGCATAAGGATAAGGCACCCTTTTCACTTTTATAGAAGCAGGATAATGTTAGGCATATCGATCTTATGTGGTAAATCCGAATTCTTGATGACATACACCAAACCTCTCACTGAGTCAGATATCTCCATGACAGGATTATGCCAACAGCGGAAAATATTATAGCAAAGGCTACTAGATAGGCAAAATCGAACCATAGACTCGCCATCCCCGCTGAACCGAGCAAAAGTTGTCTTCCAACATCTGTACCATAGCTTATCGGGTTTATTCTAACAACGTATTCAAGCCATGTTGGCATCAACTTGGCTGGAAAGAGTGCATTACTGGCAAAGAGTAGAGGAAGGTTAAGCAGATTCATGATGGCCATCTGCGTCTGCCAGTCAGTAGAACGCAGTGCAAGCATAAGAAAGAGGGATGAGAGTCCTATAGTCATAAGAAAGAGACCAGCAAAGGTACCAAGCAAACCTGTGACCGAGAATTTGGAGATATCCATGCCAAGTAGAACAGCAACTATGAGCACCACTGCAGCCTGAACAAGTGAACGGATGACGCTTGAAAATATCTTCCCCATTACTATTGCTCCTCTGGAGACAGGAGTGGTTAGTATCTTGTCAAGAAAGCCGAACCTTCTATCCCAGACTATAGACATCCCACTGAACATCGCAGTAAAAAGAATCACAAACGTAAGCATCCCTACAGCAAGAAAGGAAAAGTAGTCTGTTGTGCCAAAAGTGTTCTCCATTATCTGCGATGATATTGAATCAAGTACTTGCTTTGGTATATTAAGGCCCGGAATATTAAAGCTCTGCCCTGTAAAGAGCGCTCCAAAGTTCATAGCTTTCCCGAATAATCCAAGCCATATCACAGGCTGGATCAAAGACATAAACAGAAGCATAGGTACTTTGTACCACTTCATCAGTTCTCTGTTTGTCAGCGCCCACAGACCATGAAGAACGCTTTGATCCTCTGGAGCTGTTAAGCCCTTAGCTATAGTATCGTCCTTCATGCTCTTGCCCTCCTTAGAACAGCCCTCCTAGTCATCACATCTGTTCTATCTTCTTCCTCCCTGAAGTTTCTCCCAACATATTCAAGATACACTTCATCCATGGTAGGCTTGGTCAGGGATATTCTTGTAACATGGTAGCCTTTGGACCTTAGCAGTTCAATTATCTGTGGCGCTGCTTCTTCTCCGACTTCAGATTTTATTCTGTAGTGACTGTTCACCCTCTTGACTTCCTTTACAAGCTTTATCTGATGGATCAAAGCAGAAATATCATCTGCATCATTGTCAAGACCTAGCTCAATGACATCCCCACCTATGCTCGCCTTAAGTTCTTGGGGAGTACCTATTCTGACTATTTTGCCATGATCTATTATAGCTATTCTATCACAGAGACCATCAGCCTCTTCCAAGTAGTGGGTTGTCATGAAAAGAGTCATTTTGTATTCCTCCTTGAGCCTCCTTATGTACTGCCATACTGCAGTCCTGGTCTGAACATCTAGGCCAAGAGTAGGTTCATCAAGAAATAGCACCCTTGGATGGTTTATCAGTCCTGCAGCAAGCTCCAATCTTCTTCTCATTCCGCCTGAATATGTACTCACCTTCCTTGTTGCTGCGTCTTTGAGTTCTACTAGCTGCAGGAGTTCTTCCGCTCTCTCTTTAGCTATACTCTTAGGGATTCCATATAGTGAAGCAACAAGCATGAGGTTCTCCAGTCCTGTCATATCTTCGTCTGCGGTGTACTCCTGTGGCACCACACCTATGGATCTGCGCACTTCAGTGGGATACTTTATTATGTCATAGCCACACACAGATGCTTTACCCAAAGTAGGCTTTAGCAAAGTTGTCAGCATCTTTATCGTTGTAGTCTTTCCTGCTCCATTAGGACCCAAGAATCCAAATATCTCCCCTTGCTTTACATCGAATGAAACATCATCCACGGCCTTGACCTTCGCATTGAACACCTTTGTTAGGCCTTCTACAAGTATTATAGATTCACTCATTCTTATCACCTCTTAAAACTCTCTTCAACATCTGCTTTGACCAGATAAGTTGCTTTTCGAGTTCGAGCTGATATTCCTTTAGAATATATTCTGCCTCGTGTTTTGGTAATTTATTCATCTTCGATTCAAAGAGCTCTTGTGAAAGTCTAAAATGGGATCTTGCACCATCTACAAAGAATCTAGAAACATTGTCAGTATCTATCAGTTCTATAAGTAAACCTCTTAGGTCGGTCCATTTTGACGCTGCTCCAAAAAATATCTTTTTAGCTTGTTCAAGGTACTCTCTTCCTTTATCTGTAATGTAGAATATCTTGTGGTCTGCCTTGCCTGACACGTCAGACGATATAAGCCCTTCTTCAGCAAGCTTCTTCAACATAGGGTATACAGAGCCAGGTCCCGGTCTCCATGAGCCATTTGTCTTATTATCTATATCCTGCAGTATTTCATATCCATTAGCTGGCTTTTGTGATATCCTGTAGAGTATATAATGGACAAGAAGGCCTCTAGGTGCTCCCTGTGGCTTAAGGATGAAAGGAGTTGGTTCGTGCTCTGGTTGCCTTTGCATGAGCTGCGCTGGTAAGGATGTATATATAAATCTATATCGAATACTTAATAGATATCATACTAACCGAACGATCTGTCGCCTGCGTCACCTAGGCCAGGAACTATGTATCCCTTGCTATTCAATTCCTTGTCTACAGCAAGAGTAAAGAGCTCTATCTTTCTATCGTATTCAAGTACCCTTTTTATCCCATACTCGCAAGAGATTATTGAAGTAACTAGAAGCCTTTTTGGACTCCCAGCCTTTCTTACCTCCTTTATAGCCTCTATAATGGTTGAACCTGTTGCAAGCATGGGGTCAGCAATTATGACTGTATTGTCCTGTGCTATAACAGGCATCTTTGCAAAGTATTTTACAGCTTTAATATTCTCTATACCCTCCTTTTCTTCAATCCTTTGAACCGCCATAACACCCTGTCTTGCAAGAGGAAAAGCCTTCAGAAGACCTTCCACCAAAGGCATAGCTGCTCTTAGAATATTAACTATGACTATACTATCCAAGTCAGGAATTCTAATCCCTCTAGCCTTCACACCTAGTGGTGTTTCTACTATTACCTCCTCATGAGTCATGCTCCTTATTATTTCGTACCCCATCAACCTTCCTACCTTTACAACTCCCTTTCTGAACGTGATTTGATCTGTATTCTTATCTCTAAGAGAAGTGAGAATTGATTGAGCTAGAGGATGATCTATAACGTGAATTTTTTCTTCTAACATCTTCATAGTTTTGTGTTTACCGATATAAAAATCTGCTTGGTAAAAAGTGTAGGTGAGCAATATGCGAAGACAGAGATCGTGAGCACTCTATAGGGTTCTGTTAACTTCAGTTTGGTATAGAGTTAACTTCTTGCGATCGACTCTGAGGATTAGAGTCATTCTTGTTCCCCCTCATCGCTTCAACTGCAGTGCAGCAAGGCTGAACCTCAGCCCTCCTTTTACTATATTCAGAGCAGCAACCTCATCTCTATCTTTTGCAGTATTGCATTTGATGCAGCAGAGTTACCTTTGCCCATTCGGGTATAAATATACATTCGACCCACATATCTGGCAATATACCCGTACCTCTGGCATCCACACACTTAACTTTTATTCCTTCAAACTTTGTACTCAATCTGTCTTTGCAACTCATAATAGCAAGATTTCATCTTGCTTCTGTAATCTCTTCCTTGTCCATTACCCTTTTGATAGAGTTTACAAATTCCTTTGATATTTTGTTTAACTGCTTTGACTGCAAGCATTATCTAAGATAAGAAGCTACTACGTATAAGTTTTATACCAACCTTAAGTTAACAGAACCCCCTACAGGAAGACCTTTATATTTACCTGTGAACCATCGACAAGCTTTAGGACCTCTCTGAGCTTTATAGGTGCTATAACCTCCATTACAGATGTGTCATAGTGTGTTCTGTCTATTGCAAGAACCGCACCCCTCTCATCTTCTATCAATGAGTTGTAGAATGTTAATCCTCCGTATGTTCTGGTGCCATCTGAGAATCCTTCTATTCTTATCCCTGGCCTCTGTATTAGTTCCTGAAATTGTTGTCTTTCAACAGGAGAAGAAAGTTTGAGGTTAAGCGTTCCCGGATAGGGTTCAAAGCCCAGCTTGCTCCTGAACTGATCTCTATAACCTTTAAGGCTCATGTAGTATGCACCTTCACCGATGCCTGTGAAGACTGTACCATGGAATTCATATATGTCAGGTGCTTCTTCTATGGCGCTTCTTAGTGTAAGGTAAAATGAAGCCAGAGCGTTGACTGCTTTGTCCGTAAGCTTTACGGCGAAGCTTCTTCCAACTTTCTGTCTAAGAATAAAACCCTCCTTCTCAAGTTCAAGCAGATGTTTTGAGGCCGATTGCTGAGACTTACCTAGCCTTTTTGCAAGCTCTTCTGTGGTTATCTCGACTGGCCTGCTCTTGGCTCCAACGAGTAGCAGCTCAACTAGAGAGAGAAGATAGGCAGATCTTAGGTCCTTCTTTGCGTTTGGCATCTCAGGCGTCTTGCATTAACTATTATTTTAGTATTTACAATAAAACTTTATAAAGTATCCATGAGAAATGTTCAACATGGCACTCCATACAAGAAGGACAGAACTTGTTGCAGGAGGTGCTATATTTGGTGCTATGTCGTCTATTCTGACTCTAGCTAATATAGCTATCCCATTTCCACCTTTACCTTACCTTACCTTCGATTTCGGCCAGATACCTGTCGTTATAGCAACACTGCTATACGGTCCATTAGCAGGTACAATCTCTGTCGTAGAATATTTTGGCATACTGGAATTAGTAGGAAGCTTTCGACCTGTAGGACCAATTTTAAGGCTTCTCGCTACTGGAAGTATTGTATTAGCTATCTACGTAGCAGGAAGAGTGTACAGTAGATTAGCTAGCGAACCAAAACTAAAACGATTTACTCTAATATCTCTGGGTCTATCTTCTTTATTTACCATTCCGATCATGACGATAGCCAACATTGTCGTTTTACTAATTCTCTTCCCATTCTTTCTCACTTACGCAAACGCATCGCTGGGGACATTTCTTGGCATAAACTTTGTAGGCGAATCAGGCTTATTCATTATAATTCTATTTACAGTAATTTACAACTTTCTTCAGCTGCTTATAACAATAATCCCTAGTACAGGTCTATCTACTGTTGCTGTTCTAAGAAGACATGGATATGTGCCTACCAAGTACTGGATAGCTAGATACATACCAAGCAAGACAGATAAGATCTAATTCTGCATGTACCCAATGCTTGCTAAAAATTGTAATGTCTTGTTGACAAGCTCGTTCTCATAATTAAGCTGAAATTTCACAATTCTGTCTCCTACCCTAAGTATCCACCCTATCTTTATCAAATATTGCACATCCGCCTTCAAATACCTAGACCTTATTCCTGTCTTTCTTTCAAGCATGTACATTGATAGAGGCTCTCCTCTTGATAATTCTCTTAGCACCCTCAACCTCCCTTTACTACAGAGAGCATCCTCCAACTGCTTCATGCTGATCATCTGTCATCACCCAGTCTTTTTATTAGAAAGTCCAAAAATCTTTGAAGCCCCTCCGCAGGCACGTTCGATATTCCTATCTCTGTAAGACTTCTTATATCTATTATGCCTCTATTTTTTAGATTCTGTGCATACTTGACTATATCTCTGAGCCCAAAGGGCTTTGCATTGCTCAATCTTCTATCAACTTCACACTGGGAAACAAGCTCGTCGAATGTGATATACGCATTTGATGAATGCTTTAAGGCATTAGCAAGGGATAAGAGCACAAACTTCTCTTCTTCAGGCAAATACATTATATCCTCCTCTGTGACTGATGGGTTCAGTACGCTCAGCACTTCACGTATATCATCCAGACTAAGTTTTGTTCTTCCCCTATTTTCAGCAAGAATACCAGCATTATAAAGTATTGAAAGTGCAAATCGGACATCCCCAGCAGCTGGAGGTGATGTTGCTATGTCAGCCACATACCTAAGAACCTTCTCTTCTATTGCATTTGGTAAGAACGCCTCATAGCTTCTCTTCTCGAGTATATTGTATATCTGTGATGCGGAGTAGGGTGAAAATTCGACATAATACCTGCCCAGGCTACTCAACTCAGCCTCATCAAGCCTTCTGAGATAAGAATCATTTCTAGCTGTAAACACAACGCCTAAGACATTGCAACGCTGCTCAGGCAAGACTTCATTAAGCCTTGTCAGGTTGTAAACTAGATGCTCTTTTCCCAGCGAAAGATAGAAGTCAACCTCATCAAAAATCAGAATGATATATTTTCCAGACCTATTAAGATATTTTAGCAGTTCAAGCATAAGCTCTTCTGCAGAAAGACTCAATGAGAATATAGAAGTATCCACCTTCTGCACTATATACCTGAAGAGCATCAGCTTACTTGTACCATGCTGTCTTGGGTTGACATAAACGTGCCTAACATCATATCCATTCTGCTTTGATAGCTCTTCAATCTTTCTACCAAATGTTAGCACCGTTACTGTTTTGCCCGAGCCAACAGGACCTACTATCTGGTAGAATTTGAGTGATGCTTGCTCAGGCCCTTCAAAAGAACTCGAGTAGAATTTGACGAGTTGATCAACCTGCTCTTCTCTGTGGGGTAGCTCTTTCGGAATGTAGGTGGGAAGTAACTTATCTCTATCTTTGAATATCACACAGAAAGGTTATTGATTGCAGCATAAAATACATTATGTTTTTTGCAGAGTTCTTTCTATAGCTTCAATAGCTCTCTCTACACCTAGGTCAAAGATGTATGGACCAAGTCTTGGACCCTTATCAGAGCCGATCAAGATTGAATACAGTAACTTGAAAAACTCTGACGGAGGTATACCATGAAGCTTCGAAACTTCGAATATCTGATTCTGGATATAATCGGGGTTCTCTGCTGGTCTTATTCTGTTTATAAGTTCTTTAAGAGCATCTTTTTGATTGCTGTCTATCGATATGGCTGGTGTTTCCTCTCTTACGTCTTTGGCCCAATTGCGAGCCAATTCTATCTTGCTCAGAATTGAAGGGTCACTCTCCTTTATCATTCTGTAGCTTTTAAGTCTGTTTATTATGTAATCTTTATACCTTTCAGGTGGAGCTACAGAAGCAAGTTCCACAAGCAAGCGGTAGGGCACATGCTGATCAGGCTGCTTGGGTGGCTTCATGTACTTAACATATTCGTAAAGACCCCTCATCCTGATCAGTTTGCTCTCAGAATCCACTTTTATCTTACCGAAATACACATCCTCAATCCAATCAAATTCATCAACATACTTTGGTATCTCCTCGATCGATATCCTCCTTGTTCCAACAATCCTTTTGAACATAAGTAAAATCAGGCTCTCTTTTGTACCATACTTGAACCATGTCTGAGGTGTTACCAAACCGCCTTCAGATTTTGATATCTTCTTCCCACTTTTATCAAGAAGAAGCTCATACTTTATATGATATGGATGGGGATAACCTAGTATGTTATCAGAGACCCAGTCGTTTATCTTTACCGAGTCAGTAAGCTCCTTACCATGAGCCTCATACCTGATATCTAATGCTCTCCATCGAGCAGCAAATTCAACCTTCCAGCTCAGTTTTCCTTCTCCTTCAACGAGTTTTGCATCTCCTTGGTATTTGCATCCTTCGAGCCATCTGCCTCTTAGCTCCGCCCCCTCACATACATACTGCAAAGAATCTGTCTTCGGATTATAGGAGGTTGCCTTTGTGGTATATATCCTTCCGCAGTTAGAGCATATCGGAAAGTATGGTAATGCTTCCTCGTACTTTTCTTGGCCTGTAATTTCTTTTATCTTTGCACCTATTTCTTCGCTCCTTGAAAGTATAGTGCGTATCTCCTCAATGAATCTGTTCCTCTTGTAATTTACAGCAGCACTTTCGTGCTTATATTCTATTCCTATCTTATCCATCGCATCTATCAGGAGATAGCTCATATGTTCGCCATAACTTGAATGACAACCAAAAGGGTCAGGGATTCTTGAAACAGGATGTGCTATGTATCTTTCTAGATCTACGCTAGACTGCAAACCTGCAGGAACTTTTCTCAAACCATCCATATCATCAGTATAAGCAATATGTTCACTTCTGACTCCCTGTTCTTCCAAAGCCATCTTTATGCCAAAAGCTCTAACACAGTCTGACAAATTGCCTATATGCGGTATGCCGCTTGCCCCAAGTCCACTTTCCACCTTAACAAGCTGTAAAGACCTGCCTAGCTTCTTCTCTCTGTTTATAACATCGTAAGCCACCTTGTCCATCCAAGTTCCGTGGCCTATGATGGACTTTGCCTCTGTTGGCATAGGCAAGAGCAGAATGTTCTTTGTTCATAAGTGTTATCAGACGAACCACCCTTATTTTTCAAAGGCTCTCCCTTATCACGCAGGCTTATCTCATATGCTCTCTTGATACCCGCTTTAATAAACAGTTATTACTTTTGAAGAGTTAAATAAAAGGCTACAAAGCCTTAGGCAATTGAAAGCAGGACAGGTATACAGGGAAGCAACTTTAAAGAACGGTAAGAAAGTTCTACTGAGGTCACTCAAATGGGATGACATAGATAACATTCTTCGATTTATAAACGAACTTGTAGAAGAAAGAAATGCAGATCCTGATTTCGGGCTTATTCACAATAGGCAACTGACGAGGGAGCAGGAAGTGGAATGGGTTGCAAAGCGACTCGTCGATATAGAGAATGGGAACGTAGTCGATATCGTTGCGGAGTATAATGGAATGATAATGGGGCATGCTGACGTAACACATGGTTCGTTAAGTGATATAGAACACAGGGGACTATTTGGTCTCTCTGTAGCAAAAGAATGGAGGGACCTTGGCTTAGGAGCGGAGCTTATCAATGAAACTATCAAACAGTGCAAAAAGCTGGGTATGACAGTAATTGAACTCGAGGTGCTTAAGGTCAACAAAAGAGCTATACATCTTTACACCAAAATGGGTTTCAGGGAAATAGGGTCTGTGCCCAAGGGAGTTTACAGGAACGGCAGATATTATGATGAGCTTATAATGGCAGTCGAACTGTAATTCTGCATATCTTAGATGACAGACATTTCTTAGCATTCTGTGTGAGGTTCTGGCTTACAGATGCTCTTTGTCTGCTATTCTTTCTTACATGGATTTTTGCAGGTATTTCAGGACTCAGAGCACTTGACTGCTATTTCTCTATGCTACATCTGATTATTTTCTTTAATTAGATTGCAGAATATCAGATCATGAGGCTTGAATACTTGCTTTTAGGATAGACTGTGCTAAAAAACTCTTTCCCATTCTCTAACTGTGTACTTTCTTAGTCTTAACTTGTGATATGGGTCGTTTCTTGCAATCTCTTCAGCCTTCTCGATATTCTCTGCGTTTATCACGTAAAGGCCTCCAGTTCCATCCTTATACCTTCCTGCAACCTTCAGGCTGCCATTTCTTTTTAGACTCTCAAGATATTCAAGGTGTTCTGCCCTGTGAGGAATTGATTGTTCCCTTGCCACGACCAGTTCCGATATCACAATATAGTCTGGCATGATGCAACATAGCTAAAATGTGCATATAAACTCTATTTTGTTAATAATATTATGGAGGTTTATGCACACGCTTTGCTTATTGCTAAATCAGCACACATTTTATAGTCCGATGCTGTTTATGGTATTGCCAGAATTACCGTCCAAAACAAGTACTATCTTCTTACCCTTATGGTCGTACCTTGCAAACCAAACTGGTACATGCAAGAGCTCTGCATCAGCCACATCCATTTCTGTATGAATCTGTTGGATCATGTGGTATTGCTGGTGTGCCTTCTGTGACTGTAACTGATCTACGTATGTTTTGGCCTGATACTTTGCAGCGTCCTCGCTTATATCGCCATTGAGAATTTTGACTCCTTTAGGTACTTTTGCTATATCAAAAATGGTTCTATCATCCATATTGAACTGATAATCTCTTGGCTGATACTCTGTAAGAGCTTTAAGCGCAACCACAGGGTAGTTATAGTTCTGGTCAAGCTGGTATGCCTTCTGGTATCCTCTGCTGCCACTTCCTATTACGCTTCCCACCAACGCGCCTTCAAACAGCCCGCCTCCAAAACCCCTTCTCCCCCCTCCTATGGCCCCGCCCATAACACCCATCAGAGCTGCCGTTGTTGCTATTGTCCCCACTTCAGCTCCCATATCTGAAGCTACAACAGAAGTTCTTGCAGAAACAGAAACAACCCAGTATGGCACTATGGAGAGGTTCAGCTCCTCTAACACTGAGCTCTCCTGTAGGTGCCTATGAAGTAGACCTCTATCCATAAGGCCATGCAGCAATTGCACAACCTGTTCTCTATCCGTAAATTTTATTGGCAGCATAGTCTGCTTCTCTACGCTAGCCCATCCATCCGAACCCAGCGATACACTGCTGCCACAGTATTCACATGTAACAAGCATCTCACCGAACTTGGGAGATAAGGGAGCTCCGCAGCTAGGGCATTTTATTGACGTGACACCGTTAGGTGCTATCACATTCCTCTTCTCAGGCTGTTGTTGGGTAACTACCTGAGACCCACATTTATAGCAGAACTTCGCATCATCTGGTAGTTGGACACCACATTTAGGACAGAACAATACTTTCACCTAGAGCTGTTTACCACAGTTAGGGCAGAACTTGTCAGATGATTTAACAGTTGCCCCGCAGTTGGGGCATTTTTTCTCATCTATTTCTACAGGCGCTCCACAGCTTGGGCAGAATTTAGCGCCAGCTGGTAGCTGCGCACCACACTTCTGACATAAAGCCACCTGAGCTCTTGCCGGAACAGTCTGGCCTTGACTTGCACCACAAACCGGGCAAAATGATGAGCTTGACGGGATCAGAGCTCCGCATTTTACGCAGTTTTTGCTAGGTGGCTGAGTCATACCCTGGGCGATCTGGCCGCCTAAAGCATACCCTACTCCAGCACCAGCCCCTATTCCTACACCAAGCCCCGCACCTACTCCCGCAACACCGCTAGGGTTCTTTGCTGCATCAACCATTGCTTGTCCTGCTTGGTATTGCAGATAATTCACACCGAGCACTGACATTTCAGAGCGTGTATCAATAGCCTTTTGAACTTCGTCTGGAAGACTTATGGTTAGGCCAGAAACTTTGTTTATTTCCACACCATACTGACCAAAATGATCAGGGGACATGGATAGAATCACTTGCTCTATGTTTGTAAGACTGCTTGCCAAATCTGTAACCTTAAGTCCTTTCTCTTTCATTCTCCCAAGAGATGAATATACAAGAAGTACCATCTGTTCCTTCAGCCTTGATTCAACTTCAGCTGAAGTCTCAACACCGAATGTACCTACAAACTGATTGATGAAGTTCTCAGGCGAAGAGACTCTCCATCTGTATTCTCCATAAACTCTAAGATTGACAATACCGAATATTTCGTCAAGAAACTGGTAAGGCTGTGTGCTACCGAACTTTCCGTCAAAGAACCTCTTCTGCAGATAGTATACTTCAGCCTGTTGTTGAACACCTGTGAAGAACTTTAGCAGACTTCCCACAATAGGCGCGTTAAAGTCTGTCAGAGCATACCTGTTAGGCTGGTCAAAGTACGTAAGAACCTTTCCATCCCTATAAAATACAGCTATCTCGTCCTCGCGGACTACTATATTGTCATTCAACCTTATCAGCCTTGGGACCTTCCACATAACGTTTTCTTGCTTAAATTCTGGCTCCCAGCTTATAGTGGTAGACCCAAGAACGCTGCCTCCTGAAGAAGGTACATTGCTTTGTTTCTTACCAAATACCATGCAGATCGCCTACCTCACGATTATACCTTCAACATTTTCTATTCTTGTCATCCATTTCTGTTTGAACTCATCTATCATAGAGTTGATAGAGGCGATGTTTGATTGAATCGTGTCTTGCTGATACACAACTTGAGCAGCGAAATCAGCAAGATTAAATGCGGAAGAGACAAATTCGCTATCAAAATCATACAACCTGTTCAAAGTATCCTCGTCAACCCTTATGTTTGCAGCAATTCCGGAATATCCTTGCTCTGAGTGCCTCACTTGACCGGATAGTTGCTGAAGCCGTGACATAGCTGATGCTATGGCTGAAAGATTTGCGAAATCCCCTGCATCAACCATCTTTTTTCTTATAGAATCAAGACTATTTCTAGCTTTATCAAGCCTGTCTGCTACCTCATTTCTGAGCAACTCGTCTGATGCTCTTATATCTTCCAGCTTCCTGTATCCTCTAAGTCCTGGGATAAGTAGCTCTAGTTTCTTGACAGTCCCCCTAATCTCCTTTACCTTCTCCCTGATATCCGGGCCAGAACTCATGCATCCTTGCTCCTCAGCCATCGTATGATATTCATAACTATTTATTATTTGACCAAGGAACATAGAAGGTCGAGTGGCTCTAGCTAAAGCCAATGCTGAACATTATGTTTAAAGTCTAGATGATGGGAAGACTTGGTATGAGCGAGGAAGAAGGTCCTTTTAATTCCAAGCCTGTTGCAGAAATCAAGCTGAGCGATACTACTACCATAAAAGTTTCAACTTTTGTAGACAGAAGGGGTATGACAAGAGTGGATATAAGGACATGGATATCTACAGCAAGCTATACAGGCCCCACAAAGAAGGGTGTGAGCTTTCCCACCAGCAAGCTTGATGACGTAATTTCCGCCCTTAAAAGTTTGAAGAGCTCACAGTAGCCTTTTAACCATTGCAAGCAGGTCTCCTACTTGGCTAAAGGATGTAAGGGAGTAACGGTTCTGAATTTGAATTTATAGAAACATTATGTAATATATAATACTTCATTTGCGGTTCAGGATTTCTCATATCATTCAACTCAACAAAAGATAAACTAACGACTTTACAGATGTCATGTGTTTATAAAAGATTAGCTGATCAAAGTGATCATATCGTATCGTATAAACAGCAATGCAAGAAAAATTAATAGCAGATGTAGTAAGAAGTATTCATAGCCATACTGACAACTTGAGAATGGTAATAAACAATAAAGCGTGGAAGAACAGATTGGCCACATTATGACAATCCCTGACCTTGCTATATTTACCATAAAGAACAAAGATGCATGTGTTATTTATCTTGGAATGATTCTTTGAATCTGCAGAGACAGAAAACAAATCGTAAAAATACAATATAGCAAGTTCTACTATTGAGTCATGTGCCTTTAATCCGAGCCAGTTCAATAACGGTAGATAGCTTCTTTTCTTCTTTCCATGCCTATTATATAGCCAAGAATGAAACCAGATGCGGAACCTCCAAAGTGGGCAAGCCAGTCTATGTTGGGCAAGGCAAAGCTACTATAAAGAAGAACTGATGCAAACCATATTATCAGAGGGAGATTTATTCTTCTACTGTTTGCATAGTCCAGTGCAACACCTCCAGCCAGAAGCCCAAATATTCCTCCGGATGCTCCGAAACTTGCATAATTTGGCCCATTAAGAAGACTAAAGAGATTCCCAATTATACCTGTTATGAAAAAGGTGAAGTAGTATTGTCCTGGTGTATAGGAAAAGAGGAGAAACCTGTCTAACAGAATGATCGAAAGAGAATTGAATAATACATCTTCAAACCCATAGATAAAAGGCGGTGCTATAAATAAAGAAGTAAAAAGTTGCCAGATGAACCCCTGATAGACATATCCGTTGTACTGGATGAAAAGGTATCCTAGTTCATTCCCTCCAATAAACCAGATTATAGAGCCTAACATGAGCCCAGCAACTATTGCCAGTATGAGGTTTCTGCTCTGTGTTGATACCATGTTCCTTTGGATCATCAAAGTGCACTAATATACTATGATACCGTCAGAAGCCTATTGCTATGCCATCTCCTCTTGGATCCGCTCCTCCTGACAAGGCATCATCCAAAAACATGATACCTTGTGCATGACCTACTCTTGAAGAGAGGTTCTGTATAGTCTGAACCTCTAGCCCTCCTAATACTCTTCTTTTTATCTTATAAGCTAGAGGTTCTTCAGCAAACAGAATTCTTGGCCTTTCATAAATGGTATTGGGTATAGCCCACCTAGGGGAATCTATCGCCTCTTGAATATTCATCCCTAAATCAACGATATCGGTTATCAGCTGTACATGGATCTGAGGCTGAATATCGCCCCCCATAGAGCCAAGAACAAAGGCAGGATTGCTTCCTTTAATTCCGAGCGAAGCACAGAGTGTATGGAATGTCCTCTTACGAGGAGCAAGGCAATTATGATGTGCCTCATCTAGCGTGAAATAACAGCCACGGTTCTGCATCACTATACCTGTATCATCCGGAACTATGCCTGAACCAAAGCCCATATAGTTACTTTGTATTATGGATGCACAGTTTCCTTCCGAGTCAGCCACAGCAAAGTAAGTGGTATCTCCCTGCTGCAGAGCAGCCCTATCTGGTCCCAGTCTTTCTTCATCATTCGCTTCTTTTGCAGAAAAGAAATCGCTGGGAAGGGGCAAGAAATCAGGGTCACCTATGAAGCTGCTCCTCTTCTTGTTTACCAGCTTATACGTTGAGCTAAAAAGTTCGACAAGCTTACTTGTATCGTTTGGAAGCTGAGGAAATTCTTCAAGCATCTTCAGCCATAGAAGCACAGCTGCACCCTGACTGTTAGGGGCTGTCTCGTATACTTCTAACCCTCTGTAGCTCTGATGCATAGGTTGCTGCAAAGTAGTTTTATGCTGTGAAAAATCGTCATGTGTGAGAAGCCCACCTTCTTTTTGAAGACCTTTTACGATCTTATCTGCCAAGTTGCCTTTATAGAAAGTCTCTGTTCCTTCCTCCGCTATTAGCCTAAGTGATTTTGCCAGTGCCTTTTGCTTTAGGATATAACCTTCTTGGGGAATCTTTCCATCAATAAGAAAGATGCTACACCATCCCTTAAATCTCTCAAAGATTGGTGCAGAAGCTCTAATTGATTCTACATACTTGGGAGTTAGTGGGAAACCATTTTCCGCATATTCGATCGCAGGGGCAAGAAGCTCCTTTAGCTCAAATGTGCAGTATTTTGAATGTATAATATTCCATGCATCTACTATCCCGGGTACAGTAACAGCTGAGAGTGGTCCTCTCTGAGGGATACTCTTCAATTGCATTTTTTCGAAGAAATCAATGGTAGCATTTATTCCTGCTCTGCCACTGCCGTTAATCCCCTCTATTCTTTCCCCTTCCTTTAATATAGCAAACGTATCTCCTCCCAATCCACATAGGTTATTCTGAACAACGCATAGCATTGCGCTCGTAGCTATAGCAGCGTCGAACACATTACCTCCCTTAAGTAGTACAGATACACCTTGAAAAGAAGCGAGGGGATGGGAGCTTGCCACAACCCCCTTCCGGCACATCATAGGTGCTCTTGTAGTCAATTTGACGTTTTGTGCCTACTTTTAATACCTATTTTACACTATCTACCATGCGGTAAAGCTAGTGCCAATCAGATTCCTCTTAGGATTCAAGAAGACGAAAGTTCTGTGACCTGCCATCATAGCTGAACAGTTTTGTATAAACTGTCCATCTCATCAATATCCTAAACAGCACAGAGACATTTTCATCTTCATCATGATCCCACCTAATGCCCTTTCTTGCCAGTTCCTCTGCAAGTTCTTTAACTGTGAATTCTCCTTTTTCAGAAGTTAATTTGTAAGCCGTTCTAAAAGGCTCAACATTCAGAATCGCGTCTCTGATAAGGTTAACCCTATTATTCCTGCTTGATTCCACAAGACTGAGTCCAAAAGGTGTTATAACAACGTCTGAGCCATCTATATTCACTATTCCAAGTAGATGTGCTGCATTGAGTAAAGGCAATAATGTTTGAATGCTCATGTGTAACTCATGTGCAAGCTTGGGCATATCTGCTCTCTTACCCCAAGAGACTATCAACTCTGCCAATCCTATTACTTGGGCCATATTTACCTCCTGAGGAAATACTTCCAAGCAGGTCACACTCTTATAGTACCTAGCACCCCATCATTGCATTTGCAGTTTCTATCAGGCTGCATATATACCTTCTTCCATCACATATTTTTTCTGGGCTAGATTCATCAGGTTCCTAGTGAAGAATATCGCATATACAGTTACTACAGCCGCGAATATAAAGGATGCCCATGCAGCTGTACCTATCTGACCGGATGACATACTTAGGGCAATTATCTTCATCATTCCTGTTTTAACCTGCAGTGTATGACCAGCAAAGATATCCGGCCAATACTCTCCTATCGAGAGGCCCGCCCAAGCGCTGTTTATAGTGCTGGAGAGCCCAGATATAAGGTAAGGAAAGGCAGATGGTAGTACAACTCTTCTCAATCTGGTAAAGAACCCTAATTCATGATTATCCATTATCTCCCAGAATTCAGACGGCATCGATTGCACTCCTATCCAGAAACCAAAAAACACATAGTAAAAACAGCTGATAAATCCTAGGAAAAGCACGTAGAGTTCCGTATAACCAAATGGTACATATCTCTGTAGCACCGAAGCAGTAGTAGCGTAGATAAGAGGAAAATAGGCTGGCGCTGGGAAGGCCGATAGTGTTTGAATTGTAGGAAGAATACCTAGAGCTATTCTCTTATGTAACACAAGCCAATAGCCTAAAAATACGGCTATAACAAGAGAAATTATTGCAACTATAAGAACTCTGACATAATCGACAAGCATCGAAAAGATCAGGTAGGGGGTAAATGCAAGGTAGCTTATCCATTGTTGCAACGGGACAGAAATAGCTACTGCTATCGCTGAATATACAACGTAGGCAAGAATGAAACATACTGCAGCTATGCCTGCATATTTACTCACTCCCTTAACTACAAACCTTCTTCTAGCATGAGGTGCATGCCCTCTTAACAACGCTTTTGTAGCAAATCTCGAAAGGAGTCTAGTCCCTGTTGCTATTGCATAACCAGCTCTTGATACATACTGGGTGGTTCTGCGCTGTCTTTGCTGTACTGTCGCTGCGGTATCTATTCCATACTTTGCAACAGCCCATTGACTGAATTGTGAAAAGACAACAGTTATTATGATGACAGATATGGCTAGGATGAGAAGGGAGTAGTAGACTCCTACAATCTGACCCTTTGCTATTTCATTAGCTAGTAGTGTACCTATGCCAAATGTTTGATATGTATTAGCTCCTACCGTGAACACTTCACTTACAGTTATGTAGAATAGAGCATCAGCATAACTTGGGAATAAGTTAGCTGCTATCTTAGGAATAGAAAAAGGAATATACAGCTCCTTCATCCTTTCAAAGAACGAGAAGCTGTAATTATCAGAAACTTCGATAAGATGCTCTGGCACCGTCTTAAACGCTTGGTATATTCCTATCCAAATATTCCACACCACAGCATCAAGAACAAGGAAATCAGCACCCAGTTCTACTCCTAAACTTCCACCAACCTTAGTAACAAAGATTATCAGAACAATAGGTAAAAAGCCTATCACAGGTACTGATTCCATTACATTAACGAACGGGACATAAACACTTTCAAACCTTCTGCTCTTGTATGCCAAATAACCTAGCATCCAGCCCGAAATCACTGATATCCCTATGAGAAGAAATATTCTTGCTGCTGTGGCAAGTGTAGCTAGTGTAGCAAGCCAAATTATAGCCAAAGAGCTACACCCTTTTCTCTTTTAGGTCAAGGTCGTCATAAAGTAGGTCAAGATACTGGTAGAAAGAGGGTTCTCTTGGATGCCTTGGCCTAGGTATGTCTATCTTTATTTCATCAACTATCGTTGCAGGTGAACCATTCATAACATACACTCTATCAGCAAGTTGAACAACTTCATAAAGATTATGTGAAACCAAGATAGCTGACTTAAGTGAACTCTCTGGGTTAAAGACAAGGTAGTAGATCTCCTGCCTGAGCATATTGGCAGTCAATTCATCAAGGTGAACGAAGGGTTCATCCATAAGAAGAACATCAGGAGATGCCGCAAGAGCTCTTGCTATAGCTATCCTCTGCCTCATCCCACCACTCATCTCCTTTGGGTAAGCATACGCTACTCCTTTCAGCCCAACCATATCTAGCATCCTCTCTGAAATTTTATTCGCCTCCTCTTCATCTATATCCTTCCCTCTCAGAGCAAGCTTAACATTATCCAAGGCAGTCATCCATGGAAAGGTTGCAATAGACTGGTGTATCAATGATATACGAGATGACGGATGAGTCACTTCAGACCCGTATAAATAAACATGCCCAGAAGAAGGCTTTAGAAGTTGTGCTATAACACGAAGCAGGGTTGACTTACCTGTGCCTGTTGGGCCTACGATGGCAATAAATTCGTCTCTGTAGGTTTTTAGATTTACATCTTTAAAAATATACTTTGCGTTTGAATAGGCAAAAGAAAGCTCCTTGCACTCTAGTATTACATCGCTTTTAGCTTCTTGGTTCCCTGCTACGATGCTGGCGCTCAACTTCCTGCGCCCCGTTGCAGTGGCTTCTGATGAGGTTAATATGTAATTTTATCGCTATTAAGGATAGACAAGTTTAACCTTATTTAATGTCTTATAACCTAAGGTTAAAATTGAATTGTGACAAATAAAAAATAAAGTTGTCTCTCAATAAGATGGACCAATCATCTGTTGTAAGGTATCACTGGTTGCTTACCACCTTGGGAGCTATGGGTGTGCTGATCGATGGATATGACCTATCCGTAATTTCATTTACAATTTTACTGATATCTCCTATCTTTGGAATATCTTCCACTTCTTCTCCATTCCTTTATGGAACCGTGCTTGCAAGTGGCCTTATAGGTATGGCGATAGGGGGAATTACATTCGGCTGGCTTGCCGATAAACTAGGCAGGAAAACGATGTTTGTTGTCGACCTTATCCTGTTTGTGGTCTTCGCAATACTGTCGAGCGTAGCTCAGAATGTGTTTGAGGTTATACTGTTCAGAATACTTCTGGGTATAGGAATTGGAGCTGACTATCCTATAAGCTCCACATTGATTTCTGAATTTGCCCCTGCGAAAAGAAGAGGTATGCTACTGATGTTTGGCATCATGTTTTACTGGATAGGAGCAATGCTTGCCTTTGCTGTAAGTCTTTTAGCACTTAGATTTGGAGCTGACCTGGCATGGAGAATACCTTTGCTTGCAGGAGGTATAATAGCCATTCCTGTTGTAATAGCTAGAAACATTACAGCAGAATCTCCTAGGTGGTTACTACAAAGAAATAGGGTAGAAAAAGCCAAAAGGATAGTTGAAGAAAAGCTTGGTATTGATATAGGACAGGTTTCCCGGTACAAAGAGCACACAATTGGTGAGCTCTTCACAAAGTATGTCAGAAATACTACTTTTGTCCTTGTGGCATGGTTCGCGTTTGATGTTGGGGCATACGGACTTGGCTTTTACACATCAACATTGTACAAACAACTAGGGATTGGTAATCTTGAAGAGATTGCGATATTCGGCGCAGTCAGTTCTCTATTCCCGATATTGGCATATGTATCATCCATGTTTATGGTTGACAGGTACGGCAGGAAAATGATGACCCTTATAGGGTTTATATCAATGATTATAATTCTCGGCCTTCTGCCACCTTTAACTTCGATTAATGCATACCTGCTTCTTCCTCTATGGATTCTTTACTCCTCATTAGAACAGTGGCCAGGCGGAGCGCTGAGCTTTGCATATTCTGTCGAGTTGTTTCCCACTTCTCTTCGTGGTCTTGCGCAAGGGCTTTCTACAACTGTCAGCAGGATAGGCGGTATAATTGGAGTTATACTCTTCCCATACATATCCAAATACTATGGTCTTCAGCTCGGTACATTCTTCTTCATAGGATTCCTTGCCTTGGCTGTTGTTGTTACCTTGCTTCTTGCACCAGAAACAATGGCTAAAAGCCTAGAAGAAATCACAGAAAAATAATTTATCTGCTTAACTCATTCGCAGCCATAATTACACCCATATGACTAAACGCTTGCGGAAAATTGCCAAGCATACTTTTACTTGATGGATCGATCTCTTCTGAATATAAACCCAGGTGGTTCGACATACCAAGCAATCTTTCGAATATCTTCTCTGCTTCTTTCTTCCTGCCTATTCTTGCAAGAGATGCAACAAGCCAGAAGTTCGAAAGGATGAACGCCCCTTCCTTTCCAGGTAAAGAGTCTTCAGCTGAATATCTTTTTAGAAGTCCTTCTTCTGACAATTCTTTCTTTATTGCATCGACAGTCTTTATCACTCTGCTATCATTAGGGCTGAGAAAGCCAAGTAAAGGTATAAGCAGGTTTGCAGAATCTAAGGATTCGCTGTCGTAGTCCATCTTGAAATACTCTTTTGCAGAGCTCCAGCCTTTCCTGAGTACTTCGGATTTTATCTTCTTCATTTCTTTAATCCATACTTTTGCATCATCATCTTGCCCCTTCATCTTCGCTATCTTTGTCGCTCTATCTAACCCAACGTAGCACCATACCTTTGTGTAGACAAAATGCCTTTTCTTACCTCTCATTTCCCATATCCCATTTCCAGGTTTTCTCCAGTTGTTTCTGATATAGTAAGCTAGGGGTCTGACAAACCTAAAGTACATTTCATCAGATACACCAGTACCATGTTTGCTGGAGAAGTACAATGCATCAAGTATGCTTCCATGTGCATCCATCTGTAATTGCCTTGATGCCGCATTGCCTATTCTCACAGGCTTTGAGTTCTTGTACCCTGCCATGTGGGTCAGCTCCCTTTCAGGTGTTTCTTTCCTTCCGTCTATTGTGTAAAGCGGTTGAAGCTCAAGGTCAAGGGCTGGATTATTATCTATTAGCCAGTGAAGATAGTCTTCAGCTTGGCTTCTACTTCCTATTAACTTAAAAGCCCAGAGTGAATAAGCAGAATCTCTTATCCATGAGTATCTATAATCCCAATTTCTGCTTCCACCTATCTGCTCTGGTAATGATGTTGTAGGCGCAGCCACCATTGCTCCTGTTGCAGAGTAGACTAGAAGTTGCAGTGTGAGCGCAGACCTTATGACAGCATCTTTCCACCTGCCTTTATAGCTTAATGATGCTACCCAATCAGTCCAAAACTTCTCTGTCACTTTGAGCCATCTTTCGCTCCTATAATCATCTATATCCCTAGGGATGGATTCACCGTAGCTAAGAACAAAAGTTCTGGATTCGCCCTCTGAAAGCGAAAAATCTAGGTATAGAGAACCATCTCCAGGCTTGAATGTGTTATATTCTGTGCTAAGTATCATTTCATGACTTCTTGATAAGAATACAGCTCCATTCTTTGTCGGAATGAGCCTAGGCTTCTGCAAACCATATTCAAACATAGGCATTATACTCATCTTCATCCTTGCTTTGCCTTTCTCGCATACTACATGTCTATGTATTTCAGGTGGTGCAGACCAGATTCCTCTTTTTCTACAAGGCATAAAATCTATGAGCTTTACTTTGAAATCTTCTGAAAAGAAAGTAGTTTCAAGAATATTCGTATTCTCTCTGTACCTCTGCTCAGAATAGCATCTATCAATACTTGTTATCTGCCATCTGCCTCCTTTATCCTTATCCAGTATTGAGGCAAATACGCTTGGGGAATCGAACCTTGGCAGGCAGCACCAATCTATCGATCCATCATAGGCAACTAGTGCGCAAGACCTCATGTTTCCAATTATCCCGTAATCTTCTATACGCTTGTATTCTCCTTCAAATGGGATGATGAACCTTCTTGTAGTTTTACTTTCTAGCATCTCTACTCCCGGAGCCTTTTGTTCATTATAGCGTTAGCGCTAATGGAGCATAATAGATAAAATTTCTGGATGCCTTTTGCAGCCTAGGCTGGTTCTTGCACAGTTACAGCCACTTTTCTGGGGATTGCTGCGCTTATCACTATAGTCACAAGCAGGTTTGCTGCCAAAGCTATTATTCCTATGTACATTGAGCCAAGTGGCGTCGGATAAAGTGTTGTGGTTATCAGCCCCGAATCCAGATGCTCAATCACGAACCAATGGAATGGAAGAGTGATGGAGATGTCAATGGAGAAAGGGCGATAACAGAGCTGCTCAGAGCACCACCCGCTGATACCTCCGGAAGGGGGTTAAGCCACGCCAATTGGCAGTCAGCAACATCCAACAGGCTAGCGGGTAAGGTCCATCCAAACCGTCATACAAAGGGGGAGATGGGGCTAGAGGGCATAGAGTTAACCCTCCGCCATCGATGGATTGCGTAGCCAGCCTTCCGTCACGTGATACGGAAGATACATAGATTTGGCAACTCTCTAGGCGATGCTTCTGAACTAAAGGCTGTTGATACAGAGCTAGGCAAAGTAGGCATTCTTATATGCGGAGAGAATACAAACCCCCTTGCTAGATACTCCCTCATAGCTCAGGGAGAGCAGATACACATTGCAACATACCCTCCAGCTTGGCCCACCAAGAGGAATAACACAGACGATGACTATAGGCTTGGGCAGAACATAAAGATAAGAGCAGCTACTCATTCCTTTGAAGGAAAGCTCTTCACAATAGCAGTATCTTCACTGCTGGATGATGAAGCGATATCGTATATTTCAAGAGGAAATAAGGATATAGAGAGTCTTCTGATGGCAGTGCAACCCCCAGAAACCTTCGTAGTAGGGCCTAATGGCAGAGTAATAAGCGAGGAGCTGATTGGGAAGGAAGGAATCGTGTATGCCCAGATAGATCTATCAAAGATAGTAGAAGAGAAGCAATACCATGATATTGCAAGCGAGTCCTATAATCGCTTTGATATATTTCGATTCGAAATGGATGCAAGAAAGCATGAGCCTGTCTTTATTTCTGGAGCTGATGATTCTACCATAGCTAAAAGAAATGGTAAGTCTAAGCCATAAAGTTAGAAGATAATGCTTTTAACATGAAAAGATGTCACAAAAAGACCTAATCATACAATCCTAGAAACATCTTTAGGTATAGGAAATAGATCCATGCAGGATGGGTACTGCGCTGGATGCTGGAACAAAGGGGTTACGCACAGTAAACTCAGCCATTATAGCCCTTAGCTCTGGATGGGTTATGATTTACGCAGACAGGTTAAGCATATCTCCAGTTTTGAACCTTATACGTCAGCAATTTGGGCTTACTTTCTCTGGTGTATCACTCGTTGTTTCTGTATATTTCCTTGCGTATGTAGGGTTAACCATACCAGCAACAATAGCTGCAGAGAGATGGGGTTACAGGAAGGTGATGGTTTCTTTTTTCCTACTCGCAGCATTTTCATTAGGTGCGGCAGGTGTACTTGGCTATAGCTATTATCTATTGGTTCTATTTATGGGGCTCCATGGCGTCGGAGCTGGAGCCTACTATCCTACTGCCTATAGAATATCCAATGCTATGGTCACGAACAAATCGAGAGGTCTTATATCTTCACTGATAAATTCTGGAATGGGTTTTGGTACTATTGCAGGCCTACTTATAGCAGGTCCTGTACTCAAACTCTTTGCCAGCTGGCAGACAATGCTGATTCTTCTTTCTTTTCCTACTATGCTAGTGGCATTTCTTCTCTGGAAGACTACCAACGAGATACCTAATGAAAGAAAAAAGAACGATAAGATAACACAGTTCTATTCTGTGCTTCTCAAGAACAAAAGCTTTGTAATGCTTTGTGCCGCAATGTTCTGCTCTCTCTACGGTTACTGGGTAATACTAACATGGGGGCCTGCTTTCTTGCAAGAATCAAGAGGGTTGAGTATACTGTACAGCGGTGCTGCTACAGCCATATTTTCGGCCATTGCGATCCCGAGTTCAATAACGATAAGCCACTTTTCTGACAGGTTGGGGAGAAAGCGAATTGCTATGGTGATACTCCCACTAGCAGCTTTGACGATATTCTTTATGGCAAGAAGCTATAGTCTGCTAGAAGTGCTTCTTGCTATAGCTGGATATGGTGTTATAGGAAAGCTAACGCTTGATCCTATTGTAATAGCTTGGGTTGGAGAACTGGTTCCTCAAGAGCAGATAGGCAGTGCCTTAGCGATGTTAAACGTAGCTGCCATGTCATCCTCGATTCTTGCTCCTCTTATAACTGGTTTAATAGCTGATTTTACGAACAGTCTAGCTGTTGGATTCTACTTAGGCGCAGCAATCGTACTTTTAGGTTTTCTCTTTTCTGCTTTTGCCAAGGAGACCGAGAAAAATGCCTTGTAGGCACATGTTTACTGGCATTATTAAACTGACAGAGAAATTTGAAGAATATCTCTACTTGTGCAAATAACGGAGTCTTAGCAAGTGATAAGCTATTCTTATGCAATTATTTTTGCTCTGGCCAGTCTACTCGGTATAGGCTCTTCTGACTTTCTCTACAAAATGGCAAGATCAGGAGGAGCCACACCTGAGGCATTTTTATTACTTCAAGCCGTATTCTTTAACTTAACAGACGTTGCTGCTCTGTTATTAACACACCAGCAGATGATGTTTACCATTACTCTGATTATTTCTGGCTTATCAGAAGCTGTTATGCTGTATGCAGCATTTTTAATTTTTATAACAAGCTTGAAAGCTATTGATGTAAGCAGTGGTGCACCGATATTTCGTCTTAATTTCCTTATAACATCTCTTCTGGCTTATATCATGCTGGGCGAAAAATTTGGAATTACTCAACTATTGGGAAGTGTATTCTCAATACTTGCAATAATATTCTTCTCGTGGAGAGGAGGTTCCTCATTCGCAGAGGTAAGAAACATAGTTATGACATTGGTTGCTATGATACTGTATGGCTTATCTGGTTTTGTATATAAGGTGGCATTAGGGTTCGGCATTAATCCCGTAGCTCTGATAACAATGCAGGGTCTTTCCTTTATTACAATAGCCTTTCTATATTCGGCATACAAGGGTAAACTAACCTTCAGCAAGGCAGAAGTTTCAAAAGCACCCTTCTGCGGAGTGCTTCTTTCTTTCTCTCTAATAGTTTTGAATGAGGCTCTAAAACTTCAGCCTGTAAACATAATATATCCTATATCCCAGCTAAGTTTTACCTTTACCTCTGTCCTGGGCTTTATAATTCTGGGAGAGAAGCTAGATGCATATAAGTTACTAGGTATCATTTCAGCTATGGTTGCTGTTGTGACTCTGGCTCTTTGATCGTCAACTTGTTTCCATACCCTCTTAGGGTTATTCCAACTTCTTTTCTGTGTTGATATTTAACCGAGCCGTTCGAAATTGCTATGGGTGAATCATGACCGGGAATTATTATATCAGCCAGCGAAAGCATCGTCTGCAAGCTTTTATTAGCCAGCTTTAAGCTGTACCATGCATTAATGATTCTGCGCATTTTAGCTTCTGAGGAGTACTTGAGTGCATCTCCGGCAAAGAGAGTTCTACCGATTAGGAATCCCATGCTTCCCTTCGTATGACCAGGCAGTTCGATAAAGCTTCCTTCGTACAACTTATCTTTAGCGCTTACGGTTGTAAGCTTTCTTTTGATCTCTCTAATATAGCTTTTAGGGTAATAAAGATCCCCTCTTGCGCCAGATTCTAGATACTCAACTTCAGAATGTAAAACGTACACCTCTGCCTCTTTGAACATTTCAGAATTCAGAATATGATCATAGTGCAGATGGGATAGTATAACGAATTCTATCTCTGATGGGTCAATCTTTCTTCTTTTAAGAGACGATAACAACTCTGCTCTATCTCCAACATTCCCGGTATCAAACAGTCCATAATGTAATCTACCCTTTTCATGAAATGATAGCAGAGACACAGAACACCATCCAAGATAGCCTCTGTTTGAGACTGCAGGAACGCCTGGAAGTAAGAGTTGCCAGCTCCATCCTTCTCCTTCTCCAAATCTTATCTTTACCATAATACTCAGACAGATAATTTTGTGGTATAATTATATTTCACACAATTGACGATATAAATAAAAGGAGCAGTATATGCTGAATGCACACGATGAACGCAAACAGCAAGAGAATTCTGTTTGGATTGCTTTCTGTAATTGTACTTCTAGTTTCTGTCTATGGTCTGATATTGCTTATTTTAGCTAATCCACTCGGATGGGCATTTATGCTTCCTGGTATAGTTGCCTCACTCTTCCTTATGAGAGAGGAAAGAAAGCTTAATGAAGAAGCTATCATGTCCAATTAGATGAGATAATGAGCCTAATTCTGGCAACAACTATAGCCGAATTTAACAAATATGTAAGGCATGTGAAAAATTAAGGGCTTCCTTCAATGAGCCATATTATATTTCCATCCAGATCACTTATCTGTGCATAAGTCCCCCAGCTTTCCTTAGTGACATCCTTTACAAACATGACATTCTCCTTCTTTAGTTGGCCTGCAAGCCTGGTCAAATCATCAGTATAAAGAGCTATACCAGTATTTCCAGGTTCTGGGTTTCCTTCACACAGATGTATCTTCCAGTTAGAACCGTTATTCCACACAGTTACCCAGTGTTCTGCTACTGATGATTCCATGTGTAGCTTTTCCTTATACCATTGGACAGACTTTCTAGCATCTTTGACCATAACAGCTACTGAGAATTCCTTGCTAAACATATAGCCATTTTAAAAGTACATGATTAAAAATCTTTTGTGTCCACTAGAGTTTGTAATTAAATACATTGAGCGATGGCAGAACCTGTCTCTATTATGCTGTTAATCGAATCCTTATCCGTCTTTATTGGTAAGATAAGTGGAAGATCTATCCCTGCGTTGTAAAACTTTTCTAGCTTATCTATCACCTGTTCTTTTTTCCCTACGACAGCAAAGGCATCAAGCATATCATCACTTACCAACTCTGAAGCTTCTTGAATCCTTCCGCTGAAATACCTTTCAGCTATTCCCTTCTTGCATTCTAATTCGAAACCGCTGGCCAAGAGCGTATCATCCTCCATAACAGACATCATGTATACCATAAACGGATCCTTTCTTGCTTCTTCATACCCACGATCAGCATCCTTTGAAACATGGGTTAAAATGTTTGCAGCTACACTGATTCTGTCCTTCCTACCATAATACTTTGCAGAATCTTCAACCTTCTGTATTAGAATTTTAAGCGACTGTACTGACTCAGCAGGTGCAGCTATGTATCCGTCTGCTATCCTTCCCGTAATCTTTAGCATCCTAGGCTTCCTCCCTCCAATAAATACGGGAATTTCCGTAAATGAGCTAGTGAACATCAGCTTTGACCCATTCAATATAGCGTTGCCATGGAGAAGCTGACGTATCTCCTGAACTCTCTTCATAAGGTCCAGAGGAGGGCTATGTATATGTATTCCCATTTGGCTTAGCCTGAAAGGATAACCTGTTCCTAGACCAAGAATCAACCTACGAGGCGCAAATTCATTGAGTGTAGCTAATGTCATTGCTATAACAGTAGTATTCCTGGTATAGGGGTTTATGCAGCCTGTAGCAAGCCTAATCCTTTTTGTGTGAGCAGCGGCTACGGCTAATTGAGTTATAGCATCTCTCATAAAATACGTCTCATGAATCCAGACGGAATCAAACCCAGCTGCTTCTGCCTTCTCTGTAAAAACAGCAAGCTCAGCTAAAGGTATATTTCCAGCAACCGCAAGGCCTATCTTTTTAGGCATAACACAGGCTGGTTATAAATAGCTATTAACACTTATCATACACGTATGGGAAAGAGTACGAAGATGAGAATATCCCATACTATATGCGAAGTAATTGATGTACTGAGGTCATTTGTTGCTTTAAACAGATAGGCCCATACCAAAGCTGATACAAATGCAGCTATTACAAGGATAGGATTCAGAGAGGATATATGAGTAGTAGAATCACCGAGGACTGCCACTATATACCCGACCCAACCTCCGTATCTTCTTGCTAGCTTATACTGTATGAACCCTCTCCATAATGATTCCTCGCCTATTGAAATAGGAAATATTAAAAGTAAAGTAAGTACTATTTTATTTTGATACATAGCCAAATAATATATAGAGTTTATCCCGCTTGTCCCGAATGGCAAAAATTTTGACATTTCACCTCCTATAAGAAATATAAAATATAATAGAATGGCTGATAGAAAACCAATTACTAAATTCTTCCACCTTGCCGGCCATGTTATGGGGAAGGGTTTGGAAAAAATGACTGCAAGGATAAAAAAGATGAACGTTGAAACGGATATATCCAGCCAAAAATTCAAAGGTCTTACGTAGAAAGTGACAAAATACAAGAAGTATGCTGTGATAATCGAAGAAGTTGCAGGTATGAGCTCATTTTTTTCCATTTCAACTCATCTGCCTATTTTGCTATTACAAGCGAGATGATCAAAATGGTTATAGTCATTAAAGCAGAAATGACATTTAACCCAAGGGCAGGTATCATCTTCTTTGTAGAAGAGAAATTTCTTATGCATAATATAGCTCCTGATATGAAGAGAGGAAGTGATATAAAGGCCAAAGCACATTCTAAAGGCAAAAGATACATCGTTATTGAAAAGGCTATCCAAGCATACGCCAAAATACCGATAACAAAGGTAAGCCATGCAGCATGCTTCTTTCCCAGGAGGGTAACGAGATTCCTTCTGGAGGCTTTGAAGTCAGTTTCCATATCAGGAATTTCATTCATAAGAAGAATGTTACCTATCATCAACCCGGGTGCTATGCCAACAACTATAGGAAACATGCCAGTAGAGCCACTAGCCACAATATATGCTCCTAAGACAGCTAAAGGTCCTAGATTTAGCCCCGCAAAAAATTCGCCAAGGTACCATCTGGCTAAGATAGTTGTATAGAAATATGTAGACAATATAGCTTCAATCACTATTGGGAAGAGAAGAATATTCCTTGTTAAAGAAAAGTATATTCCTATTAAGCTCGCAGCGCAGAGAGAACATATTCCGTAAATGTAAACCCCCTTTGGAGAAATAAGACCTTCCACAAGGTATTTACTTCCACCACTGAAAGGTGTCTTCTCTGTCATGTAGTCTACACCTCTTACAAAATCATAATAATCATTAAGGAGGTTAACTGAGCTCTGTATGAGTACTGCCCCAACCATAGCTATGAGTAGCAGAGGTATATTCAAATCGCCTTTGAACCATGCAGCCGCACCTCCAAGAGAAACCAATAAGACGCTCATAAGAAGAGTGGGTTCGAAGGTTTCTTTGAGCCATGGAATTATATTCAAGTTTATCCGGAGAAAAATTCAAAAAGTCTTTAAAGTTTTTGGTATCCCCGTTTGTTGTAAAATTGACTTTCCCCAAAGAGAGGTTTGGAGAACAAAGCCGACATCGCTTTAGCAGTGGGATAAATTTGTTCTCCAAGCTAATGGCTAAATATGTCGCCTTGGCATGTAGAGCAAAGACATACCTAGCGGATACGTCGCTTCAGAGGCTTCAGTCCGCCAAGTCCAAAAATACCTTGAATAGAAGGCTAATCTGAGAGGTATCACTATTGCCTACGTTGAGCCGAAGAACACATCGAAAGAGTGTTCCCGACGTGGAAGCATAGGGGCAAGAGAAGAGAAGAGAAGAGAAGAAAAGGAATTTGTGTGCCAACGCGGCTATTGACCATGCTGATGCTAATGCTGGAGTCAATTTAGCATTGCTCCCGCCTTTAGTGGAAAGCATAGGTCAATTGCATACAGACAAAGACGTATACAAAGGCAGTAATGATACGCCTAGAACTGCAACTCTTTGAACCCAAGGGATACTAGAAACTCACACCTCTCAAGAGTGGGAGTATATCAGAATCTATGATTGTCTTCAGAGCTATGGACATATATCGATTTTAGGCATGTGATTAGACAATAAAAGGAACTAGGTGAATTCATGTAAGCCATACGCACTGCTAGCATGAATAGAAGCAAGGATAACTTGCAAAGAGCATGTACCAGATATAAAATGTAATGTTGCTCTCTATGACAACTTATTTTCTCATTCTGTATATAGTCATTTATACACAAATTACAACAAAAGAGGATTTACAAGTGCAGATATGCAGTCTTGCACAGATACCCTATTATAACCAAATTGGTGAATTAAAAAATGATGTAATATGGCTGATAAACTTGCCATGGTAGTTTTCTCGGGAACTGTTGATAAACTTCTCCCCGTAGGTATAATCGCATCAGGCGGAGTTGCTATGGGGCTTGACGTAGAAATATTCCTTACCTTTTGGGGCTTGAATGCTTTCAGAAAGGATTGGGTGAATAGGAATACAAGATTCAGCAAAGACTATGAAGATATGGCAGCTATGATGATGCAAGTGATGAAGGATAAGAATGTACCGTCATGGTTTGAAACATTAAAGAAGGCAAAGGAAATAGGAAACGTAAGAATTCATGCCTGCGCCATGACCTATGACATGCTACAAATGAAGAAAGATGATCTTGTAGATATTGTTGACGATGTCATGGCGGTTGGAGAATTCGTTGATATAGCCAAAGATGCAAAGTTTACTCTTTTCATCTAGGTGAAAAGATTGAGTCATGAAGAAGAAAAGGTTAAGGTAATAGATGCGAGGGGAAGCTACTGTCCTGGCCCTCTCATGGAACTTATACGAACTGTAAAGCAGAGCAACATAGGAGATATTATAGAGGTATGGTCCTCTGACGGAGGATCGCAAAGGGATATACCAAAGTGGACAGAAAAGGCAGGTCATGAATTTTTAGGTGTGATACATGAAAAAGGATATGATAGAATAAGAGTACGCAAAACAAGGTGAAGATTCTTGAAAAGGATCCTTGTCGTTGGCGGGGGAACAGGAGGAACTATAGTTGCAAACAACTTAGCTCATAGGCTACACGAGAAGCTTGTAAAAGGCGAGATAGAGATTACAGTAGTAGACTCTTCCTCGCTACATGTATACCAGCCAGCATACCTGCTTATACCATTCGGCATAATGCATAGAAATGAAGCCATCAGGCCAGAAAGGGATCTGCTTGCGGAGACTATAAAATTTAGACAAGAAAGGGTAAATAAGATAGATGTAAACAATAGGCTTGTCAAAACGGACTCGAGTAGTCTGCAATACGATTTTCTTGTTTTAGCTACAGGTGCACAGCCTGATTATTCGCAAGTGCCTGGGCTGGAAAAGGGAGGGTATGATTTTTATACGCTAGAGAATGCATACAAGTTAAGAGAAGCAATCGGTAAATTTGAAGGTGGAAGGCTTGTAGTTGCGGTTACTGGAATACCGTTCAAATGCCCTACAGCGCCGATGGAGTTTGCTTTCTTGGCTGACTCTTATTACTCTAAGCTAGGCGTAAGAGATAAGATAGAGCTTGATTATCTTTACCCCCTCCCAAGACCGTTTACTATACCTAATGTTGCGGAACAAGTTCAAAAACTAATGGATGATAGGAAGATCAAGACGGATCTCCTTTTCAACGTCGAATCCGTAAATCCAGAAAAGAAGGAGATAACGTCTATAGAAGGAGAAACGATAAAGTATGATCTAGCAGTACTTACACCTCCCCATACGGGAAGTGAAGTTGTTCGCGTATCAGGCCTGACAGATAAGGGAGGCTGGATTCCAACAGATAGATATACACTTCATGTTAAAGGGTATGACGATGTTTATGCTATAGGTGATGCTACTGACCTGCCTGTATCTAAGGCAGGTTCTGCCGCTGATTTTCAAGCAGCTGTGGTATCAACAAATATATGGGATAACATCAACGGCTTTCCACCAAGCCTGAGGTACGATGGGCGTGTAATGTGCTTTATTATAACAGCGATTGGAGAAGCTACCATTCTTCTCTTCGACTATGAGCATCCTCCATCGCCACCACCTCCAAACTTTGCATGTTACTGGTACAAGCTGGTCTATAACAGGATGTACTGGACTGTCACGGCAAAGGGTCTGCTACCTGGATTTGGGGTGTAATGACCATGGGAAAGGATAATATTGTTGATAAATTAACAGCTCCTCAAAATGTAGAGCTACTAGATAAGCTAATACAGGCACTGCCTAGTATAGAGCATGCTGTATCTCTTATGCAGGAGCTGGATAAAATGGGCGCGCTTGACACACTCTTCTCGTTAGTATGCGCTATTGCAAACAGCAAAAATATGTTATCCGATGAAATGATTTCAGGTGCAGCATCACTAGGAAGTAGCGCTATAGAGCTTCTTGCAAAACTCGGATCTCCGGAAGTACAAAAGATACTATCTGTACTTATGAATCATAGCGTAGAGCTCAGCCAGAGTATGACGAATGCACAAAGGGTAAAAGGAATAACAGGCCTTTTGAAAGCGCTCAGGGATCCAGAAGTACAGCAAGGTTTAGGTTCTCTCTTAGCATTCATCAAGCTCTTTGGGAGATACGTGAAAGAGATATAACATAGGAATCGAATTTTACCAAATCTGATTGGTACAGAATTGAGTAATGAATGATAGAAGCATATTTCTTCCAGATGTTAATCTGTTTTTTTACATCTGCTTTAACTATGCTCTGCTATCTCTCTTCTCTTATCTATAGGAGCAGCAGGTCTTTTCTTCTTCAAGAAGCCAGATTTTCTTATTGCTAGTGTCTTAAGTTGCTGTATAGCGAATGCCGGGTCCACTCCCTTTGGACACACATCCGTACAGCTTCCTGCGAAGTGGCAGTTCCATATCCCATGGTTTGTATCCACAATATTCATTCTTACCATTTGACCATCATCCCTTGAGTCTGCGATAAATCTGTAAGCTTGAGTTAATGCTTGTGGTCCAAGGTATAGTTCGTCTGTTGCATTTGTAGGGCAGGCTGAGTAGCAGAGTCCGCATTTGATGCAATCTGCAAAGATAAGATAGTTGTTCACTTCTTCTGGCAGCTGTTTGAATTCCCTGTCAGGGTTTTTATCCACATCTTCTCTTATTATGTAAGGCTTCACTTTTTTATGCTTTTCAAGGAAGGAAGAAAAATCGACAACCAAATCCCTAATCAAAGGCATGTTGTTTAATGGTCTTACCTCTATCGACTTCCCTAAAGTTTCCATCTGTGTCTTGCATGCTAGCTTCTCTTTTCCGTTTACTACCAGACCGCAAGAGCCGCATATACCCATTCTACAGCTATATCTGAATGTAAAAGAAGGGTCCAGTCTTTCCTTAATGTAAAGAAGGGATTCCAGAAGTGTCATCCCTTTTTTTACAGGAACAATAAAGGTGTCGAATTTTGCCTTTTTTATGCTTGATGAATCATATCTGAAGACCTTAACAGATACATTTTCCGTCCTTTCTTCAAACTCTGTCCGCTGCATATCAGTGTAACACCCCGAGAAATATCAAAATGGTTCTAGTACCCCACAAAAATGTTGCAGCACCTGCTACTATCATCAGCCAAGTAACGGTTTTTTGATATAATGCACCCTGATATATTTCGACCAATATCTTCCTAAAGCCGTTGAATATATGGAATGTTAAAAAGACAAGGAAGAGCTCGAATACAAGTCCAAAGCTCATATAAACGCTTAGTACAGATGCGAAACTTATTGCATTTGAATAGCCTCCTCCTGCAAAACTTAGAAGAGCAAAATGAAAAGCGCCTAGGATAAGAATACCTACACCCGTAAGGTACTGTAGGAGCATAAGAGTAGATTCTTTCATCTTCTCACCATCCAAGTCCTATGATAAAGAGCTGGTAGAATCCGTATACTGTAAGTATAAAGCTAAGAGCTACTAATCCCGCTCCCAGGTATCTTTGCCCGCCCCTTATGCTTGCAGGTATGTAGGGAAAAGACGGAGGCTTTACCCTCCCTATAAGAATTCCTTGCTCTGCTAGTATCAGTCTTATACCATTCAGTGCATGGAATACTGATGCGAGAACAACAAGCAACAAGCCTGTATGGAAGAACTCGTTTGAAAGAAAGGACATTAAGTTTGTCCAAATGATAGGGCTACCACCGCTCTCTACATCTAAGAAAGCTGTCGCTGAATAACTAGTCTCCCAGATGTGAGCGATAAAGTAAAGGCCAACTCCTATACCAGTTATTCTGTGCATTGTATACAGCCACCTTTCCCAGTTTCTATTCCAGAATTTTAACCATCCTCTATAGATCCCTGCATTATTTTTTGTATTTACAGACTTCATACTAATACTTCCTCTCCTGTGGCTGCCATTTGGTTATCTTTACTGGTATGTATTCAACCCTAGGCCCATCCACAGCATTGTAGCTGAGAGAATGCTTTAAGAAGTTTATATCATCCCTAGTAGGATAATCTACTCTTGCATGAGCTCCTCTTGATTCTTTACGTAGTAATGCAGCGTTTACAACGACCTCAGCTAGTTGAATCAGATTCAATGTCTCAAGCGTACCGGTAAGGTTTGTGTTGAAATTTCTTGACCTGTCCTGTACTCTAACGCTTCTAGCTCTATCTTTTAGTTCTCTTATCTTATGCAATGCTTGAGTCAACCCTTTCTCATCCCTGAAGACATAGACATATTCATCCATAGTCTCCCAAAGCTCTTTCTTCAGTTCATATGGGTCTTCTCCTGCCTCTTTTCCGAGTATTTCGTCAAATATTCTCCTTTCTTCTCTTTGTAGCAAAGCCTGAGAGATGGAGACAGTTTGATCTGAGCCTTGTACATATCTAGCTGCTCCCTCGCCTGCTATCCTTCCAAACACAAGGCAGGCAATGGTAGAGTTTGAACCTAATCTGTTCGCTCCATGCACACTCACGCTTGCTGCTTCTCCTGCAGCCCATAAACCCCTGAGCATAGTCTTGGCGTCTATATCAGTGCTAATACCACCCATACTGTAGTGCGCAGAAGGCCTGACTGGAAGAGGTGCCTCGTTTGGATTTATACCTGCGAAACTCTCCCCTATCTCCACCATCATGGTCAGTCTTTCCATAATTCTTTCTTTAGGTATTTTGCTGAAGTCAAGAAGCACATAATCTAGTCCCGAAGGATCTTTGAAGCCTCTCCCCTCCATCAATTCTTTGACGATCGATCTTGATATTATGTCCCTTGGAGCTAGTTCCATCATCTTTGGAGCATATTTTTGCATAAATCTCTCACCCTTGTTGTTCAGCAAGAGCCCACCTTCGCCTCTAACTGCCTCAGAGAGAAGTATACCAGAAGGAACAAGTCCTGTTGGATGGAATTGTATGAACTCCATATCCTTCAAAGGTACGCCAGCTCTATAGCAAGCTGCAGCTCCATCTCCTGTTACTGTATGACTGTACGTGGTAAAGCCATAGAGCCTCCCAAGCCCGCCTGTAGCGATTATAGTCGCCTTTGCGGCAATGCCTACCAATTCTCCAGACTTCATGTCTATTGCTACAATTCCACGGCAGATACCATCTTCCACTGCCAAATCTGTCATGTACCACTCTTCGTAGATATGAATAGGTTGATATTTCATCAAGGTACCGTAGAGAGTCTGCATTTCGTAAAAGCCGACTCTGTCTCCGGCAAAGGTAGCCCTAGGAAAGCTGTGACCGCCGAAGGGTCTCTGAGCTATTCTACCGTCAGCTCTTCTGCTCCATGGCATACCCCAGTGTTCAAGCCTTAGTATCTCCTCTGGTGCGAGTCTTACGAATCTTTCCACAGCATCTTGATCAGCCAGATAATCAGACCCCTTTATTGTGTCGAAGGCATGCAGTTCTGTACTATCACCTTCATCAGTATAAAGAACCGCAGCCGTTCCTCCCTCAGCTGCTACACTATGAGAGCGCATAAGAAGCAGCTTTGATACTATGGCAATGTCTAGCTTACCATTTCCAACAATAGATGCCTGAATGGCTGCCCTCAAACCAGCTAAACCAGAGCCGACTATAACTATATCATGACTTACCATCTGCATTTACTCTGCCATCACCCCCTATCGTTTGAAAAAGGTATCGTAAAAAAGGATGGAACGTAAAATTACAAGGCAATGTCAATCTTCTACACACAAAAAGGCCAAAGGGAGACTATAAACACCTTTGTGTACAACCGTCATTTATCGTATCCTTGGGTAAACATGCTCACATACAAGCAATACCAGATTGGACCTAGAACAATCCTGCTAAGTTATTAAATTGGCGTTACAATCTGTTATCGTATGGAAGAGATAAAGCTCAAACCGATTGGTATAGTACGTTCAGGCGCTACTCCTGAGCAGGTGAAAGAGGGGAAGTATGCCGGAGAATCAATAATAGAAATATATCCAGAGTTCGAGCAGGGCCTTGAAGGATTGCAAGGTTTTTCACATATATTTGTACTTGCTTACTTCAATATGCTCAGGCCAGAACAGATAGGTCCCTTGAAGGTCAAGCCAAGAGGGTTGCTTAGGTATGGACTTACTCTGGAAGAGTTGCCTACAATAGGTGTATTTGCTCTGGACTCTCCTACAAGGCCTAACCCTATTGCTCTTTCCTTAGTGCATCTCATCAAAATTACACAGAACAGACTGAGGGTAGCAAACCTTGACCTGTTTGATGGAACTCCAGTGCTTGATATAAAGCCATACCAGGCTAGTTATCACCTTGATAGCTATAACATACCAGCATGGCACAAAAGGTTGATTGAGAGAGCTGGAAGAGTATAAGCACAACATGTAGCGTTAAAATTATCTTGTTTGTAGGACTTAGAGATGATACAAGAATTTTGGAAGAGTTTTACCTGCTAGGATGCTCTTTTAGCTTGTGACAACTAACAAATATAGTAGTCAATGGACAATACAGCATAATGGGTCTAGTTGAGAGCGATGTAGTCATTATAGGCGGGGGTATAACAGGGCTTTCTACAGCTTACTATATTCAATCGAGAGCAAAAAAGGGAGGTATAAAGATATCATGCACCTTAATAGAGGGTACAGAAAATCTTGGAGGCAAAATCCAGACAGAATACAACGCCGGTTTTACAATTGAAGGTGGACCTGACTCTCTTTCATCAAGCAAGCCTTGGGTGTTCAATCTTTGTCAGGAGCTAGGAATATCGAAAGATCTACTCAAAATGAACAGCGCAAAGACATACATTCTAGTCGATAGAAAGCTGCTTGAAATACCTGAAGGGATGTTCCAAGTTGCACCCTCACGTCTAATCCCTTTTTTGAAGACAGGACTGCTCTCACCCACAGGAAAAATTCGAGCCTTGATGGACCTGCTAATTCCAAAGAGTAGAGATGAAAGAGATGAGTCGATAGCTTCATTTATAAGGAGAAGATTGGGGAAGCAGGTTCTTCTGCGTATCGCTGCGCCTTTATTGGCCGGGGTGCATGGTTGCAGCGCTCAGGAGCTGAGTATTGATGCTACCTTCCCTTACCTAAAGGATATCGAAAGGAGATATAGGAGCTTAATTTTCGGCCTCTTCAAAGAGAAAAGAAAGGGTAAGTCAAAAAAAGGAGATCAAGCTTTCTATACTCTGAAGAGAGGACTAAGGGAAATAATAGATGCAATCGTTTCAAATATCGACCATGACTATACTTCTATCATAACAGGTAAGCATGTTCGAAGTGTTTCGATAAATCCTTATGATAAAAGATTCGAGGTATTACTGGAAGACGGTTCAACTTTAAGGGGCAGGAGTGTTGTATTCGCTACCCCCGCCTACATAACTGCAGATATACTCTCATTACCTGAACTCTCCATGCTAAAAAGTATCAGGTATGCATCAGTTGTAGTTGTCACTCTAGCTTTTAGGCATGAGATAAAATCAGTATTTGCAGGGACTGGCTTTCTGATCCCTAGCGAATCAGAGTTAAGGATATCAGCATGCACTATCACATCAAACAAATGGTCCGGTTTCTCCCCACCTGGGTATACGCTACTGAGATGCTACTTAGATACAAACAGAGAAGCGAGCATTCTAGACTATAGTGATAAGCAGCTAGCAGAAATTGTGCTGAAGGATTTGAAGGCTGTCCTCAGTATAGCAGAGGAACCACTTTTTATCAAAGTAAACAGATGGAAAAACGCTTTTCCTTGCTATTCTATAGGGCACAGAGAAAAAATCAGAGCTTTAGAAGAGGCGATCTCTCTTTACCCTGGGCTTCACATAGCTGGTGCTTCATACCATGGTATAAGCATTTCAGACTGTATTCAACAGGCAGAATCTACTGCGTATAAGGTCTTGAATTTTTTGAATAACAAATAGCCTTTTCTCATCGAGAGCGAATTAATCTTTTATGGGTAGATATTATCTTTTTTTGCTCCAGTTTAGCAGTCTGTTAGGCTGGTCATTGCAGCAAGCACTTGCTTCTGCTTACAGGCTCGATCAATGTACGATATACGTAAGTGATATTTTATGTACTGGGTGAACCATATGGTAAACTATTGCAAACAGATGTCTCCACAATCTAACAAGTCGCCTTTCTTTTTTTCAAAGGATGCATGAATGCCTTCTATAAATGCGAGAATTCATATTGTTTGAAGAGCAGATTTCAAATCCATCATCGAATCTGTCTAGGCTCACACTCAAATTTATCATTGTTCAGACTTTATCATCTGTTTTTGTAAAGTCTTCCTTGGTTGATAATCTCCAGGTACTGTTCTAAAAGCTACGTTGAGTCTATTCCAACCATTAATAGCTATTATTGCCAAGGTTAGGTCAACCATCTCCTTTTCAGTAAAGTATCTTCTGACTTCTTCAAAAATATCGTCTGGTACATGACTAATAGAAACTAATGTTACAGCTTCTGTCCATTTAAGCGCTGCCTTTTCCCTCTCCGAGTAGAACGGTGTGTCAGCCCACGCTGATAGTGAGTAGATTCTCTGTTCAGTTTCACCTTCAGCTCTTGCATCTTTTGTATGCATATCTAAACACCAGGCACACCCGTTTATCTGAGACGCTCTTATCTTTACCAAGTTCAACAAAGAAGACTCGAGTCCTGAGGAATCGACATAGCGCTCTAGAGCAAGCATTGCCTCTCTAGCGCCAGGTGCTACCTTTCTATAATCAATACGAGCTTGCATATTCTGAATTTATTGAACATCTTTTATTAAAATACATCTGCATATTCTAAAAAACCGCTATTGGAGAGCGATTGAACGCATACTCAGACATTATTTGCCTGTACTGTGAGCTCTGACGACAGCTTTTCCAGTTCGACAGTAGACTTTGTTGTACCGGGTGGAATCTGCTTTGCTGGCGGATTCTGCAGGTAAGAAGGAATTCTAGCACTTATCCTGTCTTCGAATGTTGGAGTACCAATTTCTTGGTAAAATATTCCGATCGGAATCTGGTCTCCCCATTCTTTGGAAAGTCTGAAGACATGCTGTATCTTCTTGTCTACCTGATCTTCATCCATCTCCTTACTGACTAGGGGGTCATGTCCTTTCATGTTAACATCATAAACCCTGGGCACAGCTCTGCCTGATGCATCTCTTCTGTCTTCCCCATCATACCATGCCTTTGTTTCTATATCGTTATATGTCGGGCAAGGTTGAAGTACATCAACCAGAGCTAGGCCTTTATGTGCTATTGCCTTCTTTATAGTCTCTTTTAGATGTCTTGTGTTAAAAGCATAGCTTCTTGCTATAAATGTATAACCTGCTGATAGAGCCAGTATAATGGGATTAATACCATTGTTAATGTTTGGCTGCGGTAAGGATTTTGTCTGCTCACCCAGGCGCTGCGTGGGAGATGCCTGACCTTTTGTTAAGCCATAGACACCGTTGTTATGCACAATGTAAGTCATATCTATGTTTCTTCTACCAGCATGTACAAAGTGGCCTGCACCTATACCATATCCATCTCCATCGCCTCCCAGCGCTACAACTTCGAGCTCAGGATTTGCGAGCTTTGCCCCCTGGGCAAATGCAAGAGTTCTACCATGCAGGGTATGGATACCAAATGTATTTGTCCAATGTACTATCTTCCCATGACAGCCAATACCAGAGAATAGAACTACTCTGTTGATATCTATACCAAGCTCCGTTAGTGCCATTTGTAAAGAAGCCTCGATCCCGAAATCACCACATCCAGGGCACCAATCGTTAAAGAGGTCAGTTCTGACATCAGATAGTTTAAGCGCCACTTGTTAGCACCACCCTCCTGTTCTCCTCTGGTTTCTCAAATGTATTTTTCAGGGCTGCATAAAGCTCGTTTAAAGATATTGGCCTGCCGTTGTATTTGACTATTTTATTATCTATTATAATTCCCGTCTTCTCTGCTATTAATGAAGCCATCTGACCAGAATAGTTCTGCTCAACTGCCACAGTTAACTTTGCTTTAGACAACTGTCTCTTAACGAGTTCGGTTGGGAATGGACTTGCGATCCTGACCTGCAAAAATTCTGCTTCGATGCTATCATTTTTGAGCAATTTCATAGCCTCTAAAATTGCTCCTTTACTCGACCCCCAGCTTACAATTGTTATATCAGCAGTTTTGCTTGCTGGAAAGAAATTCACCTTTTCTCTGTCTGGTATATCTGTATCTGCAGTTTCAAGCTTTCTCATCCTCTTATTCATCATATTGACTCTGTTTTCTGGTTCCTCGTTTATATGCCCCAGCTCATCATGCTCATCCCCAGTATTCCAGAACCTAAAGCCAGACATGCCAAGAAATGCACGTGGAGAAATACCATCATCTGTAATCTTGAACCTCCTGTATAGCTCATCCTGATCCTTATGTTCTTGAACAAGTTTGCCTCTCTCTATAGAAATGTATTTTGTATCAAACGGATTTACAGTCACGTTTGTATTTGCCATAGCTTTATCTACAAGGTGTATCACTGGTAACTGATACTTTTCTGCGTAGTTAAATGCACGGATCGTATCATAAAAGCACTCTTCTATATCGCCTGAGCATAACACTATTCTAGGGAACTCCCCGTGGGAAGCATTCAGTACAAACTTAAGGTCTCCCTGCTCCGTCCTAGTAGGCATACCTGTGGAAGGGCCCCCTCTAGAATAAAGTGTTATTACTACAGGTACTTCGTTTATCCCAGACCAGCCCATCCCTTCAACCATCAACGAAAAGCCCGGTCCAGAAGTGGATGCACTTGCCCTTGTACCTGTTAGTGCAGCACCTATAGCCATCGTTATTGCAGCTATTTCATCTTCAGTTTGAACAACCAAGATAGAATTCTTACCATCAACAACATCAAAATTTTCATGGGCCTCAAGGAATTCACTTTCATCAGAAGCTGGTGTGATAGGATAGTAAGTTTGCATCCTGCAACCCCCAACAAGCTTTCCAAGAGCGACTGCTTCGTTTCCCGATATGAAAAGCCTATCCTTGCTCTGTATTGGCGTTATCTTATACGGGAACTGTTCATGGTAGTTTTCGGATACAAATTCATACGCTACCTGAGCTCCCGTGATATTCATATCTATTATCCTTTGCTTACCAGAGAATACGTTTCGTATAGAATCGTCTATGTATCTCTTATCGATCCCCAGAAGGGCAGACGAAACAGAAACTGCTAGAACGTTGATTATTCTTGTAAGCTTGCTTAGCTGCTGCTCTCCTATCCTCTTCCCCGTTTGAGCTACAAGGTCATCATAAGGTATAGGGTATAGATGAATTCCTCTTCTTCTAGATTCCTCAAGTATTCCTGAAATATCAGCCTTTAGGCCTTTATCTGTAAGTCTTTGTTGTATTTCTTGTCTAACCTCCTTGTTTATAGTATCAACCTTTTCTATGGATGTTTCAGTTACTCCTTTATTGTAGACTATACCCCCTCCATCTTCTACAGTTGTAGCATGTCTGATGAGTGTTTCGGCATCAAAACTCGCCAGGAGGCTAGTCCTATCTACCTTGCACTGAATTGGATTTGAGTCTACTCTGACTTCAAAGTAACTGTGCAACCCTTTAATGTTAGAATAGTATTCCCTTGTACCGAAAACCCATAGGCCTGCAAGAGCTACTGCTCTAGAGAAGATTCTTGCAGAAGAATCGACACCACTACCCTGAGCACCTCCTATCTTCCAGTTCAAGCTATTAACAAGGGGCAACTTTTTATCCACCAGTTGCCACTGCGTAGCCTATTGCACAATCACAGCCATCTGTCTGTCCACAATATGGGCAAGCGCATTTGCAGTTATCAATAGGATTTTTGCAGTTAGGACAAATCTCTAACTCTTGCAATACAATCTAACTCCTATTGCTGAGTTATCTTTATCGCTTGGGTAGGGCAGCTTGTCTCGCAGGCCATGCAGAAGATACAATCAGCTTCTCTTACAGGGTCTGATTTATCGGTTCTGTATTTATTCCATTCATCTGTACCTGGTTGCAGTATCTTATCTTTTCCTGTACCTGCTTGCCCAGGGTTTAGAGCCCACTCAAAGACAAAAACAGGACATACATCCATGCAGACTCCATCAGCTATGCAGCTCTCCCAGTCCACAGCTACCTGCGTTCCGTGCACTCCTAGTGTTGTTGGATACAGAACTCCTGCTTCACCGCTAACCCTTTGTTTGCCCTCTGCCCTAACTTTATGAGCGATATGCTCTCCTGTTATAGGATACTCATCAGTCTTCTTAAGGAAGTCAGGGTCTATAGGTCTTGTTTTATAATCGACAGGGCGAACCAAAGCTGAGATATCACCTACTCCTTGTCCATCTGTAGTTGGATGCTCTGCCTTCCTTTACACTCCTGTAGCAGGTGGCTGCTAGGTAAGCGGTCTGCTCCGAAAATCTTACCATGGGTGCGAAGCTATTCCTAATCCATTCATGAAAGGCTTCTGTGTTGTTTACCAACTTCATTTTATTTAATTCCTCTTCAACTCTTCTATGCTCTTTTTGCAATCTTGCAGCTATTACAGGGTTAAAATTCGCAATATAGTTAGTGATGAGTTGACAGTTTTCAAGTGCTTTCTCAACCATTCTTATTCTTGCCCTAAGGTGTTCCTTTTCATCATGTTTTTCAAGTGCGTTTCTCCTTAATGCGGATAGATTTGATATTTCGTTCTTTATATTTAAAATCCTCTTCTCCGTTTCTTCTAACGGCAATGATCCTTTAGACACTAAATCACCTCAAAAATAAGTTTGTTCGGCGCATCATATTTAAATGTTTGTCCCCAAGTAAAAAAGAATTTGCATAAACTAACGCTATTCTTATTTTTTTTAATGGGAGTTCTTGTATAAATCTTATGTTACTCATTTGATGACAGATGCAGACCGGAACAGTGTTTAAATTTTATAGCTAACATATTGGTATACTCGAATAGCGATACAGACCCCAGTATTTATTTATATTGAATAGTCAGAACTTTTGACTTTGCTATCTTATATCCGCGTTAGCCCAGCTGTGTAATCTAATAAATATCACTTGAATCCTAGGGATAAAGCTAAATCTACTCTGCTTGCTAACTCAGTTTAATGGTCTCCTTCTCCTACGAAAAGATAGATTCCAATGCGAGTATGGTAAAAGATGGTATTGGCAGAAGGCTTCTGCTTTGCCGAAAAGATAGGGAATATAATGTGGGTGAGGAACAGAAGTTTATTATTCCTCTGAGCAGGACTATAGTAGCAGCATCTACATACATGTCATGGCTTTGTAGGCTTGAAGAATGCAGACAAGGTACCATAGACTGCTGTATGGGTGTTCTCGGGGCACAAGAAGTGCTCTGGGTATTGCAGGATATAAAAGCAAGGATAAACTCTAAGAAGCTTATACCTATAGACAGCATGCATCATCTTGCCTTGCTTAACCCGAGCATAGTGTTCACATATGCATTCCCGAGGGATTCTCCAAGAATACCATATCTTCTGAAAAAGATAGGGATCCCTTACGCTGTTGTTGACGAGTGGTATGAAAGTGATATTTTGAAGAGAATAGAGTGGTTGAATTTTATAGCCTTATTCATAGACAGGAAACAAGAGTCAGAATTTGTATTGGATAGAGTAAGAGAAATATATTCACAATACAAACATACTGCATCATCATCTCCAAATGTTTTGTGGCTTTGCGATGTCAAAGGTCAAGTGTACATAACTGGAGGTGAATCATACGTAGGAGGAAGTATCAGACATTTCGGAGGAAAGACCTTGACCCCTGATGAGCACGCAAAAGGTAGCTTACCTTCTACTAGAGACTGGGTAGCCGAAAAAGCTACAGAGGCAGATATAATAGTGTTCACGAGGATCCTTCCAACAGCAAATTATATACTTACTCTCTTCCCAGAGCTTAAGGAATCCCCAGCTTTTAAAAATAGAGAAGTCTACGGTTTTGGTTTAGGCTACTGGCAGTTCGGCTCAGGCTGGCCGGAAAAATGGATATCAGAACTTGCAAGTATTTTGGCACATAAAAATGATGAAGAGCTACAAGTATTCAGTCGAGCGAGGTTCTGATGTCTAGAGACTTTTTATATAATCTCTGAGAGCGACAGCATTATTGTACCTCTCTTCTTTAGAGGAAAAAAGTAATGTGACTGTATTGTTTTCCCTTTCCAGACTCTTTATCCTATCTACGATCTGTTTTTTGTCAAACAGCTCTTTTGCATATCTAATCTTAAACTGTTCCCATTTGGATGGATCATGCATGAACCATTTCCTAAGAGAGTCACTTGGTGCTATATCCCTTAGCCAGAGGTCAATCTTTGCTGCATCCTTTTTTAGACCTCTAGGCCAAAGCCTGTCCACCAATATTCTTTTTCCATCATCATCGCTTGCAGGCTCGTAAACTCTCTTTACCTTAATCATTATAGGCTTATTTTTTTATTCATATACTTAGCCATTTCTAAGAAATTAAATATCAGTTTATCGTATGCAGGCAGTAAGGATCATTCCAGACCATGCATTTTTCAAGGTTAATCTTTTCAGCTTTCAGTATATCAGCAAGTAAAGATGTATGAAATGCCTGACAAATAGCTTGCTGATGCCTTTTTGCAACTTTTAGGACAGGGCAATTATAGCTGTAGATGCTTTTATAGTCGTCTTTCTCGGCTACATCGGTTTCAAAACCAAAGGAATCAAGGTAATCTTTCAAAGATGTCATATCTTTCACGTTTGAACTTAGTGACATTTTTTTTGCTATATTCTTCATGAACCTTGATGACTCATCACTAGCTTTACTTTCAAGCTCATCAAGAAGCTGGTTTAGAAGATAGTGATACTGTGTTGTGAATAGTTCCCTTCCTTCTAATGTTATCCAGTATAGCCTGAGGGGCCTGCCAACACCCTTTTTCTCGAATGTAGAATATACCTTTCCTGATTTTATCAACTGCTCTAAATGCCTTCTTACGGCACTCTTCTGTATAGCTAATGTGGAGGCTATAAGATCTGCGGTTTTACCTCCTCTCAGTAATATTGAAAGAATCTTCGTCTTTGTGTCTTTCAACGCACCACCCCGTAATAAAAACACATAAATGTATTTATATATGTCTTTCGATAACAGGACAAGATGGTATCTAATACAATATTTGGCGTTATAACAGCGATTCTCATAATACTTGCTGGCTCTGGGTTAGGCTTATATGTTTATGGACAATCACAGTCAAGCGGTCTGCAGTCGCAGGTCTCCTCTCTACAATCACAGATCAACTCGCTTAAGACTCAGGTCAGCCTCGACAACGGGCAAATAGCATCGCTTCAAAATGATATTATGAAGGCTCAGATGGCAAGGACTCCAGGTTTTTATAACGGACAGGTTGTCACCTTCTTCTATCCTTATACATTTAACTGCACGCCACCCCTATCACATTATTTCCCTCAGCAGAGTAGCGCATCTGTAATGACAGGATGCGAGGTTGGAGAGGGTAACGCTACTGCAGAGCAAGGAGCAGTGCCTCTATGGGTGCTGGTACCAGCATATGCCGGGCTATCTATATTTGGCGTTCAGGCGCTAGGTGCGACAAGCCTAGGCTATCCTACATTTGATAATCAGACGATAATAACACAATGTGGTGCCAGTGGTACCCCTTCTGCGTGTCCCGACCATCCATTGCTTTTGTATTCACCATTCTTTACAGCAGTAGAACAAAATCTGGGAATAACTAGTGGATACGGCGGACTACCAGAAGGTGTCTTACCAACTCCTGCACATGATCATCTCATAAACTGCTGCTTTACAGTTATTCCATGGTATACGGTTGTGGTGCTGGTATTTGATCCTAACATTATGCCTAATGCGGTAACTGGCACATGTAGCCAAGTCATTCCATCAAATCTAACGAATCCAACTCAAAACTGCTTAAGCTCTTTCCAGAATTTAGAGGCTGCATTAACTACGCATTCTTCAGCTGTTGTAGATGCCAATCAGAATAATCCTATCTGGAAGACTTTGGGTGACCCTTCTGCACAGATTGTTATACCAGGAGTTGCTACAGTAGCACAGATCAGCGATGCAAACAGTAACCTCTTCGAGCACTTCACAGTGAACGCTACGAATCCATATCTGTGGAATTCAACTACACCTTAACAACCTCTTGGTTACAAATTTATTATTTTTTAACTTTAACACATCAGAGAGTTCATGGTTTTAATTAGCATAACGTGTAGAGTTGTTGTCGGGCTAAAAATTCATACTGATAGCTTGGTCTTGTCTTAAGGACTTTTTGGATCTCTTCCTTGCTACTGTCCTGTTCTTTCGCTGATATATTGCATTAGATGCTAGGCTATTGTAAGTCTGGTTAGGAATTTTATTGCATACATGATCAGAAAGAACTGTATGGAAAGAGAAGACGTCATTTACCCAAAGTGCAGTGCATCTTATTCGAGGTTCTGTTTAAGACGGAAGAGACACTTATAATAGAACCAATTTGCTTAACATTTCGACAGAGACTCTGTCAACTAAGGTAATGTGCACCGAAGATAGACTATTTTACAACCGTTTTGCATGCTCTAGGGTGGACGGGATGCAGTTAATAAAAAAGATAAAAGAAGCTTATCTGTCGGGTAAAGAGAAACCAGTAAGCTATACAGAAAAAACGATCCAGCGTTGCAAGCAAGCAAATCAAGAAATTAATGCTTTCATAAACATACTTGACAGTAGAGCAAAGAGATATGCTGAGTTAGCAGAAAGGAGAGTAAATGAATTTATGAATCCTGATTCTTTGGCTGGTATCCCTATAGCGATAAAGGATATATTTTACATCAGGGGTGTAAGGTGCACGGTAGGATCAAAGATACTCTCAGATTTTATCCCATCATACACATCTACAGTGGTTCAAAAGTTGGAAAGAGCTGGCGCTATAATAGTAGGGACGACCAATCTTCACGAGTTTGCATCAGGCGTAACAACTGTAAACCCATTTTTCGGAGCAACAAAGAACCCTTGGGATAAACAAAGGATAGTTGGAGGCTCTAGCGGTGGTTCAGCAGCAGCGGTTGCAGCAGGGCTTGTTCCCCTGGCACTTGGTACAGATACCTCCGGCTCAATAAGGATACCTGCTGCTTTATGTGGCGTATTTGGCTTAAAGCCCACTTATGGCTTGGTGAGCAAATACGGTGTATTTCCTCTAAGTAAAAGCCTTGATCATGTAGGTCCCATAGCTTCAGATACGGCAGCTATAGCTACAGCGCTTGAATACATATCAGGGTATGATTCACGAGACCCCGATAGTAAGAGATACAAAAGAAGGGAATATATCAAAGCTACCAAATCGCCGTTACGTGTGAAAAATGCCATAATCCCCGATAGCTTATTGAGTATTCCTATTGCAGAAGATGTGGTCAAGGCCTTTAAGCTTTTTATTTCAAACCTTCAGAAGCTTGGTATTAAGCTCGAGCATAAGAATTGCGAGTATCTAAAAAGGACTAGGGATGTATGGGCACCGATAAGGTTCGGCGAGGCACTGGCATACCATTATGACTGGTACCGGAGCAGACCGAATGATTATGGCAAAGACGTACTAAACAGGTTAAGAGCTGGAGAACAGTATAGCGCCGTTGACTATATCAGGGCTTTAGACGAAAAGGAGAAGCTTGCCTCAAAAACCAATCAGGATATACCAGAGGACGGAGTGATGATAACCCCTTCGGTAGCAGCTATTGCACCTAAAATTGGTCAGAATAGAATTGACATTGCTGGAAAGGAGTATGACGTATATCAGGTGCTGAGCTCTTTTACCGTACCGTTTAACGTTACAGGGCTTCCGGCTATTAGCATACCAGCTTTTCTAACAGGTAATGGTTTGCCTATAGGTATGCAGGTTGTCGGAAAAGAGAATAGGGACGATATCGTATTGAACCTCGCTTCAAATTATGAAAAAGAATTCGGTATCAACAGAAAGATAACAGCAGATTAGCTTCTGCTTTATTTGCTTTGAAATGACTTTTATGCAGCTTTATTTTTATGCTTTTTTACTATGGCCATGAATTCATCATTCGTGACATAGCGCTTATTCTTTATCGAGAGCTCCTTTACTTCTGTGAGGACTTTTTCCACTTCCTTTTCATCCATTTCCATACCTTTCTTCTCCAGCATGTAGTATATTGAATCCTTACCGCTCTTTTTGCCTAGAATTACTTCTATCTTACCATGCCCTACAAGCTCAGGTACAAATGGATACATCTCTAATGGCATATCTATCTTCTCCAGTCTTCTCCACCATCCTGCAATGATTCCTGACTCTATAGTAAATATATCATCACCAACCACTGGCTTTTGAGGTGGTAGATTAATTCCAGATAGACTTTCGACTAGCTTTGATAGATCTCTCAATCTTTCTGCTCTGACTGATGTGGTGATTCCGTATAGCAGGCGCAACGCCATAACAAGCTCTTCAAGTGACGTGTTACCTGTCCTTTCTCCGATCCCGTTAACAGTTACGTGTGCAACTTCTGCTCCAGCCATAATTGCTGCTATACTGTTAGCCATCCCGAGGCCAAAATCATTTTGGGCACGAATTCCAAATATTAATAAAATATAATTGTATCTGTGATATGTTTGCATTACGCATGCCCAACAACTTTTCATCCTCTGCTTGTTGCTAGTATCTATGGAAGTATCGCTCAGGCATTATCCCTCGCTATACATTTAGAACACAAGGACTGCATTAATTACATCTCTATTATGTGCTCTAATTAATCCTTCCTTTTCAAGCGTGCCTTGCCACCTATTTCATGTACTTATGTTTCTAGTCTTAGGCTTGCTGAATTTCATGAGGGATATGAAATAAGACTTATGCAAGTAAAGAAAGTTAAGCGAAGCAGAACTTAAGATTTTTGATGCATTGCAAGCCTATTGCTTTCCAGGTTCATTTTTTTCATTAGTTTCGCAGCAACAGGAACAAGTGTTGCAACATGCTTCCTTCATAATTATTTCACCCCCACAGCTATCGTAAAATATGGATTTATTGACTAACTCGGGCATAAATACCTGCCTTCTGATCTCTCTATCACGCCATAAATCAAGAGCCTTTTGAGAGCTCGAGATAAAACTTCTTGGTGAAAGGATGTCTGCCTTTTGATCGAACTAAAACTTACGCCCTCTTTTTCTGCACATACTACCTTAAGAATAAGGTATTCTCTTTCTGTCAGGTCTACACACTCTCTATCAATCTTTGAGTATGCGTAGCAGTATGACACGGCAAAGTTCATAAGTCTAGGTTATATTTATTGACTATCCTTTGCTATAACAGCTTATAACAAATCTGCTTCTAGAAAGTCAAAGATTCTTCCTCGTAAAAACTGATTTTAAAAAGTTTTCATGAACCATTATATACCTAGCTTTTGGTATACCAATTACTTGGCACAATCATCAAAAGGGAGCATAGTTGTTGGAGCATTTGCAGGCTTTTTGCTCATGATCGTTTTAGGCTGGATACCAGTGCTTGGCGCTTTGATATCGGGTATAGTGGCAGGAGCCATAGCAAGAGGCAGTGCAAGAGGGCTTGTTGCCGGTTTTATAGCTGGTGTTGCTGGTGCAATAATCCTGTCGTTTCTACTAGCTTTGATCGGTACTCTGATCGCTGGTATTCTGGGGGGTCTAATAGGCACATCAATAGGAGGAATATTTCTTGTTATATCTCTTGGCGGAGCAATAATATCTTCTATCGGTGGCTTAATTGGGGGCGCCCTTAGAAGATAGATTATATCAATTTAGATCATATTAATTATGCAACAGAAGCAAAAGACCTCTTTGCCCTTGGAACCACTTCTTTAGCAAACAACTCAGACTGGGCTATCTTATCTTTTCCAGCGGGCCAGAAATTGAATGAGTTTATACCAAGCCTGTAGAAGTATTGAAGAATATCTACCCATTCATTCACAGTAGCAATTATTACGTTTGTGCTAGAGGTTGCATGCTTATAGTTATCGTTAACTATAAGCCCACCAAAGTTATAATTGACAATAATTGATGAAGGCTCTCTTTTAGCCTCCTTCGCTGATTGCTCTATTATCATCTTCTTGCTTGGTATGTTTTCCGCAGGTAGATAAGGAAGGGATATTGTCCATCCGTCAGCAAGCTGACCTGTCAGCTTTAGCATCCTTGCTCCGTATCCACCAACCCAGATTCTGATAGCATGATAGGGTTTTGGCCCAAATTGAGCATTTTTCAAGCTGTAGTATCTACCAGTAAAACTAACCTGTTGCTGACTACTTTCAGTATTAAGAAGCAACTTTATAATTTTCAATGCTTCTTCAAACGCATCTACTGCCTCTTTAGGCTCTCTCCTTATACCTCCAAGTGATTCTATACCGTCCCAGAAAGCTCCTGCTCCCATTCCTAATTCTATCCTTCCTTTTGTGATCAGGTCAAGTGAAGCAACTGCCTTCGCAAGCATAGCAGGGGGTCTCAGTGGCAAGTCTGCAACGTTTATCATAAGATGAACCATCTTGGTTGACATAGCTAGAGCGGTAAGAAAGGTCCATGTGTCAAGGAAGTTTGGATTGTACGGATGATCCTGCATGCCTATCATGTCCAAGCCATACAAATCAGCCAGCTTTGCAATAGCAAAAGAGTCATCTATATGCTTGGAGTCAGGGTTTATGTTTACACCAAATAGAGGTTTCAATTTGTTCGTCTATAATTACAAGTCTGCTAAAAACATACATCAAGAATTAATTATCTTTTAGATCAAATAGAAGAGCTGGAATAAAGAGCTATTAGACCTTTTGTAGATCTCTCGTTTATCTTGTAAACCTCTGTTTGTAAAATTCAGTAAGATGATCAGTTAATACTTTACTCTACTGTAAAAGTATTAATCTCTGCTCGTCTATAGAGAATCTGCATAACGCTCTGATAAAGCACATCAATTTTAGTCAGTATTCTGCCTTATCCTCTGTATGGCATTGGAGAAATTTTTCCGCTCATCTTCAACCAGCTCCATCCAGTCTTTTTTTCCTTCTGAAATCTTGCGCATCTCCTCTTCAACTCTTGCTGTAAATTCTGGTGATATATAATCCATCCATCTATCCCCTATATACTCGATCAGCTTCAACCCTGTTACTGTAGGATAAACAATCATACCCTTTACATCTATGTATTTCCTTCGTCTTAGTATGTCTATCATTTGCGGTCTGGTACTCTTTGTCCCTATCCCTAGCTTCTCCATTTCTGCTAGCAAAGATTGCAGTGTAAATCTCGGAGGAGGTTCTGTTTTCTTTTCCACAATATCTATGCTATTTACAGAATAATCCATATTCTTTCTGAATTCCCTCGACAGTTTCTTCTCTCTTACTGAATAGTAATATACTTTGTAGAATCCGGGCTCTAAAACTTCTTTACCTTCTGCTGTAAAAAGTTCTTCGTTGATGACGCCTTCCACCTTTGTGTTAAGCAACTTGGCTGGAGGGCCAAAAATAGAAAGATAGTGGCGAAGAATTATTTCATATAACCTGCGAAGATGAAGATCATTCACTTCTGTTATTGGCGCTATAGGTGTTATAGGCTCATGGTCTTCATGATATCTGCCTTTGCTTGGCTGCAAGATATCTCTTGCCATCAAAGATTTTACATAATCAGCCAGTGAAGTAGCCTGAAGTCTTCCCAAGTTTGCTCTGTGATTAAAACTCGAAGTGTAAGTCTGATTTTCAACTCTAGGGTATGTTATCCTGCCATACAGATAGAGCTTCTCAGCTAGGGACATGACTCTGCTTGGTGAAATATGCATCAGGCCAGTAGCTACCTTCAGCATATCTGCTGTGTTTAAAGGTCTGGGCGGCCTTATCTCCTCAACATTTTTTGTAATATTTGAGCAGCTCATTACCTTACTGCCTTTCGCTTTACTAAAAATCTGCTCAGCCTTTTCTTTATCAAAGAAGGGGGAAGAAACATGAGTAAACTTGGTGCCTTCGACATCAGCTATAATTTCCCAGTATGGCTTAGACACAAATGAGTTAATCTCTCTTTCCCTTTGCACTATGATCCAAAGTGTAGATGTCTGTACTCTGCCAAAACTCATTACGTTTTTCCCAACCTTCAGTCTCAGTGTAAGTTCCCTTGTCCCCGCAAAGCCTGTTATTGAATCTATCTTCCTTCTTGCTTCAACGGACAACGCAAGATTCTTGTTGAATGACCTTAGATTTGAAAAGGCCTTGATGATGTCCGACTGAATTGTTGTAGTTAGCCAAAGTCTTTTAATCGGCTTATGCAAGCCTTCCAGTATTTCTATTATTTCCAGACCTATGTTCTCTCCCTCTTCGTCCGGGTCTGTTGCTATTATTATTTCCTCACTCTTCTCAGCTAGAGTCCTTATTGCAGAATAATACCCCTTTGCAGACATCACCTTAACTATGCTGAAGGGGTCATGAAGGATCTTATCTACAGAGCTGTATGTCCAGTAGCTGATATCCTTTCTGGTGATGTAGTTTGTTATGTGTCCTTTTAGAGGCAGGATTGAGAATTCTCCTACTTGATAAAAATAAATAAGACCAATTCTTTTCCTCGCATACTTGCCCAAGGCTCTTGCTATATTGAATGCCATTCTTTCTTTCTCTGTTATTACAAGCTTCATTGGTATCATTCCATCATTAGCACATATCAACATGCAATAGCATTGTACACACAAAAGTTAAAGGAGGTTATAGATAATCTTAACTATCAGGCAACTAATCTTTATAGAGAAGGCCTGATTTCATTAAACAGATTTTTATTTGGGTAGGGAGAATTGGGTTGGACAGCAGCTCCAAAATAGATAGATTGTTATAGACGTTCATTGATATTTATTTTAATGAGTGTGGAGAAGCATTATACAATGAAGGAAGCCAGTAGAATTCTTGGTGTTAGCGTTAGACGGCTTCAAATTTGGGATAAGAGAGGATTAATTAGGTGTGTTAGGATGCTTGGTGGTAGGAGGAGAGTAACTGAAAGTGAAATAAAACGTCTTCTCGGGGTAAAAGAAGTCGTAATAAGTCATAAAGTCGTAATAAGTCAAGTCGTAATATATGCTAGAGTCTCTTCCCATGATCAGAAACAGAAAGGGGATTTAGAGAGGCAGAAGCAAAGTTTACTTGATTATGCAAAATCAAAAGGCTAAGTCACTGCAACCTTAGAGGACGTAGCAAGTGGTCTTAATGAAAACAGGAAATCTCTGTAAACTCTTCGATATAGTCGAGAGGAAAGAAATTGGAGTTATTGTTATCGGATTTAAAGATAGACTAACAATGTTCTGTTTCAAGTATTTAGAGCGTTACTTCGCCTCCCATAATGTTAGAACTGAAGTCGTCAATTGTGAAGAGCCGAAAGATATCTATCAAGAGCATGTTGAGGATTTGATTGCATTACTCCCAAGCTTTGCAGGAAAGCTCTATGGTTTGAGAAGCCAAAGATACGAGAAGGTGGTTGAAGTTGTCAAAAAGCTTATTGTTGAATGAGACATGCAGATTTAAGCTTGAACCACAAGCAGAAAATCTAGCTATACTGGATGAACTTTTCAAAAACTATTGTAAGATGGTTAAAGAATGCTTGGAGAAAGCAATGCATCTGAACATAACTTCCCGTAAGAGACTTCATGAAGCAATATACAAGGAGTTGAGGACAGAATATCCAGACTATCCATCACATTACGTTTATACAGC